>JBGVKY010000016.1:0-7304 GCA_045123995.1 Clostridia bacterium
CCGAAGAGGGCATTAAACAATTTCAGGAAGACAGAGGTCTTACCGTAACAGGAATTTTAGATGATGCAACAAAGGAAGAAATGGGCTTTGCCGAGGATTATTCCATTTCAAGAAAAGGAAAAAATGCAACACCCTTTAACCACCCGTATAGCTACCCTTTTAACCTCGAAATATACAACGAAAGGCAAGAAGAGAAAAAAGAGGAAAAGGAACAGCGAATAAAAGACAAAGAAGAGTTTGAAAGTTTAAGTGCTTGGGAACGCTTTTGGAGAGCGGTTTTTGAACTTAAACCTCCTATATTAAGTGGTGTAGCACAAGGAGTGGATATGTCTCTTAGAGGAGAACTTCAGGAAGCGGAAGAAGGAGATTTGGTTACTAATCATGACCATGATTGTATACATGACTTTCATGATATTCCGGGTTATGAGAGCGGTCGATAATTAAAAGGAGGTTATCTAAAATGAAAAAGCTTATTATCTCGCGATTTTTAGCTATGCTTGTATTTGCAATCGTAATGATTGCGGAGATATTCGTGACAGTTACTTGCGGTATTGATACAAATGATAGTTCAAATCAAAAGTTCCTTGAGGATCTTTGCTTTTCATCAGGTATTTTTGCCGTATGCCTTGTATACTTTTTTGCTGGTAAAAAGTTTTATGAAGTAAGCATAAAAAAACTTATACTTGTGTTCTTTATATGGGGTACACTAGTCACAGTAGCGAGTATTTTTATAGATTATCTTACCATTTTAAGCGGAGGATTAAGTTGTCTGCAGGACTATGTTTTGAAAGTAGGAATAACAAAAAAACCTTTCATTTCGCAGATAATAGGCTTTTTAGTTGAAATGGCAGTTATTGTTTCAGGGATAATTGTAGGAAGAATTGAAAACAATAAAACAGATGGAAAGCATTTTGTTTACATATCCAAAGTTTTAGCCGTAATAATAGGTTTTATAACTTTCAGTATCTTAAAAAGCATAATTGGTTTAATTTATGATATTCCTAAAATGAATTACCTTGACCAAATCGGTTTAAAGTGGGGATTTCTTACAGCAATGCTGGTCGCAGGGCTATGGTATTTCTATATAGGCTTTAAGGTCTTTCGCACAAACTTAAAAATCGCATTACCTGTCTTTCTTGTATGTGACTTGGTGGTAATATTTATCTGGCTTGCTTCAGGTATTCTGGAAAACGCTTTGTTAGGAGAAGTAGGATATGGCGGCTTTTTAAGTGGATTAAAAGGCATTCTCTTTGGAAAAGTCTTTTGGAGTGCAAGCAGTATCATATTTTTGTCGGAGGCACTGTTCTTAACAATCGGTGTTCTTTTGGGAAGGCGTTTTGATAAAAAGAGAGCACTACCTTTAGATTTTCCGGAAATTACAGCAGGGGAACCGACAGAATAAATTTAATTTTGTTAAAAATTTAATCTTATAAAAATAAACGCTTCGGGCAAATTAAATTTGAACGGAGCGTGATTTTTTTGAAACGAAAGCTATCATTTATTTTAGCCATAATTACTTTATCTTATGTAATATATGATTTTAATGTTAAAGAAAAAAGCGTATCCGCCTGGTCTTTTGACCAAAAGGAGTATATTCTGGGCGGAGACATTGTGGGAATAAAGCTTTTTTCCAAGGGTCTTATGTGCATTGATTTTGAAGAGGGAAGCACCGGAAAGGCGGCAGGGCTTAAAAAAGGTGATATCATACTTACTGTAGACGGAAAAGAGTTTAAAAGCGCCGCCGATTTTACAAAAATAATAAAAAATTCAGACGGAGAAATAGAAATAACCTTTGACAGAGACGGAAAAATAAATAATACAACAGTAAAGCCTGAGGTTGACGAGGCAGGAAACAAAAAAATCGGTCTTTGGGTGCGAGACAGTATAGCAGGGGTCGGAACGGTTACCTTTTACGACAAAAAAGAGGGCAAAATGGTATCGTTAGGCCATTCTGTTACAGATTCCGATGCGGAAAGAAGCTTTATGGTAAGAAAAGGTTATATTACCGACTGCGAAATTCTTTCCGTCACCAAGGGAGAGCCCGGAGCCCCCGGTGAAATTTGCGGAAGCTTTCCCGAGAACGAGAAAATTCTGGGCTATATAGTGGATAATACCGAAAGAGGTCTTGTCTCCAATTCAAGCGGAATAAAAAAGGATGATGAAACGGAAGTTAAGCTGGGGACAAAGGGAGAGGTAAAAGACGGAGAAGCTCTTTTATACTCTGCCATAGTTGACGGAAAAGTTATGCCTTACGCCGTTGACATAAAAAAGCTCTACGGAGCCAGGGGCGACTTTTTGGTTGAAATTAAAGACCAAAGGCTTCTTTCTTTGACCGGCGGAATTGTTCAGGGAATGAGCGGTAGTCCAATCGTTCAAAATGGCAAGTTAGTTGGTGCAGTTACTCACGTGTTTGTAAACGAACCCGAAAAGGGCTACGGCATATTTATTGAGAATATGTTATCGGAAGCAGGAAAATAACATATAAAATGCTCACCTGTATTTATTATAGGAGAGCATTTTTTATATTAGGAAAGATATTGATGTCGTGGCGCTTTTAAGGCTAAAAAATGCCCCGCGGTATTGACAAACTGTATGTTCTGCGGTATAATCCAGAGAGGTATGTTAAGCTTTTAACAACTTTGGAGAGTTTTATAATATTATACGGAAAGAGGGACTAAGTTATGACAAAAACAACTTTTATTGCGGCCGGTGACGCATTTGCAACAAAGCGCCTTCCCAAAGGCGGATACGAGGGCTTTAGTGAGATTCAAGCCTGTGTAAAAGCCCACGACGTGGCATTTTTGAATCTGGAGAGCACATTCCATGACCGTGAGGGTATTCCGTCAGCACTCAGCGGAGGCACATGGGCAATGTCTGATCCTCGCATTCTTGACGATATGAAGGAATATGGCTTCAATCTTTTCAATACAGCCAACAACCATTCTTGTGACTATAGCCAGAGTGGCGTTCTCGCCACCATTGAGCACCTTAAGAAGAGAGATATGATTTTTGCCGGAACAGGTAAGGATTTAGGAGATGCATCAAAGGCGTGCTATATAGAAACAAAGCATGCCCGTGTGGCTATGCTTGCCTGCAATTCCTCGGATAACGATTCTGCCCGTGCAGGTGCCCAGACAGAGGATCTTCCCGGACGTCCCGGAGCTAATCCTATGCGTTGCCTTAAAAGATTTCACGTGGATAAAGCACATTTTGATATGGTTAAGGAGCTTGCAGAAGTTACAAAAGTAAATGCTTCTGCCGAGCGCAGTATTGAGCTGGGATACACAGCTCCTTATCCGGAAGGACAGTTTCCCTTTGGAGAAAGCCGTTTTATTTTAGATGATCACTGCTTTGTAGAATCTGTACCTCACGCAGGTGATATGGAACGTATGGTAAAGCGAATAAAGGAGGCTAAAAAACAGGCCGATATTGTTTTGGTAAGCATACATAGCCATTACTATGACGAGAGACAGACAAATGTTCCTTCTCAGTTTATCGAGACCTTTGCTCATAACTGTATTGATGCCGGTGCGGATGTAATCATCGGCCATGGACCCCACGAGCTTCAGGGTATAGAGCGTTATAAGGACGGTTTAATTTTCTATTCTATCGGCAATTACATATTTGAAACGGAAACTGTTGAATATCAGCCTTGGGACGCCTATGTAAATAAGGGCTACAGCACCGATATGAAGGTGGGCGAATATATGGATCTTCGCAGTAAGAACGGAACTGCGGGATACGGTACCTTGCCTGAGATATGGAACTCTGTTATGGCTGCATGGACTATGGAAGACGGCAAGGTTACCGAGGTACAGCTGTATCCCGTAACTTTGAATATGGAAAAACCCAGGTCTCAGAAGGGTCGCCCGGTTATGAATAAGAGCGAAGAAACCCTGCAGTATTTAGCAAAACTTTCTGAGCCTTACGGCACGAAGATCGAAATTGTTGACGGAGTAGGATATATCCGCTTTTAAAGGCAGCATAAAACCGGAAAGCAGACAGTCTTAAGGAAAAAATTATGAACATATATAAGAAGATTATTGAAAAGGCCGAGGCCGTAACTCCGGAGATGATCTCCTTGCGCAGAGATTTTCACAAGCACGCAGAAACCGGATGGCTTGAAATGCGCACAGCTTCAATTATAGCAAGGAAGCTTACTGAGCTTGGTTATGAAGTTCTTATTGGAGCAGAGGTCTGTAAGAAGGACGAGCGTATGGGTGTGCCGTCTGATGAAACTTTGAAAATGGCATATGCACGTGCCATCGAGCAAGGTGCAGACCCGGAATTCGTCAAGGCCACCCGTGGAGGGATGACCGGCGTAATCGGAATTCTTCGCTGTGGCGAAGGCCCCACGGTTGCAATGCGTTTTGATATTGATGCATTGGGAGTAAACGAGTCAGAGGATGAGGATCATTTCCCTTTTAAAGCAGGATTTGCTTCTGTCAATGCAGGCTCTATGCACGCCTGTGGTCACGATGGCCACGCCGCATCAGGTCTGGGAGTTGCATCCGTACTTAAGCAGATAAAGGAACATTTGAAAGGTACGGTAAAACTGATTTTTCAGCCCGGCGAGGAGGGGCTTCGTGGCGCAAAATCCATTGTCTCAGCAGGTCATCTGGATGATGTAGACTATTTGTTCGGCTGCCATACCACAAATATGAAGGATGGTAGTGACATTACTCCCGGCGCTTACGGTTGTCTTGCTTCCTTTAAGTATGATGTAACCTTCCGGGGTTTTGCATCCCATGCCAGCGGAAATCCCGAGCTGGGTAAAAATGCCCTGCTTGCGGCAGCGGTAGCGGTAACAAATCTATATGCAATTCCGCGCCATTCTGCAGGTGGAAGCCGCATCAACGTAGGCAGACTCGTGGCCGGAAGCGGACGTAATGTTATTGCAGACGAAGCTTTTATGGAAATGGAAGTACGTGGCGACACTACGGAGATTAACGAGTTTGTGGACAGGTATGCTATGCGTATTCTGGAAAATTCGGCAGCAATGCACGGCTGCACAGTTGAAGTGAAGCTTATGGGTGCGGCAGAGTCCTTGACCAGTGACGAGGAGCTTTGCAGAAGAATCGCAGACGTCTGCTCAAACCACCTTGATATGAAGGTTTCCGAAAACCTTACCATGAAGATGGCAGGCAGTGAAGACTTCTCATATATGATAAACCGTGTTCAGAGCCGCGGCGGTCAGGGCTCCTTTATGCGTGTACGCAGTCCCCTTACCGGCAATGCCCATTACCGTAAGTTTGACTTTGATGAAAGCTATTTAACCAAGTCTGTCAAGGTACTTTGCGCTATGGCATACGATTTGATGAAATAAAAATTCAGTTGATTTTAAAAAGAACATAATACGGCGGTAAAAAGAATGAGTAAACAATACATTTATGCAGGAATATCAATTTTGCTTTGGTCAACAGTTGCTACCATTACAAAGCTTCTTCTTAAAACACTCAGCAGTATACAGGTGCTGTGGATAAGCTCCTTTTTTGCATTTTTAATGTTGTTTATAGTTAATATTGCCGGCGGCAATATTAAAAAACTTAAAAATTACAGAAAAAAAGATTTTATAGTAACTGTTCTTATAGGTATTCCGGGGACCTTAATATACTATCTTTGCTATTATGCGGCAACGGATGTTATGCCTGCATCACAGGCTTTTATCATAAACTATACGTGGCCCATAATGAGCGTGTTTTTCGCCTGGGTAATCCTTGGAGAAAAGATGACACTGCGAAAGATGACAGCTATCTTAATATCCTTTTTGGGTGTGGCTATCGTTACAGGTGCTTCGCTTAACACACCGGGTGGCAATATGCTTCTGGGAACGGCTTTCTGCCTTATGGGAGCCATATCATACGGAGTGTTTACGGCATTAAACCAAAAATATACGTATGATAAAAAACTTTCTATGATGATAAGCTATATTGTAACCTTTGCCTGTACCACTGTGATTAACCTTGTAAAGGGAGATTTATTTATTCCCTCTGTCCTTGAAATCATAGGCTTTGCGTGGAATGGAATGTTTGCAATGGCAGTGGCCTCCACAATCTGGATTATAGCACTTTCAGGGGGCAATACTGCAAAAATATCCAATCTTGCGTATATTACTCCGTTTTTATCTCTCCTGTGGACGGGGCTCATTCTTAAGGAGAGCATCAGCGTTTACTCGATTATAGGTCTTTTAATTATAATTACAGGTATTTTTATTCAGCTTGATATCGGTATTAATTCGCATACAAAGCAAGAAGAAACATTATAACAATATAAATTTAAATGGGGCTTTCCAATCGTTCAAAATGGTAAGTTAGTTGGTGCAGTAACTCATGTTTTTGTAAATGAACCCCAAAAGGGCTACGGCATATTTATTGAGAATATGCTCACTTAAGTAAGTAAAAAAGAGAGTGAACGGCGGTACTCCTTAGGGAGAAGTCGGTTTTGGCTTGTTATTTTCCGCTGATAGTGCGCAAAAAATGCAGACATACGCCAGTATGACTGCATTTTTTATGACTTCTCTAAGACGAAAAATTCCTAACCCAAAACTGCTTCGCACCACAAAAATCTCGATTTTGAGTACAGAACAAGGCAAAAATCCGAGGAATCCTTGACGGATGCAGAGGATTTTTAACACAGTTATGTGCCAAAATCGTGGTTTTTGGGCGATTAATCCCTAAGGAGTACCGCCGAAAGCACTCTCTTTTTTTGTTATGTAATATTCAGCCATTTTCCTTTATATCTTTTGACTGCACTTCCACAGATGCTTTTTTCTTTTTGATAACATAAATTATATATTTTATAAGGCAGGCAACGGCAAAACAAATGGTTATGCCTATTATCTGATAATTACCAATATAGCTTATAAGTATCGGTATGGCAAGCCATTCGTCAGTTTCCCTGAATATGTAAGGAAAATACCACGGTGTTTGTAACGCAATAAGAAACAGCCATATAAAAAATGCATTTTTCTTGGTTATAAAACGGTAGTTAATTATTGAAAGATAAAGTGGATTAAACTCAAAAGCCCAGAATCCAGGCAAGTCTATCAGCCGAATACAAACAATAAACCAAGCCGTAGGAATACAGCATATTAAAGTCCAAATAAAGCCCTTTAAGAATGTTTTTCCAAAAGTCCGTAAATAAATTCCCATTATATATTACCTCCTTGAGTTTTTATTACCGGAATATCGCTTCTGGTTTCGGATGGTAATAAAAAACTGTTTGAACAATCAATAGCCTTTAGGACGTCTGAACACCGTCGTAAATACCTTCCTGAACGGAACTTCTCTTTTTGATTTAATTCT
>JBGVKY010000017.1:0-10421 GCA_045123995.1 Clostridia bacterium
AACTGGCATTAAAAAAAGCAGGAACACAGGTTTTAGAACCCTATCTTTCTTTTACCCTGTTTGCACCGCAGGAATATCTTTCACGGGCTTATCATGATGCTGTGAAATACGATGCGGTAATTGAAACAACTTCAATAAAAAATAATGAAGCGATCTTAACTGGAGAAATACCAGCAAGACGGATTGGGGAATACAAAAGCGATCTGAATTTCTACACAAATGGAAGAAGCGTTTGCCTGACGGAATTGAAAGGGTATCAGGAAACTCCAGGGGAACCTGCTGTACAGCCCCGTCGCCCCAATAGCCGGCTGGATAAGGCTCGTCATATGTTTCAGAAGATCATGTAAGGTCTTGCGCAATGCAAGCGTTCATTGCTGGCTATTGCAAAATATCCTTGATAGAATCAGTATCAGAGAGGAGGAACTATTTTGAACAAGGAACAGACGGATATTACAACAGGAAAGCAAATACGTCATCTGCGGACACAATCGGGAATGACACAGGAGGAATTAGCCGGGGAACTAAATGTTACCCGGCAGGCGCTATCGAATTGGGAAAGGGATGTCAATGAACCCGATATAAATACGTTGAAAAAAATCTGCTTTCTTTTTGGAGTCCACATGGATGATCTTGCGAAGGAGGTAATAACAAAAATGGAAACTTATGAAAAAAAGGAGAAACGACAATTGAGTTTGAGGGGGTGTTGCAAACGCCCCTCATGCCCTGCCCTGCGGTCTGCTGTAAGGTAAGTGAAGCGGTCTGCCCGTACAATGGCAAGTCCGAATGGAAACGGGAAAACTTTGTTTTTCTGTTTCCGTCGGCGTAGCCTACGGAACGGGGCAGATTGTGACTGTCAAGGGGGAAAGGGTGGAGATTTCCGCAAGGAAATACTACCCGTACCTTGACTGGCTCAAAGCGGAACGGAACGGCTGTGGCTTCGCCCTCGTCCTCGTCCTGTATCAGCTATAAAACAAAAACAATCATCAACTATCGGGGAAAACCCCACACTCAACTGCTGTCGGTGTCGGAATCCCCCTCAATATCACCGCTCCCCCCGTCATGGAGAACAGGCAGGAAGTATTGTAACAGTCTGGTAGGGGCAGACATAAATGTGCGGTACAGCTTCGCTGTACTCTCTATAATAGGGAGACTGAAAAAATGAGACATAGCAGATTTTACGATATTGACAGCTTTTTCTTTGAAACAATCCATGCTGTCAGATACCGCTTCTACGCCCTTTTCAGCCGTTTCTACGGCTTTTTCTGTGGCTTCCTTGATATTGTTGCTTACCTTGTCCAAAATGGCTTTAACAGCCGTCAGAACGCTCTCTGTGGCAAGGGCAACAATATCTCTATGATAGGTTGCTCTGCTGATATGTAACTGCTCTTGGATTTCCTTTGCGGTTGCTCCGCTTTCACGCATAGCGAAAATAACCGCTCTGCGTTCCAGAATCACGGCTTCCTTGTTTTGCTTATTTTCGGCTTCTAAACGCTTCTCATAGGCTCTGCGGTTAGCTTCTGCCTTACGCTCTTTCTTGCTCTTGACTGCCGTAGACAGGAAAGGCAAGTCTTTCAATTCTTCCTCGGTAATTTCCAACAGCTTGATAATAGTTTCTTTCTTGTAACGGTAAGGAAGTCCGCTCTCAATCCTTTTGTCTGCACTGGCAGTCACCGTGATAACATAGGATTCATCAAAAGGGCAGGACAAATGAGCGTTAAAATCAAGGGTAAGATTCAACGCTTCCTCACTGGTATATTTCATTTCACGCAAGAAATAGCGATAAAGGAATAAAGCTAATTCACGCTTACAATCTGCCCCTGTACGGCTACAAAGCACCTTGCGGATTTCCTCACAATAGCTTTTAAGGACTTGACGGAAAGACACGAACTCCCCAATAGAATAGATATTTCCATTCTTGTAACAATAGTCCTTGTCCTCTGTGGCAGGGCATAAGTCCTTATGTAGCTTTATCCAGTTGTCCGTTTCGTGGTAGTTCGTGAAGTCTGGCATATCTCCCTCGGAGAGATTCAGACGCACGGCAATATCCCTTACATACTTACGCTGTCTTTCGGTATAATAGAAATACCTCTACATATGAAAACTGGGGAATGTCTTCTAGTCTTGTAAATCAGGCATGGGAAGTATCTCCTGAAAATGTAACTGTAAGTTATACAACGGGGTCAGACACCGAATCATTCAACATTGATCACAGACCATAACATAAAAAAATAGAGGTCGGCAATATTCGCCGACCTCTATTTTTTTTGCCATAACGGTTTACCCGTATGCGCATATCGTGTACGGGTAAACCGTTATGTTATAGATTTAGTGTAATATGTTGACAAACATTTTCGGGTATGGTATAATAGAAAATGAAAAAGAGGCTCGTCTGAGCGAGGGTAAATAGTGTTTAGGCTCAGAGCGTTCCGGGAAATTGCCGGAGGTACATTATTTTATAATGTAGAAGCCGTTTAGGTTTGATACACCTATATGATACATAGGCTTGTCGCAGTAACCTTGTGAATTGAAAAAATGTATCATTGACCTTTGTGTAAGTAATCTTTTGAAAGCACATTGTAAGCAAACGTATCGTTGAATGTAGCCGGACATACTGACAAATTGCCGGAGAGATGCTGTACTCTACAAAAAGCCGACAGAACCTTAACTGCCGTAGAAAGTGATTAAAATAATAAATAAGGCTGCACACATAAGCAAGAAGAAAAAGTGTCGGAATTTAATTCCAAACCGGTCACACATAAGACCTTAAAAAGTGTATTTTGCTGAATGCAGAGAATTTAATTCTTGCAGGAGGCGGCTTTAGCTTTAACACCATTTGAACATCAGAGAAAGGAGGTTTTTCTGATGGGAAGAAAAAACAAAGCTTATTCTAAAACTCTTCATCAGCAAGCATACGATAAATTGACAAGTATGCAAGCCTTTGGCGAAAGCAAAAAAGAGGCTATGAAGAACGGAACGGAGAAAGACAAAATATTTTCCTTTAACACCTACAAGAGTTATTGGAAACATATAAAATATTTTATTAAGTACGTGCAGGAAACCGATCTGAAATGCACAACATTAAAAAGTGCAAAAAAATATGTAAATGAGTGGTTGCAGAAAAGAGAGGCAGAGGGGTTGTCAGCTTCGACAATGCACCTTGAGGCGAAAGCGTTGGGTAAGCTCTATGGCATTAGTCCCGATGATGAAAATTATTATCAGCCTCCGAAACGACACAGGGAAGATATAAAGAGGAGCAGAGGAACGGCAAAGAGAGACCATCATTTTTCAGAAAAAAACAATGATGAGCTTGTGAAATTCTGTAAGGGAACAGGCTTGAGGAGATGTGAGCTGTCCTCGATTAAGGGTGGGGATATAATAACCAAAACCGAAATCGAGGCGGAAATAACAAAGCTGGAGAGCATACCAGAGGACAAGCGAACGGCCGCCGATGAGAAGCAGTTAGGAATTTTGAAAGATACAAGATACTTTGAGGAAGAATATTATGTGCATATCCGAAAAGGTATAGGCAAGGGTGGCAGAGAACGATATAGCCCGATTATCGGAGAACATCAGAAGCAGATTGCCGACAGAATTATAAAAACACCGGAAGAAAAAAAGGTGTGGGAGCATATACACGGAGCTGCCGACATACACGGTTACAGAGCCGAGTATGCAACTGCGGTGTATAAAGCTCATGCAAGGGATATTAAAGATATTCCGTATGATAAAATTAACAAGGGAACAGGAAGAAAATATCAAAGTGATGTTTACACCTGCAGAAAGGACGAGGTAAAGAGAAAACTTGATAGAGCTGCGATGACAATGTGCAGTAAAGCTCTCGGACATAATAGAGCAGAAGTTTTTGCTACAAATTACCTTAGAGGATTGTAAGGGGGTGCGGAAATGTCTGAATATGTTAAAAAAACACCCTTTGGCGGATATAAAGAAGTGCAAGGGGGATATTCAAGCTCTGAATGGGAATATGTGATATTAACCAGGAAAGAATATAACAACCAAGAAACAGAATTAAGGGTAGCAAAAGCCGGGAAAAGTGAAGCAGAAGAAAAAGCCCGAAAAAATATAGATAGAGCAAATGTTGAAGCAAAAAGAGAAATAAATGAGGCATACAAAGCTGCTGATGAGCAAGTGGAAAAGATTAAACAGGAGCTTGCTGCAGCAAATGCTGAAATCGAATACCAACGTGGGCTGAATGAAAATCTTTTGAGAATTAACCGGGAACGTGCGAACGCCGACAGAAAATTAAAACCAAAAAAGGAGCATACAGGGTATGTTGTATGCTCTTCATCAGAAAAAGATTATACTTTCAGAATAAACAGAAAAAACCATAAAATTGTTTTATGGGAGACGGTTCTGCAGAGTCCGTACACGATAGATTTTACAGAGGAACAGGCAAGAAAGCAGATAATTGATGAATTATTTGTAAAAGATGAAAACGGACAATTTTTTATTTCAAAAATAGGAATTACTGCCGGTTATTCAAACGGCTATGCTGCTATGATAGAAGATAATGAATGGTCAAAAATTCATAAAAAATACAATGTTATGCTTGAAAGAAAGTTAAGAATGAATTTTCGATTGGGATATTGGGAAATAGCCTTTTATCACACAAAACCGTTATCTTGCGTTCCGAAAGATATGCGTATGTGTTGATGGTTGCCAGAGGCTCAAAAACGGCTCTTAAATCGTTTTTAAGGCGATCGTGTGGGGTTTTATATTAAACAGGCTTAAAACGAACAAAAGCGGCCTGTAACAGCCGCTTTTGTTTCTAAATTTGTTCGATTTCTGAAAACACAACATTTATTACCTTTGTCAAAATCTCCTTTGGGAGCTGCTCCACAACCGTGTGCGGTCTTGCATTAAGATCTAATGCCTTGACGTGTTCACATAAAATAACACCGGTTGTCTGCGTTCTGTTATCTAAAGGGATATGCAAAGGGAATTTATTGTTTGTGTTTGTTATGGGGCAAATTATAGCAAGATTGGTTTTCTGATTGAAAAAATCATTGCTTACTACTACTGCCGGGCGGTAGCCAGCTTGTTCGTGTCCTTTTTGGGGATCAAAGCTGACTTTTATAATATCTCCTTGACTTACCATACTTCTTCTCCTACCGGCTGTCCCCAATCCATTTCAACCGGAACATATTCGCCGTCAAAATTAGCAAAAAGTTCCATGATGTTTTTTCTTGGCTCTGCTTTTTCAATTATGATTTTGTTTTTGTCGGCGCTTAATACAAGCTGCTCATCGTCACTCCATTGAACTGCATCGAGCAGAAACTTTGGGATTCTGATCCCTTGACTATTGCCCCACTTCTGAATGGTTGTTGTCATTTAGAACACCTCCATTATTAGTATATACATAGTATATCCGATTTTTGCGGATTTGTCAATGGTATTTTATAGATTTATAAAAAATATTTTTGTGGGGATAATAAAATTTATCACAATATATTGTATTTTGAGAAAATTTATGGTATTATAAAAGTGCTGAAAAAATTCATTGATAATATATGCCCCGTATAGCCCTTTAGGGCTACTAAAAAAAATAAAAAAATATTTTTTATAAATCTATGGAAAAAGTCGGAGAGGAATATGGGGGTGAGCGTAACCTGTGGTAAGGGTGCGTAAACTCCAGCGGAGTTTTCCACGCTTTCCATAGGTGGAGCGAGGGGGAAAAGGGAGAGGTGACTTTTTCTTTAAGGGAGCGTAAGCGACCGCTTTTTTGCTCTCCCTTTTCCCCCTTTATTGTTGGGAGGTGTTTTTATGCTGTCTGATAGGTCTGAATTGTTAAAACAACAAAGATTTTTATATATAAATAAAAATGCGTTGCTTAATCAGTTTTATGAGCAGATTGAGCCGTATGATTTTTATAGATACATATTTCCTGAAGGAGCTTTTGAGCGAAAAGGACACTATGAAGATAATAAACCTAATGCTATTGCTGTGACGATTGAAAAAAAGTATAAAGAAAACGGTATTGCGGTTGAGCTTAAAAGAAATGGTAAAGGGAAAAGATATACAATTACGGATAATCTCGAAGAGTTGAATGAGCTTAACAAGTCTGAATTTACTATTATGTCTCCAATTTCGTATTACGGAAAACAGCGAAATGCTAAAAACGCTCGGTATTTGTATGCTTTGGTGTTTGACCTTGATGGTGTAGATATGCCGCAGCTCCGGGACGTGCTTCATCAGATGGATAAAGATATTTTGCCAAAGGCTACCTTTGTCGTAAATAGTGGTACCGGGTTGCATTTATATTATGTTTTGGATGAGCCTGTTCCTATGTATCCGCAAAATCAGTTGTATATGAAAGAGTTGAAATATGCTTTGACTCGGCAGATATGGAATAGGTTTACTTCTACGATTAAAGAACCGCAAATGCAGGGAATAATGCAGGGTTTCAGAGTGATTGGAACGTGTACCAAACTGGGAGAAAAATACCCTGTTGTTGCTTATTCGGTTGGAGATAGAATTTCTTTAGATGAACTTTTAACTTTTATTCCTGATTCAAACGGAGAACAGCAGCACGTTAAAAGTATTATGATGAAAAGCCGGTTATCAATCGAGGAGGCAAAAGAAAAATATCCTGATTGGTATGAAAAGCGGATAGTAAGAAAAGAGCGCCGGGGCAGATGGACTATAAAAAGAGATTTATATGATTGGTGGCTTAATCGAATTAAAACTGAAATAAAAGTCGGTCATAGATTTTATGGTATAATGACATTGGCTATATATGCAAAAAAATGTTGTATCGAAGAAGGCGAGCTGATGAGGGATGCTTATTCTCTTTTAGAAGTTTATGACGATATGAGTATTGAGGATATAAACCGATTTACCGAAGATGATGTAAAATGTGCTTTGGAAATGTATAATGAGGACTATGTTACATTCCCAAGAGATGATATTGCAAAATTGTCCGGTCTGCAGATTGAAAAAAATAAAAGAAACGGCAGAAAACAGGCTGAACACGTTAAGCTGATGAATTTTGTGCGTGATGAAATAAATGGCAATGTGAATTGGAGAGCTGGGAACGGCAGAAAAAGTAAAAAGAATGTTATAATGGAGTATATGAGAGAAAATCCGGGTATAACAAAAAAGGCAGCAATAGCAAGAGCTGTGGGAGCAGATAGAAATACGGTTATTAAATACTATGATGAAATAGTTGCCGAGCTGCAGCAGGAACGTCTGCGAGCCGAGCGCTTGGAACAGCTTGAGCGTGACGGTCATATTGCAGTTAAAATAACACCGTCACAGAAATTAAGCGATTATATTTTAGGTGAATTAAAAAAATAAAATAATATTAGGAGTGTGTGTTATGGCTCATCTTACGGTTGGTATGCGATTAGAGGGGACAAAGGGAAGCATTGTAAAGTCTATGGAGTATATGCAAATGCACGGTATTAAATTTATTCAATCCAAAGGTTTTTATGGAGAAGATGAGGGAAAAGAAAAAGTAAGAGTATATACAACGGCTCTGATAGACTTCCCTCAAGATGGAGATGAATTTCTTAAAGATATTGCAAGAATAAATGCCGGTGAAAATATAAATAGTGATGAGTCAGAGGAATAGGTGTAATTATGAGTAAAACTGTAAAACAAATTGCTGATGAACTTGGTGTATCAAAGCAAGCTGTTCATCAAAAAAGAAAGAGTAAGGAACTGTCAACAGCTTTACAGCCGTTTACGTCAACGGTTGACGGTGTCGTTTACATATCAGTTGACGGTGAAAATCTTATAAAACAGGCATTTTTGAAAAATGACCGTAAACAAGTTGATGATAAGTTGTCGTCAACGGTTGACGGTTCGTTTACACCCTCGTTTACACCTCCGGAGGATAGCGAAGTAGTATTTTTAAGGGGGCAAGTGGAGAAGTTGCAGGCGGAGCTTGAAAAAGAAAGAGAGCATAACCGGGAAAAAGATAAACAGCTTCTTGAAACATTAAATAAATTAGCAGAAAGTCAAGCGGCCTTGTCTGCCGGACAAGCTGCAGATAAACAAAAGGCTTTGGCTGAAAAAATAATTGAGGGCAATAAGCAGCTCTCTGATGAGGCGCTTGCTTCAGAAAAATCGCAACATTTTCTCAGAAAGATTTTTTGTCGAAAAAAGAAATAATAAAATATTGGTTAATTTTTCTAAAACTATTGCTATTACATAAGATATATGATATATGATATAATAAAATCAGATTATTTAATGCTTTCTTTTCAGATGCAGATGTGTTATAATTACTACATTTCCAAAAAGGAGTTAAAAAATATGCGGCAAGGTATTCTTAAATAAAACTATAATCAAATAGTGGGAACAAAAAACTTTGGGATGTCCTTTGGAACAAGGGCTTAGTTTTTTGTACCAAATTTAAGAATACTTTTGCCTTATTTATATTGACATGGCAAGAAAAGTGGCAAGTACCTATTGGTGCGTGTCTTTTATGTGTATGTCCACAGATTGTATCCCCAGTGGTAAAAGTATTTTACTGCTGGGGATTTTTATGCCTTTTTTTGGCTGTGAATGGAGGACGACATATGAAAATAATTAATATCGGCATTCTTGCGCATGTTGTTGCAGGAAAAACAACACTGACATAAAGCCTGCTGTATACAAGCGGGGCAATCATGGAACCAGGTAGTGTAGATAAAGGTACAACAAGAACGGACTCTATGGCTTTGGAACGTCAAAGGAAAATTACAATTCAGGCTGCCGTTACATCTTTTCGCTGGAAAGGGTACAAAGTTAATCTTGTGGACACCCCCGGACACATGGACTTTTTAACAGAAGTGCATCGCTCCTTATCGGTTCTGGATGGAGCAATTTTAGTAGTGTCCGCAAAAGATGGTGTACAAGCCCAGACCAGAGTGCTGTTTCATGCGCTAAGGAAAATGAAGATACCAACAATCATTTTTATCAATAAAATAGATCAAAGTGGTGTTGTTCTTGAGCAAACTTATCAAAATATCAGAGAAAAATTGACAGAAGATATGATGGTTATGCAGGAAGTTCATTTATTTTCAGAATTAACACTTTCCGACGTTGCGGATTTTGAAAAGTGGGATGCTGTGATTGCCGGGAATGATAATCTTTTAGAAAAATATCTTTCAGGAGCGCCTTTGACATTGCGGGAACTTCAGGAAGAAATAAAGCGAAGGGTACAGCAGGGAACTTTTTTTCCGGTATATCATGGAAGCGCAAAAGAGAATATCGGAACAAAAAAATTGCTTGATGTAATCACAGATATTTTTTCATCGAAAACAGATAACTGTCAATCGGAACTGTGCGGGTATGTTTTTAAAATTGAATATACCGAGCAGAAAAAACGACGTTGCTATTTAAGGCTGTATAGCGGTACGCTTTGTTTACGGGAAACGATTCTTCTGTCAAAAAAGGAAAAAATTAAAATTACAGAGATGTCAATTCCATTTGATGGAGAAATCGTCCCAACAGACACCGCTGATTCCGGGGAGATTGTTATTTTATCTGACAATACATTAAAACTAAATGATGTTCTGGGAGATGAAAAACTATTGCCACGCAAGGCATGGACGGATAGTCCCCTGCCGTTTTTTCGGACAACGATAGAGCCAATCAAAGCAGAGCAAAGGGAAGCATTACTGGATGCCCTTACAGAGATTGCGGATACTGATCCGCTTCTGCATTTTATGATTGATTCTATTACTCATGAAATTATTCTTTCCTTTTTGGGAAAAGTACAATTGGAAGTTGTTTGTTCTTTATTAAATGAAAAATATAGTGTCGAGGTAGCAATAAAAGAGCCTACCGTTATTTATCTGGAGAGACCACGAAAAGAGGCTCATTATACAATTCATATTGAAGTACCGCCAAATCCCTTTTGGGCGTCGATTGGTTTGGCTGTCACTCCTCTTCCTGTTGGAAGCGGAACAGAATATGAAAGTAAAGTGTCTCTCGGTTATTTAAACCAAAGCTTTCAAAACGCAGTTATGGAAGGGATTCGGTATGGATTAGAGCAGGGAGTGTATGGATGGGAGGTAACAGATTGCAGAATTTGTTTTGAATATGGTGTTTACTACAGCCCGGTCAGTACTCCGGCAGATTTCCGCTTTCTTGCGCCTGTTGTGTTGGAACAGGTATTAAAAAAAGCGGGAACGCAAGTTTTAGAACCCTATCTTTCTTTTACCCTGTTTGCACCGCAGGAATATCTTTCACGGGCTTATCATGATGCTGTGAAATACGATGCGGTAATTGAAACAACTTCGTTAAAAAATAATGAGGCAATTTTAACTGGAGAAATACCGGCTCGGCGGATTGGGGAATACAAAAGTGATTTGAATTTCTATACAAATGGAAGAAGCGTTTGCTTGACAGAATTGAAAGGGTATCAGGAAACTTCAGGGGAACCTGTAGTACAACCTCGCCGCCCAAATAGT
>JBGVKY010000018.1:0-62399 GCA_045123995.1 Clostridia bacterium
TACACGATTTTCTTCATCGAGCCAACCATTTTTTACAGACAATCCCGTGCGGTCAAGCATAAGACCATATAATACCTTTGCTTCAGCTGATACATCTTTGAACATCTTTTCTTTGAATAGCATTTTGGGGATGCGATAAAAAGAAAATTGCTCTGTTTCATTTCCGTAGAAATACTCAAATTCAAATGACATTGTTTTCACCTCCTGAATCATTTTTAATATAAAAAAAGAAGGCTGCTACACCCTCATATTGAGAGGTAACAACCTTCTTTCTCTTTAACAAATCTGTGCATTTTATATTGCCTATTGAAAAATGTCAAGAAATGTTATATAATACCAATATTGCGAAAATCTGAAATGTGGGTTTCGGATTTTCGTATTATAGTCACATAGTAGGGACTAACAAGAAAATCAATTAAATCTTCTTTGGCAATTCTGAAACGCTTACGGACAACAACGCCGAGTATCTTTTCGCTATTTATCCACTTGCGAATAATCTCTTTACCGTACCCGGTAACTGTGCGTATGTCCTTTGCATCAATTACTTGGGGGTAATCTCGCATTTTATTTCTGTAATAGGTTTTAATGCTTGATATTTGCTCCTTTGTAAGTTTGCCACGATTGGCTCTCTCACGGATATATTGTTCCGCTTCTTCAACGGGAATAGCGTAATAATGAAGCAGACCATCACGCTTTTTTTCAAAATTGACTTTTTTACTTTTTATCAATTTGTATGCAGTCGATTCTGAAATATCGCATAGCTTGCAAAACTCTTGCTTCGTAACATACAAATTATTCGTGTTTTCGACAACATTCATCTTTTATCACCTTGTTTTTCAATGTTCAATAGTAGGTGATGAATGTTTTTCCCAAAGAGTTCCCAATCAGTTCCCAAAAATGTGATAAATTCAATGAAAAATACAAATAATGGACAAGGTCTTATATTTGGCGGATTTCAGGTGTTTCATATACTCATAAACCCTGATTTTACAAGGGTTTTAACTTCTTTTAAGTTCCCACAAGTTCCACTAACTTCCGAGAAGTTCAACTGATTCGAAATCACTTTCATTAAGGTAACCGGGATGAAATAAAACCTCTATATCTTTTTTATGCTTTTTCGCCATTTTTATATATCGGGGCAGTACCTTTGCAACTCTTTTTTCATCCATTTTTCCTGAAAAAAGCACTCCGAAAAAATATGCCGTAGGGATATAAAAATCCCTTAAAGCGCCTTTATTTATAACCCATAAAAATTTAAGGAGCCATTGTTTAATCAGATTGACTATGCTGTATGTAAAATAAAGTGAAGGGGTTTTTATATAAGGCAAAACAGGCTCTGCCGGAATTCTTATATATCGGGGATTTATCCCCTCTTCTTTCAAAACCCTTATAAGAGCCTTAAACACCCCCGGTATCATATGAGTATGCTGATGGCTGTCCAAAAACAAAGGAGCTCCTTTTGGCAAAATGCTCATCCAGTATAAAACCTGAGCTCTTATCTCTTTATATGCCTCCTCTTCAAACTTCTTCTTTTTAAGTAAACTAAGTTTGAAAAGTCCTCCGAAAGCATGAATAAAATTTCCGTTTTCATCGGTAAGCAGTCCATTTTTTTCCGCCTGTGCCATGGCCTTTCCTTCTACAAGGTTTATGTGAAGCGAAACCTTAGCATTATCAGTTATCTCATTCAAATCAACATTGTCAAAATTCGGAAACACACTTATTTTATTAAGCACTCCTTCATCGGCACATTTTTTTATTCGCAAGGAAGATACTTCGTTAAGTCCGTAATCGTCGGCACAAAAATATATCATTTACCAATCACCCTCTGTTCCGAGTTTAACGACCACTATGTTTTCTATTACTCTGACACAGTCTTTTTTAGGCCACGTATCCATGCTTTTGACTTCTTCAAGCTCAGTAAGTCTTCTTTTCTCTTCTCCGCTTATAAATTTATAGTCCTTTCCGCAGTAGTCATTAAGTGCACTTGTAAACACACTTTGTCCTACCGTTTCGTCGTCCTTTCGGATTATATATCCGTCGGTTATTCCCGTTATATCAGGGGTAAGATTTACGCTGTAATCAGAGCTGTTATCCAAAGCACCGATAACAAGAATTTCATCACATTCTTCTGCCATTGGGGTCTGTTCAATTCTGTCTGCTATACGAATTAAAACACCGTAGGATTTTTCGTATGCCATCTGAGCTTTATGATAGCTTACATTTGCAATTACAACCTGATTTACAATTACAGTCAATGCAGTTATCATAATAATCCAGCATTTTATCACAGCGTGCTTTTCTTTTTTCTCTGCTCCCCTTTCGTAAAGCATCAGAAAGAAAAGGTAAAACACAGAGTATCCCATAATCATCAGATTGTGATAATCAATACCTGCATTTATAAAAGCCAAAGCCCCTGCACCTGCTATGAGCATAATTCCAAGGATGGCAATAACAAAAATTTTCGAAGGGGTTTTATAAAGCTTGTTTATAATTATGTATCTTATATAGTGAACCAGCGTGAAAATTAAAATAAATGCATTCAAGAAGATATATACATTAAGTCCCTCTGACAAATCAAAGAAGCAATCTAAAAAAGTTTCCTTAATTGAGTATAAAGAACCCATAATATCTATATTTGCCAGGGATGCTGATGAATTTATTCCCTGATAGTCAAGGAGCTCCACCGAGAAAATTCCCGTAATCCCTTTTAATATAAGATAGTATAGTGCCACTCCCAAAATTCCCGTAAGGAGCATATTTAAGCCCTTTTTCAAAACCTTTAACAAAGATGCATTATTATAGATTGTTTCATCAATAAGGTGTAATATAACAAGCATTATAGTAACAGTTATATAAGCTTGGTAAATACCTGTAGAAAAAGCGATAATGACTGCCGAAAGAATGTGATTTTTCTTATCTCCCGTCATTAAAAGTGCCGCAAGGCTTGATAAGAAAAATGCGATACTGTAAGCGTCCGCCACATAATTATACATCAGAACCGATGTAACTGTTGGGAATGAAACAATTAAGGCTCCTACCAAAAATGCCGTCATTTTTTTACTGACCCTAAGTATTTTTAAAATACATACTGCTCCTAAAGCATGAAATAAGATGGTTATAATTCCGTTTAAAAAGGGAAGATCATAAAAGGAACTTAATGACGCCGCCACAGGCAAAAACCATCTGCCGAGGCCTATCATGTTCTGGGCATCATATCTGAAAACCAAAGAATCCCAGTTGGGAAGCCAGGAGGTTATCTTATATAAATGTGCCAAAAGCCCTACTATGAAAGCTCCCAGAAAACAAACTTTCCACTCCGGCAATATGAAGCTATTAAGTTTTTTAAGTACTTTTTCAGGCACCTTTACCACTCCAGCCATTTTAATTTATGCAAAAACTTCCCGTAAAGCTTTTCATAGAGTCTGACTCCTATAATCCGCTTTACAAATAAAGTTCTCTTAGCTCTTTTTGATGTCCACGATGCACAAAAATGATGTATCGAATGAGTGTTTTTTGTAATCACTTTTTTCCCTGTATAATACTTCATGGGGCAAAGATAATCCTCAGGCAGAAGATGTATTCCCATAAAGACCTGGTCCTTAATTTCAGTATCCAGCCCAAGCTTCACGGCAGTTTCCGTGTTTCTTTCGGGACAGGGCTTAATATCATATGAGCCGTCAGGCAAAACAAATGATATATCGTCATAATCTTTTAAGAATGCTTCAATTAAGGGATTCCCTTTTTCTGCTGCAAATCCCAAACCCGTTGAAACAATTCCGTTATCGTCAAAGCCCATATAGCCTCCGTTCTCTAGAATATCATCAAGAGGTTTTATAACTTCAACGTCTGTATCAAAATAAATTCCGCCCTCTTCATACATTACCTTGAGTCTTACATAGTCACTTACGAAAGCCCATTTACCTGCATCGTAGGCTTCTTTTGCATATTTATTTTGACTTACATCAAAATTATCTTCATTCCAGCAAACTATCTTATAGTCAGGCAGATATTTTTCCCAGCTCTTTATACATTTCTTTGCCAAAGCGGGCTTTTCTCCCCTGCCGAACCAACAATAATGGATAACTTTCGGAATACTCATTTATTCCTCTTCCCCCTGTATAATTCAAAAATAGTCTTAAATGCAGATTTATTGAATAGGAAATTCGCAAGTATATAAAGGGCCAAAATCCAGACTGAATGGATAATTCCATTAAGAAGCAATCTCAAAAATGAAAAATCCGAGAATGTATCAACGGAAAACACCGCCATAACCAGAGCAAAAACCGCACCGTTTACAAGGATGATTTTATATGTACTAAGCGGGCTTCTTTCAAGAACTTTTCTGTTAGAATAATAAATCGTTACTATACCGCGGTATAAAAGGGCCGCTATTGTTCCTATCAAAGCCCCCTCTATTCCCATATATATAATGCCAAAAACTGAAACCGTGATATTTATTATCATTTCCCACATTGCAAAAGAACGAGTTTTTTCAAAATCCCCCGAATATTCAATTACACCGTTTTGAGGCAACTTTCCGTTGGCAATAAGATTCATTATTACAAAAAGCAACAATAAAACTCCATTGGAATAGTCGGCATCGTTTATACCCTTTGTGTAAATCTGAATGATAGGAAGTAAGAATGCCGCCATCAAAGTATAAATCAGATAGGTCGACATTATGTAAAAAGTTTCATATGCCGAAAAAAGCTTATCAAACTTTTCTCTTTCCGTGTTAAACATCTGTCCCAGAGCAAATGTAAAGGACGAAACTATACTTGTTATAAAATTCTGCACCTGAGAAAAGAAAATATTATATATGGCGTAAATACTTGCGGCTTTAAAATCGCACAGAACGGAGATCAGTATCACATCGGTGTTATTAAAAACCATTCCTGAAAGCTGATGTACCAAAACCGAATTTTTCTGGGAGATGGCTTTAAAATCAGGCTTAGCCTTTAAGTCAAGCCATTTATATCTTCTCCTGGCATAAAAATATAAAAACAAAAGCTGAATGAGATAAATTATACAGTAAACCAGCTGGATTAAAACCAGACTGTCAGATAGGAGCAGGACAAGGATTTTCGCCGCATTCGAAACAATCTGCAAAATTGTTTCCGCATTGTTTATTACATACCTTCTTCCGTCAACCTCCATAAGTATCCTGTACTTGGCCTGAACAAAATAGCTGAAAAGTGCCGGGATGGCATATAATATAATTATAAAAAAGAGTTCATTACTGTCTATGGAATTGGGAATTATGTACGCATATACTAAAGCTATAACAAGAACTATAACAAGGTATACGATTCCCGTTCTTTTATAATAGCTGTTGGTTGCAGCTAAAACCGAACTTGCACTTTTATAATCATTTGTTCCTATTCTTTTATAAAGAGCCTGGGTTGTTGCAAGCCCGACCCCCGCCTCAAGAAGACACATATATGTAAAAATCTGTTTAATAGTAGAAAGTACACCGTTTACTTCTGAGCCGAAATTTTCAAGGTATAATCTGGGCAGTATAAAGCTTAATGATATAAGCACAATCTGATATATAAAAGACGACAGTAAATTGTTTTTTATTCTCGAATCCTTATCTGCCACAAACCCACCTCCTTTAACAAAAAAGCAACCCCGTTTTTTTCATCTGAGGTTGCTTTTCTTAAAAGATATATTCCCCCCAGGTGATATAAAAAGATTTGACCCAATTATGCTTTTTAGGCATAATCATAGGATTTTATATTTTATCTTTTTATTTTATCATCAATACGCCTTTTTGTCAACAAGAGTCAATATTTTACCACATATTATATACGATTACAAATATATTCTGAGGTGGCGTTTTTTTTCTGTATTATTTTTCCGGGATTTCCAATGACTATACTATGGTCGGGAACATCGAAATTCACATAGGAGAGAGGGGCTATAAGCACATCGTTTCCTATATTTACATTTCCCACTATAACAGCGTTGGTTCCTATCCAGCAGTCATCTCCTATTTTAGGTGTCCCCTTTCTCTTTCCGCGGTTTTCCATTCCGATTGTAACACCCGTTGCTATGTTTACGTTTTTCCCTATTTCAGCCTCCGGATGAATGATAATCCTGCCCAGATGACCTATATAAAAGCCCTCGCCGATGGAAGTCCTTGCAGGAATCTGGATTTTAGTTATGTTAGAAAGATGCTTAAGTCTTAGTACATAAAAAAGTTTAAGGGGCAAAAAGCTGCACATATTAGCCTTTCTGAATAAAGCTATGTATTTAATCTCAAGCGGTCTTAAAAGCTTTTTTACCAAAGGCTCCCCGGCATCTCCGTAATATCTGTATAAATCCTTTTTGAAAATTTTGTTCATATCTTTTCCTCTTTTTCTTTAGATTCCAAAAACACTTTTCTTGTTATAAAATTATAGACCGGCACAATTACCATAGCAAGAAATTTAACCACAAGGTAGTGTAAGGATAAAAAGTCAATTCCAAACCATAAAATCACCTGATTTAAGATTAGTCCACCGATACTCAAAAGTACAAATATAATAAACTCCTTTATCCTGCTTTGCTTCTTACTTTTAAAAACAAAGGTCATGCTAAGAAAATAGTTTACCGTAACGGAAATACTGAAAGAAACAGCCGAGGAAATGAGCACATCTATAAAAAGCAGTTCTTTCAATACAACGAGAACTCCTACATCAACAATAGCGGCAATAACACCCACTATTGCAAATTTAAATAACTGCAGCATATAAACCTCCTCTTTTTTCAGCAATAATCAAAGAACAATAGAGTCTATTTCATCCAGTTCTTCCTTTGTAAAATCAATATTTTCTGCCATTTTAAGATTTTCTAATATCTGCTCCGGTTTAGAAGCTCCTATTAAGACACTTGTAATTCCTTCATGGCTATATACCCAGGAAAGTGCCATTTGCGCAAGAGTTTGTCCCCTTTTTCCTGCAATGGTGTTTAATTTCCTTATTTTTTCCATCATTTCCCCTGACAGAGCTTTTTCTTTTAAAAATCTTCCGTCCGTTTTTATCCGGCTGTCATTTGGAATCCCTTTAAGATAACGGTCTGAAAGAAGTCCCTGAGCAAGAGGGCTGAAAATAATCATTCCTTTTTTCTTTGAAATTGCACTATTAAGTATTCCGTTTTTCTCTACCGCCCTGTCAAGAATTGAATATCTGTTCTGATTGATTATAAAAGGACACTTGAGCTCTTCTAAAATGGCTGCTGCTTTTTCCATGGTTTCACCGTCATAATTGGAAAGACCCACATAAAGTGCCTTTCCGCTTTTCACTATGTCCGAAAGTGCCCACATCGTCTCGTAAAGAGGCGTGTCGGGATCCATTCTGTGGTGATAAAAAATATCCACATAATCAACATTCATTCTCTTAAGGCTCTGGTCAAGGCTTGCCACAAGATACTTTTTACTTCCCCAGTCCCCATAGGGTCCCGGCCACATATAGTACCCGGCTTTAGTGCTTATTATCATTTCATCTCTGTACTTTTTAAGATGTTTATTAAGTATCTTACCGAAATTGATTTCCGCACTGCCCTCGGAAGGTCCGTAATTATTTGCCAGGTCAAAGTGGGTTATGCCGTTGTTAAAGGCGGAAAAGCACATTTCGCACATATTTTTATAGTCTGCGTTATTCCCGAAATTGTGCCACAGTCCCAATGATACAGAAGGGAGCTTAAGTCCGCTTTCACCGCACTTTCTGTATTCTGCATTTTCATATCGCTTTGGGTTTTCTTTATATTTCACAATATATCTTCCTTTCCGTTTCTTTTCATAAGTTCAAGGTTGATTTTTTCGATATTTTCGATAGAATATTCTATTTCAGAAGAATACATTCTCACCACATCCATCATTTGGTCTAAGCTTTCATGAAAGGTGCATATTCTTCCTATTAAAAGGCAGCTCAAAAGGACAAAGCCAACACCTTTTTCAAAGTGACGGAATAAAAAATAGCAAGCAAGCTGTTCAAAGAAAATCTGCAAATCCTCTCTTTTAAAGATGTCGTCACCCTCTGCATTTTTAAGCTTTTCAAGTTCATTTTCCCAGCTTTTATCCAGTCTTTCAAGGGACATATAAAAATCATAAAGTTCTTTATTAGAAAACTCAAATTTAACATTGTACTTTCGGGAAAGTTTTTTAATTCTTTCCCAAAAAGTAACGTTTCTGTCTTGCAAAATATCAAAAGCCTCTTTACGCTCTGTGAAAAACTCTTGTTTTTCTGCCGCTGCCGGCAAGGGGATGGAAAATTTTTCTTCTTCCGTAAGGATAATTCTCACCGCTTCTTCGCAGCAGAGCCCCAATCCAGTTTCTGTAAAATCTTCATAAAAATTACTGAATCTGGGGTGCAGGTAACATATATCACATATTGCGCCATCGCCAAGGGAGGATATAATATCACAAAGACCCTTTTCGTTTAAAAACGGGCAACGCCCATCCTCTTTTAAGACAAAGTGCGGAATGTCTCCCTCTATACTTCCCCTTATTCTTCGAGCCATTTCCCCCTCAAGGGAATTGTATAAATCCATCGTATCTTCGTCAATATCAATTTCCCAGCCAACGCAACAACTGTGTTTGCACGCACCGGCAATACATTTGAATTTTTGATAGTAATTTGGAAATACTTCTTTCATAAAATCCCTCTTTTGAGGGCAGTTTTATCTTATCTTTTTATTTCTTCCCGCCCCGACAGTATATGTAAATTTCAAAATCTGCAAACTAATGTTTAATTTTATAACCTTGACATAAGTAAATCTATCTTAATATCTCATAAGCATTATTTAATGGTCTTATTTATATAAATTGCATAAACAAGTGGCACTGCTGTCAAAAACACAGGCGCGATATATAGCGACATTGAATTATCAACATTGAATATAGAAAGCGAATTAATTAAAGAATGTGTTATTATACAAGGAATAAGGGATTTGCTTCTATAAAATATAATGACAAATAAATATCCTATTGAAAAAGCATAACATATTTGCATTAATGTTGGAATTAATTCAGCACCATTTAAAAGGTTAATTATATGTCCTATTCCAAAAGTAATTGCATTTACAATTATTGCAATTTTAACATTATCTTTTTCCATCATTTTAAATAAAAATCCTCTGAAAATTATTTCCTCAATAAATCCGACATTTATCATAGTTAGTATGTAAAATATAATCTCGTTTGTCGAATTGTTAATATTAATTCCATTCCACAGATTTACAGTTGGTATAAAAATTAGAGGAATAAAAAACAGATATTTCTTTGGTTTTTTAACTTTGGTAATGCCATAATATTTTGTTCTACCCAAAGCAATCATCAATACAATTAAAAATACAGAAAAAACAGTATTAATGATTGTACTTCTATAATCAAATAAGCCGAATTTTTGAATACAATATGAGTTGATAATCAGATAAAATAAAACTAATAATATACAAAATAGGGTTTCATTCTTTTCAAATATTTTCTTCATGATCTCACTCCAATCTTTTATATGATATTATCTGTCTTTTTAACAATCTCGACACAATTCTTACTTTTGTCAAGTAAGGCTAAAAAACATAAATAGATTAAATTTAATATTGTATTTTTTTGTTTTATATGTTATAATGTAATAAATTAAATAAACAAACTGCCACCTGGTAGTCGAAGCTTTGAGCATTCGTTTGTATATCATTAGGTCTTAGAAGATATACTTGCGGGTGTTTATTTTTTTGGAGGACATTATGACTAAATTAAAAAATTATTTTTCAAAAACCGATATTACTTTATGGTCATTATCCATAATACTTATCGTCATATCGTTTTTCATATTTGACAGGGAAAGCTATCTGACTTTATGTGCATCACTTATTGGTGTTACATCACTTATTTTTAACGCAAAAGGAAATCCTTTCGGGCAATTTTTGATGATAATTTTCAGCCTTCTTTACGGAATAATATCATACACATTCGCCTATTATGGCGAGATGATAACCTACCTTGGTATGACTATGCCTATGGCTGTTTTTGCACTTATATCATGGCTGAAAAATCCGTTCAACGGAAACAAAGCCGAAGTCAAGGTAAACAGTATTACCAGAAAAGAAACTTTATTTATGTGGCTAATTACTTTTTTAATTACCGTTGTTTTCTATTTTGTTTTGAAGTATTTTGGTACTGCCAACATAGTGCCAAGTACACTTTCTGTTACAACAAGTTTTCTTGCTGTATATCTTACTTTCAGAAGAAATCCATATTTTGCCGTTGCTTATGCTGCCAACGATATAGTTCTTATAATACTTTGGGTTTTAGCAAGTTTTTCCAATATCCGTTACATTTCCGTTGTGGTATGCTTTGTTGTTTTTTTGTGTAGCGATATTTATGGATTTATCAGCTGGAGAAAAATGAAAACAAGACAAAATAAATCCTTATGCTAATTTTCGTTCCTGACTTTTTCTTACAGTCTTACTATAAAGACTGTATAATATGGATGCCAAGCTTTCTGGCGATATAACTCCATTTCATTTCGTTGCGATATGATATAAATTCCTTAATCACGTCCCGTAGGGACATATCGCGCCTTTAGGTATATCTCATCCGCAAGGATATATCGCAAATTCCGTCGGAAATTTATATCGCTGATGAATCTTTCATACAGGTCAATCCGTTTATGCTTTCTGTTATGCCTTCCAGAAGTTTGAGAGACAGAGAGTTATCGCTTTCACAAGGATTAAAAATTTTACCTTTATATTTTATCTGCATATTAACAGGTTAATCATCTTGAGAATATTCAATCGCTATATCAATCCAAAATCAAGCTGATAATAAATGGGAAGAACACAGCATTACACTCCAACCCTTACTTTTGTCTAAGGATTTTGCCACGCGGATTTCCAACTTAATATTAAGCACAAGGTTAATGCGTACATAAGTTTTAGAAGCAAACCTTTTTTCAGTAATTTCTCGCATAAAGGCCGGCACAAAACTGACTATCACACCTACACAACTTCTCTTTGCATTTAACCTTGGAAATTAAGATTATTTTGGTCTTTATATCCAATTATTTTAGCAGGAACTCCTGCCACAATAGCATTTTCCGGAACATCTTTAACAACAACTGCACCTGCTGCCGCCAAGCTGCCTGAATGCATTGTGATATTTCCAAGAACTTTTGCGCCGCAAGTAACTGCAACATTATCTTCTAAAACCGGAGGACATTCTCCATATTTATAGCCAATAGTTACCTGTTGGTATATTCTGCAATTTTCACCTATTTTTTTTGCGGTTATAATAGTGGAAAATCCATGCTGGATGTATAATCCACCACCTATATCTTCTGTATATATGTATAAACTTTCAACAGGTTTCCATAATATACGTGCAATTGCAAAATGCACCCAGGCTGTAAAAGAACGAGATGGATTTTTTAAACGATGCTGAATAAGATTTCTAAATTCCTTTTTATAAGTCATATACCAATTAAGCGACTCAAATAAACCAAATTTTATTTGATCAATTTCATTCCATCTGGCAACATCCATTTTTATCAAGCCATTTTGTTTAGAGCATAATACACACAAATAAACAGGAAGTGTTCTAATGTAGTTTAATCCTGCAAACATTCTTTTAGCCATTCCAGGCATTTTCATTCCCTCTTTCTATTCAAAAAATATTATGGTTATAGTGATTTTTATTTGGTCGACATTCTTCATATAAAGAACGTACACTTTTAATAATCCCATTATATCACTAAAAAAAATAAAAAGCAATCTATAAAGATTGCTTTTTATCACAAGAAAATTCTTATATCCAATGCCAGTTTTTCTTCAAGATTTATAAGCTTTTTCGCTACGTCTTTTGACGCTTCGTCAGCCGCCCTGTACTTATTCAAGTATTTATTCAAAGATTTAACTCCCATATTACAGCCGTCTGTCATAAGATCGGCAACCGTATGGTCTGAATCGTCCATGGCAAGCATTACGTTGGTTTTCATCCAGGACATTCCCTTGGCAATGGGCGCAGGTTCCTTCCCGTCATCTTCGTATTTTTCTAAAAGACCTTGTAACTCTTTATCGAGATTTTCATGCTTCTCCTTGCATTCGGTGAGTATTTTTTCAAAATTCTCATCTTTCACATTGTCAAGCACTTCTTCGATTGAAGATATTCCCATCTTTACCCCTGCATCACATTCTCTTAAAAGCTTTATTGTATCCTGTTCTACCATAAAAATCACCTCTTTAAATATTTTTCCACCGAGGCAAAAATTTATACAAAAAAACCGCCCTTTTGGGCGGTTTTAATTTTTATTCTGCAGAATAAGGAATTAAAGCAATGTGTCTTGCTCTCTTTATTGCAACAGTAAGTTCTCTCTGATGCTTTGCGCAGGTACCTGTAATTCTTCTGGGAAGAATCTTGGCACGCTCAGATACAAAACGACGAAGCTTTGCAACGTCCTTATAATCTATGAATTCAACCTTATCGGCACAGAACTGGCAGACCTTACGTCTGGGTTTTCTGTTTCTCTGAGGTCTATCATCTCTTTCTCTTTCCATGTCGTTAACCTCCTTTAATTATAATCAGAAGGGCAAATCGTCATCAATCGCACTGAAATCGTCGGATGACAAAGTTTCCCTCGGGGCAGCGGACGCTACCGGCGCATCAAAAGATTCACCCTGATAGTCGCTTCCTTCCTGTCCCTTTTTGCTTTCTACGAAATATGTGTTGTCTACCATAACTTCAAGAGTATATCTTCTCTGTCCGTCCTGCTCCCAGCTTCTTGACTGGAGATTTCCCTCTACACATACAAGATTTCCTTTTTTGAAGAACTTGGAAATAAATTCCGCAGTGTTTCTCCATGCAACGCAATCAATGAAATCGCTTTCATAGCTTCCGTTGTTTTTGTAGTTTCTTGTAACTGCCAGACGGAAATTGCAGACAGACACACCCTGAGGAGTACTCCTCAGTTCGGGATCTTTCGTAAAACGTCCCATTAAAAGTACTTTGTTCAGCATATCAATTCTCCTTTATGCTTCTTTCTTGATTACGATTGTACGAAGCACGCCCTCAGTAATTCCATAGATACGTTCAAGTTCCTTGGGGAATTCGGGCTTTGAAGAAAAGTTTACAAGAACATAGTAGCCCTCTGTCTTATAATCGATAGGATAAGCCAGTCTTCTCTTGCCCCAAACGTCAACATTTTCAACTTCACCGTTTGCCTTTATAAGTTCCTGGAACTTATTGGAAAGCTCTTCGATTTTCTCGTCTCCCATGTTCACATCAAGGACAAATATGGTCTCGTACTTGTTAATTACTTCTGCCATTTTTTGCACCTCCTCACGGTCTTTGGCGCTTTAATAAGCGCAAGGATTATTTTTTATTACTTCGTCATAGTTCTACAACAAAGCCATATTATTATAATATATTAAGAAAAAAAAGTCAAGCATTTTTTAAACCTTGCTTTTTTTCTGTGCATTTTGTATTTTCCACTTTTTAATTTTTGTGAAAATTACCCATTAAATTAAAAAAGGATTTTACTTTTTTGTGCAGAATTTATACTTTATACGTAATTTATTTATGTACAGTTTAATTAAGGAGGCTACATATATGAGCACAGCTACAGACAAAATAAGAAATGTTGTATTGTTATCCCATTCCCATGCAGGAAAAACCACTCTTGCTGAAGCACTTTTGTTCGGTGCAGGAGCAACAGATAAGCTGGGAAAGATTGCAGACGGAACAACTCTTTTGGACTTCGATCCTGAAGAAATAAAGAGAAAGTTCTCAATCAACACCGTAACCTCTCCTTACATATACAAAGATTACAAAATCAATTTAATTGACACTCCCGGATATTTCGACTTTGCCGGAGAGGTTTCCGAGGGTATCCGTGCCGCAGAAGGGGCTTTAATCGTTGTATCTGCAAAGAGCGGTGTTTCCGTGGGAACCGAGCTTTCATACGAAAGAGCTAAAAAGGCAAATCTGCCCGTTATCGTTTTCATAAATAAGATGGATGACGACCACGCCAACTACACCAAAACATTAGAAGAGCTTAAGGAAAAGTTCGGTCGTTGTGTTGCTCCCTTCCGTATGCCTATTATAGAAGACAGAAAGCTCACGGGCTATGTAAATATAATCACCATGAAGGCTTATGCTTATACCGCTACCAGCGATGACGGTGAAATTCCTATTCCCGATTATCTGGCAGATGAAATTGCCAACTGCAGAAACTTCCTTTGCGAAGCTGTTGCAGAAACCAGCGACGAGTTGATGGAACGCTATTTCGCTGGCGAAGAATTTACCGAAGACGAAATGAGAGTTGCCCTTAAAAAGGGTGTTAAGGATGGTTCCATCGTTCCCGTATATTCAGGAAGTGCCATAAATAACATGGGCGTAAGATTTTTATCCAACGCTTTCGTTAACTACTTCCCCGCCCCCGATGCGGACGGTGTTGTAAAGGGTGTTGATAAATCAGGAGGCGAAGTTGAGCTTCCCGTTAAAGCCGATGCTCCCTTATCAATTCAGGTATTTAAGACTATCGCTGACCCCTTTGTTGGAAAAATGTCGCTGATTAAGGTATGCACAGGTACATTAACTGCTGATACTCCTATTTACAACTCAACAAAGGATGTAAACGAAAAACCCGGTAAAATTTATACACTCCTCGGTAAAAAACAGGTTGAAGTTCCCTCTCTCACCGCAGGTGATATAGGTGTTCTCAATAAGCTTGCCTATACTACAACAGGTGATACTCTTTGTTCTGCAGCAAAGCCAATTATATTCCCAACCATCACCTTTGACCGCCCGGTTCTCACAATGGCTATCGTTCCAAAGAGCAAGGGCGACGAGGAAAAGATTACATCAGGTCTCAGAAGACTTATGGAGGAAGACCCCACATTTACCATTGAAAACAGAGTCGAAACTCACCAGATGGTAATTTCGGGCATGGGAGAACAGCATCTTGATATTATCGTAAGTAAATTAAAGGCTAAATTCGGCGTTGAAGTTACACTTTCTCCCGCAAAGGTTCCTTATCGCGAAACCATAAGAAAGAAAGTTAAGGTTCAGGGCAGACACAAAAAGCAGTCAGGTGGTCACGGTCAGTTCGGCGATGTATGGATTGAATTTGAGCCCGGCGAAACAGAAGAGCTTATCTTTGAAGAGAAGATTTTCGGCGGAGCAGTTCCCAAGAACTTCTTCCCGGCTGTTGAAAAAGGTCTTCAGGAAAGCATTTTAGAAGGACCTTTAGCAGGTTATCCTGTTGTTAACTTAAAGGCAACCTTGGTTGACGGCTCTTACCACCCAGTTGACTCCTCGGAAATGTCCTTCAAACTGGCAGCTTCCATAGCTTATAAAGAAGGTATGGCTCAGGCGTCTCCCGTTTTACTCGAGCCCATCGGCAAACTTATGGTAACCATTCCAGATGACTATATGGGCGACGTTTTTGGCGACGTAAATAAACGCCGCGGAAGAGTTATTGCTTCCAATCCTGCTGAGGGCAAGGGCAAGAGCGTTGTTGAAGCCGATGTTCCCATGAGCGAAATGACAAGCTACGCAACGGACCTTCGCTCCATGACCCAGGGAAGAGGCTCCTTTACCTTCGACTTTTCAGGCTACGAACAGGCCCCCGATTCCATCGCACAGAAAGTTATAGCTGAAAGCAAGAAATAAAAAAAAGGCTTGGAACTTTCGTTCCAAGCCTTTTTTATTTTATTTTTTATTCCCACTCGATAGTTCCAACGGGCTTTGGTGTAAGGTCCATTAAGACACGGTTTATGCCAGGAACTTCTTTTGTAATTCTGTCGGTTATTTTATGAAGTACGCTGTAGGGAATTTCTTCGATAGTTGCACTCATAGCGTCCTTTGTATTTACCGCACGGATAATTGCAGGCCAACCCTCATAACGGCTTTCGTCCTTTACTCCCACGCTCTTTATATCCGGCACTACAATGAAATACTGCCATACCTTTTCAGCAAGGCCGCACTTATCAAACTCGTCTCTTAAAATTGCATCCGCTTCACGGAGTGCATGGAGTCTGTCACGGGTGATTGCGCCAAGACATCTTACTCCGAGACCGGGTCCGGGGAAAGGCTGACGGTAAACCATAGCGTGAGGAAGACCCAAAGCCTCTCCAACTACTCTTACTTCATCCTTAAAAAGGAGCTTTACGGGTTCTACCAGCTCAAAGTTAAGGTCCTCAGGAAGTCCGCCCACATTGTGATGACTCTTTACAGCCTTTTTACCTTCTGCCTGCTTGATACTTTGAAGTATATCGGGATAAATTGTTCCCTGAGCTAAGAAAGTTACATCGTCGAGCTTTCTTGCCTCATCCGCAAATACATTTATGAATTCAGCACCGATAATTTTTCTTTTTCTTTCGGGGTCTGCCACATCTTTAAGAAGATTTAAGAAACGGTCTGTTGCGTCAACATATATAAGATTAGCGTCAAGCTCCCCTTTGAAAAGCTTTATAACATTTTCAGACTCATCCTTACGCATAAGTCCGTGATTTACATGAACACAAACAAGCTGCTTTCCTATAGCCTTTATCAAGAGAGCTGCCACAACCGATGAATCAACTCCACCGGAGAGTGCCAAAAGCACTTTCTTATCTCCAACCTGATTTCTTACTAAAGCTATCTGTTCTTCTATAAAAGCATCCGCAAGGGCTTTTGTAGTAATACGTGCCATATTTTCGGGTCTTACGTTTGAATTCATTTTAATTCCTCCAATGCACTTTCAAAAAATTCTTTTTATTAGAATAGCACAATATTTGTCAGATTTCAAGCAATTTATATATTTTTTCTTATATATATCTTCCCCTGTTTCAATTTTTTATAAAAAACACCTATGAGAAAAATCAAAAAATATATATTTTTTATAAAGGGCTTTAACGTATCATCACGTTAAAGCCCTGTCTTTATTATTTTTCGTTTATATTTTTTATTACAATAAACGCATCTTTTAATGTTACGATTCCGTCAGCGTCTACATCTGCCACTGTTTCTTTTACAAAAGGCGTAGCATTTTTCTTTTTTGCAAGTTGGTTAATTATTAAATATGCATCATTTTCCGCCAATTTTCCGTCGGCATTGACGTCCCCTGCTTCTGCAATCTGATAGTTAAGGTATGCCTTTGCATCCGCCATCCCGTAACCGTAATAGTTGTCATAGCCTGTCTCTCCCAGGTCTACGGATACTTTTTCTACTATTTCAAATAAATCCTCCTGAGTGAGGCTTTCATCGGCACTTTTCAAAAGTGCCGCAATTCCCGAAACAACAGGGGCCGAAAAAGATGTTCCTTTGGCAGTTGTATATTTGTTTGTAGATGTAGGAGAAAGGGTTATTATGGGATTTGCATCCGTTCCGCCCGGAGCAACCACCGTCACAGCGTCATTGTGATAGGAATAGTCGCATATAACCTTGTTGATGTCCACCGCTCCCACACTTACAACATTTTTAAAAGAAGCAGGATACTGATATATTTCTTTCTCTTTATCGTCGTCGTTTTCGTAGTTGCCGGAAGATGCTACTATGATAACTCCTTTTGATATAGCGTAATCCACGGCATTTTTCAGGGTAACCGTCTCCGTCTTGCTTCCGAGACTTAAATTTATGACGTCTGCACTAAAATCATCCACTGCCCTTATTATAGCCTGGGAAATAATGTCGACTTTGGTTTTGTAATCCACATCAAAAGCCTTTATGGGAACTATTTTACACTTAGGTGCGACTCCCGAAATACCAATGGTGTTAATTTCCGCGGCAATCACGCCTATAACCTTGGTTCCGTGACCTATATTATCTGTAACATCAGTTGTATTGTCAATCATATTATAGCCCGGAAGAACATTCTCCGAAAGCTCCAGATGGCTACTGCAACCCGAATCGATAACCGCCACAGTAACGCCCTCTCCGAAATATCCCTTTTCTCTGGGATAGTAGGCGTTGACAAGGTCCATCTCCCACTTGTACTGGTCCTGCTTGGGGTCTAAAATCTCTTCGCTATTCTCTGTTTCCAGAAGTTCAATGTCGGCATCGTGAAGCTCTACTATATAATTTTCCTCATAAAAATCCACTACACCGAGAGAAAGAGCTTCTGAAAGTTCCTCCTCGGAAAGAAGAGCATAGTCCCTTCCGTCAGTTGAAAAAAGAGAAACTTCTTCACTTAAGTAAACAATGTACTCTTTTTCTTCTGCATGAGAAAGGCTTGTGGCAAAAATCGTCACAAGTGCAAAGATTATTAAAGGCAAGGACTTTTTCAATATTTTCATGAATTTCACGCCCTTTTATTATAGTAATAAAAGTATATCACAGTTTTATTTTATTGTCAAACATACAAAAAAGGGTGTGAAACACCCTTTTTATTCTATTGTGTAATATACAAAGCCGTTATGAACACCGCAGAATCTTTTTATCTTGTCATCAGTAAGTTTCGTAGCCCCATCTTTCGTAATATAATAAGGATTTTTATCCACCTGATTCATAGTAGCTATTCCATCTTTATATAGTTGCACCTTTGCACCAGCTATAACACCCTTACTTCCATAGGGAGACATGCCGCTTCCGTCGGGATTTGATATATACATTCCCACATTCATTCCCTCGCCGTAGAAATTAAGCACATGCTTCCCTTCTAATGTAATAACATGTTCTAAGTTAAGTCCGTATACCATTATATCTTCCTTGGTTTCCACGTTGAAACGACGATAGTTTCCTGCCATATCGGTGTAATAAATGAATTTATCAATCCATTTGGGATAGAGAGCTGCCTTTATTAAAAATTCTTCTTCCGTTCCGTCGGTATTTGATCTATACATTGAGCCTTTGATATCCTGATAGTACACCTTATCCTTGTAATAGTCCCAGGAATTTTCAAATTCGCCCTTGATTTCTGCTATCAGGCTTCCCTCTCTGTCGTAAACGAAAGTTCCGTTTTGGGTCTCGCACCATGCATAATCCTCTGCCGTATATCCCACCATAGTAACACCGTTGGCAAGAGTCTTTCTGTTACCTTTTTCTTTATCAAGAACAGAAAGATTTCCGCTTCCCATAACGAAAAGCTTGTCCCCCGACTTATGAATTTTTCCTGCCTGACCCAGATCTTCTTCCATGCTGGTTTCAGCATCTCTTTTTATTAACTTGCCGCCCTTTATGTAATAGAAGTATCCGTCCAGGAGTGTGATGTCATCAAAGTCTACAGGAGCAGAAATCACTTGCCTTACATTGCCGTCGGTCCTTACAATAACTTCCCTGCCGTAGCTTTCCATGTAGGCATAAGCTCCGTCTTCGGGGGTCCAGTAAACCCTTGCATTAAAATACTCTAAAACATCCCTGAAAGGAACATATAATTTACCATCAATAAAAACAGCCTTTTCAGAAAGAGTTATTTCTTCTTCGCCGGGATTATCCCCATACAGGTCATATTCCACAAAGGCTTTATCTTCTTTCCCTCTGATAAATGAAAGTTTTATATAAAGCCCTATTATGTCTCCTAATCGGTTGTTTACGGAATATACCCCGTCATTGGCGGAAAAATCAAGGTTCATTATTTCTGCCATATCAGAAAGAGGAACCATTGTTACTCCGTTTATCAAGGTGCTTTCTATTTCGATTTCATCAATTTTTGCAGCATTGACCGAAACCGAAAGAACAAGAGTAAATAATAAAATACTTACCAATATTTTTTTCATAAGGTCATATCCTTTTTCTTATATTCAAAAAGTTTAAGCTTGTGAAGTGCTCTTGTGGATGCAGTATAGAAAAGATTTTTAAGCTTTTCTCCCTTAAAGCTTTCATAAGGAATTGCCACCGCATCAAACTCCAGTCCCTTTGCCATATACACGGGAATTATAACATTTCCAACGCGTAATTTTTTGTCGTTTTCAGTTACTAAAATAAGCCCCATTTCCTTGCCGTATTTATCGTAAAGATTTTGGCATTCTTCCATGGTGGGGAATATTATGGCAGAAGTAAGGTTTTCTCTTTTCCAGTCAAGGGACTGATTTACAAGACTTTTAAGATAATCTTCTTCTGAGTGAAGTTTTACAAGGCTTACGTTTTCACCCGACCTTTTCATATAGTCAACGTTTTCAAGATTTAATATCTTTCCGCAAAATTTACTTATCTCTGCCGTACTTCTGTAGCTTTTGGTAAGGTGCTTTACGCTGGCACCGGGAAATACCGAGGCGATTTTCTCTCCCTCCACCCGGGGACTTAAGGGGCAGACTGTCTGATTGGTATCACCCAAAAAAGTGATGCTTGCTTTTTTGAAACAGTTTTTCATTGTTTCAAAATGAAGCCTCGTATAATCCTGCGCCTCGTCAACAATAAGGTACTTTACTTCGTTTTTTAATTCCCTTGTTGCAGATAAAATATACGAAAGTGGTGCTGCATCCTCACTTAATACTTTCTTTTCAGAAAGCCAGCTTTTTGTATATTCGTAAACCTCTTGATCAATTCCCTTTAAGACTTCAAGATAAATAGTTTCGGGCTTTGCAGAAAGAACATTTTCCGCAAATGCTAAAAAAGCGTGATATTCTTCCCTTAAGCTCCATTTAAGTTTAATTAAAGCCTCGTCTTTGTCCTCTTCCTGATAGGAAGAAAGGAATTCATCAATTTCTTCTTTTCGTCTTCTTTTATATTCTTCCTTTGCGAAAACGGAAACTCTCGCATAAAGCTTATTCATTCTCGCCTGAATGGAAAGATAAGAAAAGTCGCCCGTAAAAAGGCTGTCCATTTCCTTCCCGGTCATAAGGCATCTGCCTTTATATATCATGTCCGGGAAATCAGGAGAAGTCCCCGAAAGCTTTTCTATCTTTTCTTTAAGAACCTCCGCCAATTTTCCAGAGGTTTTAATTTTTGCCGCTTTTTCTCTTATGCCGTACGGATTTACGGAAAAGTCCAAAAAATCCTCGGCGGGCAAAAATTTATATTCTCCTTCGAAAAGTGCCTCTGCATATTTATTAAAGGTGGTGCTTTTTATATTTTCTTCTCCAAGTCTTGGCAAAACCTCTGAAATATAGTCCCCAAACACGTCATTGGGTGAAAAAATCATTATGTTTCCCGAGGTTATGTCCGCCCTGTATGCATAGAGGAAAAAAGCCGCTCTTTGCATGGCAACAGAGGTTTTTCCGCTTCCTGCAGGGCCGAAAGCCACTAAATATTTACTTTCTTTATCCCTTATTATCTGGTTCTGCTCCCTCTGGATGGTACATACAATATCACGCATCTTGGAGTCGGCGCTTTTTCCCAGAGCTTCAGAAAGAATATCATCCTCAATGGCAATAGAACTGTCATAGGCAGATATAATTTCACCTTTCCATATCTTGAACTGTCTTTTTAAGGTAATTTCACCTTCTACCTTTCCACGGGGTGCCATGTATTCTGCTTTTCCAAGCTCATAGTCATAATACATCCCGGCAATGGGGCTTCGCCAGTCAAAAACATAAAAGTCCAGAGACTCTTCTTCAATAAGACTGTTTATGCCTATATATATCTTCATCGGAAGAGAGTCTTTGAGCTTGAAGTCCATTCTTGCAAAATAAGGAGTATTTTGCATGGTTAAAAGCCTTGCATATTCCACCTCACTGTCGTGCATAACCCCTGCACGGGAGTCTATCTCCACAAGATAGGAATAGGCATCAACGAACTTACCCAATGACTGCACGTCGTTACCAATATCGTCCATCATGGTTTTGTTAAGCTCAATAACCTCTTTTTTGGATTTTTCCAAAGCCTCTTTTCTTTTATAAAGCAAGGATGTGAGCACCGTCATTACCTTATCAAGATAATCTTTTTCAAAAATCATTTCTTCATTAGATATTCCCACAGTGCTCACTTCCTTTCTTTTTAATTACATTCTTTCAACTGATTCAATTCCTAAAAGAGACAGTGCATTCTTTATGCATATTGTTGTTGCTTCTGTAAGTAAAAGTCTTGCCTTTTTAACAGACTCTTCACCCTTTAATATGGGAGTTGTGTTATAGAACTTATTAAACGCCTTTGCCACATTGGTTACATAACGGTTTATATAGAAAGGCTCATTTTTTTCCGCTGCTGAGCGGACAACATCCGAAAATTCCGACAAAAGCTTAAGAAGGGAATACTCTTCCCCCGTTATGTCGTAATCAAAGGAATAGCCCGTAAGGTCAGGAGTCTCTGCCTTTCTCAAAACGCTCTTACCTCTGGCGTAGCTGTACTGAACATAAGGTCCCGATTCTCCGTTAAAGTCCAATATATCGTCCCAGTCGAATATAATGTCTTTTTCACGGCTGTTTTTAAGGAATGTATAAAAAATTGCACCTATTCCCACTTTTTTAGCCGCATCTTCCACATCTTCTCCTACATTTCCGTTGGCTTTCATGATTTCGGCTGTTTTATTTATGGCTTCAGATAAAACAGTTTCCAAAAGTACGACGTTTCCGCTTCTTGTACTCATGGCACCTGTTGCAAATTTAACCGTGCCGAATCCCACATGCTGACAGTCCTTGGCATAAGCTTTTCCCAGCTTTTCCAAGGTTGCAAAAATCTGCTTGAAGTGCAAGCTCTGAGGAAGACCCACAACATAGATATTCTTATAGAAATTATAGGTATTTGCTCTATATTCCGCAGAAGCCAAATCACGGGTTGTATAGATAGTGGAGCCGTCCTGCTTTAAAACGATGGCAGGAGCCATGTCGGGAAATTCCACAATATATGCTCCGTCGCTTAAGGTAAGAAGATTTTTTTCCTTAAGCTCGTCTACAATAGAATCTGTTCTCTTGGCAAAAAAGGCTTCTCCGTTATAGGAATCAAAGGTGATTCCCATTTTTTCATATACCTTTTTAAATTCCTCTATACTAACCTCACGGAACCAGTTCCAGAGACCATAATTTTCTTCGTCGCCTGTTTCAAGAAGATGAAATTCGCTTCTCGCTCTATCCTCTAACGAAGAATCCTTTTCGGCCTCCTCGTGGAATCTTACATAGAGCTTATTAAGCTCATTTATAGGGTCCTTTTCAACAATTTCCTTGTCCCCCCACATCTTATACGCAGTAATTACCTTGCCGAACTGAGTTCCCCAGTCACCAAGATAGTTAAGCTTTTCCACCTTAAATCCAAGAAAATCATATATTCTGGATAAGGAATTTCCCACTGCAGTGGAAAACAGATGTCCGACGTGGAAAGGCTTTACTATATTAGGGGAGGAAAAATCGATAACAACTGTTTTTCCGCAACCTTCCTTTGTCTTTCCGTAGCTTTCTCCCTCGGATATTATTTTTTCAGCCAAATCCTTAGCAAAAGCTTTTTTATTAAAAAAGAAATTGAGGTATCCGCCAACCGGTGAAACCTTCTCTATTGCTTCATCTTCTCCGATTTTCTCTGCCAGTTCCGATGCTATCATGTTGGGAGCTTTTCTCAAAACTTTCGACAAGCTAAAGCAGGGAAATGCCGCATCGCCCATAGACTCGTCCTTGGGCTTTTCTATGAGACCCATAACAGTCTCCTTATCTCCATCTGTGAGGAGGGCAATTTTTTCTGCAATATGTAACTTAAAATCCATAACCTTTTCTCCTTTTTTAGCGGACTTTTTAACAAGATAGTATATCAATTTATTATACAACAAAACTCATCTTTCTGCAAGATGTAATTTTTTAAATTTCATCCTTCTTTTTCCGTCAATAAAAAACCGATGTAGCAAGCCACATCGGTTTTTTATTTATTTAATTGCTATGAACTTTTTCTTCTGATTGGACTTATATGCAGCTTCTATAATTTTCTGTACTAAAATTGCATCGTCTGCACCAATGGGAGGATTGGTTCCGTTGATAATAGCGTTACCAAATCCCTCTATTTCCTTTGTATACATGTTACCAAGTTCAGCTTCCATGATGTAGGAATTGGTGGGCTGTCTGTCCTGAGCTGCATTGTATGCACCCTGGTCACCGCAGATCGTAACTCTTACATTACCGCCTTCAACCTGACCGATTGTACCTTCTGCGAATATGCTTCCTTCGGTACCGTAGATTTCAAGCTTGCAAACGGCCGCATCGTCGGGAATGTTGAAGTTAGCATCAACATAAGCAACTGCACCGTTTTCCATCTTTACAATCATAGAGCCGCCGTCTTCAACCTCATAGTTGAAAATTTGTGTTCCTGAGAAAGATGCAACTTCCTTTGCCTTAAGTCCACTTATGTACTGAAGTAAGTCTATGCAGTGGATACCCATATCCATTAAAGAACCGCCACCTGAAGTAGCTTTCTGCTGACGCCAGTTTCCGGGAATGTCGGGATACCAGCAGGTAAGCTGAGCACGCATGGAAACGATCTGGCCAAGCTTGCCCTCTTCGATGAGCTTCTTCATCATCTGATGATAGGTGTGGAATCTCATCATTAAGCCTACGCCGATTTTTACACCGTTCTCGTCGCAGATTTTCTTAAGCTTAGCTGATTCTTTAGCAGAAAGAGTCATGGGCTTTTCAAGTAATATGTGCTTTTTAGCCTTAGCTGCCTTAATTGTCTGATCCATGTGGAAAGCCACAGGAGAAGCAATATATACAGCTTCGATTTCATCAATGGCTAAAAGTTCTTCAGCAGTTGTAAAAGCGTATTTTGCTCCGTACTTTTCCTTTGCCGCTTCTGCTGCCTCGCCGTTTGCGTCCATAACCGCAATAAGCTCTGCATTTTGGGCAAGCATAAGACCGGGAAGAGTTCTTCTGTCGGCAATACCGCCACAACCGATTACGCCCCATTTAATTTTCATAGAAAACTCCTCCTTAAATTATTTAAGGTGCTTAGCAATTGCTTCCTTGAAACCTTCAATACATCTTTCGATGTGCATTTCTTCCCATGTGGGATGTAAGAACAAGCAAACTGTCTGAGCACGGAGGCTCTTAGCGTGAGGACATACAACTTCAGAATACTTAACAGATTCAGGATTTGTATATTCAGCTGACTTGAAGGGGAATTCTGATGCACCGAAACCGTGGAGTTCCTTATAAGCTCTTTCTTCGTAAGCCTCGGGCCACTGAATTCCGTAGCAGGGAATCTTAAGTGCGCCAAGCTCTTTAAGAATTGTATCTGCTTCGCAGTCAAGAGCATTAAGGTCGATTAAGATGGGATACCACCAGTAGCTGTTCTTTCTTTCTTCTGTATTTAAGGGAAGCTTCTTAACACCCTTCATTCCAGCGAATGCTTCGTCGTACATCTTAGCGAACTTAAGTCTCTTTGCAAGGTTCCAGGAATCGAACTTAGCAAGATGCTCAATACCGATGATGGACTGAATTTCAGTCATTCTGAAGTTGAAACCAACTCTGTTGTGGATGTAAGGAAGTTTTTCCTCAAGTGCAAGCATGTTCATTCTTGTTCTTACGTCATAACCGTGGTCTCTGAAAGAACGAGCTTCCCAACCTGCATCTTCGTTATTTGTTACAACCATACCGCCTTCTCCGCCTGTTGTAAAGTGCTTGGACTGGCAGAAGGAGAAGCAACCCATATCACCGATAACACCGGTCTTGATTCCGTTGTACTCACCGCCGAAGCACTGTGCACAGTCTTCGATAACCTTAAGGTTGTGCTTTTTAGCAATAGCTAAAACCTTACCCATGTCGCAAACTGTTCCGTAAAGGTGAACAACAATGATAGCCTTTGTTCTTTCGTTGATTAAGGGCTCGATAGAGTCAGGATCAATTGTGTGATCGTCTGTTACGTCAGCAAATCTGGGAATAGCACCAGCCTGAACAACTGAGAAGGAAGATGCGATGAAAGAATAAGAGGGAACAATAACTTCATCCCCAGGGCCTATACCAAGGCTCGCAAGAGCGATGTGAAGCGCTGCTGTTCCGTTTGTGCAAGAGATAGCCATTTTAGCGCCTACCCACTTAGCAAACTTTTCTTCAAATTCCATACCCTTAGGTCCTGTCCAGTAGCAAACCTTACCATTTCTTAAAGGTTCCATAGCCTTTTCGATCATTTCTTCGTCGAACTGAGGCCACATAGGAAATCCAATTTCAGCAATGCCTGCTCCGTTCATTACAACGTCTTTTTCTTTACCCATTTTTTATCATACCTTTCTTTAATAAAATTTTATATTGTATTAAACATCTGGGCGTAGGAATATTTCGCTGCACCCAAGGTTGCGCTGTTTCCCGGAACCTCGGAATACTCTATCTTGGTTTCCCCTATAAAGCACTTTTCTTCTACCGCTTTTTTTAGGGGTTCCAAGAAGAATTCTCCCAGTTCCTTGATTTTTCCGCCGATTACCACGCTTTCGGGAGCCATCATGTTGATAAGACCCACCAGTGCTACGGAAAGGATCTCTGCAATTTCAGAAATCATTTTTATTATTTCGATATTTCCCTTCTCGGCTTCATTATAAATGGCTTTAAGGGAAACCTTTTCTACTTTCAATATTTCTGAGGCTTTTTTTCTTATAACGCCTGTATTGGTATAAAGCTCGGTACAGCCTCTGTTTCCGCATTTACAAAGGGGGCCTTCCATATTCACACTTATATGACCGAACTCCCCTGCAGTACCGCCAGCCCCTTTATATATCTTACCATCTATAATGATACCGGAACCAACACCCTTACCTATATCTATGGAAATTAAATCGCTTAAATTCCGTTCTTCCTTTTCTGCAAAGGCAATGAGACTTGAGCTATTTAAAAGTTCCACGCTGGCGTCGGGAAATTCTTCTTTTATATCCCTTGCCAGATCCCCGTAGGAAATGTCGGTTACTGTGGAGATAAAGTTATTCGCTCCTTTTTTCGTAAGGACACCTGAAAATCCTATAATAACCGAGTATATTTTCATTCCCGTCATACTTTTTAAAGAGGATACTATAAATTCCAAAGTATCTTCATAGCTTTCAAGCTCTTTTTCAGAATGATAAACCCTGAAAAATGTCAGATCGTAAATGTCTATTATAATTCTTTCACCGTCAATCTCAATGCCCACAAAATGTCGTCCCTTGGGATTGATGGTGAGGGAAACCGCTTTTCTCCCTATGCTTCCTGTTTCCAAAATGCCCGTTTCAATTACCAGTTCTTTTTCTATAAGCTCATCTATAAGAGAGGACACGGTCGTGGGGCTTAAGCCCGTCATTCTCTTAAGTTCTACCCTGGAAAGATTTTTGTTTTCATGTAAGAGATTGAAAAGCATATTCATATTCTGCGTCTTCACCGTTTGAATACTGCTTTTGGTAACGTTAACCAGTTTACTCACTCCTTAATTATTCCAGTGACTGGAATAATTGTATTATACTATATATTATCACTTTTGTCAATAATATTTTAGTTAGCAGAAAAGAGGGAAAACAAAAATAAAAAAGACCGTCGAACGGCGGTATTTTCGAAGCTCAATTATTTTGACATAAATTTGACATCAAATTTATGTATTTGGCATTTTCCCTTTCGGGCAAAAATACCTCGGACGAGTTCGAATTTCCATTGAAAACGCAAACAAAAAGACCATCCTGACGGATGGTCTTTTTGTTTGGTGACCCATCGGAGATTCGAACTCCGGACACCTTGATTAAAAGTCAAGTGCTCTGCCAGCTGAGCTAATGGATCATATTTTTTTGGCTGGGCTGGCTGGACTCGAACCAGCGAATGCCAGAGTCAAAGTCTGGTGCCTTACCACTTGGCGACAGCCCAGTATACTCAGGCAATTCAAAAAAAATAATGGGGTGGATAGTGGGATTCGAACCCACGGCCTCCAGAGCCACAATCTGGCGCGCTAGCCAACTGCGCCATACCCACCATACAAAAAAATGGCGTGCCTGCGGGGACTCGAACCCAGGACCTACTGCTTAGAAGGCAGTTGCTCTATCCAGCTGAGCTACAGGCACAAAATAATGGAGCGGGTGATGGGAATCGAACCCACGCGATCAGCTTGGAAGGCTGAGATTCTACCATTGAACTACACCCGCTTATAAATTATTAAACTCATATGACTACGTCATTATAGCAAAAGAAAAGCCATTTGTCAACACTTTTTTGAAAAATTTTCATTTTTTTTAAAGTCGGGAAAAGTTCCTCTTTCCCCGACTTTATTTTTACCCCTCTACACTTTCTCCCTGTTCAAAAAATGAATACTTATTAAGGTCATCATAAATTTTCCTGTCCGTAAGGGAATAGCCTTTCTGTGCCAAGGAATAAAGTCTTCCGGTTTCTTTTATAACCGAATCCTTATCCCCTTTTTTCATGGCATCTATTATACTTACAGCAAAAGCATCAGAAGAGTAATAAGATTCTTCATCCAGAATTATCTTCTCTGCAAAATAATCTGCTCTTTCATAATCCCCCAAGTAAGCTAAAAAGCACATGAATGAGTGATTGCCGTACTGCCTTTCATAAACCGAGGTTTCTTTTTTGATTCCGCTTAAAACACTGAACGCCGTTATCACAACCAAAAGGAAGGCCATAAGCCCTCTGCCCGTTATAAGGCGTTTTCTTGGACGTACATCCGTCACAGCACAAAGAGCCATATAGCCCCCGAAAAGACCGCCGAAATGTGCGATATTGTTGATGCCACCCGTAAAGCTGTAAAGAGTTGTGATAATAATGCAGGATACCACGCTTCTCATCATGGCACGGTTTACACTAGTAGGATTTATAAAATATACCGCAGCTATAGCTCCCAAAAGCCCGAAAATAGCTCCCGACGCTCCGATAGACGGATTGGGCATAAGAGCATAGGTAAGCAAATTTCCCAAAATACCTGCAGTAAAATATATAAACAAAAACTTCCTCTTGCCCAAGGCAGGCTCTAAAATACTTCCGTATATATAAAGAGCATAGTTATTTGACAAAAAGTGAAACAGAGCCTGATGTGTGAACAAAGAAGTTATAATCCTGTATATCTGCCCCTCTGAAACTGCACCTCTGTGCATGGACAAAAGGGAGGTTAAATCCACACCTCTCAAATTAAAGAGCGAAATCAGTATAAAAACCGCAAGATTTACTGCTATAATAAAAAACGTTGCCTTTGGTTTTTTATATGAATATCTCATATCCGAATGAGTGTATTTTTCTGCGTCATAAGGATTTTCCTGGGAAGCTGCAAAGATATCGTGACCGCAGACAGGACAAAAATCGCAGTTATCCGAAAGGCACTGTCCGCATTTTCCACAATATTTCATTATTTTTCTCCTTTCGCTTTTCCGTGGGAAACGAAGAACCAGTCAAAAAGACCTACTTCATAGAACTTGTAAATCAAAGTCACAATAACGGGCATTATAAGCATTCCTATAAAGCCGTAAATTTTATAACCTACCCAAATGGATATTAAAGAAGCCAGAGAGCTTATACCGATGGACTCACCCATTATCTTGGGCTGAAGTATATTTCTTACGCTAAGGCATATAAGGTAAAGAACAGTCATGCCGATTGAAATATATAATGACCCTCCTGCCAAAAGGTTTATAATCGCCCAGGGAATGAGTACGGTTCCGACGCCCAATATGGGAAGCAAATCCACTATGGCAATTACCAAAGCCAAAATCAGTGCATTATCTATTCCCATCACCATAAAGCCTATAAAAAGCTCTGTTGCTGTTATCAAAGCCAGAATGAACTGTGCTTTAAGCATACCCAGCAAGGCACCGAAACATTCCGTTTTTATAACATGCATTTTTTCGCGGAAATTGTCAGATGTATTTTTATTGTACCATAAAGTAAACTTTCCCTTTCCTGCAGTAAAGAAATAGGTTGACAGTATGAGCATAACTATAAATATTATAACCGTAGGCAGGCTTTTTACAACAGAAATTGTTCCTGTTGCCACATTTCCCGCAAAGGGCAGAAGCCATGACGTAAGCTCCGCCATAAAGTCAGAACTCATTTTTTCTATGTCTCTGCTTAAAGATGTTGTCTTGAAAGTGGGTCTTATACTACTTTTATTCAGTTCTTTTTCCAGAACCTCCATAAAGTCAAAAGGAAGTGAATCAGACCAGCGAATAAGTCCTCTGTAAGCCGAATTTATATATTCCGATATACTTTCAACCATACTCTCCCAGTTTTCGGTTATATATCCCGATGCTCCGGTAATTCCGGAAATTAAGAGCATAATCAAAAGAGCAAGGAGCGTAAGGAGCAAGAGCACAGATATTGCCGCCCCGATTCTGTAGGGAAGATGCAGTTTGTTTTTAAGAAAGCTTACCAAAGGAGAAGCCATTAAAGAAACCACCCAGGCAATTATAAAAGGCAGAAAAAGCTTAACTGCTAAAGGAAGTATGCGAAGAAACAAAACCACCACTATTATAAGTGCCAGCATAAGAAAATATTTTGAATATTTTTTATGAAATTCGTTTAATCTTCCAAAAAACTCTTCCATACAAAAACTCCTTATTCTTCAAGTAATTTTTTCATTATGAGGTAGCCGTCTTCTATATATTCTCCGTATTTTTCCGCCTCATCCTCAGAAAATCCCGAAGCCTTTGACTCTTCCTTTTTTCTCGAATCATATATAACAGCAGGAACACTGTCAGCCACATGGGTTTTTATTGATATGGGAGTGGGATGATCAGGCATAACCAAAATTCTATAGTCTTCTCCCATTTCTTCCATAGCACGTCTTATAGGTGCTATAATTTTTTCGTCGATAAGGCCAACTGCCCTTACCTTTCCCTCTAAATCTCCCTGATGTCCGCATTCGTCGGGTCCTTCAAGATGGATATATATAAGGTCGTTTCCGTCTTTAAGAGCCTTTATTGCCGCATTTGCCTTTCCGTCATAATTTGTATGAACCGTTCCTGTAATTCCCGGCACTTCATAAACCTTCATGTCCGCACAAGCAGCAATACCCTTTATCAAGTCAACAGCAGAAATAACTGCTCCTTTTTTTCCATATAAATCACTGAACAGAGAAAGATTCGGACGTGTTCCCTCTCCCCATATCCAGAGAGATGTGGCAGGATTTTTACCCTTTGCTATTCTCTTCTTGTTTACGGGATGGTTTATTAAAAGCTCTGCGCTTTTCTTCATTACATCCAGAATCACTTTATTGTCAGGAAGATATTCCCCCACCACCTTATCCGAAATATCATGAGGTGGAGTCAAGACAAACTCTCTTTCGTCGGTTGTCCATCTCATAATATGACGGTAGCTTGTACCGGCGAAAAAGCGGATTTTGTCTGTCTTTAATTTATCGTCAATATATTCTATAAGTTCCTTTGCTTCCTCCGAGGAAATTTCCCCTGCACTGTAATCAGCCATGGTCTTATCCTCGTAATTTTCTTCGCCTGTAAGTGTAACCAGGTTGGCACGGAAACACATATCCGAATCACTTAAGGATACTCCGACGCTTGCAGCCTCCAAGGGTGAACGACCTGTGTAACATCCTTTCGGGTTATATCCCATAACCGAAAGATTTGCCACGTCACTTCCTGGCTTATATCCCGAAGGCACGGTCTTTACTTTAAAAAGACGTCCGTTCTTTGCAAATTCATCCATATTCGGAATGTTGGAAGCTTCATATACTGTTTTTTTGCCCAGAGCATCAATTTTATAATCTGCCGCTCCATCTGTCAGTACAACTATGTATTTCATAAAACTCATCCTTTATCATAATATGTCAGTTTAATTATACACCTTTTTTCACGAAAGTACAATAAAAACTTTTTAATATATTGTAAATTTTCTTCCTTTTAATTACAAAAACATATTGTAAAATACCTTTCTTTGTGGTATACTGTACTTTATAATATTATGCAGGAAAGGAAATTTTTGCAAATGGGATTACTCACTAAAATTTTCGGAACTCACAGTGAAAGAGAAATCAAGAAAATAAACCCCATAGTTGATAGTATTTTAGCCTTGGAGCCCACCATGCAGGCTTTATCCGATAAAGAGCTCTCAGGTCAGACAGAAAAACTCAAAAAGCGTCTTTCAGAGGGTGAAACCTTAGATGATATACTCCCTGAAGCTTTTGCTACCGTAAGAGAAGCATCTTTTCGTGTTCTTTCAAAGAAGCCCTTCCCCGTTCAGCTTTTGGGCGGAATAGTTCTCCACGAGGGTAGAATTGCAGAAATGAAAACAGGTGAAGGCAAAACCCTTACCGCCACACTTCCAGCATACTTAAACGCCCTTTCAGGAAACGGTGTTCATGTAGTTACTGTAAACGAATACCTGGCATCTACCCAGGCAGAGGAAATGGGCAAGCTTTATAACTTTTTAGGTCTTTCCGTAGGCACTACCTTAAGCGGAAGAAGCCCCGAAGAAAAAAGAAATGCCTATCTCTGTGATATAACCTACGGCACCAATAACGAATTCGGCTTTGACTATCTCCGTGACAACATGGTTATCTATAAGGAAAACATGGTTCAGCGCGGTCACGCTTTTGCCATTGTCGACGAGGTGGACTCCATTTTAATTGACGAGGCGAGAACTCCTCTTATCATAAGTGGAAAAGGCGAGGAATCCTCCATTTTATACACCCACGCCGACCGTTTCGCCAAAACCTTAAAAGGTTTTTATATAAAGGAAACCAATGATAAGGAAAATAACGACTCCATTGATGCCGACTTTATTGTTGAAGAGCGTACAAAGTCCATGACCTTAACTGCAGCAGGCATAAAAAAGGTGGAAACGGCTTTTAACATCGAAAACTTATCCGACCCCGAAAACATGACCTTAAGCCATCACATAAATCAGGCTATCCGTGCCAACGCCATTATGAAAAGGGACGTTGACTATGTAGTAAAAGACGGAGAAATCATCATAGTAGATGAATTTACCGGCCGTCTTATGTACGGAAGAAGATATAACGAAGGTCTTCACCAGGCCATAGAAGCCAAGGAAAACGTAAAAATTGCCAATGAGTCAAAAACTCTTGCAACCATTACTTTCCAGAACTATTTCAGACTTTACAAAAAGCTTTCGGGTATGACGGGTACCGCTCTTACCGAGGAAGAGGAATTCCGTCAGATTTACGGTCTCGACGTTGTGGCAGTCCCCACAAACCGTCCCATGATAAGACATGACTTAGATGACAGAGTTTATAAAAACGAACGGGGCAAGTTTATTGCCATTGCCAACCAGGTTGAGGAATGTCACAAAAAAGGCCAACCCATTTTGGTTGGTACAATCTCCATAGAAAAGTCCGAGGCATTATCTGCCCTTTTAAAGAAAAAAGGCATTCCCCATCAGGTGCTTAATGCAAAGCACCATGAAAAGGAAGCTCACATAATCGCCCAGGCAGGAAGAAAAGGAGCCGTTACAATCTCAACCAACATGGCTGGGCGAGGAACGGATATATTGCTTGGAGGAAATCCCGAAATCATGGCTCTTGACCAGATGAGAAAAGAAGGATTTCCGCAAGAAATCGTGGCTGAAGCCAATATCCATACTCCCACGGAAAACCCCGATGTTTTATCTGCCAGAGCTTACTTTTCGGAGCTTTTGGCTAAATACAAGGAAGAAACTGACAAAGAACACATAGAGGTTGTAGCATCAGGCGGTCTTTTCATTTTGGGTACCGAGCGTCACGAATCAAGGCGAATTGACAATCAGCTCCGTGGCCGAAGCGGAAGACAGGGAGACCCTGGCGAATCAAGATTTTTAATCGCCCTTGATGATGACCTTATGCGCCGTTTCGGAAGTGAAAGAGTTGAAGCCGTCATGACAATGACGGGTATTCCTGATGACGAGCCTATTGAGGCAAGGATTCTTTCCGGAATAATCGAAAATGCGCAAAAAAGGGTTGAAAGTAACCACTTCGCTGCAAGACGTAACGTTTTGCGCTATGACGATGTAATAAATCAACAGCGTACTGTTATTTATAACGAGCGTGCCCAGGTTCTTGACAACAAGGACTTAAAGCAGAATATTTTGACCATGGCAGAAAAATGCTTTAAGGAAATCCTTGACATTTACGCTTCAGACAACTATGCGGATAACTGGGAATGGGAAGGTCTTAATTCTTCTGTTTCCAAGCTTATGCCCTTAAATTCACCTATCTCCTACTCTTCTGATTTATATGACCGTCTTAACAAAGAATGGGTTTTGGAAGATTTAATGAAAATCTTTAATGAAAATTATAAAAATCAGGAAGAGATTTTCGGTGACTCCATGCGCGAGGTTGAACGTGTAATTATGCTTCAGGTTGTTGATAATCTCTGGATGCAGCATATTGACGATTTAGCTCAGCTTCGTGAAGGCATTTCCCTTCGTGCCTATGCTCAGCATGACCCGGTTGTGGAATATCAGTCCGTGAGCTCAGAAATGTTTGATGACATGATTTCCTCCATCCGCGAGGGCACTGTAAAGGGTGTTATGTTTGTAAGAAAGAGAAATGATTCAACAGAGCGTAAGCAGGTGGCAAAAGCAGTATCAACAGGCGAAAGCAAAGAAGTTCTTAAAAAGCCCGTTGTTAATACAGAAAAGAAAATCGGAAGAAACGACCCTTGCCCCTGTGGCAGCGGACTTAAGTATAAAAACTGTTGTATGAATAAATAAGAAAGGATAATTACAATGCTTGAATTTGATGAATTCAGACTGTCTTTAAGCAAAAAGGACGAACCCCTTAATCAGCTTAAGCAGTCCATGGATATTGACGGAGTAAAAAAGCAGATAGAGGAAAAGGAAAAGCTTACTCTGGACCCGGACTTTTATAATGATGCCAAGGAATCCCAGAAGGTATTAAAAGAAATTAACCTTTTAAAAAGCAAGGTGGAAAAATATAATTCCCTCTATACTTCTTGGGAAGATTTGACTGCCCTTTGCGAGCTTGGCGACGAAATGGAAGATTTATCTGTTATCGAAGAGCTTTCAGGAGGTATCGAATCTTTCGAAAAAGCTTTGGAGGACTTAAGACTTGAAACTCTGCTTTCAGGTCCTTATGACAAAAACAGTGCTCTTTTAACTCTCCATGCGGGAGCAGGCGGAACAGAAGCTCATGACTGGGCTGAAATGCTTCTTCGTATGTACGAGCACTGGGCTGAACGTAAAGGCTTTTCAGTCAAATTGCTTGACTGCTTGGAGGGTGAAGAAGCCGGTATTAAAAGTGCCACTTTACTGATCGAAGGTGTAAATGCTTACGGCTATGCCAAGGCAGAAAACGGAGTACACCGCCTGGTCAGAATTTCTCCCTTTGACTCTGCCAGCCGCCGACACACTTCCTTTGCTTCCTGCGAGGTTATTCCCGAAATAGACGAAGACTTTAACGTAGAGATAAACCCCGAAGATTTAAGGGTTGATACCTACCGTTCCAGCGGAGCAGGCGGTCAGCACGTTAATAAAACTGAATCCGCCATAAGAATAACACATCTTCCCACGGGAATTGTTGTTGCCTGCCAGAATGAACGAAGCCAGATTCAGAACAGAGAAACTGCTATGAAAATGCTTAAATCAAAACTGGTTGAAATTGCAGAGCGTGAGCATTACGAAAAAATTTCAGATATCAAGGGTGTCCAGATGGATAATGCCTGGGGCAGCCAGATACGTTCCTACGTGTTCTGCCCCTACACCATGGTTAAGGATCACCGCACTAACTTCGAAGTGGGTAATATCGATGCGGTTATGAACGGAGAAATCGACGGCTTTATAAACGAATACTTAAAAGCTTCAAATCTCGGAACATTATAATTTTATTCTACTAAAGAAGAAAGGAGGATTTCCTTTGGAAAAATGGGATATATTAGACTCTTTTGGTAATAAAACAGGTGAAACCGTAATAAGACACAAAGACGCTTTAAAAGAAGGGCAGTATCATCTGGTTGTTCACGTCTGGCTCATCAATGACAAGAAAAAAGCGTTGATTCAGCAGCGAAGCTATAATTTGGAAATTCTCCCGGGTATATGGGCTGCCACCGGCGGCAGCGCAGTAAGCGGCGAAGATGAGCTTACTGCCGCAAAGCGAGAGCTTTTGGAGGAACTTGGAATTTCAGCCTTGGATAATGAATTTATTCTGGTTAAAAAATACCGCGGCAGAAACGATTTTGTTTATGTCTATGCAGTACATAAAAATATAGGGGTTTCTGATATCAAAATGCAGGCAGCGGAAGTTCAGGCTGTAAAGTGGGTTTCATCAAAAGAGCTTTCAGACATGGTTTCAAAAAAGCAGTTCCATTCATATAACTATCTTAAAGATTTATATGCATATATGGATAAATAAAAGGCGGTGCTCCGTAGGGAGCGCCGCCTTTTATTTTAATCCAATTCCTTTTTACCTGTGTAAAGTTCAAAATATCTGCCCCTTTTATCAATCAATTCCTGATGTGTTCCCTCTTCTAAAATTTCGCCCTTTTCAAGTACGATAATTTTATCTGCGTTCCTTACAGTTGAAAGTCTATGGGCAATTACAAATGTAGTTCTCTCTTTCATAAGACGGTCCATTCCGTGTTCTATGTGCATTTCTGTTCTGGTATCAACAGAGCTTGTAGCTTCATCAAGTACTAAAACAGGTGCCTTACTTATAGCTGCACGGGCAATATTTAAAAGCTGTCTTTGTCCTTGAGAAAGATTAGCTCCGTCTCCTTTTATTTCGGTGTTATACCCATCGGAAAGTCTCATTATAAAACTGTGAGCACTGGCCGTTTTAGCCGCCTTTATAACCTCTTCATCCGTAGCATCAAGATTTCCGTAGCGGATATTTTCCATTACAGTTCCTGTGAAAAGGTGGGTATCCTGCAAAACCATGGCAATATTTCTTCTTAACTCTTCTCTTTTATAATCCTTTATATTTACCCCGTCAAGTAATATTTCGCCTTCTTTGATATCATAAAATCTGTTAAGAAGATTTGTTATGGTTGTTTTTCCCGCTCCCGTGGAGCCTACAAAGGCAATTTTTTCTCCCGGATGAGCATTAACGGAAATATTTTTAAGAATAAGCCTGTCTTCCTTATATCCGAAGCTGACATTCTTAAGTATAACTTCGCCCTTTAATTTTTCAATATCCTTTGCGTTTTCTATGTCCTTTACTTCAGGAATTTCATCCATTACCTTGAAAACTCTCTCTGCTCCTGCAAGAGCGGAAAAAACATTATTCATCTGCATGGAAATCATATTTATGGGCATTGAAAACTGCTTTGAATAGTTGGCAAAAACAGTAAGTGCACCGGGAGTAAATCCGCTTGTGATCATCATAATACCTCCGATACCAATGGTTATCGCATAGGTTATCTGACTGGTATTTCCCATGACAGGCCCCATGATTCCGCCATAAAACTGTGCTTTGAACTGAGTATCCCTTAAATCATTGTTAAGAAGCAGAAATTCGTCCTCGCAAACATTTTCATGGTTGAAAACCTTAACAACTTTCTGTCCCGTTACACTCTCTTCTATATATCCGTTTACAGCACCCAATGATGCTTGCTGTCCTTTATGATATCCTCTTCCCTTTTTAGCTATTGCGCCTCCCCCGAACATAAATATGGGGATAAAGAATACCGTCACCAATGTAAGTATCCAGTTGGTTGTAATCATAAAGATGAATGTCCCTAATAAAGTTACAGACCCCGAAATAAGCGAAACCAGTGAGTTATCCAGCATCATTCCGATATTGTCAACGTCATTGGTAAAGCGGCTCATAATGTCACCTGTTGTTTCGTTATCAAAAAACTTAAGGGGCAGAGCCTGGAGCTTTGAAAAAAGGTCGTTTCTGATTTTTTGAAGTGAGCTCTGTGTTATGGAAAGCATAAGTCTGGACTGCAAATATCCTGCCAGAGCACCTAAAAGATATATAAGAATCAGAATAATTATTCCGGCAAGGACATATATAAAAATTTCCCAAAAAGCACTTTGTCCTATTAGACTTTCTACAAAAGGAGCTTCCGATAAACTTGAAATTATTTTATCTGCCATAATTTCAAGCTTGCTTAATGAAACCTCCCAGGTTGGGTCCTGAGCTAATGCGATTTTATCTATTATGGGAGCCAGTAAAAATGAGCCAAAAAGGGAAGTTAACGTGTGCAAAAGCATACATATCAAAACCAGAACCAGTTTGAACTTATGTTCTCCCATATACCCCAAAAGTCTTTTTATGGTCTCTTTCGTATTTTTCGGCTTACCTCCGGGGCCTCTCATTCCGCGTCCGGGGCCTCCGGGGCCTCTTCCGGGACCACCGGGAGCTTTGAAGGATGAGCCTTTGTTGTACTGTTTTTTAAGTTCGTCTAAACCTCTTGCCATGCTCACTCCTCCTTCCCTGACATCTGTGACAAGTAAATTTCACGGTATTCCTCGTTATTAGAGAGAAGATACTCGTGATTTCCCACTCCCGTTACTTTCCCGTCATCCATAACTATAATTTTATCCGCTTCCATAACCGATGTTATTCTCTGGGCAATTATAATTTTGGTACTGTCCGAAAGTTCGTTTTTAAGGGACTCTCTTATCCTCTTTTCCGTTGCAGTATCTACTGCACTGGTGGAGTCATCAAGAATTAAGATTTTTGGCTTTTTTATAAGAGCTCTTGCAATACAAAGTCTTTGTTTCTGACCTCCCGACACATTTACACCGCCCTGTTCAAGCTCGGTTTCATAGCCGTCTGTGAAGCTTTCTATAAAGGGTGCAGCCTCGGCAGAAGCTGCCGCTTTTTGGATTTCTTCTTCGCTTGCTTCCTCATCTCCCCAGATAAGATTGTCATAAATGGTTCCTGAGAAAAGAACATTTTTCTGAAGAACCATTCCTACACCTTCACGGAGATTTTTAAGACTGTAATCCTTAACGGATATTCCATCCACTAAAATTTCCCCTGAATCAGCATCATAAAGCCTGGGTATCATGGAAACAAGACTGGTTTTTCCGCATCCCGTTGACCCTATTATTCCCACTGTCTCTCCTGCTTCTATCTTTATATTTATATCACGAAGAACCATGTCGGGGCTGTTTTTATAGTATCTGAAAGAAACGTTTCTAAATTCAATTTCCCCTTTTTCCACTTCCTTTTCTGGATAAAGAGCACCAAAATCACTTATATCCGTTTTTTCTTCCAGTACTTCTTTTATTCTCCTTGCTGATGCCAAGGCTCTGGAAGAATGCATGAGCATCATTGTCACCATCATAAGGGATGAAAGTATCTGTGTAACATATGTAATAAACGAAGATAAGTCTCCTATAGGCATGGGGTAATTTATATCAAGTGCCATATGACTTCCGTACCATAGAATTGCTATTGTGGTAAAGTTCATGAATATAGTCATAACCGGCTGCATGAAAATCATTACCTTAACCGCAGACATATTAGACTCTTTAAGCTCAAGATTTGCTTTTTCAAACTTATCCTTTTCAAAATCCTCGCGGACAAAGGATTTCACAACCCTAACATTGGTTATATTTTCCTGTACGGTGGAATTTAATTTATCTACCTTGACCTGCATTTTTCCAAATCTGGGGAAGCCCGTCCTTATTATAAATATTATGCTCAAAAGCATAAGGGGGATCGTAACTGCTAAAACCAGAGCCAAAGAAGGCTTTAAGCTTATAGCCATTATGAGGGCACCTATCAGCATTCCCGGTGCTCTTAAAAACATACGAAGAAGCATATTAACAAAGTTCTGAAGCTGTGTTACGTCATTGGTGAGACGCGTTACCAGCGAGCCCGTGGAAAACTTATCTATATTAGAAAAGGAAAAGCCCATTACTTTTTTATAAATATCCTGTCTTAAATCCGCCGCAAAATTAACAGAAGCCTTTCCTCCGAAATAGGCACCACCCACTCCGCCAGCCATCATTAAAAGGGCAACCAAAATCATCAAAAGGGCCATCTCTATACTGAAAAATGCACCTTTTTCCACGCTTTTATTTATGATCTGTGCCAAAAACATAGGCATTAAAACTTCGCCTATAACCTCAATTATCATACAAAGAGGACCCAAAATAAAATATCCGGTATAAGGCTTTACGTATTTAATCCAATTCCTCACAAAATCTGTCCTTTCAGGTTTCTTTAGGTAATTTCATTTATTATCCCATAAAATTCTCCAATCGTAAAAGAGGCTTGTGTTTTTCACAAGCCTTTCTACTATTTTTTCCAGAATCCTTTTTCTTTCTTTATTCCGTCATAGTTTCTATCTCCGGTGATTTCTGCAAATTCCAGAAGCTTTGCTTTTTGTTCCTTGCTTAAATTTTTGGGAGTGTCAACTATAATAGTAACATATTCATCTCCCTTGGATGCACTGTGAAGTCTCTGAATCCCCTTATCTTTCAATCTGAAAATAGAATTTGACTGGGTTCCTTCAGGAATTGTAAATTCTACATCTCCGTGGATTGTGGACACCTGACATGTTGCTCCCAAAGCCGCTTCCGTGATGCTTATATGCTTTTCTACATATACATCGAAGCCTTTTCTCTTAAAGGTTTTATCAGGAGCGATGGCTACTGTTACGAGTAAGTCCCCGTTGGGGCCTCCCCTCATTCCGCATTCACCTTCCCCGGAAACGCTCAGTGTCTGTCCGTGGTCAATGCCCGCAGGAATATTCACTTCAACCTTTTTGGTTCTTCTTACAGAACCTCTTCCGCGACACGCTTCGCAAGGAGATTTAATTATCTTTCCTGTTCCGCCGCAGGTCTGACAGGTTGTAACCGTGGAGAAAAAGCCACCCATGGAGCTTCTCACCTGTCCTGTACCATGGCAGGTCTGACAGGTTTCTGCCGTAGTCCCTGCTTTTGCACCGGTTCCTCCGCAGTTATCACATTTTTCACTTCTGTAAACCTCTATGGTTTTCTTGCAGCCAAATGCAGCCTCAGAAAAGCTTAGGGTAATCTGCTTATTTACATCGGCTCCCTTAACAGGGCCGTTTCGTCTTGAACCACCGCCACCGAAAAAGCTGCCGAAAATGTCGCCTAAATCCACGTCGAAGCCGCCAAATCCGCCGTAACCTGCTCCTCCGTAGCCACCCTGGGTCTGGTCAAAGGCTGCATGGCCAAATCTGTCATATTTAGCTTTCTTGTCAGCATCTGACAAAACCTCGTAAGCTTCATTTACTTCCTTGAACTTTGCCGCCGCTCCCTCGGGATCGTCTTTATTCAAATCGGGGTGATATTTTTTTGCTTTGGCACGAAATGCCTTTTTGATTTCCTCGTCTGTTGCACTCTTGGAAACCCCTAACACCTCGTAATAATCTCTCTTTTCTGCCATAGATAGAATCCTTTCCTTTTATGTAAACAGTTTATGGTGCTGCCAAAAGCAGCACCATAAACATATTAGTTTACGTCTGTAAAGTCTGCGTCATGAGCTCCGGCAGGGCCTTCATTTCCAGGGTTTTGTCCCCCGGCCTGCTGCTGTGCAGCCGCCTCCTGGTATACTCTCTGTCCGATTGCGCTCATTTTCTGCATCAGGGCATCACTTGCATTTTTAATAGCTTCTGTATCAGTGCCCTTAAGAGCTTCCTTAACCTTGTCAGCTTCAGCTTTAAGATCATTCTTTTCATCTTCTGTCATCTTGTCGCCCATATCTGTTATAAGCTTTTCTGCCTGATAGGTCATCTGGTCTGCAGAGTTTCTCAAATCAACCTCTTCCTTACGCTTCTTATCTTCTGCAGCGTACTGTTCTGCTTCTTTAACTGCCTTTTCGATTTCGTCATCGGAAAGATTTGTAGAAGCTGTAATTGTGATATTCTGCTCGTTACCTGTTCCCAAATCCTTTGCAGATACATGAACTATACCGTTTGCATCTATATCAAAGGTTACCTCAATCTGGGGGATTCCTCTGGGAGCGGGAGCAATTCCTGAAAGCTGGAAGTTGCCGAGGGTTTTATTGTACTGTGCCATTTCTCTTTCACCCTGAAGAACATGAACGTCAACAGAGGGCTGATTATCTGCAGCTGTGGAGAAAATCTGACTCTTCTTTGTGGGGATAGTTGTATTTCTTTCAATAATCTTGGTGAATACTCCACCCATAGTTTCAATACCCAAGGAAAGAGGAGTTACGTCCAAAAGCACCAAATCGTCAACATCACCTGAAAGAACGCCGCCCTGAATAGCAGCTCCCATAGCTACACATTCATCGGGATTTATTTCCTTACTGATTTTGGAGCCAACAAGCTTTTCAACTGCTTCGCAAACAGCAGGAATTCTTGTGGAGCCGCCAACCATAAGAACCTTTTTGATGTCGCTTGTAGAAAGTCCTGCATCGGACAATGCTTTCTTTAACGGAACCATTGTTTCTTCAACTAAATCTGCAGTAAGCTCGTTAAACTTTGCTCTTGTCAAGGTCATGTCAAGATGCAAGGGACCCTCTGCACCTGCAGAAATGTAAGGAAGATTGATAGATGCGCTGGTAACTGAAGAAAGCTCACATTTTGCCTTTTCAGCCGCTTCTTTAAGTCTCTGGGATGCCATCTTGTCGTTTCTTAAATCAATTCCGTTGTCCTTTTTGAATTCTGCTGCGATATAATCAATGATTCTGTTATCGAAGTCGTCACCGCCAAGTCTGTTGTTACCGCAGGTTGCCATAACTTCAAATACGCCGTCTGCTATATCAAGGATTGATACGTCGAAAGTACCTCCACCCAAGTCAAATACGATAATCTTACCGTCGGGATCCTTATCTGCGCCGAAAGCCAAAGCTGCAGCAGTAGGCTCGTTTATAATTCTCTTTACATCAAGACCTGCAATTTTACCTGCATCCTTTGTAGCCTGTCTCTGTGCATCTGTGAAATAAGCAGGAACGGTGATAACCGCTTCTGTAACAGTCTGACCCAAATAGCTTTCCGCATCGTTCTTAAGCTTTGCTAAAATCATTGCGGAAATTTCCTGGGGAGTGTAGTTCTTATCGTCTATTGCAACTTTATAAGAAGTACCCATTTCTCTCTTTATGGAGATTATTGTTCTGTCAGGATTGGAAACTGCCTGACGCTTTGCAACCTGACCTACAAGCCTTTCCCCTGCCTTGGTAAAACCAACAACAGAAGGAGTTGTTCTCATGCCTTCTGCATTGGCGATAACTTCTGCAGAACCGCCTTCAAGTACTGCAACGCATGAATTTGTTGTACCTAAATCTATACCGATAATTTTTCCCATAATCTATTCCTCTTTCTTTTAATTAATTTGCTACTTTAACTACTGAATGTCTTATTACCTTTTCTCCTAATTTAAATCCCTTCTGAAATTCCTCCGTTATTATTCCTTCGCCCACAGAATCATCCTCCACATGCATTACAGAATTGTGCCATTCGGGATTAAATTCCTCTCCCAGAGCATCTATTGCCGTTACCCCGAGAGAATCGAGAATTTCCACCATTTGCTTTTTCATAAGGTCAACACCCTCGGAAAAAGCTTTCCATTCGCCGCTTTGATCCTGGGGCTTTAATTTGATTGCCTTTTCTATATTATCAAAAAGGGGTAAAAATGCCGCCACGGTATTTCCCTTGGCATTTTCATAAAGCGCTTCTTTTTCCTTGGTCGTTCTTTTTCTGTAATTTTCATACTCTGCCGAAAGTCTTAAAAGCTTATCATTAAGTTCTTCTGTTTTTTTATCTTCTGTTTCAGAAGTTTCCTTTTCTTGGGCTTCCTTATTCTCTTCCAGAGTTTCTTCTATGTCCTTTTTCTCTGCCACCTTTGTCATTCCTTTCTACAGTATCTGCCTTAATATATTATCCATGGCTTCTGCCATGTATTCCAGGGTTGACATAACCCTCGAGTAATCCATTCTGGCAGGGCCGATAATTCCGATTGTTCCTTTTTCTAAATCAGGTGCCGAATAGGTTTTGACCACCAGAGCACAGTCGGAAAGTGCCTCTATGCCCGTTTCCTTACCGATAACCGTCATACAGGTATTATCGTAAATTGCATCCTTCACAAGACCTCTTAAATTTTCATCATCGTCAACAAAATCCAAAAGATTTCTGGCTTTATCTACATCTCTGTATTCCCGATAGCGAAAAATATTTGATGCTCCGTCCGTAAACACATCCCCGTCATTTCCCGAAAGTGCCTCTTTAATAAATTCTGAAAGAGCAGGGGTGAGATTTGACCAGTATCTTGATATTTCACGGAAAACTGCTGCATTGAAATCCATCTCTTCGTAGGTTTTCATTGCCAGAAGCTCTGTTATTAGTCCCGACAGCTTATCTGCAAATTCCTGATTAAGTTCCCTGGGACAGGTAACTTTCCTGTCTTTTATAATATCCCCTGTTCCCACAAGGACCATTAAAACCAGACCTTCGTTAACCAGTATGAGCTTTAAGTTTTTAAGACGCAGCCTGACCGTTGAAGGAGTAATGACAAATGAAGTGTAATTGGTGATGGCGGATAATGTCTGCCCCGCTTTTTTCGCCACTCCCGAAAGCTCCTTCGCCTTGGTATCCATTCTTTTTGCCAGGTCTTCCATTTCGCTTAAAGTCAGGCGGTATTTTTCCATAAGCATATCCACATAAAGTCGGTAGCCAAGATATGAGGGAATTCTGCCTGCAGAGGTGTGAGGCTTTTCAAGGTACCCCATTTCCTCCAAATACGCCATTTCATTTCTTATGGTGGCGCTGGAAAAATCCTTTAAGTAATTTTTCTGTATTGTTGAAGAGCCGATGGGTTCTGCCGTTTCAATATATCCGTCAATAATCGCCTTCAGAATTTTACGCTTTCTGTCGGATAATTCCATGACACTTCAACCTTTCCCTTTTACTTTTTAGCACTCTTACCTTTCGAGTGCTAAAAATGTTATACCACTTTTGGGAACATTTGTCAAGGGGTATTATCCCTTTTTCTAAAATAATTTAAAATAAAAAAGAGCCTATGCTCTTTTTTATTTTATTGAATCAACAATACCGTAAGCAACTGCTTCCTCAGCATTTAAGATATAGTCTCTTTCTGTATCTCTTGTTATTTCATCCATTGTTTTGCCTGTGTTCTTTGCTAAAATTCCGTTCAGGAGCCTTTTTGTCTTAAGCATATCCTTGGTGTGAATGTCCATGTTTGTTGCCTGACCGCCTACACCGCCCAATACCTGATGAATCAGAACCTTACCGTTTTTCATAACATAGCGTTTTCCCTTTTCACCGCCTGATAAAAGAACTGCTCCCATGGAAGCTGCCATTCCGGCACAAATGGTCACAACAGGACTCTTAATCATCTGCATGGTATCATAAATTGCAAGTCCTGCAGAAACGGACCCACCGGGAGAATTGATATACATTTCAATCTCCTCCCCGGGCTTTTTGGAATCAAGATATAAAAGTTGTGAAACAATGGAAGCAGACAAGTCATCATCAACTTCGCTGAAAAGAAAAATCTTTCTTTCTTCTAAAAGTTCTGAATAGCAGTTGGTTTTTGCCAGTGAACCATCTTTACTTTCCTTTAATATAATAGGATCAATTATCATAATAAAGTTCCTTTCTCGTAATATAAAATGCCTTTTTAGATAATTTTAACACAAAAATTCCCGTTATGCAAGAAAAAACATTCGTTTTTTTACAGCAAGTTTTTTATTTCGTATAATACCACTTATACGCCTTTGTATAAAAGGATGTGGGACTTATTTCAGGAATCATTATATTATTCTTTGCCATTATCTTGGTGGTCTTGAAATAAATACCAGTAAGAGGAGCACTTTCTCCTAATGCCTTGCCGAATTTCTTCGCTTCGGATAAAAGATTTTCGCCTTCTGCCGTGGCAAGAGCAGCAATTCTCATATCCATTACTCCGCCGGAATAACCAAATACATTGGCGCTTCCGCCTGTACCTATTAAAAATCCGAGATTTGATGCATTACCAATGGTGCAACCACCCATAAAGGCTTCAAATTCGCCGTTTTTAAGTCTTTCTTTATATGTGTCATAAGAAAGCGGCTGCAAAGATGCAGAGATTCCGTGACTCAAAAGTGCGTGGCTCAAAAAGTTAGCAACAGCAACTCTCTCAGAGTCATCTTCGTTTACAATAATGCTGAAAGATAAGCTTCTTCCGTTTTTCTCGTAAACTCCTCCATCTCCTATTCTCCATCCATTTCTTTCCAATACGTCTGCTGCTTTGTCGAAAGTTACCGTTTCGACTTCCTCTGTATAGAATGATGCCTTAGGATTTATGGGAGTAGATGCCACCGTTTCTATATTCTTGAATTCGTCTTTAATAGCACCCCTGTCCACGGCTGAAGCAACTGCCCTTCTGGCCGCTTCATCGGTGAAAACTCCATTTGTTGAGTTGAATCCCAGAAATTCAAAACGGTTACTTCCACTTTTATAGGTTTTAATTCCAGGATTTTCCTTTTGTTCATCGGTAAAATCAGGATTTATTATTAAATCCGTATCTCCTGATAAAAAGCTCATTTCTTCCTTTAAGTCAGTATTCATATACAAAATTTCGATTTCATCTATATAAGCTCGTCCCTGATGATAGGAAAGATTTTTTGACGCCTTAAGGTGGGTATATCCCAAATCCCCTTCTTCACAGTAAAACTGTCCCGTTCCGTTTGGCATGTCCATAAAATAAGGAGAGCCGTCTTTAATTATAGGGAATGTAAGCATGGCTTCAAAATTAGATTCAGGATTATAAAGTTCAATCAATAGGGTGTTACTGCTTTCTTCCGTTATACTCTTTATATTCTTTACACACCCTGAGAAGCTTCCGCCGTTTCTCTTTATAAAATCTACCGAGTAAATTATATCGCTGCACGTAAGGAGGCTTCCGTCAGCAAAGAGAATTCCGTCTTTGATTTTAAGAGTTCCCCACGTAAAACCTTCCTTCATAATGAATTCAGACGCCAGGTTTTCTGTAACTGTAAAATCCTCATTAAGGGTATAAAGTCCGTCATAGAAAAGGTAAAAAAGCTCCCTGCAGCTTTCATAATTGGTGGCAAGAGGATTAAATGTATCAGGCTTTCGCGAAGAAACCCTAACCACACCTCCCTGAAGCGTCTCCGTCATTACAGAAGATACCTTCTCCTCAGTTTCTGTTTCCGGAGGCTCTTTTCCGCAAGCAGAAACAAATATTAAAATCCCGATTATTAAAAGAAAAATGCGTTTCAAAATATCACCTTAATTCTATAAAGGCGCCCATTGCGCCGAATTTACCTTTTTGTCTGCGTGATGAAAAAAACAAATCTTCATTGCAGACGGTACATTCCCCCGAGAGAGATATATTTTCCTCTCTTACTCCCGAGGATAGCAGAGTAATATGAATTGCCTCCCATAGGTCAGCGTGGTAGTGAACTCCGTCACCGTCTTCTTCCATAAAGCTTAAATTACTGAAAGTTTCACTGAACGCCTCATAAACCTCATATCCCACCTGAAAGCAGGATTTTTCAATGGATGGTCCTATTGCCACAATAACCGAAGAGGGATTTGTTCCGTACAGAGAAGTCATTTTCTCTATTGTTCTCCCTGTAATCTTTTTAACCGTGGATCGCCATCCCGAATGAATAGCGGCACATACGTTTTTTTCCTTATCATAAAGTAAGACAGGCACACAGTCTGCCGAATAGGACATTAACGGAATATTTTTTTTATCCGTAATTACGGCATCTGCCCCCTCCGACCTTAAGGTCGGTTCGTATATCGGTGAGACCATATCCTCATGAACCTGTTTTGTCATGCTTAAATTTTTTCCTGTAAAACCAAGGGCATCAAAAACCACATTATAATTTCTGATGAGGTTTTCTTTTTTATCTCCTCTTCCAAGTCCCAGATTAAGAGAAGTTAAGTGTTCCCCAGAAAAACCTCCGCATCTTGTGGTAAAACAGTGAAGAACACCTGCCTCTTTCAATAGTGGACTTAAAAGATATTCGAAATCTCCCTTTTTTTCATGAATAAAACCTTTTTGCATATAATTCCCCGATTATTCAACTCTCAATACTTCTTCAAGTTCAATCAAAGAAGTCGAGAAAATTTCATAATTGACACCGCGGGCAAGCTGTACCGTTGCCACTATTGTAACTTCTTTATTTATTCCGTCTTTCGAAAACTCTATATTTTTGACCTCATCACAGTATTCATGGATAACTTCAATTATTTTTGCTACGTTTTCCTTTGAGTTGCCTGTCTGTATATGAATTGTAAGGTTTTCTTTTCCCTCATACTTTTTCATGATATATCCCAATACTCTTAAAACCAGAAGCATCGTCAAGGCCGCAATTACCGCACCAAGATAATACCCTATGCCGATGGCAAGACCTATGCAGGCTGTTGCCCACAAAGTTGCGGCTGTTGTAAGACCTCTCACCCTGTCGCCCTCGCGGATTATAGTTCCTGCACCAAGAAAACCTATGCCTGAAATAACCTGAGCCCCCAGACGTGCCACATCCGTGGAAATTCCTTCTTTTATCATAAACTGACTTATCATCATGGTAAGGGTCGCACCTACGCACACCAGGACATGAGTTCTTAAACCCGCAGGTCTGTGCTTATGCTCTCTTTCAAGTCCGATTAAACCGCTTAGTGCTACGGCTAAAAGTATTTTAAGTAATATTATAACACCCTCATTTAAGAAGTTTATAAATATGTGCACGTAAATCCCCCGTTTCAATACAAAAAATGCACAGAATAAAAGACACTATAAGGAAATGCTACTTACTCTCTGCATTTTATTTATTATATTATATTTTTGTTATTATACTATATTTAGCCTTTGTTGTCAATATTACATTTCAATTTCAAGGCAAATGGGATAATGGTCAGATAAAAGTATTCCGTTTTCATTGTCAACCCATTTTGTTACAGTATATGCCTTTTCTGCCGTTGTTCGTTCCGTAAAAATATAGTCTATTTTGGAAGGACCTGTACGCTCTTCGTTCTTGGGTGCGGCACTACCACAAAATCCGTGATAAGTGGGACCGATATCTTCTGTAAGTTCCACATATTCTGAGTTGTTATAGCCTTTAAGATAGCCTATAGTCTCTGTTTCGGGACGGGCGTTGAAGTCCCCCAGAATGAAAGTGGGACAGTCAATCTTCTTTTTGAAGTCCCCAATCATTTCCGTAATCTGCTTAATTCCTTCAATTCTTGCTGCATCGCTTATATGGTCAAGATGTACGTTATATAAGCTTATGGGAGTAGCAACATTTTTATGCTTTAACACAGCATGGGGGCATATTCTTGGATATTCACTCTGAATTTCATACCTTGAGCCGGGAACATAAGGAGTGGGTGAAAGCCAGAAGCTTTCAAAAGCCAGAAGCTCCATAGTGTCCTTTCTGTATGCTATTGAAAGACCCTCGCTTGTCAAATCACTGAGTCTTCCGTGACCCAAAATGATATAGTCATTAAGATAGTTATTCAAAAATTCTCTTATAGGGTCAGATATTTCCTGAAAGCAGATAACGTGAGGAGCTTCCTTTCTTATCTTTTCAAGAATCATACCTGCTCTGTGAATAAAGGAATTGACACCGTCAATAGGATGAGAATATAAAGTTCTAATGTTATAAGTTACAATTTTTACCTTTTCCATAATAAAATCTCCTCAAATTAAAATGTCTATTATATGTTTTTTATTTTCCTTTGCATAGCATCTTGTATAATAGCTTCCGCCCTCTGCCTTTATGCAGTAGGAAACCAAAAAGTCACATTTGTCCACCATATACCTGTTTCTTACATGCATACATCCTCTGTAATAAAAGTCAGAAAGGGTGATTACATTATCTGCACCCGATAAAACTTCTTTGTATCTTTCCTTATCTTCCCCGCTGTAATATTTTTCCTGGCCTTTACAGGGAATTACCAAGGTGAGGCTTATTTCGGCGTACTTTTTTGCCTCCATAATAATTTCAGCACACAAAAGGTCAAATCCCACGGCTCCTCCGGTAATAAATCCCTTTACACCTCTGGCGATAAGCAAATCAACAACTTCCCTTGTACGCTTTTTTAAAGGCTCAAGGGTTTCCTTTTTTATTTCTCTGTGACCTGTAAAAGAGCAGACTAAATTATTCATTTTCTAAATTTGTACTCCGTAACAGTTTCGTACTTTTCGCCTTTTTTCAAAATGGGGCTTGGGAAATGGCTGTATTCCATGGCGTTGGGGAAAACTTGAGTTTCCAGACAGAATCCTCCGTGTCTGGGATAAAGAGCACCATTTTTGCAAACTCTTTCTTCATCTATTACGTTTCCTGAATAAAGCTGTACAGCAGGTCTGTCTGTGAAACATTCCATTATTATGCCGGACTTATCTCCCTTTACCTCGGCGAATTTTCTGAAACCGAATCCCTCAAGGGCAAAATTGTGGTCATATCCTGAAAAAAGCTTTATCTGGGGATCTTCAGAATTAAATCCGTCACCGAATGTAACGGGATTTCTTAAATCAAATGCTGTTCCCTCTACAGAGGAAACAATGCCATAGGGCATACATTCATCGGTGTTAGGAGTATAGAAGCTTGAAGCCATGGTGATTTCATGATTGTCAACAACTCCTGAATCGTGTCCGTTTAAGTTGAAATAGGAATGGTTTGTAAGATTTAATATTGTATCTTCGCTACTTTTTCCCTCATAGTGAATTTTAAGCCCGTTTTCCTTAGTGAGTGTATATGTAACCTTTACCTTTACTTTTCCGGGAAATCCCTCGTCCCCGTCAGCACTCACCAGCGTTAAAATTAAAGAAGGCTCTGCCTTATCTACCGCCTTTGATTCCCATACTCTCTTGGAAAATCCCACGTTTCCGCCGTGAAGATTGTTTGCTTTATCATTTTTTGCAAGAGTGTATTTCTTTCCGTTTAATGTAAATTCACCCTTTGCAATACGGTTTGAATTTCTTCCCACCAAAGCACCGTAATACCCCGTATTATCCATATATTCTTCCAGAGAATCTCTTCCCAAAACCACGTCCATAGAATCGAAAACAAGATTTTTTACGATTCCTCCGTAGGAAATAATTTCCGCATAAAGACCTTTACCGTTGTCCATTTTATAGAGAAATACTTCGTTTTCTCCCACTTTTCCGTAAGGTATTTTTTCTATCATAACATGGCCCCCTTTTAATTTAAAGATTATACCACAAAAGATTTTTTTTGCAATAGTTTTTAAAGACTTTATTGCATTATAATGAATTTTGTTTTATAATAAAATAAATCATGAAAAGAAAGGACGTTTTTTATGAATCACAAGTTCAGAAGTTCCGTTAATATGATTATAGAAAAAGGTGCCGTGAAAGGTAACAAAGACAAAATTGCATCCATCGGCAAAAAAGCACTTATTGTAACAGGTAAATCTTCAGCCAAATTGACAGGAGCCCTTGACGATGTTATAGGAGTTTTAGAAGAAGCAGGAATTCCTTTTGAAATTTATTCAGATATTTCCCCCAATCCCACCTATGCTTCCGCCCTGGAGGCGGCAGAGCTTGGATTTTCAAGGGAATGTGACTTTGTTATCGGTATCGGCGGCGGAAGTCCTTTGGATGCCTCCAAAGCCATTGCCGCACTTATTGCAAATCCCGGTATATCAGAGGAAGATGCTTATCTTGGCAACTTTAATTGTAGTCCCCTTCCCATTGTGGCAATAGGTACCACCGCAGGAACAGGAAGCGAAGTTACACCTTATGCGGTAATTACCGGAAGCGACGGAAAGAAAAGAAGCATGCGCTCAGATAAAATACTTCCATTATTATCCTTAGGCGATATTACTTATATTTCAAAAATGACACCCTCTTTAATAAAGGCAACTGCATTGGATGCCATGGCTCATGCTTTTGAAAGCTACTTTAACAAAACCGCAAATGATTTTTCCAAAACCTTTGCAATCCGCACACTTAAGCTTTTAATCCCCGAGTTTGAAACCATAAGTGCCTACGGAACTGATGGGCTTGACGATGAGGATTTTGAAAATCTTTATCTTGCTTCTATCTATGCTGGATATGCCATCTCCGTAACGGGAACCGCAATGCCCCATGCTTTAAGCTATTATCTTTCCGAAGAAAAAGACGTGCCTCACGGTGTTGCCTGCGCCCTCTATCTTCCCGCTTTCATTTTACACAACTTGAAATGGGCTCCCTTAGAATCATCTATTTTATATGATGAAATATTAAGAACGGAAGAGGAAATGCGCACCTTAATTACTGACCTTACAGAATGTAAAGAAATAAAATTCACAAAAGAGGATTTTGATGCAGTCAGACCCAGACTTTCCGGTAATTCCAGCCTTTCAAAATGTCTTGGAGAATGTACCCCAGAATATGCCGAAGAAATAATGAGAGCACTTTTCTCATAAAAAAAGAGGTTGAATGAAAATTCAACCTCTTTTTTATTTTAGTTTAAGTCTGTGGATACCGCTGTCTCTATTTCTTCCCCGACTTCCTCAGAACTTTCTTCTTCCGGAAGTTCTATAGCCGAATCGTCATAGTATTCTTCCTGGGGGATTTCATCTATAAGCGAAACCTCGGAAATTTCATTTCCGTCCAGGTCGCAAACGCTTATATAAGGCATTCCTTCGTCGCTTATTTCAAGGAACATAATCTTATCGTGAGATATTGTGCTGAGGCCGTAATAATTTACACCTGAAATCTTGTTGACGTCAGAGCCATCGAGCTTCATACGATAGAATGAATAGTCACTTACGTTATAATAATAGATGTGATCGCCGTAAATGTTGAAATTATTTGTGAATACACCGTTATTGAAGCCCTCTAAAGCTCCGGTTTTTAAATCATATGAGCAAAGCTCATACTGGTTTTGCGCATCAATGAAGTAAACCTTCTTGCCCACGATGGTGGGATAGGTCACTACACCTTCAACTATCATTTCTGCCGAAAGATCTGAAGATGCTCTCTTTCCTCCGTCTTCCAGGGGATTTTCCGCGATGTATTTCATTGCATCGGAAATCTTGACTTTCATCAAAGAGGTAGTTTCTACGTCACAGTAATAAAGATCCTTTCCGTCTACATAGAAAGACAGGGAAAGCGCATCGCAAACCGTCTCAGGCTCTGAATTTTCCTTAAGCTTTGCACGATATATACGGCTGCTGTATCCTGAATAGAATTCAGGAACAGTCTTGAAGTAGTAAACATATCCGTCTGAAATCTGAAGGCTTGACATTTCGTCAGACACGATTACAGGGTCATTTACCCCGTCTACAAATTTTTTGAATTTATAAACTGTGGACTGTCCGTCTTCTGCAATGGAGAAAGTGAGATAGTAAATGTCGTTTCCGTCTCCCGCAATATAAATTGCCTGTTCTTCGGTCAAAACCGCATCTTCGCCACCCTTTATAGGAGTTTTGTGAAGCTTATAGTCAGAATAGCTTATATGATATACGCTGTTGCCCTTGATTGCGGCATAACCGGGATTAACTGTTCCATTCTTTGAACTTCCGCCAAGGAAAATAGCCCCTAAAATTACAGCTATAAGTACTACCGCACCTATAAGAGCTGCTATAAGGCCGCCCTTTGACTTTTTCTCTTCCTTTATTTCCTCGGTTTCTTCCGGAACCACGATGCTTTCGGAAGCTGCTTCTTCTGCCTCTTTTGCGATTTCTTCTGCAGTTTCTGAAACTTCCTCCAGTATTTCTTCCTCTTCTTCGGCTTCTTCGATTACTTCTTCAATTACTTCTTCTGAAAGATTATTTTCCTCTTCATTATCGGGAGTTAAATTCTTGTTTTCGTCCATTTTAATTCTCCTTAATTAACTTTAATTTCAGTGTGCAACTCCTGTAAGATTGCCGTTTAAGTACATAAATACAAGAGCGCTTGCAAGCAAAGCTATTGCAATAAGTGCAGCAACCACATAAAAAGCAATACGAATTGCCTTTTTGTTCCATGCACCTGAAAGTGCAAGGAAATAATAGATAACCGTGAAAATAATGAATGCTAAAATTGCATAGTAGCTGTATGCAACACCGGAAATAAGAGCTGTCTTATAAGTGCCGAATCGGTAGAATAAGAACCAGATTACGGAATTAACCGCACCAACTGCACACCACTTGTAAAGAGAAGCATCTTTCTTTACCACACCGAGTATTGCAAAAACCAAAACTGCAGCTACGCCTGCCCATATAAGAATTTTGAAAAGGGCAATCATACCGCCTGCAAGCTCCATTGAGTTTTTATAGTTGTTGAATACTGCGAAAATCACAGCCAATACCAAAGCTATGCCGGTATTTTTAACAAGCAGATTTTCAAGTCTCTTGCTAAGAGCCTCTTTCGCCTTTTTCTTATTTGTGTTTCTTTCGATGTTTGCATTTTTCTTCTTTGACATTTTTTGTAATTCCTTTCTATTTTTTAATTTGTTCTTTTTTTGAATCATCTCTTTTATTTACAATCAAAAGCAGGATAAGCATAACCAGGAACATAAGTGCCGACAGAGCGTTTACCTTCGGGCTTATACCTCTCTTGGCTGCATTATAGATGTAAATTGAAAGGTTCTGAATTCCATTTCCCGTAGTAAAGAAGCTTATTACAAAGTCATCTATACTCATGGTCATGGAAAAAAGGAATCCCGTTACAATTCCGCTTTTAATCTCGGGCATTACCACGTTCCAGAATGCGTATATGGGCGAAGCCCCTAAATCCAGAGCCGCCTCGTAAAGATACGGGTTCATCTGCTTAAGCTTCGGAAGTACCGACACAATTACATAAGGAATATTAAAGGTAATATGTGCAAGCAACATTGTGGAAAATCCACGCTCGAAATTTATGAATACGAAAAGGAGCATCAAAGATACGCCCGTTACGATTTCGGGATTGAGCATGGGAATGTGCGAAAGATTAAGCAAAAGGCTTTTAGGTCCTTTTTTCATTTTGTAAAGACCCACCGCCGTTATTGTTCCTATTACTGTAGCAATAAGTGATGCCAAAAGGGCACAAAGAAGTGTATAGAAAAGAGCCGACAGTATTTCTCTGTCCGAAAAAAGCTCCTTATACCATCTTAACGAAAAGCCCGTAAACTTACTTCTTGTTGAACTTTCATTGAAAGAATAAAGAATAAGGATCGCAATAGGTGCATATAGGAGAATGTAAACTAAAGAAACGTAAAGTCGTTTTATTATCTTCATCCTAAGAGCCCCCCTCCCGATTCAGAGTCGGAGGACCCGAATTTCCCGGTAAAGTACATCGACATAAGAACAATCAATATTACTATTACCGAAAGAAGCGAGCCGAATCCCCAGTTGTTAAACTCTAAAAACTGTCTTTCAATCATATCTCCTATAAGGAGGGTTTTGCTTCCTCCTAAGAGCTGTGACAGTGCGAAAGTTGTAATTGAAGGGATAAATACCATTTCAATTCCGCTTATGACACCGCCAAGACTTAAAGGAAATATAACTTTTTTGAATACAAGAAATTTATTTGCCCCCAAATCCTCTGCTGCCTCGACAACCCTCTTATCGATTTTTGATAAAACAGAGTGAATTGGAAGTACCATGAAAGGCAGATAGTTATATACCATTCCTATAAGAATGGAGCTTTCTTTATATAAAAACTGAATTCGCTCCATGCCGAAAAGTCCTAAAAACTGATTGATAAGGCCATTGTTTTCCATCAATGTCAAAAGAGCATAGGTTCTTACCAGAAAATTCATCCACATAGGAAGAATTATCAAAGTGGTAAGAAAGCCTTTATATCTTGACTTGCTGTTTGCAAGTATATATGCCAGAGGGTAACCTAAAACAAGGCATACAACGGTAGCTATGGCAGAAAGCTTCAAGCTTCGTATAAGAGCCGCCACCATTTCTTCCCTGGCGTCAAAAAGCTGAATTAAATATTCCGTGGTGAAATAGTATCCTTCCCCGTCATTTTTAAATACGGCGAACATGAATACCAGTAAAAGAGGCACCACAGTGAAAATAATAGCCCAGGCAAAGTACGGAATGGAAAGATAGGCTGTCTTTTTATTCATCCTCTGCCACCTTCTTCATTATATGGATATCAAAGGGAATTACGGACAGACTTACACGGGCACCCACTTCCTCTTTTAATGTGGAGTGTACCATAAAGTCAAACCCGTTACACTTTATCATCATTTCGTAGTGAACACCCTTGAATATAACGCTTGTTACCTCTCCATCTATTATTCCCTGACCTTCTGCCCCGAGCTTTATATCCTCGGGACGGATAACCACGTCAACAGGCTCGTTTTCATAAAATCCCTTATCAACGCAGGGTACATCCTTGGAGAGGAAATTAACCAGACAGTCTTCCTTCATGATGCCGTTGATTATGTTGCTTTCTCCTATAAAGTCTGCAACAAAAGCATTTTCAGGCTCGTTATAAATATCAACTGGAGTTCCAAGTTGCTGGATTTTACCGCCGTTCATAACAACGATTCTGTCGCTCATTGTAAGTGCTTCTTCCTGATCATGGGTAACATATATAAATGTTATTCCCGTTTCCACCTGGATACGCTTAAGTTCAAGCTGCATGTCCTTGCGAAGCTTTAAGTCAAGGGCTCCCAGAGGCTCGTCCAGAAGCAAAACCTCGGGCTCGTTTATAAGAGCTCTGGCGATGGCAACTCGTTGCTGCTGACCACCGGACAATGAATCCACATCCCTTTTCTCGTATCCCTCAAGGTTTACAAGTTTAAGCATCTTCGAAACCTTTTCCCGGATTATTTTTTCATCTATTTTTTTAATTCTGAGACCGAAAGCAATATTTTCAAAAACATTCAGGTGCGGAAAAAGAGCATACTTCTGAAAAACAGTATTTACTCTTCTTTTATAGGGCGGAATATTTTTTATATCCTTTCCGTCAAAAAGCACACTTCCCTCCGTAGGATAATCAAATCCCGCAATGATACGGAGTGTTGTGGTTTTGCCGCAGCCCGAAGGACCCAGAAGTGTTAAAAATTCGTGTTTATTAATCTTGAGATTGATGTTTTTTAAAACACCCTCGCCATCAAAATCCTTAGACACATTAACTAATTCAATGATAGCCTTTTCCAATGTATCTGCCCCCTTTATCTTAAGCATAAATTTGCATAATCCATGCAGTATATACTATTATACCATAATATACGTTTTTCAAAGAAAAGTCAATATTTAATAGCGATTTATTTAAAAAATCTTCCATTATCTATTGAAAAATCTTTTCTTTATTGATATTATATACTTGTAGTATTAAAATGGAGGTTTTTTATGAAAGAAAAATTTATAAGTCCTGATTATCTTATGCTCCTTTCTGACGAATATCCTACAATTCAGTCGGTAGGGGCGGAAATCATCAATCTTTCAGCCATATTAAATCTTCCCAAGGGAACCGAGCATTTTTTAAGCGACCTCCACGGGGAATACGAAGCTTTCCTGCATGTACTTAAAAATGCCTCGGGAGTCATAAAAAACAAAATAGACATTCTTTTTGAAAGCAGTGTAACGGAAGAAGAAAAAAATGAGCTTGCCACTTTGATTTATTATCCTGAGCAGAAGCTTTATTTCTTAAATCAGAATCACAGAGCAACTGACTTATGGTATGAAGTGACCCTGACCCGTCTTTCTGAAATAAGCCGTCTTATTTCTTCCAAATATACCCGTTCTAAAGTAAGAAAGGCTATGCCCAAGGAGTTCAGCTATATAATGGAGGAACTTTTGCATAACCATATTTCCGAAATCAACAAGCACGAGTATTATAAAGGAATTATACGATCTGTCATAGATATCGGCTTTGCAGAAGAACTTATAGTAGCTTTTTCTGCCCTTATAAGACGTCTTGCCATTGACCATTTGCATATTTTAGGAGATATTTTTGACCGAGGTCCCAGAGCAGATATTATCATGGATGAGCTTATAGGTTATCACTCTATAGATATGCAGTGGGGAAACCATGATATCGAATGGATTGGTGCCTCGGCAGGTAACGATGCTCTGATTGCTAATGTGGTGAGAAACTCATTAAGATACAATAATTTCGACGTTCTGGAAATTGGTTACGGCATAAATACAAGAACACTTACTAACTTCGCCATGGAAACCTATAAGGACGACCCATGCCTTAATTTCATGCCGTTGGATTCACACAAGCACGTTATTCAGGAAGGAGACTCTCCCCTGGCTGCCAAAATGCACAAAGCCATTTCCGTTATCCAGTTTAAGCTTGAAGGCAAAATTATAGAAAACCATCCTGAGTACGGCATGAATGACCGCATTATGCTTAAAAACATAGATTATGACAACAATGTAATCACCATCGACGGAGAAAAATATCCGCTTACTGACAGCTTTTTCCCCACCGTTGATAAAAACAATCCCCTTTCTCTAACCAAGGAAGAAGAGGCGGTTATAAAAAGCCTCAGGCGTTCATTTTTACACTCAGAAAAGCTTCATAAACACATAAGATTTATGTTGAATCACGGGGGAATGTATAAAATCTATAACGGAAATCTCCTTTTCCACGGTTGTATACCCCTGAATGAAAAAGGAAATCTTGCCGAATTTCCTTTTGACGGAAAGACACTTAAGGGCAGAGAATATCTTGATGCGGCGGATAAATATGTAAGAGAAGCATATCTCTCTGATAATAAAGATAAGGAAACCGACTTTTTATGGTATCTCTGGTGCGGAAGCTTGTCTCCCCTTTACGGGAAAGAAAAGCTTACAACCTTTGAGGGTTATTTCACCAATGATAAAAAGCTTCTCAAGGAAGAAAAAAATCCCTATTATAAATTTAACAACAAAGAAAAAATATGCGCCATGATACTTAAAGACTTTTCTCTTGACCCCTCTAAAGGGCACATTATAAACGGTCACGTGCCTGTTAAAACCAAAAAGGGCGAAAGCCCCGTTAAAGCAGGGGGCAGGCTTTATGTTATAGACGGAGGTTTTTCAAAAGCATATCACTCCACCACGGGAATTTCAGGTTATACCCTAATCAATAATTCCTACGGTTTTTCCATTACCGCCCATCAGGATTTTACAAGCCTTAACGATGTGATAGAAAAGGATTTCGACCTTCATTCCGATAAAGTTATGATTGAAGAATTCCCTAAAAGAATGAGGGTATCTGATACCGACAACGGAAAGCGGATAGCAGAAAGAATAAAGGTATTAAAGGCATTGCTTGAAGCATACAGAAAGGGATATATAAGGGAGAAAATAAAATAAAAATTTATTGACATATGATTTTTCCTGTTATAAGATTATTTCTATAAAATCCCATTTTGCGGAGAAACGAGGTATAATGCCATGCATTATATAATTTTGTATAACGAAAAAGCAGATAATGGAAGAGGTCTTAAAAACGCAGAGAGATTAAAAGAAACCTTAAAGGGTGAAACTTTGTCCTTTTATGATATAACAGAATGTGACCTTTGTTCCTTTACCAAAAATCTTAAAGAAGATGACAACCTCATTGTTTCAGGCGGCGATGGGACTTTAAATCGTTTTATAAATTCAGTATCATCAGAGGAAGTAAAGGATAAAAACATTTTTTATCACGCTGCAGGAAGCGGAAACGATTTTGCCAATGATATAGAATTAAAAGATGATACACTCACTCCTCTTTATCCTTATCTTTTAAATCTTCCCACTGCAACTGTTTTAGGCAAAGACTATAAATTTATAAACGGTGTGGGTTTCGGCCTTGACGGCTACTGCTGTGAAGAGGGGGACCGAATCCGCGAGACAAGTTCAAAGCCCATAAACTATACCAAAATAGCCATTGTCGGTCTTTTATTCAAGTTCAAAAAGAAAAAGGCGTATGTTACAGTTGACGGACTTACTAAAGAATACAAAAATGTATGGATTTGCCCCACCATGTTCGGCCGTTTCTACGGTGGCGGAATGATGACCTGCCCCAACCAGGACAGAAAAAATCAGGACGGTCTTGTATCAGTTGCAGTTGTTCACTCAAAAAGCAAGTTAAGACTCTTAATGCTTTTCCCCTCAATCTTTAAAGGAACTCATATCAATGCAAAAAAATATGTGGAAATTTTCAAGGGAAAGGAAATCACAGTTTCTTTCGAAAACCCCTCTGCCCTTCAGATTGACGGCGAAACAATACCGAATGTTTTATCCTACAGGGTTACAGCGTCAGCACCATTAGTTTTAACAGATAAAGAAAAAGTGAAAGAGGCATGACCTCTTTCACTTTTATTTTGACAAAAAAATTGACACAGCCTTTCTTTTATGATACAATTGCATGTATTCGATTAAAGGAAAGGCAGATTTTATGCATCACTTTTTACATATGCTGGAGCATTCTTTTTTAGATTCATTAAAGATACTCCCGTCACTTTTTATCATTTATTTTATAATTGAATATATTGAGCACAAAAAGAATAACGAGGCTCATCACCTTTTCATGAAATCCAAAAAAGCAGGTCCCCTCTTTGGAGGACTCTTCGGTTGTATTCCACAGTGCGGTTTTTCTGTCATTGCATCCGAGCTTTATTCAAAGGGCATGATTACTTTAGGAACCCTCTTTGCGGTGTTTATCGCCACAAGCGACGAGGCAATTCCCATTTTACTTTCCGAGCCCTCTTTATTTTCAGAAATGCTTATACTCATTTTATCGAAGCTTTTAATTGCCGTTTTCTTTGGCTTTTTAATTGATATCATAATTAAAAATCAGGGTGTTCATCACGGCCACTGTCACCAGGAGGACGAGCATCATCACTTTCACGGCAACTGCGAAAGCTGTCACGAGGGAATACTTAAATCCACTTTAATTCATGTGGCTAAAATTTTTATTTTCATCTTCGTTATAAGTCTGGCACTTTCCTTCATGATGGAGCAATTTTCAATAGAATCTCTCTCCCTTAATAAATGGCTTTTGCCATTTATAACAAGCTTAATAGGGCTTATACCGAACTGTGCATCTTCTGTCCTTTTAACAAAGCTTTATATGGAGGGAGCTATAACCCTCGCTTCTTTAACCGGTGCCTTGTGTTCCTCCGCAGGTGTGGGACTTATAGTTCTTTTCAAGCTCAATAAAAATTATAAAAAGAATATGTTAATTCTTCTGCTTTTATATTTTATCGGTGTTTTATCCGGACTTATACTTACAATATTCAATTAAAAAAGGGTGCCTGGCACCCTTTTTTAATTGAAATAATTATACGCCATTTCCGAGATTTTAGAAATCAAGGATGCTCCGAATTTCACATCGCCGTTACCCAGAACGCAGATTATATAATCGGCTCCCTCAGAAAAAACAATACCGATATCGGAATTTGCTGTATCCGTTTCCCCCGTCTTGTTGGCTATTTTTACGCCTGATGGAACTCCCTGGGGGATTTTCCACCGCCTGGTCTGTCCCAAAAGCAGCGAAAGCATTTCCTCGCTGGCTTTTTCGCTTACAAGTTCTTTATTATATATGGCTTTTAAAATTCTTCCGCAGTCTCTTGGCGAGGTATAGTTATGATGCCTGTAGGGTCCTTTTCTTCCTGACAGTTCCACCAGGTAGGAGCCCCTCTCCGTATTTTCGCACCCCAAGCTTCTCGAAATTTCGTTTTCCTTGTCAAAGCCCTTTGCTTCATTCCCACCGCCAGCTTTAATGGTAAGGTAGTTGCACGCCTCGTTGCTGCTTTCGGTTATCATAAGCTTTAATTTGTGGGAAATGTCCGCATCTTTTTTAAGATTTCCCTTTTCGATTTCATCAAAAACTCCAGCCATGGTATAAACCTTAACTAAGCTTGCTGCAGAATATCTGCCTTCGTTTATTAAAAGATATTCGTTGTTCTCAAGGTTCTGTATAAAAACACCCCAGGAACCGCTTTGGTTTTTAATAAAGTTTTCTATATTTGCTTTAAGGTCAGAAAGCCCCTCCCAGTCAGGCCTTTTTTTAAGCCATCCTTTTTTGAGAAACTCTTCCTTTTGGCTCTGAGGCACCATCATTTCTTCCCCTTTTTCAGAATACACCGGGGTAAATGGTTCATCACCCCAGAAAGGGTCTTTGTTTTCCAGCCACAGGCTTAAGGTTACTATTTTTTCTTCACCGCTTTTTGAGTAAATCCTTAAAACTTCCTCTGAAAACCAGCCTTCTTTAAGATAGTCCTCTTTTTCCTTAGCTTTTATTTCAAGGCTTTCGTTTTCCCGGTATACTAAAACGGTTCTTTCCCGCATATATATAACTACAGATGCCATTATAAGCAATATGAGTATTAAAAATTTCGAGATTTTTTTCATATTTATCCCCTTTTCTTTTTGTATTTTACATTATACTACAAAAAGAATCCAAAATCAATTATAAAAGCATATATTTTGAAAAAAACACTTGACATGAGGGGCTTTTTTTGCTATAATACCTTTTGCGTGATAATTGGACCATTAGCTCAGTTGGTTAGAGCAACTGGCTCATAACCAGTCGGTCCTTGGTTCGAGCCCAAGATGGTCCACTACTAAAATATAAGGAGTGAACAATATGTCAAAGAGTATTAAGTATGGCGTTGAAGCTAGAGTTGCACTTGAAGCAGGTGTAAATCAGTTAGCCAACACAGTCAAAGTAACTATTGGCCCTAAGGGAAGAAACGTTGTATTAGACAGACCTTATGGTGCTCCACTCATTACTAATGATGGCGTGACTATCGCCAAGGAAATTGAGCTGGAAGATGCTTTCGAAAACATGGGTGCTCAGCTTGTACGTGAAGTAGCTACCAAAACTAACGATATCGCTGGTGATGGTACAACTACTGCAACTGTATTAGCTCAGGCTATGATTAACGAAGGTATGAAGAA
>JBGVKY010000019.1:0-2208 GCA_045123995.1 Clostridia bacterium
CCTGCCCGTACCGGGGGAAATAAATTAACCGAGACTGATTTTACTAAAGATGAGGAAGATTTTGAAAGCCTGAAGGAAAAGGGTTCTGTGCTTTCGGTACATTCCGGCTCACCTTATACCATAAAGGAATTACAAAAGGAACTTAATTCTATGGGCTATACTGACGGCAGAGGTGAAAAGCTAGAGGAAGATGGCATTTACGGCATAAACACATTTAATTCTGTTATAAAGTTTCAGGAGGATAACGGCCTTTTTCCCGATGGTGTTGTAGGTGATAAAACCTGGAAAGCTATAAGTGATAAACGGAAAAAAACTTCGGGTATAACGGCTGAAAAAGTGAGAAGAAAGAAAAGCTATGACGGGGCAAATGCTGAGATTTCCTTTTTGCCGGAAGAAAAAGCAGAAATACCAGACCAAGCAGAGCTGTACTATGGAAATGTAGCAGATTTGGATTTTGATTGTGTACTTGGATACGCCAAAGGAAAAGTTGAAGAGGCAGAAGAATGGGTAAAAGGAAAAGCTGAAGATGCGAAAGAATGGATAAAAGACAAGGCTGAAGAAAAAATTAAAGAGGCAGCTACAACAATGGTTGATACTTTTGTAGGTAAATATGGATTTGACGAGGAGGAAGTGCGTAACTTTATTAACAATCCGGATCAAAGAAATATTATAAATACAGATTATCGCAAGGAACAGGATTTTAATAATACCCCTGCAAAAGAAGCTTTGATGGAAGAATTGACAGAGGTTCGCGAGATAGCAATTGGAAATGGTGATAAGGTAGCGGAATATACTGCAAACTATGCTATAACAGATTTGAGAAATTTCGATGATACATCAATTACGACAGCATACTATTTAAATGATTCAGATGGGGCCAGTGGAATGGGACATGCTGGAGTTTTGCTGGTCAACGAAAGTGGAGAAGGAGTTTTATTTAGCTTTTATCCTCAAGAGCAGGATAAATTAAAAGATTCTGACTCAGAAATGAGAATAAGTGTTTTGGGAAAGTACGAAACTCAGTATTTTCTTGAAAACAAAAAGAGTTATGGAGTGTCAACATCTGGTAAATACATATCAGAACAGTATGAAAACAGTTCTCAATATTCAATTAAACCGGCACTTGGCAAGGCAATGTTTGAACAGGCTGTGGCCATAACCATAGCAGAAAATTTTCAATACAACTTGTTGGAGCAAAATTGTGAGCATGTGGCACTATCTATACTTAACATAGGGGGCGTAAATATAGCGAAAAAGCATGCGCCGAATTTAACTTTTAAAACGGAAATAGAGAAGTAATTTAAGGAACAATTTTGGAAGGCATTATCAATAAAATTTACTTAAAGCTTAGACATGGAGTGATTTTTATGAAATTTTTGAAAATTGTTGTAAAAGCGGCTATATGGATTTTACTCTGCCTGTTACCTGTGGCTGTTTTTCAGCTGTATTTGGAATTATCTGATTCTGATGAATTGCAGAATTTATTTTTGTTCAGTTTTTATTTGTTTATGGTAAATCCATTATATCTTGCAGGAGTGAGTTATTATTTCATAAATAAGAAAAGTGCTATATTTATGTATCTTGCTTTGATTTCTCCTCAAATATTATGGTTCATTCCTTATTTTAGAAACAGTATTAATGACTGGCCTATGATAGCAGAAATGGAGCTTACCGCAGGTATTTATCAGATAATAGGAATCACCCTTTGCTTTGCAATTGCTTGCTTCATAAAGTGCATATCTTTCCGTCACAAAAACGGTGTTAAATGGTTTCTTTTGTGCTTTGTTCCTTCAGGATGCTTCTATCTCGTCGATTTATTACTGATATTTACAAAATACAGTACTGTGGCAGTGGTTGCTTTTCTCTTTTGGATGGTAGCAGAACCCATATATACCGCGATTGTAAGCTATCGCTTCGCAGCTAAAGGGGATATCCTGTATAAGGGATTTATCCTATTAGTAGCGCAGCTTATCTGGTTTATACCTATAGGAGATGACTTGAATATAGGTTTAATTAAAATAGTATCAACTGTCATTTGCTACGGTATAGCTTGTGTTATAAAGTATAACTAACCTCTCCAACACAGACAGCGGAGCAGTCTCTCCGCAAAATGATGTGGAAGCCAGTGATAATGTTAATAATCCGCGAAAACACGGAGCTTTTGCCACTATAGACAAGGCCTTTGAAACTTCCCCTGCCCGTACCGGG
>JBGVKY010000020.1:0-39814 GCA_045123995.1 Clostridia bacterium
ATTGAGTATAACTTTTTTGCCGAAAGTCCCTGACCAAGAAGCAGAGCGAAGCGAAGGCTGATTGGAGTAATAAATTTTACACGAAGTAAAGTACAAAGCATACCCTTAAGGATATGCTTTATTCATCTGGTGCGCCATCAGGGACGTGTATGCTTCGCATCCACCCTGCTTGACCACCCAAATGCTTTGCATTTCGATACCGGTCGTCGCAACTTTTTGCTAAAAACGATTATCAATCGTTTTCTTGACGCAAAAACCCTCTCAGGGTTCGAGCCCTTCAGCGGCACAAACTAAAAAAAGTAAGAACCCTAAAGGGTACTTACTTTCTTCTGGTGCGCCATCAGGGACTCGAACCCGGGACACCCTGATTAAGAGTCAGGTGCTCTACCAACTGAGCTAATGGCGCAAGTATTAACAACAAGGGATATGATACCACAAAAGGAGATGTTTGTCAATAGTTTTTTTTATTTTTTACGCAATTTTATAAAAATATTCGTCTTTTCATTATTCCTTATTGTCGTTTATACTGAAGTTTTTTAAATTCGTGAGGAGAACAACCTTTAAAATGTTTGAAAGTACGGCTGAAGTGGGAAATCGAAGAATATCCCGACTCCAAAGAAATTTCAGATACAGTCATTTCGGAAGAGGTCAAAAGCTTTTCAGACTTACAGATTCTTACGAAATTGAGATATTCCTTGAAAGTGGAATTTGTTGCCTCTTTGAAAAGACGGCAGAAATAATAACGGTTGATATTTAACAAATTACTCAAAAAGTCCAGGGAAATATCCTCCGCATAGTGCTCGTCAATATAGGAAAGGGCAGGAAGTATTTTATCAAGAGACCTTGAATCAAAGTAATTTTCCGGGTTTCTTAAAACCTGACTTCTGTATAAAATGCCTAAAACAGAAAAAATCTGAGCTTTTATAAAGCTTTCATGTCCCGGCTCTTTTTCTATAGTTTCCGTGCATATTCTTTCTATGCTTGATACTAATGCCTTTGTATTATCATCTTTTGCCAAAAACAGTTTATAGGGAACTTCTTCTGCATTTATAAATCTGTAAAGGTATTTACTTATACTGTCCTTTGTATCTGTGAATTTCATGGGAGAAAACTGTAAAAGAGCAGTATAAGTGCCTGCCTCTAAAGTTTTGGTGTAATGGGGTATGAGGCCTGCTATATAGATTACATCGCCTTTTTTTGCAATGATTTCGGTGTCGTTGATAATGCATGCAAAAACGCCGCTTTCAACATATAAAAGCTCCACCTCGCTGTGTATGTGAGGTTGGCAGAGTGTACGGGGGAGAGATTTTAATCTTAAATGCTTTGGTGTATAAGAAAAGTGAATGGGTATGTTTGAAATATTCGAACGTACGAATTCGTTATGCAAAAAAATCTCCCCCTTTAATTTTATTAAGCCAAGGGGAGCCTGACCCCATAAGCCTTAAACTTGTTAAATTTGCACACTTCCAATTTGTCGTCCTTGAAAGGCGTCAGCCTGTCTTCGTCCTCCGCATTGAAATTGCACTAAATTTATTCAAGTTTAAGGTCGAAGAGCTTAAAACATTTAAATTTTGATGGAAGACAAAGAAAATACAAAAATAATACTGGCGTATATTTGCAGGATTTTCTGCAGTATTACGCAAAATTTATGATTTTAAGCCTTAAGGGGATAGATTCCCCTTGGCTTAAGTATGATTATAAGTAAAGTGCTTGATTCTGTCAAGAGCTTTTGTTATATTGCTTATGGAATAGGCGTAGGAACATCTTATAAAGCCTTCTCCGGATTTACCGAAAGCAGAGCCCGAAACTAAGGCAACATGTTCTTCCTTTAAGAGTGCTTCACAAAAATCGTCGCTTGAAAGTCCAAGCTTTGAGATGTTGGGAAATACATAAAAAGCTCCAAGAGGTTCAAAGCAGGGATATCCCATTTCTCTGAAAGAAGAAACCATAAGGCGACGTCTTCTGTCATACTCATTACGCATGGCAAGAACATCGGCGTCACAGTTTTTAAGAGCTTCTATTGCCGCATACTGGCTGGTGGTGGGAGATGACATAATTCCGTACTGATGAACCTTAAGTATGTATTTCATTACTTCCTTTGGAGCGCACACATAACCAAGCCTCCATCCTGTCATGGCGAAGGCCTTTGAAAAACCATTTATATAAATGGTACGCTCTTTCATATTAGGGAAGGAAGCAATGGATATATGTCCCTCGGCTGTATAGTTAAGCTCGGAATATATTTCGTCGGTCAAAACAAAAATATCCTTTGTGATTAAGTAATCAGCTAGAGCTTTGAGATCGTTCTTTTCTAAAATCGCACCTGTAGGATTATTGGGGTATGGAAGAATCAAAACCTTGGTCTTATCTGTAACGGAAGCCTTTAAATCCTCTAAAGTGAGACGGAAATTATTTTCCTCGGTAGTTGCGATAGGCTTTGGAATTCCGCCTGCCAAAGATGCTAACGGCTTATAGCATACAAAGCTGGGCTCGGGGATTAAAACTTCATCCCCGGGATTTATAACTGCACGGAGTGCAGCATCAATGGCTTCACTTCCGCCTACGGTTACCAAAACTTCGTCTTCATTATATGAAAGAGAATATTTCCTTTCAAGATAACGGCAGATTTCTAATCTTAACTCGACAAGACCTGCATTTGAGGTATAATGGGTATGTCCAACAACTAAAGAACGCATCCCTGCTTCTCTTATGGCTCTGGGGGTATCAAAGTCGGGTTCACCGACACCTAAGGAAACCACGTCCTTCATTTCGTTAGCCACATCAAAAAGCTTTCTTATTCCTGAGGGCGGAATTTCTGAAACCGTCCTGCTTAACATTTTTTCATAATCAATCATTTTTATCACCTTCTAATTAAAGCATAAGCTGTCTCTGATCGTCTGCTGATTTTTCGAACACTATGCCTTCGCGCTTATAGGTTTTGAGCATGAAGTGGGTAGCTGTTGAAACTATGGATTCCATTTGGGCAAGATGCTCTGATACGAAAAAAGCCACTTCCTTTATATTTCTGCCGGTTACAAAAACCGCAAGGTCATAGCCACCGCTCATGAGATAAAGGTTATTAACCTGCTCATAGCAATAAATTCTGGAAGCAATAGAATCAAAACCCTCTCCTGCAGAAGGGGTAACCTTAAGCTCTATTAAAGCGGATACGGTATCAGATTCAATTTTATCTTCGTTTATGATGGGCTTATAACCTAAAATAATCTGCTCATTTTCCAGATTATCTATAACGGATTTTACCTCGTCAACGCTTCTTTCTGTCATTATGGCAATTTGCTCGGGAGTTATCCTTGCATCCTTTTTTAAAATTTCAAGTATTTCTTTCATTAAAAAACACCCTTTCTTTTAATTGGTTCATGATATGATTATACTACAGTAAACAGCAAAAAACAAGCTTTTTGGGAAATAAAAACAAAAATTTACGGAAAAACACAAAAAATAGTGCATTAAACCGAAAAAAATAGTATAAATAGGCAAAAAAAGAGATTTCTCCGTTAAAAATGGAGAAATCTCTTTGGTTTTTTATTCGTCACCGTAACCGTTTGGATTATTTTTCTGCCAGCGCCATGTATCGCGGCACATATCGGAAAGAGTTTTTTCTGCCTTCCATCCTAAAACCTCAAAGGCTTTTTTGGGGTCGGCGTAGCACTGGGCTACATCTCCGCTTCTTCTGGGAGCCATGACATAGGGAACAGGAACACCGTTGGTTTCTTCGAATGCCTTGACAATGTCAAGAACACTGTAACCTGTGCCGGTACCTAAATTAACTACTTCCACGCCCTTGTGGGATGCGGCATAGTCAATAGCCGCCACGTGACCTTTTGCCAGGTCAACAACATGTATGTAGTCACGGACACCTGTTCCGTCATGAGTAGGATAGTCGTTGCCGAAAATGCTTAAGCGTTCTCTTTTACCTACCGCTGTCTGGGAGATATAGGGCATAAGATTGTTGGGAATACCCGATGGGTCTTCTCCAATGAGGCCGCTTTCATGAGCCCCTATGGGGTTGAAATATCGAAGGAGAACAACAGAAAGGTCCTTATCGGCAAATGCTGCATCGGTTAAAATCTGCTCAATGAAAAGCTTGGTCCATCCGTAAGGATTTGTACAGCTTGTATTCATATCTTCTGTAAGGGGAACAGTTTCAGGAATTCCGTAAACTGTGGCGGAAGATGAAAAGGCAATGTTTTTAACACCGAATTCCGCCATAACCTCCAAGAGTGTCAAAGTGGTATTTATATTATTTCTGTAATACATTAAAGGCTTTGCCACCGATTCGCCAACTGCTTTATATCCTGCAAAATGGATTACAGCATCAATTTTATTCTCTGAAAAAACCTTTCTTAATGCCTCATGGTCTGCTACATCGCATTTGTAAAAAGGGATAGACTTGCCTGTGATTTTTTCAATTCTTTTAACGCTCTCCATTTTACTATTGGATAAATCGTCTGCAATAACAACAGAGTAGCCTTTGTTAATAAGTTCAACTGCGGTATGACTTCCGATATAACCCGCACCGCCTGTTAAGAGAATATTCATTTTATCAACTCCAATTATTTAAGTATAAGCTTATAGAAATTCTTTTTGCCTTTTTTAACAATCAATTCACCGTCGGTAAAGGAGTCTTCGTTAAGTTCAAAAGCGATATCGGTAATTTTTTCGTCGGCAACGGTGAGACCGCCCTGCTGAATAAGTCTTCTGCATTCGCTCTTTGAGGGAACGATTTCTGCCTTGGCTAAAACGTCCATGATATTTCCTAAGTCGCATTTTTCGATTTCGACTGTGGGCATATTGGCTGATGCACCGCCTGCGAAAACTGCACGGGCAGCTTCCTGAGTCTTTTTAGCGGTTTCTTCACCGTGAACCAGTGCGGTAACCTCGTATGCAAGTCTCTCTTTTATGGGGTTAAGCGCACTTCCCTCAAGCTTTTCAAATTCCCTGATTTCATCCATGGGAACAAAGGTTAAGAGTTTCATGCACTTAATAACATCAGCATCGTCAACGTTTCTCCAGTATTGATAAAAGTCATAGGGGCTGGTTTTGTCGGGAGAAAGCCATACTGCACCGGATGCGGTTTTACCCATCTTTTTACCCTCGGAGTTGGTAAGAAGAGTAAAGGTCATACCGTAAACCTGCTTCTGATCCTTCTTTCTGCAAAGGTCAAGACCACCTAATATATTGCTCCACTGGTCGTCTCCTCCGAGTTCTATCTTACAGTCATATTTTCTTGAGAGCATCAAAAAGTCGTAGCTCTGGAGAAGCATATAGTTAAATTCCAGGAAGGAAAGGCCTTTTTCAAGTCTCTGCTTGAAGCATTCAGCACTAAGCATCTGATTAACTGAGAAACAGGAACCTATATCTCTTATAAATTCAATGTAGTTTAAGTCAAGAAGCCAGTCGGCATTATTTACCATCAAAGCTTTTCCGTCAGAAAAGTCAATTATTCTGGAAAGCTGCTCCTTAAAGCATTCGCAGTTGTGGTCGATAACTTCTTTTGTCATCATCTGGCGCATGTCGGTTCTTCCTGAGGGATCACCGATATGACCTGTACCGCCGCCAACCAAAGCAATGGGTGTGTGGCCTGCATTCTGCATATGACGCATAACAACCATCTGCAAAAAGTGACCTACATGAAGACTGTCTGCCGTAGGGTCAAAACCTATATAAAATTTAACTTTTTCCTTTCCGAGTAATTCACGGATTTCTGCTTCGTGTGTGGTCTGAGCAATCAAACCTCTCTCTTTTAGAATATCGAAAACATTTTCCATGTATATCAATCCTTTCTTAGATAAAGTGCATAAAATTACCATCTTAAATAAGTATAATACAATAAAGGGGAAAATGCAAGTTACAATTTAAATAAAAAAATGCTGTTATAAACAGCATTTTTTTTATTGCATATTATTCTGCGAAGGATTTCCTGTTACAGCGGAATTATTGGTATCAGTCATGTTTCCGTTGGTATTACCATTCATGGAATTGTCCTGGCCGGATAACATATCTTCGGTCCCGTCCATCAGGTCATCTGCCATGTCCTGGGTTTTATCCACTGCGTTATTCACTCCGTTTTGAATATCATCTGTTACGGAAGGTGAATCATTTCCTGTGCAGCCGGGAAAAATCAAGAAAAGGGCAGAAAAAGCAAAAATCAAAAATATTTTAAGCATATAAAAACCTCCTTTTCGATTTATATTATAGTATATAACGGATTTTTTTATTCATAATTTATTGACGAAGTAATTAAATATTGCTATAATAGTGATGATATTTTTAATTAGGAGAAATAAAATGTTTGAAAAATTGGCTTTTTTAGAGGAGCGTTATGAAGAACTTACAAAAAGTATAAGCGATGTTTCTGTTATGGCGGACAGGAATAACTGGACTAAGCTTTGCAAGGAACATTCGGATATGACCCCTATTTTAGAAAAATACAGAGAATATAAAAAGTATAAAGAGTCCATTGAAGAATCTAAAATGATTTTAGAAGATTCTTCTGCAAAAGAGTTGCACGAGCTTGCTAAAATGGAGCTTGACGAATCAACTGAAATGGCGGAAAAATGCGAAGAGGAGCTTAAAATTTTAATGCTTCCCAAAGACCCCAATGACGATAAAAACGTTATTATGGAAATAAGAGGCGGAGCAGGCGGAGATGAAGCGGCACTTTTTGCATACGACCTTTTCAGAATGTATTCCATGTTTGCAGAATCCAAAAGATGGAAAATTGATATTATGAATATGTCGGAAACCGGTATAGGCGGAATAAAGGAAGTTTCCTTTATGATTATAGGACAGGGAGCTTACAGTACCTTAAAATATGAAAGCGGAGTTCACAGAGTACAGAGAGTGCCTGATACCGAGTCCCAGGGAAGAATACAGACTTCAACAGTTACTGTTGCGGTTCTGCCAGAGGTTGAGGAAGTTGAAGTTGAAATTAACCCCAACGATCTGAGAATTGACGTTTTCCGTGCCGGCGGTCCCGGCGGTCAGTGCGTTAATACAACGGACAGTGCCGTTAGAATTACACACATTCCCACGGGTCTTGTGGTAAGCTGTCAGGACGAAAAAAGTCAGCATAAGAACAAAGATAAGGGAATGAAGATTTTAAGATCCAGACTTTATGATTTAATGCAGTCCCAGCAGCATGAAAAAGTGGCATCCGAAAGAAAAAGTCAGGTTGGAACAGGGGACAGAAGTGAGAGGATAAGAACATATAACTTCCCACAGGGAAGAGTGTCCGACCACAGAATAGGTCTTACGCTTCATAAAATTGATTCCATCATGAACGGCGATTTAGATGAGATTATTTCAGCTCTTACTGTGCATTATCAGAGCGAGAAATTAAAAGAAGCATAATTTTCAAAAAAGTCATTGACAAAAGGAATTTTATGTGGTAGAATTCTGTCAATAAAAGCAATGAACGGAAAAAAGTAGGTTACTTTGGAAAGCTTAGAGAAGCGGCGGTTGGTGAAAGCCGTAATTTTCGGGTATACTGAATACGGTCCGGGAGCTGTGGGGAAGAAGAAAGTAAGCCCCATCGGGTTCGCCCGTTAAAGCGAGTGAGTAGCACGGAAGTACGGTTTTTTTGTATTACTCAATGAGGCAGATGCCTGTGAGGGGTCTGTAAACTGAGGTGGTAACACGGATTTTTTATCCGTCCTCTGAATTTTTTCGGGGGACGGTTTTTTTATTGCCGACCGTCTTCGAATCAAAAAAGAAAGGATGGTAGAAATGGCAGTAAAAATTATTATGTTGGTGGTATTTTTCGGTATTATGGTAGGTGTTGGTCTTTTGTGCCGCCGCAACGCAACGGATGTATCAGGGTTCGTTCTGGGAGGAAGAAATGTGGGACCGTGGCTCACGGCCTTTGCTTACGGAACCTCATACTTTTCAGCGGTTATTTTTGTAGGTTATGCAGGTCAGTTCGGATGGAAATTCGGCATAGCATCGACCTTTATTGGTCTCGGTAATGCATTTATAGGCTCGCTTTTGGCGTGGATTATACTTGCAAGAAGAACACGTCTTCAGACAAGGCACCTAAAAACGGCAACAATGCCCGAATACTTTGGAAAGCGTTATGACAGTAATGCTCTAAAAATTGTTGCATCCATTATTGTTTTCATTTTCCTGATTCCTTACACAGCATCGCTTTACAACGGACTTTCACGACTTTTTGAAATGGCGTTTCCCGGAGTTTCCTACAATGTCTGCGTCATAGTAATGGCCGTGCTCACGGGTATTTATGTTACCCTGGGAGGCTACATGGCAACAGCAATAAACGATTTTATTCAGGGAATTATCATGCTTATAGGCATTGTCCTGGTTATAGCGGCGGTTTTGGGAACTCACGGAGGATTTACAGCATCTTTAATTGAGCTCGCAAAAGTAGAATGTGTAAGCCCTGAGGGAACGGTTATCCCCGGCGGTTTTGCAGCTTTCTTCGGACCTGACCCCTTCGGGCTTTTATGTGTTGTAATCCTTACATCCCTCGGAACCTGGGGGCTTCCGCAGATGGTACAGAAATTCTACGCTATAAAAAGCGAAAAAAATATTGCAAAAGGTACAATCATTTCAACTATATTTGCGATTATCGTCGCAGGAGGATGCTACTTCCTTGGAGGTTTTGCAAGAATTTCGGGAGTTTCGGAGGAAGCGGGAAATCCCGTTGGAGGATTTGATGCGGTTATCCCTGCTATGATTGAAAAGCTTCCGGATTTACTTATCGGTATTGTCATTGTATTGGTGCTTTCGGCATCCATGTCAACATTGTCAAGCCTTGTTCTGGCTTCAAGCTCAACCCTTACTTTGGACATGATTAAAGGGCATATAGTAAAGAACATGAGCGAGAAAAAGCAGGTTTTCGTAATGAGAATATTCATCGTTGTATTTATAGTGATAAGTGCTTTTATTGCAATAAATAAAGATAAACTTGGCTACATAGCCGATATGATGGGTATATCCTGGGGTGCTCTGGCTGGAGCTTTCCTGGCCCCCTTCTTATATGGATTATACTGGAAAAAGGTATCTAAATCTTCCGTTTGGGTAAGCTTCATATTCGGCGGAGGAATTATGATACTCAATATGCTTATGAGAGAAAATTTTCCGGAAGTTATACAGTCACCCATTAACTGCGGTGCAGTTGCCATGATTGGCGGACTTATTTTAGTTCCTCTTGTAAGTTTAATAACGCCTAAAATGAATAAAGAAAAGGTTGACTCAATGTTTGCCTGCTACGAAAAAAAGGTTATTGTAAATGCAACCGAGGCATTGGGTTTGGAAGAATAACTAAAAAATCGGAAAGGAAAAAAGTTATGCCTATTACAGATTTTCTTGAAAAAAATGCAAGGCTTCATCCTAATGATGTTAGCCTGGTAGAGGTTAATCCGGCAAATCAGCCCGGGGAAAATGTTTCCTGGCATGAATACAGCTTGATTGAAGCCACAGGCGGAGAAAAGTACCGTCGTGAAATAACATGGAAAGAGTTTGATGTAGCTGCAAACCGCTTTGCTAATCTTCTTCTTACAAGAGGGGTTAAAAAAGGGGATAAGGTTGCAATATTGATGATGAACTGCATAGACTGGCTTCCTATTTATTTCGGAATACTTAAGTCAGGAGCTCTTGCCGTTCCCATGAACTTCCGCTTTTCTGCAGAAGAAATTGAATATTGCTCTGATCTTGCGGATGTGTCCGTTTTGGTCTTCGGTCCTGAATTTACGGAAAGACTCAAGAGTGTCAAAGAAAATCTTAATATAAAACATTTCTTCTTTGTAGGTAAGGAAACTCCTGATTTTGCAGACAATTATGAAGATATGATAGGCTACTGTTCATCACTTCCACCTGCTGTGGAAATAAGCGATGAAGATGACGGTGCTATTTATTTCTCATCGGGAACCACAGGCTTTCCTAAGGCAATTCTTCACAGACACAAGGCCTTGGTAACTTCATGCAAGGTGGAACAAAATCACCATTCCCAGACAAGAGACGATGTATTTTTATGTATTCCCCCTCTTTATCACACCGGTGCCAAGATGCACTGGTTCGGCTCTCTTTTAACGGGAGGTAAGGCTGTTATATTAAAGGGAATAAAGCCGGAATGGATACTTAGAACCGTGTCAGACGAAAAGGCAACTATCGTATGGCTTTTGGTGCCCTGGGCTCAGGATATTTTAGATGCCATTGAAAGAAAGGAAATAGACCTTTCCGAATACAATCTTTCCCAGTGGCGTCTTATGCATATAGGAGCACAGCCCGTTCCTCCGTCACTTATAAAAAGATGGAAGGAAGTTTTCCCTAATCATGAATATGACACAAACTATGGCCTTTCCGAGTCCATAGGACCAGGTGCGGTACACCTTGGAGTAGAAAATATACATAAGGTGGGAGCTATCGGTGTTCCAGGCTATAAATGGCAGGTGAAAATCATCAATGACGAGGGAAATGAAGCTGCTAAAGGTGAAGTGGGAGAACTTTGCTTAAAGGGTGACGGCGTCATGAAGTGCTACTACAAAAACCCCGAAGCCACAAGAGAAATTTTGACTTCCGACGGATGGCTTTATACGGGAGATATGGCGAAGATGGATGAAGACGGCTTTATCTATCTTGTAGACAGAAAGAAGGACGTTATCATAACCGGCGGTGAAAATATTTATCCTGTTCAGATTGAGGACTTTTTGAGAGCACATGAAAAAATATCAGACGTTGGAGTAATAGGACTTCCCGACGAAAGACTGGGTGAAATAACAGCAGCAATTATTCAGCTTAAAGAGGGAATGAAGGCGACGGAAGAAGAAATGGATGAATACTGCTTAGGACTTCCCAGGTACAAAAGACCTAAAAAGATTATTTTCTCTGAAATTCCCAGAAATGCTACAGGTAAAATACAGAAAAATGCTTTAAGAGAGCGTTACGGTGCTGCAAGACTTGTTGAAGCGGAAACAACGAAATAGAAAAAAAGAACGAAAAGACTGTCTTTTCGTTCTTTTGCTTGACAAAAGGACATAGACTGGTATAATAAGGATATATGTAATTAAAGGGGAATAAATGATGGTTCATGACAACATACTTTCTGCTCTGGGAAAGACTCCCATCATACGTCTTTCTAAGATGGCACCACCTGACGGGGCAGAAATTTTAGTAAAATTCGAAGGTCTTAACGTAGGTGGGTCAATTAAGACCCGTACAGCTTATAATATGTTAAAAACCGCCAGAGAAAAAGGTATTATCAAAGAAGATACCATTATAGTTGAGCCTACCAGCGGAAATCAGGGGATAGGTCTTGCACTGGTGGGTGCGGTTATGGGATATAAAACCAAGATAATTATGCCGGATTCTGTCAGCGAAGAAAGAAGAAAGCTTGTGAGACACTACGGGGCAGAGGTTATTTTAATTCATGACGACGGAAATATCGGCGAATGTATAGAAAAGTGTCTTTCTACAGCACTGAAAATGGCAAAAGAAGATGAAAATGTATATGTGCCCCAGCAGTTTGAAAATGAAGCGAATACTGAGGCGCAGAGAAAATATACAGCTACTGAGATATTGGAAGATGTAAATGGTCCGATACATGGTTTTTGTTCTGGTATAGGAACAGGCGGAACCATTACCGGAATCGGAGAAGTACTTAAAGAGAAAAATCCCGATATTGAAATATGGGCGGTTGAGCCCGAGAATGCGGCAATTTTGGCGGGTGGCAATATAGGAACTCATATCCAGATGGGTATAGGGGACGGAATAATACCTGCCATATTAAATGAAAATATATACAGTGATATATGCATAATTTCCGATGAAGAGGCTATAGAAACTGCTAAGAATCTTTCGCGCATTGAGGGTATAATGTGCGGAATATCCGGTGGCACAAATGTGGCGGCGGCAATTAAGCTTGCCAATAAACTGGGAAAAGGAAAGACTGTTGTGACGGTTCTTCCCGATACTGCAGAAAGATATTTCTCCACCCCTCTTTTTGAAAATGAATAAAAAGTAAGCGGTTTTTTATCAAAACCGCTTACTTTTTTTCGTTATTGTTTAATTTCGACAAAAAAATATATATACTTTTGTTTATTTTGTTTTCAAATGGATATTGCTTTTTTTGCTTAAATTTGTTAAATTAGTAGTGTAGTCCGAAAAGTATGTTTTCGGAAAAATTTAATTTATGGAGGAAAAAACAATGAAAAAGTTACTCGCAATCGTTTTGGCGCTTGCATCATTGGTTTGCTTCGCAGCTTGCGGAACAGCTGATGAAAAGGTTGATGCAGAAGGCATCAAGGTTGGTTTCATCTTCTTACACGATGAAAACTCCACATATGACAAGAACTTCTTGGATGCAGCTATGGCAGCTAAAGAAGCTCTCGGTCTTACAGACGAACAGGTTATCGTAAAGGTAAACGTTCCTGAAGGTAACGAATGCTACGAAACAGCAGCTGAACTTGTTGAAGCAGGCTGCGACGTAATCTTCGCTGACAGCTTCGGTCATGAAGCCTTCATGATCAAGGCAGCTAAGGAATTCCCTGAGGTTACCTTCTGCCACGCTACAGGCACAAAGGCTCATACAGAAAACCTTCCTAACTTCTATAATGCATTCGCTTCCATCTACGAAGGCCGTTACCTTGTAGGTGTTGCTGCAGGTCTTAAGCTCAACGCTATGATCGAAGCAGGCGAAATCACAGCTGAAGAAGCTAAGATCGGTTATGTTGGTGCATTCCCCTATGCTGAAGTTAAGTCCGGTTACACATCCTTCTTCCTTGGTGCAAGATCTGTTTGCCCCACAGCTACAATGGATGTTAAGTTCACAAACTCCTGGTTTGACATCGCTCTTGAAAAGGAAGCTGCTAACGCATTGATTGCTGACGGCTGCGTACTTATGAGCCAGCACGCTGACTCTGAGGGTGCTCCCAAGGCTTGTGAAGAAGCAGGCGTTCCCGATGTTGCTTACAACTTAGATACTCGTGAATGGGGTCCCAACACAGCTTTGGTTTCTTCAAAGATTAACTGGCAGCCCTATTTTGAACACATGATCACATCCGTTGCAAAGGGTGAAGCTATCACTCAGGACTTCTGCGGCGGTCTTGCTGAAGGTGTTGTAGAGATCCTTGGCCTCAACGAAGCTGTTGCAGCAGAAGGCACAGAAGCTAAGCTTGAAGAAGTAAAGAAAGCTTTAATCGAAGGCGAAATCAATGTATTCGATACAGCTAACTTCACAGTTGGCGGCGAAGCTGTTACAACATATATGGCTGACGTTGATGATGACGGCACATTCACAGGCGAAACAGAAGTTATTATCGATGGTGTATTCTGCGAATCTGAATTCAGATCTGCACCTTACTTCGACCTCGATATCGACGGCATCACAATTAAATAATTATCTTATTTAATAATTTAAGAGCAGGATAATTCCTGCTCTTATTTTTTTCGCCATAAATTTATTGACGAAAAATGGCTAATCTGTTATAATATGTCTTATGGAAGTTTTTAATATTGCTAAGGAGTGATAATGTGAGTCAGGCAGCAATTGAACTTAAGAATATAACGAAATCCTTTGGCAGCGTTGTGGCTAATAAAAATGTCAATCTTACGGTGAACAAGGGCGAAATTCTTTCGATTTTGGGTGAAAACGGAAGCGGTAAAACTACTCTTATGAACATGATATCGGGAATTTATTCTCCGGATGAGGGTGAAATTTTCATTAACGGTGAACGTGCCGTTATTTCGTCTCCCAAAGATGCTTTTAACTATAAAATAGGAATGATACATCAGCATTTTAAATTGGTTGATGTTTTCGATGCTGCCGAAAATATCATACTGGGACTTTCAGATGAAGATGGATTCCATAAGGATAAATATGTTGAAAAAATTAAAAAAATCGATGAGCAGTACGGATTTTGTCTTGATCCCTTAAAGAAAATATACGAAATGTCGGTATCGGAAAAGCAGACGGTTGAAATTATAAAAGTGCTTTTCAGAGGGGCTGATATTTTGATACTGGACGAACCTACGGCAGTTTTGACCCCTCAGGAGACAGAAAAACTTTTTGATGTCTTAAGGGTTATGAAAAAAGATGGTAAGGCAATTATAATAATTACCCATAAATTAAACGAGGTTATGGAAATATCTGACAGGGTTGCAGTTTTACGTAAAGGAGAATATATAGGAACTGTTAATACGAAAGAAACTACGGAAACGGCATTGACTGAGATGATGGTGGGTAAAAAGGTAAGTCTCAATATAGAAAGGAAAGAGCCTGAAAATACGGAAGACAGACTGATGGTTGAAAATATAAACTTAAAGAACCGTGAAGGTTTTAAGGTTTTGGAAAATATTTCATTTACTGCAAAATCCGGAGAAATTTTAGGTATTGCGGGAATTGCAGGAAGCGGACAGAGAGAGCTTTTGGAAGCTATCGCAGGTCTCGCTCTCATGGAAGAAGGATGCATCTTATATAAAAATCCCAAAACCGGAGAGACCGAAAACTTAAAGGACAAGACTCCCGTGCAGATAAGAGAAATGGGAGTAAGACTTTCCTTTGTTCCCGAGGACAGACTTGGAATGGGTCTGGTAGGAAACATGGACATTGTAGATAACGTAATGCTCAGAAGTTATAAAAAGGGAAAGAGCGTATTTTTAGAGAGAAAAGCTCCTAAGGATCTGGCAGAAAAAATTATAGATAAGCTTGAGGTGGCAACACCCGATGCGAATACACCGGTAAGAAAATTATCCGGTGGTAACGTGCAGAAGGTTTTGGTGGGTCGCGAAATTTCGTCAAGCCCAACTGTGCTTATGGTAGCTTATCCCGTGCGCGGACTTGATATAAATTCTTCCTACACAATATATAATCTCTTAAATGACCAGAAGGAAAAGGGAGTAGCGGTTATCTATGTTGGTGAAGACCTTGACGTGCTTTTAGACCTTTGCGACAGAATTTTAGTTCTCTGCGGAGGTAAGATAAGCGGAATCTTAGATGCAAGAACATCTACCAAGGAAGAGGTAGGATTACTTATGACAAAGCTTGGCGGAGGTGAGAAGTGATGCATAACATACATATTTCAAAACGTGACGATATGCCACTTTTAAAGGCGTGTATGGTAAGGGCTGTCAGTATACTTTTGGCACTTGTTGTTTGTTCTTTGGTTATAATGATGCTTACGAAGTTTGACCCCTTTAAGATTTACGCCATTATGTTTGAAGGCTCATTCGGGACAGTGAGAAAAGTGCTTAACCTTTTGCAGCCTGTGGCAATGCTCCTTTGCATATCCCTTGCAGTAACTCCGGCATTCAAGATGAAATTCTGGAATATCGGTGCAGAGGGACAAGCGTTGGTGGGATGTCTGGTTTCGGCGGCAATTATGATGTTTTGTGGAAAAACACTTCCCGGATATATTCTCCTCCCAGTTATGCTTATAGGGAGCGTTTTGGCAGGATGCATCTGGGGAATAATTCCCGCCGTATTCAAGGCACAGTTCGGAACAAACGAAACACTTTTTACCCTTATGATGAACTATGTGGCAACACAGGTTGTTGCAATATTTATTGCGATTACAATAAAATCGGGTTCAGGAGTTATAGGAACTATTGAGGGACCCAAGATGCCCAGAATTTTCGGAAGAGATTATTTACTTAACATAATAATAGTGGCACTTTTGACCGTGGGAATGTATATATACCTTAAATATTCAAAGCATGGCTATGAAATTTCTGTTGTGGGAGAAAGTGAAAATACAGCCAGATACATCGGAATAAATGTGAAAAAGGTAATTATCCGCACAATGGCATTATCAGGGGCTCTTTGCGGTGTAACAGGATTTTTACTTGTTGCAGGTCAGCATCAGACGGTTGCAACCAATACGGTTGGCGGACTTGGCTTTACTGCTATAATGGTTTCCTGGCTTGCAAAATTCAATCCTGGAGTTATGGCGCTTGTTTCATTCCTTATTGTTTTCCTTGAAAGAGGCGCAAGCGAGGTTTCTTCAAGCTGCGGACTTAATAACACAAGTATATCAGGAATTATAACAGGTATAATTCTTTTCTTCATCATAGGAAGCGAATTTTTCGTACAGTATAAAGTGAACTTCCGCATTAAGCATAAGGAGGTGTAAGAGATGTTTGCTACAATAGTAAATTCTGCAATTGTTCAGGGTATTCCCTTGCTTTACGGCTCCACCGGTGAAATAATAACGGAAAAATCCGGTAATCTTAATCTTGGTATTCCCGGAATTATGTACATGGGCGGAAGTGCAGGCGTAATCGGAGCATATATTTACGAGCTTTCCTGCTCTAAAGCTGGAGTAGCCCCAAATGCATTTTTAGGGATACTTATTCCTCTTTTTGCATCAATTTTCGGCTCGGCATTGCTTGCTCTGATATATAGCTTCCTGACAATTACATTAAGAGCTAATCAGAATGTAACAGGTCTTGCTCTTACCACCTTCGGTGTGGGCTTTGGTGACTTTTTTGGTGGAACAATCACCAAAATTTTAGGTCAGGGCGGAAACTTAAATGTTAAAACAACGGCTGACTTTTTCAAAACAACACTACCCTTTGCCAAGGATTTAGGCAAGGTGGGAACAATTTTCTTCGGCTACGGATTTTTGGCTTATCTTGCTATAATAATTGCGGTCGTGGCAGCATTTATACTAAAGAAAACGAGAATCGGGCTTCACCTTCGTGCAGTAGGAGAAAACCCTGCTACAGCCGATGCTGCGGGAATAAGCGTTACAAAATATAAGTACGCAGCGACAATTATAGGCGGCGCTATAGCAGGTCTCGGAGGATTTTACTTTATTATGGACTATACCGGAGGATCCTGGACAAACGGTGGCTTTGGTGATCGTGGATGGCTTGCTATCGCTCTTGTAATTTTCGCACTCTGGAAACCTAATTTAGGTATTTTGGGTTCTGTTATATTTGGTGGACTTTATATTGCCAGCGTTTATATTGTGGGACTTTCAAATGCGGAAAGAGAAGTTATAAAAACTCTGCCGTATCTTGTAACCATCGTGGTTCTTATTATTACCAGCATGAGAAATAAAAAGGAAAATCAGCCCCCGGCATCATTGGGACTTCATTATTTCAGAGAAGAAAGATAAAAAAGAAGGTGTAAAAACAAAGTTTTTACACCTTCTTTTTTATAATAAATCCAGAAAAAGCTTTTGTATTTCTTTTAAGGTAACGGGTTTTATATTATCCTTTATACAGGGGTCATTCAAGGTATATTCAGAAAGAGTCAAAATGTCTTCTTCTGCTAAAATATCCTGAAAGTTTTTGGGGATAGAAAGATAAGATGTGAGATTTATGATTTTTTCTGTTATAAGGACAGAAGCTTCTTCGTAAGAAAGGGAGTCGGAATTTTTAATGGACAGGACTCTTGCAAGATTTAAATATTTTTCCTTTGCAAAATCTTTATTAAATTCAAGAACACTAGGGAGAATAACGGCATTTGCAACTCCGTGGGGGATTTTATAAAAAGAGGTTATGGCATGGGACATGGAATGAACAAGACCAAGTCCCGAATTGGAAAAGCCCATGCCTGCAAGATACTGTCCCAGCGCAAGATTGGGAAAAGCATCTTTATCCCCGTTATATGCCTTTTCAAGAGATGAAAAAATAAGCTCTGTTGCCTTTAGGCAAAACATATCTGAAAAAACCGTTGAGCTTTTTGAGATATATCCCTCTATTGCATGAGTCAGGGCATCCATACCGCATGAAGCCAAGAGCTCTTTTGGCATGGAGCACATCATTTCGGGATCCACAAAGGAAACCTCCGGGATATTACAGGGGTCCATACAAACGAATTTTCTCTCGGTATCAGAGTCTTTTAATACATAGTAAACTGAAACTTCTGCACCTGTACCTGCAGTGGTGGGGACAGCGAATATGGGGATGCATTTGTTTTTGGTATTATTCAGCCCCTCAAGACTTAATACATCGGAATATTCGGGATTGGTAGCAATTATGGAGATGGCTTTCCCTGCGTCAATGGAGCTTCCTCCTCCTAATGCGATTATATAATCGGCACCTGACGACTTAAAGGCCGAAAGACCTGCCTTTACGTTTTCGGTGGTGGGATTTGACTTTATTTCAGAAAAAAGAGTGTAGCTTAAATTGTATTTATCCAGTATATCCAAAAGCTTGTCTGCCAGTTTTGTTTTAAATAGGTCGGAATCGGTTACTATAAAAGCATGCTTATAGCCGCGTTTTTTCACTTCGCAGGGGATGTCGTGAATGGCTCCCTGACCGTGATAGCTGGTTTCATTAAAAACAAATCTTTTTGCCATATAATCAGTCCTTTCTAAACTGATTATTCCTTCACGCGGGATATTTATACAAAAACAGGGTGTAAAAAACTTATTTTTTACACCCTGTTTTTGTATAATTTTGCTGCTTTTAATGTGTTTTTCATGAGCATTGCAATTGTCATGGGTCCGACTCCGCCCGGAACAGGAGTGATTGCTCCTGCTTTTTCCTTGGCAGATTCGAAATCCACGTCGCCGCAAAGCTTGCCATTTTCGTCTCTGTTCATGCCTACGTCAATAACAACGGAACCCTCTTTTATCATATCGCCTGTAACGAATTTAGCTTTACCGATGGCTACAACCAAAATATCGGCACGGCGTGTAACCTCAGAAAGATTTTTGGTTTTTGAATGACAAACAGTAACAGTTCCGTTTTCATGAAGTAAAAGCATTGCCTGAGGCTTTCCTACAATATTGCTTCTGCCTATGACAACACACTCTTTACCGGAAACTTCTATGCCTGATTCAGCTATAAGCTCCATTACGCCTGCAGGAGTGCAGGGAAGAAAGTCATAGTCACCAATCATGATTTTGCCCACGTTGGCAGGAGTGAAGGCATCCACGTCCTTCTTTTCAGAAATTGCATTTATAATTTTCTTCTCGTCAATGTGAGAGGGGAGGGGAAGCTGAACTAAAATGCCATGAATATGATTGGAATTATTAAGGACATCTATAAGGTCCAAAAGTTCCTTTTCAGTAACCTCTTCAGGGAAGGTGTATTCCTCAGAATGGAAGTTACATTCTTCGCAGGCCTTTTTCTTGTTGTTTACATAGACTCTTGAGGCTGGGTCATTTCCTGCCAGAATTACGGCCAGACCGGGCTTTATTCCCTTTTCCTCTGTCAGAGCCAGAGCTTCTTTTGCTACTTCCTCCTTTATTCTCGCTGATACCTTTTTTCCGTCTAAAATCATCATTTTTATTAAACCTTCTTTCAGTTTTCTCTCTTATAAGGCAGTTTGGTCCGTTTCCTATAAGGTCCTCTCTTCCTGCCTTTAAGAGAGCCTTTTTAACAAGATTATAGTTTTCAGGTCTTGTAAACTGTAAAAGAGCTCTTTGCATTGCCTTTTCCTCGTAGGATTTTGCAACATAAACCTCTTTTAATGTTCTGGGGTCAAGGCCCGTATAGAACATAGCCGTGGAAAGAGTCCCCGGGGTGGGATAGAAATCCTGAACCTGTTGGGGGCGCATGCCTTTTTCCTTTAAGAAGCATGCTAAATCTATGGCATCTTTTAATGTACTTCCCGGGTGGCTTGACATGAGGTAGCATACTAAATACTGCTCTTTACCAAGCTTTTTGGATATCTCGTAGTACTTATCGCAAAAACGCTCGAAAATCTTTCTTCCGGGCTTACCCATATATTTTAACACATTGTCAGATATATGTTCGGGAGCTACCTTTAACTGACCTGAAACGTGATGGGCACAAAGCTCTTTGAAAAATTCGTCGCTTTTATCGTGCATCATATAGTCATAGCGGATGCCGCTTCTTATAAATACTTTTTTAATTCCGGGAATTTCCCTTAGTTTCCGAAGGAGTCCTAAATATTCGCTCTGATCTGCTTTTATGTTTTTGCAAGGAGATGGGAATAAACATTCCTTTCCCTTGCAGGTTCCGTCTTTAAGCTGTTTTTCGCAGGCGGGATAGCGGAAGTTTGCGGTAGGTCCGCCCACATCATGAATATAGCCCTTGAATTCGGGGTCAAAGGTCATCTTTTTAGCTTCAGATAAGATGGAAGCTTCGCTTCGGGACTGAACGATACGCCCCTGATGCATGGTAAGGGCGCAGAATGAACATGAACCAAAGCAACCTCTTGAAGAGGTGATGGAAAATTTAACTTCTTCTAAGGCAGGAACCCCGCCAAGAGCCTTATATGACGGATGGTATTCTCGTGTGAAAGGCAGGGAGTAGGTTCTGTCAAGCTCTTTCCTTGAAAGTGGCATGGCAGGAGGATTCTGAATCAAATACTTATCTCCATGCTTCTGGCAAAGGGTTTTTCCCCTTATGGGATCCTGCTCTTCATATTCTGTCATGGCCGCCTTTGCATACATTACCTTATCTTCCGAGACCTCCTCGAAAGAGGGAAGAATGATGGAATCTTTTCTGGGTTTATCAGAAATGACACAGGTGCCGGGAATATTATCTTTGATGTATCCCTTTTCAAGGCAGGCGGCAAGCTCTAAGGTCTGCTTTTCGCCCATACCGTAGGATATAACATCCGCACGACTGTCAAAAATAATGCTTCGTCTTACCTTATCGGACCAGTAGTCATAGTGAGCAAATCTTCTGAGGCTTGCTTCGACACCTCCGATTACAATGGGAATATCCCCAAAGGCTTTTCTTATTAAATTTGAATATACTATAACACATCTGTCAGGGCGTTTTCCTGCCACACCCCCGGGGGTATAGCAGTCATCGGAGCGTTTTTTCTTTCCTGCGGTGTAGTGATTTACCATGGAGTCAATTACTCCGCCTGAAACCAAAACTCCATACTTCGGCCTGCCGAACTTTAAAAAGTCCTTTTCGTTTGAATAGTCAGGCTGAGCCAAAATGCCTACTTTATAGCCTGCACTCTCCAAAGTTCTTGCGATAATGGCATGACCAAAAGAGGGGTGATCCACATAGGCGTCTCCGGTTACCACCAGAAAGTCAAGAGCATCCCAGCCTCGCAGTTCCATATCTTCTTTTGAAATGGGAAGAAAATCGTAATTCATAAAAAAGTCCTTAATCAGTTATTCTGTGGAGGGGCGATTATAAAATCGTCCTCATCCTCGTCGTCAGCGGGGATATAAACATCCTCAGCTATAAATTCTTCGTTTTCGGGAGCAGAGGGAGATGAGTCAAGACCTGCACCTTCAAGCATAGCAAGGTATTCAGCCTTAGTAATTAAAACTTTTCTCGGTTTGCTTCCCTCGTGAGGGCCGATAATTCCTCGGGCCTCCATCTGGTCAACAAGTCTTCCAGCACGGCTGTAGCCTACGGATAGCTTTCTCTGAACCAAAGATACAGCAGCCTGTCCTGCATCAACCACTACTTCGATGGCTTTGGAAAGAAGGGGATCTGCTTCCTTGGATTCATCTTCATCGGAAGAGGCATCGGTGCCTTCTCCTGCTTTTTCAAGCTGTGCTAAAACATCCTCGTCGTAAATGGCTTCTGAAGTTTCCTTTACGAAAGAAACCAATCTTTCAACCTCGGCGTCGGATATAAAGGCACCCTGAACACGGGTGGGTTTATTTGCACCCATGGGATAATAAAGCATATCGCCACGGCCCAAGAGCTTTTCTGCTCCGTTTGAGTCAAGTATTGTTCTTGAGTCAACATAGCTTGAAACTGCAAAGGCAATTCTCGAGGGGATATTTGCTTTGATTACACCTGTAATGACGTTTACAGAGGGTCTCTGGGTTGCAATTACAAGGTGCATACCTGCTGCTCTTGCCAACTGAGCAAGACGGCAGATGTAGGTTTCAACATCCTTGGGGGCAACCATCATAAGGTCTGCAAGCTCGTCTATTATTATAACTATCTGGGGAAGACGGGGTCTTCCTTTTTCCTCCATAAGGGCGTTATAGCCTTTTATGTCACGGACACCCTCGTTTGCGAAGAACTGGTATCTTGTGGTCATTTCCTGAACAGCCCAGTTTAAACTTCCTGCCGCCTTTCTGGGGTCGGTTACAACGGGTATCAAAAGGTGAGGAATGCCGTTATATACGCTTAATTCAACTACCTTGGGGTCAATCATAATAAGCTTTACATCGTTGGGAGAAGCCTTGTATAAAATGCTTGCGATTAAGGAATTTATGCATACGCTCTTACCGCTTCCGGTAGCACCCGCAATTAAAACGTGAGGCATCTTTGCTATATCTCCCACTATGCACTTACCTGCGATATCACGACCCAGTGCACATGAAAGCTTTGACTTGGATTCAGTGAATTCCTTGGACTCCAGAACGTCTCTTATGGAAACTGTGGCAATGCTTTCGTTGGGAATTTCAATTCCTATTGCCGCCTTTCCGGGGATGGGAGCTTCAATTCTTACTGCGGTTGCAGCCAGGCTTAAAGCAATATCGTCAGCCAGGCTTGTGATTTTGCTTACTCTTACGCCTGCTGTGGGCTGAAGCTCAAAACGAGTTATGGCAGGACCTTTGCTTATTTCAAGAACCTTTACTTCGATATTGAAGCTTTTTAAGGTCTGGACAAGCTTTACGGAAAGGTCACGCAGTGCCTGGGGATTTGTTCTGTCATCAGCAGGGTCTATATTGTTAAGAAGAGAAGTTTCGGGGAATTTATAGGGTATAACGGTGTTTTCTCTGCTTATTTCCACAGCAATTTCTCCCTCAAGTCTCTTGGGCTTTACAATTATCTCGCCATCGGGAGTGATTTCCTCATCATCAATAGTATCTTTCTGAACATCCGCCGGAGGCGTGAAAGGCTTGAATTCCTTTTCTGCCTTTTTGGGCTTGTCAGTAAAGATGTTTATGGGAGCTTCTTCTATCTTTGAGTCCTTTTCTCCTGTATAGGGCAGAGCGTCAACGGCATCGGTGAGATTTACATAAGAATCACCGGGAACAATATCATCCGCTGCATCTTCATGTCTTGTCTTTTTGACTTTTCTTGGTTTTTCATCAGCTACCGGCATATAAGTCTGACCCAGAGGAGGAGCAGTCATTTCTTCTTCTTCCATAGCTTTTTTTCTGCCGCTTTCTTTAGCCATTCTCACTAAAGATGCTAATTTTCTTGTAATGGCAAAATCAGTCATGGCTATAAAGGATATAAGCATTAAACAGATGATTATAATGGTTGCACCCGTCTGTTTTGCAAAGAGTACAAAAAGATAAGCCAAAACGGAGCCTAAAAGACCACCACCGAAATTTTCCGTGCCCGAAACCCAGAAGTCCTTTAAGTTAAAGGTAGAATCCAAGGGAGCGTACTGGAAAATATAGAAAAGTGCCGATATGCATGAAATGAAAATAAGCCCTGAAACATAAACAAAGGACTTGGATTTTTCGGAATTTCTTGTTTTGAAAAGGAAAATTCCCGCTGCTACTAAAAGTAAGGGAAGCATGTATGATGTGGGGCCGAAAAGACCCATGAAAAACCACTTGATCAAAACACCTGCGTGCCCGATAACGGAAGAACCGGTGATTTTTCCGATGCTTGAAGTGGTTTCATCTTCAAAAAGATTTGTTCCGTAAATTCCTAAAATAAGGAAAATGGATAAAAACAAAACGAAGACAAAGGCAATTTCTTTTTTGGTTGAAGAGGAAAGATTGGTGTTTTTAGTCTTTTCCTCTTTTACGGGTTTTTCTTTTTTGATATTCTGTTTTTTAATGGTTCTTCTCTGCTGTGCCATAATTCATTCCTCCATTAAAGAAATAATTGCCACAGGATAACAAAAGCACCTGCTATAAGGCAGTAGTAAGAAAAGTAGTGGAATTTTTTACCGGTTATAAGTTTAATCATGAATTTGATTGAAAGATAGCCTGAAACTGCGGCAATTATCATGCCGAAAAGAGTGGGGCCTAAAAGGGGAGCAGCTGCTTCTCCTTTTATGATATCCAGAATATCAAAAAGGGCAGAGCCCAAAATTACGGGTATCGACATTATAAAAGAAAATTTAACCGCAAATTCACGCTTGAAGCCTGAAAGGAGTGCACCTGTTATGGTGCTTCCGCTTCTTGAAAGACCGGGGATAATGGCAAGGCCCTGGAAAAGACCGGGGATAATGGCTTCTTTTAATTTTATGTTTTCGGCAGTTACATCCCCGTCTTTTATTCGTCCTGAAAAAATAAGTTCAATGCCGGTAAGCAAAAGGGCGAAGCCCACCACGATAAACGGAAGGTTTTCAATAAAGTCGCCAAGTAAAAAGCCTACCAATGCCGCAGGGATTGAAGCTATCACAAGGTATATTACCATCTTCTGGTCGGGATTGGCAGAGAGATTTACATTTCTTTTGAAAACGTCGCGGACAAGGGAGAAAAATCCCGTAACGAGAGACCAGATGTCTTTATAGTACACCGCAAAAACTGCAATGAGTGTTGCAAGATGCAGTAAAATATCATATGTAAGACCGAGATTTGTAAAATCCTCGCCAAAAAAATTCTTGAAAATGGCAAGGTGTCCCGAGCTTGAAACGGGAAGAAATTCAGTAAGTCCCTGAATTAGTCCTAAAAATCCGTATTTAAAGTAAGTCATATAAATTCTCCTAAATTTCAAAATCTTCCTCTGTGAAAGAGGGTTTTAAACGTCTTAATTTTTTCGGTCTTAAAGAAAGAAGGTCAATTTCAAAGTGCTTACATTCCCCTGATTTTTTTACAAGACCGTGTTTTTTGCAAAGGACAAAATCCCCGTCCGAAAGCTCTGTTACGTTAATGCAGTTGGCACAGGATTTGTATTCGTCCAGATCGAAGCCGCTGCTTTTTTTCATTAAAACAACTCCCTTAAAATATCAATCATTATATTATATCATTTAAATGAAGAAAAATAAAGCATTATTTTAGAAAAGTTGACAATTTTGATTTTTGGTATATAATATATTATTGAATTTTCAATTTTTCGGGAGTGATTTTTATTACAGATTTACTGCTTAAAATATTTCTGGGAAAGGATGCAAAAAACGGCACAAAAAGCCGTTCAAAGTACGGAAATTTTGCATCCTGGACAGGGATAATATGCAATTTTTTACTTTGTTTTATAAAAGGGATTGCAGGCTTTTTATCAGGATCTGTTGCAATTATTGCTGATGCTGCCAACAATTTATCCGATGCAGGAAGCTCCGTAATATCCTTAATCGGATTTAAGGTATCAGATAAGCCTGCGGACAAGGAACATCCCTACGGTCATGCCAGATTTGAGTATATTTCCTGCCTTGCGGTGGCCTTTGTTATAATAGGAATTTCCCTTACCCTTTTAAAAACCTCGGCAGAAAAAATATTCAATCCCGCCATAAAGGAAACTAACCTCTTAACCATAGTTATTTTGTGCGTTTCAATCCTTGTAAAGCTCTGGATGGGGATTTTTTATAAAAAGATGGGAAAACTGATAAATTCCTCGGTCTTAAGTGCGAATTCAAAGGATTCCTTTAACGATGCTATTTCCACAGCTGCGGTTTTATTAAGTGTTGTTCTTTACGCTCTTACTGAGATAAACTTAGACGGATATCTTGGTGTTTTGGTGGCATTTTTCATTATGTACACAGGGTTTAGTGCCATAAAGGAAACTTTTGATAACATTTTAGGCACTGTTCCCGATAAGAAGCTAATTGATTCCATCGTTGAAAAACTGGAATCCTACGCGGGTGTTTACGGCATTCACGACCTTATGGTTCACAGCTACGGGCCGGAGAAATATTTTGCATCGGTTCATGTAGAGGTTAAAAGCGATGTGGATATTTTGATAAGCCATGATATGATTGACAACATCGAACGAGACTTCAAGGAAGAAATGAACATCGATATGATTATCCATTTGGATCCCATCGTGACAGATGACGAGGAAGTAAACAGGCTCAAGGGAATTACGGTAAATGTGGTAAAGGGTATAAACCCCGAGTACAGTGTTCACGATTTCAGAATGGTAAGAGGTGACACTCACTCCAATCTAATTTTTGATGTGGCACTTCCTGTGGCAGAAAAAATTCCTGAAAAAGAGCTTAAAGATATCATATCTTCAAAGATAAAGGAATATGACGAAAAATATTTTTGCGTTATAACAGTGGACAGAAATATTGTGTGAGGTATTTATGAAAGACAAAATAGAGAATGTCATAAAAGAAGCAGGAAAAATTATGCTCCGGGCAAGAGACAAAGACTTTTTGGTGGAAGAAAAGGGAACGGCAAATTTTGTGACGGAGTACGATATAAAGGTACAGAGATTTTTGGAAAGTGAATTTATAAAAATCATCCCCGATGCTTCATTTCTTGCAGAGGAAGAAGGGAAAGATAAAAACGGGGTGGGTGATGGCTACACCTTTATCATCGACCCCATAGATGGAACATCCAATTTTACTTTCGGGGTAAACATGAGTGTTATTTCCGTTGCTCTTACAAAGGATAAAGAGACGGTGTTCGCTGCTGTCTATAATCCGTATACAGACGAATATTTTCATGCAGAAAAAGGAAAAGGAGCGTATCTGAACGGAAAAGCCATAAAGGTTTCTTCAGCAAAGCCAAAGGATGCTTTGGTCGCTTTGGGAACCGCTCCTTATTACAAAAAGACCATTGGGAAAGAAGTGGAAAGGCTTTTTACGGCTTTGCTTGAAAATTTCGGAGACTTAAGAAGAAGCGGAACTGCCGCCATGGACTTATGTAATGTGGCAAGGGGGAGCTTTGTGGCTTTCTTTGAACCCCTGCTCTCTCCATGGGATTATGCGGCAGGAGCATTGATAGTAAAAGAAGCCGGTGGCGTCATCACAGATTTTTCGGGAAATGAGCTTGACTCTTTCAAAAAAAGCTCTGTTCTGGCAACGTCAGACAAGGTATATGACTTATCTTTGAAACTGGTGGAAGAAAATTAACTTGATGTTTACATTTTCGTATTGATTTTTATGAGAAGATCCGATATAATTAGCAGGAACTAAGTTAAAGGAGTAAGATTATGGACGATAAAAAAGACTTTAATAGCGAAAAAGAAGCGGTTGACAAGGCAAGCTTTGCAGACGTCAACTATGTAAAGGAAGAGATAAAAGAGGAAAAAGTAAAAGAGGGTAAAAAGAACCGTATTTACGGTATTATAATTTTGGCAGTGGCGGTTTTGGCTTTGATTTGTGCGTTTTTCCTTTTCAGGGGAGAAAGGACAGAGGTAGGCCTTTCCAACAGATTTAACTCTGCAATAGGTGTAACGGAGGGAGACTATCTTTATCATTCTGACATAGAGGGAAAAGTGTTTATAAAGACAAACATGAAAACAGGAGAGTCGGAAATTCTTGAAGAAAAGTCGGTAGCATTCTTTTCGAAATACAAAGGAGATATTTATTACTATGATGCTCTGGCTGAAGCTATATTCAGATTTGAAGAAAAGGGAGATGATGTTTTAATTTATCAGGGCAGTGCATATTATCAGCAGTTTAAGAACGGTTACATCTATTTCCTTGAGCCTAACTCAAATTACGGCGGTATTGTAAAGAGAGTTCCTGTAGAAGGAGGAGAAGCTGAAATAGTACTTAATGCCCCTGCAACTCATTTTGCAGTGGAGGACAATAATATAATATATTACGACCCCACAATAAACTCTCTTTTAATAAATAAAATCAAGGATACCATGGAAAATCAGGAGGCTAAGACCTCTGCGGCATTAAAATCAGTGGTGTTAGCAGAACAGCCTGCCTCTAATATAAATGTATCTGGAAAGGATGTTTTCTTTACCGATGCAACTGATTCATATAAAATGCAGAAGCTTGATATGTCAAACGGAAAAATTTCTGATATAAACTATGAAACACTGGGAGCTCAGGTGAATCTTTACGAGGATTATTTATTTTATATAAATCCCTCAGACAAGCACATATACAGAATGAATCTTGACGGAAGCGATATAAAGGATCTGACCGGAGGAACATTTCTGGAGGTCGCAGGCCTTAGTGTCTACGAGGACAGAGTTTTGTTCTATGCTTTGATGGGTCAGTATGATGAAAACATGCAGATGCAGTCTTTCCCTTATATTGCAGTTACAGATTTTGACGGAAATCTTATATGTTGTTTCAATCCTGCTGAAGTAACTCCCGGATTAAGTCAGGATGTTACTTTTGAAGAAGAGGGAGAGGCACAGGCTTCGTAAATAAAAAATCGCTAAGGTTTACCTTAGCGATTTTTTGCATTTAAATGGGTAATAAGGCAAAATATAACGAAATTGTTAAAAAAGTTTGACAAAGAGAAATATTTATGTTATAATAAGACCAGTATCTCAGTAGACATTGTCTTAAAGGGACTATTTTTTTGACCTTTCTGACACCGGATTTATTTGGAGGATTTTATGTTTGATAAGAAACTCAGAAAGTCTTATATAACTTTGATTATGACCACTGTGTTTCTTGCTTTGAGTATGCTTGTAGCCAATGCAGAAACCGTCATCGGTATTGTTGTGGCATCAAGTCTTAATGTAAGGGAAAATGCCAGCTCGGGCGCTCCCATTATTACAGAAATAGAAGCAGGAAGCGAGGTTGTGCTTTTAGAGAGAACGGGTGACTGGTATAAGGTAAATGTAGGGGATATCGGTTACGTTAATGCAAACTATATAAGAACGCAAAATGAAATTGCGACAGGAACGGTAATTGCGGCTCCCACTACAGATGTTACATATACAAAGGGACAGCAGGTGGTTGAACTTGCAAAGCAATATATCGGTGTACGATATGTATACGGCGGGACCTCACCTAACGGGTTTGACTGCAGCGGTCTTGTTCAGTATGTATACCGCCAGATGGGTGTAACTCTTAACAGAGTTGCGGCAGACCAGGCTAAAAATGGTATTTTTGTAGCAAAGGAAGATTTGATGCCCGGAGATTTAGTGTTCTTCAAAAAAGCAGGAAGAACAATTCATCACGTGGGAATTTATGTGGGTAATGGAAACTATCTCCATGCTCCATATACAGGAAGAACCATTTGTATAGAAGCTATGACAAGAGCAGATTATTATACAGCAAGAAGAATATTCTATTAAAAAAGAAGAGGCAACGCCCATTCGCTGTTGCCTCTGTTTTTATTTGTTTTTAAGATGATTTTCTAAAATTTCCGCAGCATCACCAACCAAAACGGCACAGGGTCGTTTTTTGAACTCCTCGGGAAGTTTGTAAGTGGGGGAACTTACTTTTGAAACCAGTTCTCTGCAAAGTAAGCTTCCGTGCTTGGCTTTGAATTCTTCCGCAAGGGAAGAAACTTTCTTATAGGTGGCAGCTTTTTCCTCTTTTGCATCGGGGGAAGTATAGCCTTCTGACAGACCCAGTGCCATAAAAGCACCGCTAAGAGCACCGCAAACCTCTTTAAGTCCGCCCATGCCTGCACCAAAGGTGGAAGATAATTTAAGTGCGGTTTCTCTGTCTAAGCCAAAATCCTCAGAAAAGGCGGCAAAAACAGCCTGCGCACAGTTATAACCTTCCAGGAAGAGTTCTATTGCTTTTTCTCTTTTGTTCATATAATCACTCCTTGATAAGAGAATTATAGAATTAAAAATTCTTTTTGTCAATATGCTTTAGGACTGTTGCTTACTTTTTTAGGGCTGTGTTATAATAGGTTAAACAGAATAAAAGAATTTAATCTACATAAAATAACGTGCGAAAGGCGGTTATTTTATGTGTACAGCAATTTTTGTTGATGTTGGAGATTCCTACCTTGGGCGAAACTTAGATTATGAAAAGACTTTTGGAGAGAAAGTCGTAATTACTCCCAGAAACTATAAGTTCACATTCAGAAACGGAGTTATGCAGGGGCATCACTATGCCTTTATCGGAACGGCTTTGCCCTATATGGACTACCCATTATATTTTGATGCAGTGAATGAAGCTGGGCTTTCTGTGGCGGCACTGCGATTTTCGGGAAATGCTTTTTATAATCCTATAGATAAAGAAAGAGACAATGTGGCTTCTTTTGAGCTTATACCGTGGCTTTTATGCAGATGTAAGGATGTTTCAAAGGCGGAGGAGTTAATTAAGAATATAAATATAACGGATGAGGCATTTTCCGGAAGTATGCCGCCGTCACCTTTACACTGGATTATTTCTGACAAGGAAAGGTCGGTTGTTTTAGAGCAGACAAAAAAGGGTCTTTTTCTTTATGAAAACCCTGTGGGAGTTTTAAGCAATAACCCTACTTTTGATATTCAGCTTTTTAACCTTAATAATTTTATGTCGCTTTCAAACCTTGAGCCTATAAATAAATTTTCTGATAAAATAGAATTAAATCCTTATAGCAGAGGAATGGGGGCCATGGGGCTTCCCGGGGATTTATCTTCCATGTCCCGTTTTGTAAGGGCGTCATTTATAAAATCAAAATCCGTTTTCAGAGGAGAAGAGGAAGATGTTGTAAACAGGCTCTTTCACATTTTATATTCTGTGTACCAGATAGAAGGCTGTGTAAAAGTGGAAGAAGATTTTGAAAAGACAAATTATTCTGCCTGTTTCAACCTAAAGAAGTGCATTTATTATTACACAACTTATGAAAATACAAATATCCGCAAGATTGAGTTATTTAAAGAGAATTTAGAGGAAGATACACTTAAAATTTATGATTTATATGAAAAGCAAAATATAGTCAGCCGTAATTGAAAAAGGGGGAGGGAAAATGAAAGATATAATAAGAGAAAAGCTTATTTCAATGGGAGAGGAAGAATACAGGGATTTCAGCTCAAAGCTTATGCCGACGGTACCGAAAGAAAAGGTTATCGGCATAAGAATTCCACTTTTAAGAAAGTTTGCCAAAAGCCTCCATGATTATGATGGGTTTCTATCTTCACTTCCTCATCTTTATTTCGAAGAGGATAATCTTCACGCTTTTTTGATAGAGAGGGAAGAAGATTTTAGAAGGTGCATAGAAAAGCTTGAGGCCTTTTTACCTTATGTAGATAACTGGGCAACCTGCGACAGTATGAAGCCTAAAGTACTTAAAAAGCACAAGAAAGAGCTTTTGGAGCATATAAAAAAGTGGATTAAATCAGAGGATGTTTATATGGTGAGATATGCCGTAAACCTTTTGATGAGTCTTTATCTCGACGAGGAATTTGATCCCGGTCATCTTTTACTCGTGGCGGGAGTGAAATCAGAAGAATATTACATAAATATGGTGAGGGCTTGGTATTTTGCAACGGCTCTTGCCAAGCAATATGATAAAACCCTGCCCTTAATTGAAAACGCGGTTCTGGATAGGTGGACTCACAATAAAACAATACAAAAGGCCAAAGAGAGCTTCAGAATCACAAAAGAGAGGAAAGATTATCTAAATACACTTAAACTATAAAAAGTGTGCCAAAGGCACACTTTTTATTTTGTCATATAGAATTTTTTTGCCTTGGTCTCTCCGCACTGAATTCTGTCAAGAGCTTCACTTTTAAGGTTGAAAACGAAGAAATCTATAATGTAGCATCCCATCTAACATTAGTATATGAACGAAACTTTTCTATTTTTCTTTGAATTTTAATAATTTTAAGTTTTTTTAATTTTTCTCTTGACAAATATATAATTTTTTGCTATTATTTTTGGCTTTATATTTTGGGGTTTGTTATTTTAATTTTATGCCACAATTATGTGGCTTTTTTTATTTAAAATAAATGTAGAAATTTCTATCAAAACCTCGACAAAAATACAAATGTACGGTATAACAGAACAGGGTAAAATATTACTTAAAAAATTTAAGTTACTTAGTTATGATGGTAATTAAATAGCAGGTGTACTTTGTAGGAGGATGCATATTGTGAAATCTAAATCAATTCAAAAAGAAGTATGTAAAAATATTTTTAAAAATATTTCAGTTATTGATAGCAAACTGTTTAATGATAAGTGGGTAGAAGTTATTAATCGAGCAGAAAAAGCCAAATCTGTAAAAGTATGAAGGTAACAAGAATGAGTAAAGTAGCAATATATTGTCGCCTATCTGAAGAAGATAGAGATAAACTTAATAAGACAGATGATTCGATAAGTATTCAAAATCAAAAAACAATGCTTCTACAATATGCTATAAATCAGGGCTGGGAAGTTTTTAGTATTTATAGTGATGATGATTATACTGGTGCTGATAGAAAGAGACCTGAATTTAATAGATTACTTCGTGATGCTGAGGAAGGTAACTTTGACATTGTGCTTTGTAAAACTCAATCTCGATTTACTCGTGAACTAGAGCTTGTAGAAAAATACATTCATGGGTTATTTCCTATCTGGGGTGTTAGATTTGTAGGTCTTGCTGATAATGCTGATACGGCTAATAAAGGTAATAAAAAAGCAAGGCAAATAAATGGTCTTGTGAATGAGTGGTATCTTGAGGATATGTCTGATAATATCAAAAGTGTGTTAACAAGCAGACGTCAAAGTGGTTTTCATATTGGTGCTTTTGCCCTTTATGGGTATAAAAAAGACCCTGAAAAGAAAGGTCATCTTATTATTGATGAAGAAGCCGCCGAAATTGTAAAGGAAGTCTTCTTATTATTCTCTCAAGGTATGGGTAAAACTGCAATAGCTCGAATGCTTAATGATAAAGGAATCCCAAATCCAACTGAGTATAAGCGTCAGCAAGGACTTAGGTATAAGCAACCTGATAGTAAAAATAGTACTTTATGGAAATATTCTGCGATATCAAGTATGCTGACAAATGAAATGTACATAGGTAATATGGTACAAGGAAAATATGGAAGTATTTCTTATAAAACAAAAGAAAATAAACCAAGGCCAAAAGAAGAATGGTATATCGTTCCGAATACCCACGAAGCAATAATTGATAAAGATTTGTGGGATAAAGTTCAAAGTATGATAGAAAAGAAAGCCAAGCCCTTTATAACTGGGAATGTTGGCATTTTCGCTGGTAAAGTTTTTTGTGCAAATTGTGGTTATACAATGCGTTCTTCTAAAAGTAGAGGTGAACATTACCTTCAATGTGCGACTAAACATATTGCAAAAGGTGCCTGTGATGGCGCATTTATTCCTGTAAAAAAGCTTGAAAGAATAGTTCTTAAAGAATTAAAGCAAATGATAAATGACTTCCTTAATATTGAAGAAATAGTGCAAAGGGTGCAATTTGCAGATAACTATGTACAACAAAAGAATAGATTTTTATCTCGTATTGACTTGTATGATATAAAAATTCAGGATATATCAAACAGCATTAAAGAATGCTATATTGACAAATTAAATGGACTTATTGATGCGGATGAGTATAGTTCAATTGTTTCTGAACTAAAAAAAGAAAAAGCAGATTATGAATTAGTAATATCTAAATATGAGAAAAGTATCTCTGAGTTGGAAAAGGAACAAATAAAGGGATTCAATCCTAGAGAAATAATTGAAGGATATATTAAACTTGAGCATTTAACTCGAGATATTGTGGAAACAATGATTGATAGCATTGTGGTATATAGGCGTATTCCCAACACAAGGTGTTATCCTATAGAGATTCACTGGAATTTCTGAGGATATAGAATTATATTAAAGAGATATAATTTGTAAAGGTGGTATAACTTATGAAAAATGTCGTTAAGATTGATTACGTTAAAAATTATCCGAAGGAGGATAATTTTATTCTCTCTGTTGATTGTTATTTCTGTGCAGTACTAAATGAGCAAAATTTCTTAGCTTCTGCTAGCGATTTGATGGCTCCTTGGGGCATTTCTATTATAGATGCTTCTATTGGTCTTGTAGATACACCCTATGGCAAATCGGGGTTTACTATGTGTTTTTCTACAAGTCAAAAAGCAGTGTTGGTTGCTGCTTATTTAAAAGCGAAAAGGTCTGATGAGGAGTTGGAACTTAACATGACAGAAGTTGCCCCAGATATGTACGACCAATTATTTGAAGTAGCAAAAGATAGTAATATCACCCTGATAACGCAAATTTGGGATAACTATCATCTGAATAAGAAATTTAATTTTGTCATTAATGGACTACCGATAAATAATGAGTAAGTGAAAGGATTATAAAGTTATGTGTAAATGGAAAATTAATAAATGTGATTCTCCTGCCTCTTATTGTACAGAAGGACTAAATAAATATGATTCGTTGGAAGTCGAATACTATTTTACAGTTCCTGAAGGAGATGCTGCACCTATTCTTGAGGTGGTTTTCAATGCTGTTGCTAATGGGTTTAAGATTGAAGATGGCGTAATGGTTAGAAACTTATTCAATAATGTTCCTGTTTTCTTTTTTAAGACAAAGTCTTTATCATCTGAAAAAGAGGTGTTCAGGCTTATTCTCCCAGATTGGGAACTCGAATTTCCATGGGAAATTTATGGCGGAATTAGTCAAAAGGCTCATTTTAAGCGGCAAATAAAATTTAATTCGGATAAGGCGTTTTGTCTTGCTGTTTCTGCAGAATCTGTTAATGATGAAGAGATAAAAAACGAGTTCACCAAGCAAGGCGATTTGTATGTTCTTCCATTTTTATATTATGTCTTGGAGTATGATAAGAGTTTTGTTATTGCTCCATGGTTTGATAAGTTTAATTCTTATGAGTTTTACAAAGGAAAGATAAATGAAATTAAAGGACTTTCTGATTTTAAAATCGTTTGTATTGATTTGAATGTTAACAATCCTTTATTTAACGACTTTAAAGTATGGAAAGCAGAATATGAGAGGTGCAAAAAATGATTTACATTACTGGTGACACGCATTGTCCAGAAGATATACATAGGCTGAATACCAAGGGATTCCCTGAACAAAAGAATCTCACTAAAAAGGACTATTTAATAATATGTGGTGATTATGGTGGTGTCTGGTACCCAGAGGAATCACATTATCACAAGGAGGATTTGAATTGGCAAAAATGGCTTGATGAGAAACCTTTTACCACTCTGTTTGTAGATGGAAATCATGAAAATCACCATCTACTTTCAGAGCTTCCTGTTGTAGATATGTTTGGTGGTAAGGTTGGCAAGGTTAATGATTCTATATATCATCTGAAGCGTGGTGAGGTTTATATTATTGATGGCCAAAAGTTCTTTTGCTTTGGTGGTGCTAAATCTACTGATAAGGAATGGCGTCAAGAGGGCTTATCTTGGTGGCCTGAGGAGATGCCTTCAAAGGCTGAAATGGATTATGGAATAGATAATCTTGAAAGGCATGAATTCAAGGTGGATTATATTCTATCTCACTGTGCGCCTTCTTCTATTCAGTGGGAAATGGACAGTCGATTTGATAATGATGGGTTGACTAAGTATTTTGATTTTATTGCTTCGGAAACAGATTTTAAAATGTGGTTCTTTGGGCATTATCATAGAACTGAGCTAATAAAGGAGAAGTTTATGGCTTTGTTTGATGCAATTGTTAAACTCAGTGAATAGGCCATTCTTATACTATTTCTGGATATAAAACAAGACTATATGAAAAAATCCGAGTTAAGAAATATATTTTGAAGTCTTAATGGCTTTTGATTTCTTAACTTTGAAAATTAATGCTTTTTGTTTGGAAATAGGCATTTTTGAGGCTGAGGTGGTCAAACAAGGCTATCTGACAGATAGGTTAAAACCTTTGAGAATGGTGTTATTTTTATCGTGAAAAACTCTGCATAAAATTGCGGTTTTCAGGATGTTATATTTTAGCGGTTGGAATGAAAAAAACAAAATGTTAGATATTTTTTTGAATATAAGATAAGTTGTTAAAGTATAAGAAAACTATTCTGTTTTAGCGAACCTTATATTTTTTCAGAATAAGTTAAAAGATAGTTAAGAATAAATTTGAGACCTTATTTAGAACCAATGAAGAAGTTGAATTTGAACCTTTGATGTTTTTGTTTGAAGTTATTTGTTATGGAGAGGTATGAATATGAAGTTAGAATTTGAGTTTGGCAATATTTCACATAAGATTCAGTTTGGGAATTGTAATATTATGGAGCTCGGTGGCGGTTATGAAGATATTTTAGAATTCTGTAGTCGCATAGAACAAGGTAAAGCACTTGAGCTTGCTACTAAGGTAAAATCTAAGAAGTTGAAAAAGGTTTGTGTGGTAACAGATTTTCAAACTTCTGATAAATTCTTTAAGGAGTACATTTACCATGCTTTTAGAAATAAAAATTTTTTTAAGGCGTATGACTTGTTTGTAATAGAAAATGCTGAAGCGTTTGTCAATGCTGAAATGGCAGAAGTTATTGCTAAGCATCCAAAAAACTATTGGTTATTATGCAGTTCCACCACGCCTTGTATAACTAACGAATTCGATTCTTTTTTGATTACTGAAGGGCGAAATTGTTGGAATGAGGTTATTCCTTAAACTAATATTACAGGAGTGTAGATTATGCCTAAGAAAAATAATATTGGTTATATTTCTATAACCAATGAGGGTACTGTGAGTTTCGCTTTTAAGGACTTTTATATCGAGATAATAGCCTCAAAGCAATTAAAAACAATAAAGTCTGTAAAAGAGTTTGATAAGTCTAATGGGTATATAGTTATAGATACAAATTATGGTGAAGAATATTATTGCTTAGAAGAAACAATAGAGGCTATGGGTTTATCTGACCAAATAAATGTAAGAGAAATATTGTCTGGTGTTGATTTGCTAGTTATTGTTTAAAATTCGGATATTTATATAAAGGTGGTGTAGACTATGGCTTTGGGTAGAAAGTTTGATTTTAAGTTGTATGAGATTTTAAAGATGTTAAATGGACATTTTACTCCTGAATCTAATGAGTTTTTTGATTATTGTGTGAATACTTCAGGTAAGCATAATTCTTTCCTGCGTAGTAGCTTCTGTAAGCGTGATGTACCTCTTGAGGATTATGCCATAAGCAAAGATATAAACTGCGTGTTGTGTGTATTTAATATCCCTGCTGATTTGGCACATATAAAAGAAAGCGATATCTTTAATCTAAAAATGCAGATAGTCTTTACTTATGAAAGAAATTTGGAATCCGAAAAAGAACTGTGTAAGAATCTGGGTTTCTCTTATGGGTACTTACTGAATCCCCATACCAATGAATTCAATAATCTTGGGTATTTAAAATGAAGGTGGTGTAGCCTTATGGCTTTAGATTATACTTTGTTCAATGTGTTTAAGAGGTTCAATGATTATTTTACTCCTGATAGCAATTTGTTTTTGGATTACTGTTTTTGGTTTCTCGAAAGAAGATTCAACACTCTGAAAACCTGTTTTTGTAAGCGTACTGAAAAGTTGGAAACTCCTAGAATCCATCCATGGGATATTACTCATGTTATATGCGTATTAGATAGACCTTTTGATAAGGATAATCCACATTTTTTTGAAGATGTTAAAGTACAAATTATATTAACTTCCGAAGAAGATTTTGAAACTGAACTAAATTTGTGTAAAGAAGCTGGATATAAGTATGGATGTGTGCTGTATCTTCCCTCCGAAGAGATAGTTCCTCTTGAACAAGTGGGAGAAATAATGTAAATATTGGGTACAGTGGTTACACTGGGTATTATAAAATATTTTGAGGTGTTAGTTAAATGACTTTTGGTAAGTTTAAAAATGTAATTCCTAACGATGTAATCTTGTGGTTGCAGGATAAGAATGGCGATTGTATAGATAATGGCGAAATGAAGTATTTATCCGATAAATATGATAGTTTGCGTGTAATAAGGATATTCCCTGAAAAATATCCAGCAATATCTTCTATGGGTATTACTGTAGAACTTGAATAAGCATTATTATTGGGCGGCTCGATTGAGCCGCCCTTATTACTTGCTTTTAACCGTTGGCGAAATTATTAACAATCAGATAGTATCGAAGTCATCCAAATTGGTATAAACTATTAGTGAGGATTTTAACTAATGGCGGTGATTCGATGAATAATAAAGATATATCAATAAATTTGGGTAAACGAATAAGAGAGAATAGACAATTCAGGCATATGACAGGCGAACAGTTTTGTAATGAAGTGGGTATTTCTCAAACTTTCCTGTGGGACATTGAGAATGGACATAAGAGGCCTTCTCTTGAAACCTTGATTAAAATAATAAATGTTTTAGAGTGTCCTCCCGAAGACTTGTTATGTGACAGTTTAACTGGTGCTGTCTATGCTCATCAACATAATTTAACAAAGAAGTTGGAAGGATTAAACAAAGAACAAATTAAACTTATAGAAACGACTATTGATTCTCTAATAGTTGCTTTGAAGAAGGATATGCGTTAAAAGGTGCATATCCTTCTTTTGTTTATTGTTAGTGTTTGAGTCTTGAGTTATCAAGGCTCTTTTCTTTTTATTTAATATATGATATAATTAAACTAATGGTTATAATATAAGCTAATAGTTAAAACAAGGAGGTGTTGTTGTGAAAAAAAATTATAAATCATTTATATTGTACTTTCTATTATGTTGTATGTTGTTGATGTCTGCTTGTGGTACTATAGGCAATTCGTCAAGTATAGAACAAACAACAAGTCCTGCTGCAACAATTGATGGTAAATCTCAAGAATCTTTACCAAAAGAGGATGCTGCGGTAGTTCCTGAAATATCCGAAGACTCTGATGGTACTTTTCATTCGGATTTAAAAGTTCATTACATTGATGTTGGTCAAGGCGATTCTTCGTTTGTAGAGTTGCCTAATGGTGAAACTATTTTAATTGACGCTGGTATTCCTTCTCAGGGTAATGTAGTTACAAATTATATAAAGCATCTTGGGTATACTGATATTGATTATGTGGTTGCAACTCATCCCCACAATGACCATATTGGTGGTTTTCCTACTGTACTGGAGTCCTTTAATGTTGGTAAATTTTATATGCCTAATAAAGAACATACCAGTGATATATTTATGAAAATGCTTACTGCTGTTCAAGTAAATGGGTGTAAGGCTGTTTATGCAAAAAGTGGCTTGTCTGTCGTAGATGAGGGTAATTTAAAGGTTAACTTTGTTGCACCTGTTTCTTCTGGATATTCGGACTTAAATAACTACTCAGCAGTTCTGCGAATTACTTATAATAAATCTTCATTCTTATTTACTGGGGATGCGGAAGATGTTGTAGAATCAGAGCTTATAGCTTCTGGACAGACTCTAAAAGCCGATGTTTTAAAGGTTGGTCATCATGGCTCTGGGTATTCTTCTACTACATCTTTTTTGAAAGCAGTTAAGCCTAAATATGCTATAATTAGTGTAGGTAGAAATAGTTATGGTCATCCAACTGTAGAGGCTATGACTCGTATGGTAAATGCTGGTGCAGAAGTTTATAGAACAGATGAGGTCGGTACTATAATTGTTACTACTGATGGTAATACATATTCTTTGGATAAGAATGCTTCTACAATTCAAAGTAATGCTCCACCTGTTGTAGCAGAAACAAATCCTGAACCTGTTCAAGAAGAAACTGTTGTAGAGGCACCTGTAACGCAGTCTGATGAAATAGTATATGTTACGAAGAGTGGCTCGAAGTATCATCGGTATGGATGTTCTTATTTAAAGAGCTGTATAGAAATCACTTTATCCTCTGCGAGAAGTAGTGGTTATGATGCTTGTTCAAGATGTAATCCACCCAGATAGGAGGTTGTGTTATGTGGGTAATTGATAGAATAGAAAACGGTATTGCTGTTATAGAGTTTAATGGCTCGACTTTTGATGTTCCAGTATCTTCCTTGCCTGATGGCATTAAAGAAGGTATGGTTTTAAGTATCTGTATAGATAAAGATGCAGAGAATAAAAAAAGACAACAGGCTCGAAGCCTTATGGACTCTATGTTCTCTGATGAATAAAATAGTCTCTGTCCTACATGAGTATTGGTGAACAAAAAATATAAATTTTTTAAGATAATTATGCGTAAATAGATGACAAATAGGCAAAAAAATGCTACAATATAGTTAGATATTGAAACTTTTTACAATCTATATAGATAGAAAGAGTTCGACAAATAAGAATTTGTGAGGATGATAAGATGGTC
>JBGVKY010000021.1:0-90524 GCA_045123995.1 Clostridia bacterium
GCACCTATATATACACGAAGCGGAAAGTATGGCGGAGTATTTCTTTTGAAAGGATACAAAAGCGATTTGAAACTACATCTGTCAACTGATGAGAAGGAGTTGTTAGAGCAACTTGTAAAAACATCAAACGCTGCAGATGCAAGACTATTGCAAAATATTCTACATAAGTATGCCATGCCATCAACCGAAGTATAATTCCTTTCACTCGTACCTTGAAAAAGAAAGCGTTCAAGATAACGGTTCGCAGTATAGTAACAAACGGATACATTCCGATATATCGTAGCCGGACAATGAGTACGCCAAGACGATAAGTGTTGAGCTTTACTTTAACCTTCTTTCTATAAAGTGAGCTTATCCGAGCGATAAATACTTGCATTGTAAAAGAGAATTGCTATCTTGTGGCGAAGATGGTATGTCGGGATAATGATACTTCTACATAGTCACAGTCCGAGCGTGGAATGCGTCGCAGGCAATGAGTGTAGTCCGGGCGGAGCCGGGAAGGTGAAATTCCTATGGAGCAGTTACGCAAGCTGCCATCCGTATTGTTTTTTAGTTTTGATAGCATAATTAAGGGGACTGATGTATCCCTCCTCAGAGTAGTATGCACCGATTATATTACGACTCATATAGATTGTCAGTCCCTTTACTTATGCTATTAAGGCATAGATTTTATATTTGGAGGTGTACTGATATGACTGCAGAAAAAAGAAAACGAAGCGATTATGCTAAAATGTTGAAAAAATATCCTGATGTACTCAAGATTGAACAAATGTGCGAAGCATTGGGCGGTATGAGTACAAAGACCGGATATAAAATGCTAAGAGAAGGTAGAATCGGAAGTGTCAAGGTTGGACGAGAATATCGCATAACCAAAGTAGATATTATTGACTATTTAATGAAAGCTAACTGATTTTTTTGACGAAAACACCTGTTATTGATAAAATATTATTGTCAATAGTAGGTGTTAAATTATTTCTCAAAGAAGGAGGTAAGAAGTTAATAAGGAGGTAACACTATGATTAAGCACACAAAAGTCAATCTTGATATTGATGTTAAAGTATATTTAAGAGAGAAAAAGGGATATTACTATGCCGTTCTGATTTATAAGAATGTAGCAGGAGTCAGGAGAGAAAAATGGATTCCGACAAAACTTACTGTTCGTGGTAATAAGATGAAGGCAAAAGGCATTTCAGAACAGTTTTTAATGGACTTTGAGATACCTGATGAAGATTTATACCTACTTGGTGATAAGGTTCAGCAGATGTCTGAAATTCGCACGATAACAACTGTTGTAGAAGAAACCGTTGCTCAAGCTGAAATCCCAAAAGAAATACTTTCAAAAATTACATTGGAGGACTTGTCTAAGGAACAGGTTGCAAATCTTCTGTTTGCTGACTATCTCGAATTATATTTACCATATACACGAAAAGGCAAGAAACAGATTGAAGATACAACTTATTCTTCCTATGTAAATAATGTAAAAAGTCCCGTTGGACCTTATTTCCGTGAAATGGGAATAACCCTTAAAGATTTAACGGCAAGAGATATTCAAGATTTCTACGATGTTCAACTTGAACGAGTAACGGCAAACACAGTAATTCACTATCATGCAATCATACGCTTGTCGCTTTGCTATGCAAGAAAAAATGGGTTTATTAAAGAAAATCCCATTGAAGAAGTGGATAAGCCTGAAAAGAATCAATTTATTGGAAAATTCTATACTGCTGATGAATTGAGTAAAGTAATAGAGCTGACAAAAGGAACACATCTTGAAGTTCCGGTTCTTATGGGTGGCTTCTACGGACTACGCCGAAGTGAGGTTGTAGGACTGAGATGGAGTGCTATTGATTTTGAAAATGATGTTTTTTATATCAATCACACGGTTACAACACCGAGGATTGATGGCAAATTAAAAATTGTCGCAAAAGACAGAGCTAAAACAAAGTCAAGTTTAAGAGCCTTACCACTTGATGCGGGTATAAAGAAACGCTTGTTAGAAATCAAAGCACAACAAGAAGCATATCAAAAAAAGTTCAAGCGTTCATACAGTAAAGAGTGGGCAGGCTATGTAATGGTAGATGAACTTGGAGGACTTATTCTTCCAAATTATATTACATCAGCTTTCAAGCATTTGTTAAAGAAGAACGAGCTGCGTGTGATACGCTATCACGATCTCCGACATACTTGTGCATCGTTATTGCTCAACAAAGGTAAAACTAACGGTGTAACATTAAAAGATATTCAGGTATGGCTCGGACATAGCGATTTTTCTACAACGGCAAATACATATTCCCATTTAGATGCAAATTCAAAATTCTCGTCACTTAACACTCTTGCAGGAGTTGTAAATTTATGAGTTCCCAAAGGCTTTTGGTGAGTTCCCAAAGAAAAACGAGGTTCTTGCACTTGGCAAAAACCTCGTAAAATGGCGGAGTGGGTGGGATTCGAACCCACGGACGGTTGCCCGTCAACTGATTTCGAGTCAGTCCCGTTATGACCACTTCGATACCACTCCATATATGTTTAAGAGTTCTCCAAAGGTTGCAAATCTTTGGGAACAACCTTTGGGAACAGCTAAAAACAACGATATTAAATTTTCAGAAAAGTCCCGTAAAATCAGGGTTTGTAGCGGTTGGGACTTCCTCTAACTTCACTACATTTCGAGTGATTTCGAATTAAATGGAAAAAATATAGCTTTTTATAAGTTTTATTTTGATAAAGGAAGAAAAACCGAATTTGAAACCGCAATGAAAATAAATTTGAAAGAAGTGTGATTTCGTGCCTTACATTGAAAAGGAAAAGGTAGATGAAAAAACAAGATTGAAGCTTGAGGCGATTATTGAAAAATCTTACGCTTCCTATTGGAAACACAAAAGACTTTTTGATATCTTTTTCGCAACACTCATTTTGCTTTTCTTTCTGCCGCTTATGATTATAATTGCAATTGTAATTGTAATTGATGATCCCAGCGCAGGTCCCTTCTATAAGCAGATAAGAGTTGGCCGCCACGGAAAAGAATTTTATATGTATAAGTTCAGAACAATGAGGGCTGATGCAGATAAGATGCTTGAAGAACTGGCAAAAAGGAACGAGATGGATGGGCCGGTATTTAAGATAAAGGATGACCCCAGAATTACCAGAGTGGGTAAATTTTTAAGAAAAGTTTCTTTAGATGAGCTTATGCAGTTCTTTAACGTTCTTAAAGGAGATATGACTTTGGTAGGACCCAGACCTCCGCTTCCGGGGGAGGTTAAGTACTATACAGACTATCAGAAGTTGAGACTTTTGGTTACTCCCGGAATCACATGCACCTGGCAGATTCATGAAAACCGAAATGATGTGCCCTTTGAAGAATGGGTTGAAATGGATATAGAATACATACAGACCAGAACTTATCTCAATGATCTTAAAATCATGCTTAAAACTCCGATAGTTATGATTACGGCTACCGGAAGGTAATATGGAGTGAAAAAAATGAAAGTTGCCATGATAGGCCATAAGGTTGTTCCGTCGAGACGAGGCGGAATAGAAAATGTTCTTACTACACTTTGCCCCATGATGGTGGAAAAGGGAATAGATGTTACCTGCTTTAACCGTTCTTCGGATAGGGTAGAGAATGAATATGTGGGGACCGTCGAGAATGGAATGTATAAAGGTGTGAAAATAAAAAATGCATGGACACTTGATGTAAAAGGGTTTGCTGCGATGATAGCTTCCTTTACGGCGGCAATACAAGCCGCTTTTGGTGACTATGATGTTATTCATTTTCATGCAGAGGGCCCCTGTGCGGCACTCTGGATTCCAAAGCTTTTCGGGAAAAAATGCGTTGCTACCGTTCACGGTCTTGACTGGCAGAGAGAAAAATGGGGAAAAGGCTTTGCGTCAAAGTACATAAAATTCGGAGAAAAAGTTCTTGCAAAATATGCCGATGAGGTTATTGTTTTAAGCAAAGCGGCCTATGATTATTTCAAAGAAACCTACGGAAGGGAAACGGTGATTATACATAACGGAATAAACCGACCCGAAAGAAAAGATGCAAATCTGATAAAAGAAAAATACGGCCTTTCAAATGATGACTATATAGCCATAGTGTCACGCCTTACCAAAGAAAAGGGAGTTCACTATCTTATTGATGCATACAAAAGTATCAAGACGGATAAAAAACTCGTAATAGCGGGAGATACAAGTGATACAGACGATTATGTGAAAATGCTTAAGGAAAAGGCAGAAGGAAATCCGGACATAATTTTCACGGGCTTTGTATCGGGGGATATGCTTGATGAAATATATTCAAACGCCTATGCAATGGTGCTTCCGTCGGACCTTGAAGGAATGTCTTTATGCCTTTTGGAGGCTCTGGCTTATAAAAATGCTCTTTTGTGTTCAGATATACCTGAAAATACATTTGTTGCAGAAGATAAGGCTATGTACTTTGAAAAGGGGAATGTCCTTTCCCTTAAAGAAAAACTCAAGTCTATCTTAGAGGATTCCTGTCTTGTGGAAAATTTGAGAGACGGAGTTGACGAATTTATACTTAATAAATACAGCTGGAATGATGTGGCGGAATCTACCATAAAACTTTATGAAAATAAAAAGTAAAGGTTTGTTAATTATGGATAATATGAAAATTGAAGCTATGGAAAAAGAGGAGCAGATAAAAGACATTTTTAAGGCTCTGGTTTCTGATGAACTTTATGAAGAGTGGGGTGACTCTTTTTCGGTTGAAGATACTGATAAAAAAAGGGTCAAAATTACCTACCGCGGAACTTTGGAATTAAAAGAGTTCAAAAAAGCGTGCAGAGAGCCTTTGTTAAACAGTGTCCGTATGCTCATGGGTGATAAAAAGAAAATTAAGATAAAAGGTAAGAAATTTGGCAGTGACATTACCCCTAAAGCGAAAAAGAACATAAGGGCGGCAAAATTCTTTGTAATCGGCATGTTCTTTGTATGCTTCGCTGCGGCAATTATCGTTGTTTTGTGTAATTACATAGGAAACAGAAATTTCAGAGAGACTTTTTACAACGTGAGCAGTATAAAGGTTGACAATCAGATGAGGGTCATTCAGTTATCAGATATGCACAGCTGTTCCTACGGAAAGGGAAACGAAAAGCTTATTACCCGTATAAAAGAGCTGGCTCCCGACATAATAATCTGCTCAGGGGATATAGTTGATTCGGCAAAAGATGATGTTGACTATGCGGTAGATTTGGGAAGAAAGCTTTCGGAAATTGCTCCATCATATTACATATACGGAAATAATGAAAATGAAAGCATTTATGATTTTTCCTTAACTGAAAAAGAACTTGATGAAAAATTCGGCTTTAACAAGGGAATACGTGACGGAACAAGGCTTTTGGAAATAGAGGATTCCTTTGAAGAAAAAATGGAAAATGCGGGAATAAAGGTGCTTAAAAACGAAAAAGACACCATAAAGGTAAAAAACATGGACGTGGATGTCTACGGAGTATTAACATCAAATCCCTCTTGCTTCTGGTCTTATTCGGAAAAACCTTTTTTGAACTATATCTATGAAAATCCGGATAACATTAAGATAACTGCAATTCATGAACCTACAATTTTTGAGGTATTCCAGTTTGATTTCTGGGGCGATTTACTTGTTTGTGGTCACACTCACGGCGGAGTTATCAGAGTTCCCGTGCTTGGACCTTTGTTCACCCATGAGGGCGGATTATTCCCTGAGCGTGACGGAAATTTTGTATACGGAAGATATGACGTTTCGGGAAAACCCCTTATAGTAAGTGCCGGACTTGAAAATTCAAATATTTTCAGAATAAACAACGAGCCGGAACTGGTTATTATCGATATTAACAAATTTTAATTTTGTGAGGAAGATGTATAATGTTCACTGAAATACTTGGAAAAGTAATAGTTTTAAGTGTCGGTGTGCTGTTTTTGATATCAGTAGCGGTAATATATTTCCGCGCAAAAAATGTAAACAGGGCAGAGTTCAAACAGATTTTTAAAACGGCGGAATATTTAAGTGCATGGGTAATCCTCCTTTGCTTTGTTTTTACACTGGTATTCGGAGTTTTCAATCACCTTAATCTTAAAAAGTCTGTTCATGCAATTATTTCCCTTAATTATTCTGAAGCATCCCAGGCTCAGAATTCCAACGGAACAAGGTATAACATGGCAGAAATTATAAATGATGAAGTTGTGGAAAGAGCTATAAGAAAAGGTGCGCTTAAGGATGTAACCGTAAAACAGCTTAAAAATTGCCTTGTGGTTTACCCTTGTGTCCAGGGTGGAGTTGATGATGAAAGCCAGTATCATATTTCTACTGAATTTGCAGTGGAATATCACGCATCAAAATATACAGACCATCTTGATTCTGAAAATGTTATAAAGCTTATTACAGCGGCGTACAAGGAATATTACATAGAAAAATATACCGATAATTTTATGCTTGACCCCGAAGAACCTGATTTTACAGATATGGAATATATGGATATAGTAATGTATCTGGATAAAGAAGCACAGGCAATATTGAACTACTTATACGGAATGGCTGAAAAAAATCCCAGTTATGTTACTGAAAACGGAAGTACATTCAATTCTATTGCCGGCAAAATTTATCAGTTTAAGGAAACTCAGATAAATCAGAATCTTAAATCCCTTATTCTTCAGAACGGTATTGCCAGGGATAAAAACGTATATATAGACAGACTTTTACATCATAATAAAAATGTTGATTTCGACAGAAGAAAAAATGATATATCTTTCAGACTCTGCAATCAGGCAGTTGATATGTACAGCGAGGAAATGACAAGGATTGTTCTTGTACCTACCTGGGACAGTTCAGGCAAATACTATATGGGACGAACAAAGGTGGGCGTTGACGAGCTTTCTGTTATGGCTACAAACTTCAGCGATTATATGGCATCGAATGAAAAAGAGATCATGGATAATAATCTTATAATAAATAAAATCTCCGGAGGAAAGCCCGGAGAAGCGATTTTCTCTTCGGCAGATTCTCTGATAGCTTCTATATACAAAAGCATCAAGAGCTTTGAGAAGGAAGCAATCGGAGCAGGAAGAGAATATTACAGCCACAGAATGAATCAGTGTATAGCTGTAAGAATTTACGGAATTTCACTTATGAGCGAGCTTAAAACACTGGTACTTTTCGGAGCTTTCCTTTACATAACTGTTATGCTTTACGTAATATCAAAGAAATTCCCCAAAAAGGCTTAAGGGAGGAAAAACAATGAAAAATTTTCAGTTTTTAAAATATTTCAAAAAAATTCTTCCTGTTATAATCATTTTCTGCCTTTTGACAACCTATGCCGTTTATTTCAAGCTCTCGAGGTCCAATTCATATATAGCATCGGAGGTTATCCACTATAATGACGAGAAAGCAGAACAGGGACTGGCCCCCACAGGAGAAAAACTGGATGTAAATGAAATAAAATCTTCAGCGGTAATGTCCAAGGTTGTGGACAAAATGGGACTTACGGGAACTTATTCCGTTGATAACCTCATATCAAGAATCAACATAACCCCCCTTCCCGATGAAGACAAATTGGCAAGAAAAGAAGCAATGCTTGAAGAGGGTGAAGAGTATATATATGAACCCAGTACATTCATTGTTTCCTTTGCGGCAACAAGCGGTGAAGGAGCGGATTTTGCCAGAACGGTGCTGGATGAAACGCTGGATGTTTATTTCGCAGAGTTCAGTCAGAAGTATGTAAATGTAGCGCCTGCAAACAATACCATCAAAAATCTTGATAAAAATGACTATGATTTTATTGAGATGATGGAAATGATTGATACAAGCATTGAAAACACTCTGACCACATTGTATCAGAGAATAGAACAGAATCACTATTACAGGGCAACAGAGACAGGTGCATCCTTTGCATCCTTAGCAGACGATTTTAACTATTTAAGACAGGTAAAGGTTTCATCTCTTTTTTCAAAAATTTATAAATATCAGATTACCAAGAATAAGGCTGTGCTTATTTCTGACTATACAACAAGAATAGATAACAATAAAATTGCCAATGCAAAGGACGACAGTATTGTTTCTGACATTGTTACGGTAATAGATGCCTATGTCAAGAAAATGAGAGAGTCAGGAAATACCAACATAAGCTATGAATACATTCTTGACAATCTCCACGAAAGAAACGTTCAGGATTATATGGGGGACCAGACAGTAACCTACGATGAACTTATTTACAGCTGGAGAGACCACAGGGAGAGCAAGGAGCATGCCATCATTGATTCTGCTTACTGTTTTTATGTAATAGATACCTTTGAAAGCTGTACGGGAAAATGCAAAGGGAAATGTAAAAACTCTGATCTTACCTGCACAGAGCTTTGTGATAAGAATTATGCGTTAATACGAGATGAAGTGGAAAGCGAAATAAATGAACTTCTCTCAGAGCTTTCTTCGCTTTATGACATTACAACCAAAACCAATGATGAATATAATAAGTTCCTTGGAGCCAGCTATATTTCCGTGCTGTCAACTGCATCAATAAGGGAAAGTGTAAATGTGATTCTTTATACTGCAATTGCATTTTTCTTCCTGGTGGTGGTTTGCGCCGGCGGAGCTTTAGTTCTTGGCAGGATAGGGGATATAATAAATTATATTTTCTATACAGACCATCTCACGGGACTTTATAACAGAGCATATCTTGACAGATATCTTAAATCCAAGGATAAAAAGCTTCTTGATGACGGTTCGGTATACTGCCTGGTAGATATATTCAATCTGGCACAGATCAACGGAGAAAATTCAAGAGAAATAGGCGACCAGATTATAAAGATGTTTACAACATATATAAAAGAAGCCTTCGGCAAGACGAAGACAGAATTTATCTACAACGGAAACGGAAGCTTTGTAATGCTGACAGAAGAATCCGACTATATTACGGTTGAAGATATAATGAGACTTTTCAGGTTGAGACTTGATGAAAGAGAAGAATTTCTTGATATAGTAATAGAGTACAAAATAGGTATTTCCGAGACATTCAAGGAAAATAAAACCGCAAGAAAGTTACTTTCAGAAGCTATAAAGAGTAAAAAGACGTATATTTCAGATTTGAAAGATAAAAGCACATTATAAAAACTTAAAAGGAAAGGAGAAAAGGCAGGGTGGACGGAAAAATACTTGAGAAAGCAAAAGTATTCTATTTTATGGTTGTGTCCGTAATGATGTATTATTTTCTTACAGAATACATTGATCTGGGACTTCATGTTACATACCGCCATGCCTTTACCCTTGTTCTTTTCGCATCAGCTGCACTTCTGTTTTTATATAAGCCTAATATTGCAAGGGGCATTACTGCCTTTAAAGAGGCATGTATTTACAGTACTCCTTTATTGGTCACCACTGTGGTTTCGCTTTTTATATGGTTTGTGGAAAGAGTGGATACAGGTGTTATTTCGAGAGGTCTTTCAAGTTCCTTTATATATACCAATATGCTTTCTTTTGCTCTGGGAGCAGGGGCTATGCTCTATATTTTCGGAAATAAAGGTGTATGGTATAACCTTGTTGCCATTTTAATTGCCAATATCCTTATGATTATTACAATTATAGCAAATAACGGACTTGGTGGATTCATTTCTGAATTTATTACACTTATAGTTACGTTTGCGGGTGTAACGGGAGATATTATTGTACAAGCGGAAATTCATGAGCTTGCCTTCTGTATAGGAGCATATCTTATTTATATGCTTTTTAAGCCAAGAAAAAATATAGTCTTTATTATTCTGCTTTTATTAAGTGCCTTCTGCTTTTTGGCTGCATTTAAGAGAATCGGTATTATTGCCATAGCCATAGCCCTTATACTGGGATATATCCTTAAATTCATCGCAAAGTACAGTCCTAAAACTGCAAGCGGACTGGTTATGTTTCTCACGGTTTTTGTAATTGTTTTGCTTATAGGTTATGTTGCAATTATAAAGGGAGGAGCTTTCGAGCTTCTTGAAAAAGCAGGTATAAATACCAGCGGACGTGTTGAAATTTATGATGCGGTGGATAAGTTCTATGAGTTTCATCCCGGATTTTTGGGAAACGGAATAGGATTTCTTACCTATCAGCTTAATACATTTATGACCGTTGGTGTTGCATCGGTTCATAACGATTTCCTTCAGCACTTCATTGACCTGGGGTTTTGGGGATATATTATATGGCTTTGTTCCATGACCCTTTTAAGAGTAGGGTATTTCGGCAGAAAAGGACAGGTGGAAAATTCAATAATTGCATTTATGCTGACGGTTTATCTTATAATCGTATCGTCAACCGATAACACCATGAACTATCCGCTTTTAACAGGTGTTCTTGCAATACTTATGATGGGAAGCGGATTTGATGAAAGAGTAAGGGAGACCGAGGGAAAAATGTTCGGTTACGTTTCAGAGGAGAACAGAGAAAAGGGAAGTGATTCATTATTATGAAAATTTTAATGGTTAATAAATTCCTTTATCCCAGGGGCGGTTGTGAAAATTATATGCTTTATCTCGCCGAGGAGCTTAAAAAGAGAGGGCATGAGGTAGAGTATTTCGGAATGTATGATGAAAAAAATACCGTGGGAAACTCTAAGGGAAAATATACGAAAAACATGGATTTTCATTCGACGGGATTGGAAAGATTTTTATATCCTTTTAAGATTATTTATTCCTTTGAGGCTAAAAGAAAAATACTTAAGGTCATTGACGATTTCAAGCCTGATATAATACACATGAACAACATAAACTTTCAGCTTACACCGTCGGTAATTTACGGGGCAAAAAAGAGAGGTGTTCCCGTAGTTCAGACTGTGCATGATTATCAGATGATTTGCCCGAATCACCTTCTTTATGATTTTAGTAAAAATGAAATCTGCACAAAGTGTATTAACGGCTCATATACAAATTGTATAAAACAAAAATGTATTCACGGCTCTTTGGTAAAGAGCATTATAGGGGCCATTGAGGCGAAGCTTTATTCGCTTTTAAAAACGTATAAAAAGGTAGATTTATTTATAAGCCCAAGCTATTTCCTTGAAGAAAAACTTTTATCTGCAAACAGTCTCTATGAGGGTAAAACAAAAACTATACATAATTTCATTGACAAAAATAAATTTGTATGCACAGGAGAAAAGGCGGAAAATTATGTCGCTTTTGCAGGCAGACTTTCAGGAGAAAAGGGAGTTGAATGTATCGCCGGAGCGGCTAAAATGCTTCCGGAATATACTTTTAAGGTAGCAGGAGACGGTCCGTGCAGGAAAGTGCTTGAAAATATTGAAAATGTCATACTTGAAGGATTTATTTCAGGTGATAAACTCATAGAATTCATGAGAAAAGCAAAAGTTCTTATCGTGCCGTCGGTATGGTATGAAAACTGTCCGCTTTCAATTCTGGAGGCTCAGTCCATGGGAGTGCCGGTTGTTACTGTCAGAAACGGAGGAATGGCGGAGCTTGTTAATGATGGAACCACAGGAGTGCTGCTTAACGAACCTTCGCCTGAGGAAATGGCATCTGTACTGAGAAAGATTTTTGAGGATGAAGATTATTATAATGAACTCCGTGATAATTGTAAAAATGAAAGAGATAACATTTTAAGTGTGGAAAACTATTGTGATATTTTAATGGAAGAATATAAAAAAATAGTTGCGAGGAGAAAATGTAATGCAACCTAAAGTAAGTATTATAGTGCCGGTATACAATGTGGAAAAATATCTTGAAAGATGTATAAACTCCCTTAGAAACCAGACTTTATCTGATATAGAAATAATACTTGTAGACGATTCTTCAACCGATTCCTCCTACGAAATATGCAAAAAAATGGCAGAAGAAGACAGTCGAATAAAGGTTATACATAAGGTAAATGAAGGAGCCGGGAAGGCAAGAAATGCAGCTCTTGCCATCGCAACGGGCAAATATATCGGTTTTGCAGATTCTGATGATTTTGTTGAGAATGATATGTTCAAAACCCTTTACGAAAGGGCGGAAATGTATGGATCAGATCTTGTAATGTCAGGTGTTTTATTTGTTGACGGAAATATGTTCAAAGAGGTCGGGGACTGTCTTATCAAGAAATATTTTCATGAAGATACCCAGTTTGAAACAAAGGAAGACTTGAAAAGACTGAAAATGGGTATTCCCGGAGCCTTACCGGAAGATAAAGATGACAGTAAATACGGCATGAGCATCTGGAAAAATCTTTTCAGAAGAGAGATAATTGAAAAAAATAATCTGGCTTTTCAGTCGGAAAGAGAAATGCTTTCAGAAGATGCCCTTTTCATGATTGATTATATATCCCATATAAAAAAGGCTACAGGTATTCCTGAGGCGTTTTACAACTATTGCAGAAATGAGGTTTCAATTTCAAAATCATATAAAAAAGACAGACTGGAGAAAAGTCTGATATTTGTAAGTGAAGTTGAAAAGAGACTTGGGAAGGATATAGAAAAAGAAGAGTACAGCATTTATATAGAAAGATTCTGGCAGGCCATGTGCAGGGTTTTGTGCTCGCAGGAAATAATGTATGCAAAAGACAATAACATAAAATATTCGGAGCTAAAAAAAAGACTTGAAACTGTTTGCACAGAGGAGTTAACTATAAAGGCACTTAAATCATATCCCATAGGGAAATTACCTCTTAAGCAGAGGGTGTTCGCATATGCTATGAAATACAGACTATATTTTTTGTTAAAAATATTAGTGGATTTAAGAAGATAGGGGATAATAATGTTTTTTTCTGTAATTGTACCTGTATATAAGGTTGAAGACTATCTGGAAAATTGTATCAAAAGCGTTCTTTCACAAAGCTTTTCTGATTTTGAGCTCATTTTGGTTGACGACGGTTCGCCTGATAACTGTCCTCAGATTTGCGAAAGCTATAAGGAAAAGGATAGCCGTATTAAAGTGGTTCACAAAGAAAACGGAGGTCTTGTGAGTGCAAGGCAGGCAGGAATAAGGGTGGCGTCGGGAGAGTATATTTACAACCTGGATTCGGATGATCTTATTGAAAAAGACGCCTTAACAGAAGCTCATAGAATTATCCTTGAAACAAACTGTGAGATTGTATCCTTTGGACGTAAATGGGTGAAAGGAGATCGTGTCCTAAAGATAACTGATGACAGACTGGATGAAGGTCTTTATAAAGGAAAAGAAATAGAAAAATACATTTACCCGAAACTTTTATGCGATAAAAATATGGACCATGTTTTATGCTACATAACAGGTAAAGCCATAAAGAGAGAAATCATTTTGCCATTTCAATTGGCGGTGGATGAGAAAATATCACTGGGTGAAGATTTATGCTGTATTATACCGTGCTATCTTCAGGCTGAAAGTGTTTATATAAGCAAGAAAGACAATTATTTATATACAATCAGAGAAGATTCTCTGTCAAAGGAATTCAATTCAAAACAGATTTATCTTATAGAAAAAGTAATAAATGAATTAAAGAAAAAAGATGTATCAAAAGTGTCAGACTTCGAAAAACAACTTTGCCGTTATTCATGCTTTATGTGCTTTGCAATACTTGCATCGGCGGCAGAGGGGGACTACTTTAACAGCATAAAGGCCATAAAGGAAAATATTAAAAATTCAGTACATAAAGAAAAAATATCCCATGCTGAATTTGAAAACATCACTCTTAAGAGCAGGATAACAGTAGCTTTAATGAAGAGGGGACTATACAGTACGGCATTTTATTTTCTTAATATGTGCAAAAATATAAAAAGGATAATTAAAAAGGGGTGAAGCGGATGAAACCTTCAATATCGGTAATCATGAGCGTATATAACGGTGAGGAATATTTGTCTGAAGCAATAGAAAGTGTTATAGGACAGACTTTTAAAAACTGGGAGCTCATTATAATAAACGACTGCTCTAAAGATAAAACAGCCGAAATTTTAGCTGATTTCGCATCAAAGGATGAGAGAATAAAGGTGCATACAAACGAGGTTAATCTTAAGCTACCTACATCCCTTAACAGGGCAATTTCGGAAAGCAGCGGCAAATATATAGCGAGAATGGATGCAGACGATATATGCCTTCCGGAAAGACTGGAAAAGCAATTTAAGTTCATGGAAGAAAACCCTGATGTTTCATTATCCTCTTGCAGATTTATGACGGTTAAAAACGGAGTTTACCAATCGGGGGGAGCAGGCGGCAGATGTGATGACAATTCTCTTCGTGCACTTCTTTTAGTGGTAAATCCCATATTACATCCGGGAGTTATGGCAAAGGCAGAGGTTATGAAGGAGTTTAATTATGACACAACTCTTACCTGTACCGAAGACCTTGAATTATGGACCAGAATTGCCATGGCGGGAAGAAAAATGGAGATTTTGCCTGAAGTCCTTATGATATATCGTCTTCATGACAAACAGATAACAAGCACCACTCTTGAAAGACAGCATAAGGAGGTTCTTAAAATTGAGCAGAAGTATCATATCTCCTTTGCTGGAAAAATGGATGAAGATATGGAAGAATTTTATATAAAAGGAATATATTTCAAGGAAAATGCGGATATAGATAAGTTTCTTGAATATAAAAAGTGGATTAGTAAAAATGCAGAAGGAAACTTCTTGTTGAATTCATTGGATTATGCACTTTTTGAAATTCTGGCAGAGTATAAAAGATGCGGAATTAAAAAAGGGGAGATTATAAAAGCAATGCTTACTTTCCCCAAATTCTTTTTGGTAAAAGAAATTATTAGAAGAAAAAAAGAAGCTAAGAAAGAAATTGAAAAATGCATGGAAGTTTCAAAAGCTTTAGGTCTTAGAAAGACAGCAGGAACAAAGGACTTTCCGATTTTTGAAAAATAATGGCAGGAGCTTTGAAAAATGAGAATGTTTGAATACCCCTATGTGATTATAACGAGTCTTGTAATGTTTTTTTTACTGATGGGACTTATTGGGCTTTACTTTACGTTAAAATCCGTAAAAACAGCAAAAGGGACAGCGGAAAAAGGATTTTGCGGACTCGGGAAAATAGAAAGTGATTTTGAAAAGCAGGAAAATGCGGGCAGGGAACGGACGGTTGTTTATATTTCTGTGGCCCTTGATTCCATGAAAAGACTTTATTCGGAATCAAAAGCTATGAGAATGTATGAAAAAATAAGAAAAATACTTTTCTGCCATTTCTGCCTTAAGGTTAACGGAGAAATGTCTCCTTCCGGAAAGAATAATTTCGTTGCCTTTAATTTCCTCTGTGAAGAAAATCTTACCGACGTAATAGAAAAATGCTTTGAGGAAATAACCAAGGCGCTAACGGAAGAGGGAGCGGTAAATGTTGTCCGGGTGAATTTCGGCTATCATATTACAAGCGCTACGGACGTAAAGTTCAACACGGCTCTCTCAAGGGCGAAACAGGCTCTAAGCATGGCAGAAGATAAAGAGGCTCTTTATGTAAGATGGGACAATTTAAACGGCAAGGATTTTGAAAGAAAAATAAAAATTGAAAACAATATACATAGTGAAATAGAAAACAACAGATTTTTTCTGGAATATCAGCCCATACTGGATGCAAAAACAGACAGAATTATGGGTGCGGAAGTATTATCAAGACTTAATTCGCCAACTGACGGAATTTTAACTCCCCATCATTTCCTTTCTGCAGTAAATAATGTAGGGCTTAACGAAAAATTTGATTATTACATTTTTGAAAAGAACTTAAAATGGATAGCAAGTGACAGAGAACAAAGAATGAAATATGTATATACAATCAATTTTTCCAGAAGCACCCTTTGTGACGGAAAATTTTCAGATAATGTAATAGAAATTGCTGAAAAATACGGAGTTGATTATTCCTGTATTGCAGTTGAAATACTTGAGGACAAAAACCTTACGGATGAAGAAAAGAAGATGATGACCAAAAATTTAAAGCGTCTAAAGGAGAAGGGAATTTTAATACTCCTGGACGATTTCGGCAAAGGCTATACCTCTTTTGGTGATTTGACGGAATTTGATATAAGTATCGTAAAGATAGACAAGGCAATTACTCAGAATGCCATAAGCGAAACAGGATTTTTAATACTTAAAAATATTATAAGAACTGCCCACGACCTGGGATTTAAGACTCTCTGCGAAGGAATAGAGACCAAGGAGCACAAAAATAAAGTGGTTGAGGCAGGCTGCGATTTATTACAGGGCTACTATTTTTACAGACCTATGCCCGTAAGTAAGCTTGAAACTTTATTATTGAAATAGCAAGGTGATTTTATGTTATCGGTAGTTATACCTGCATATAACGAAGAAAAATGTATAAAAAAAGCATATTCTGAAATAAGCTCTCTGCTCATAGAAAATGGCATTGAAAGTGAATTTGTTTTCATTGATGACGGTTCTTCTGACAGAACATATGAAATTATAAATGAACTTTCGCTTGAAAAAGAAAATGTAGTGGGACTTCGCTTTTCCAGAAATTTCGGAAAGGAAGCTGCCATATCAGCAGGACTTGCATCGGTAAAAGGGAGCTGTGCCGTTGTAATAGATGCGGATCTTCAGCATCCCCCTGAAAAAATTATTGAAATGTACCGTCTTTGGGAACAGGGCTACGAAATTGTTGAGGGAATAAAGAAGGAACGCGGCAGGGAAAAGAAAATAAACAGATTCGGTGCAAAAATCTTTTATTCTCTCATAAGTCGTATGGCAGGTTTTGATATGGCAAACTCATCGGATTTCAAACTTTTGGACAGAAAAGTAATTGATGTTCTTAACAAAATGCCCGAAAGAGGCTTTTTCAGGGCAATCTCCTATTGGGTGGGGTATAAGAAAATAACAGTTGAATTTTCTGTTAAAGAGAGAGTGGACGGGGAGTCTAAATGGTCAACCTCCGGACTCATAAAATATGCGTTTTCAAATATTACGTCCTACTCTACTGCACCTATGCAGACGGTAACGGTTTTAGGTTTTATTATGCTCATAATCTCGGTTATTTTTGGAGTATGGGCACTTATTGATAAAATTGTGGGACGAGCTTTAGAGGGCATGACCACGGTTATCATTATAACTATCTTTATAGGAAGTATAATTATGATAAGCCTTGGTATTATAGGCTACTATATTGCAAGAATTTATGAGGAAATCAAGGGGAGACCAAAGTACATAATTTCGTCCACCACCGGGAGAAAAACGGGAAATTAAAAAAGCTACTTGAAAAACTTGTAAAAAGGTTGTATAATTTTTAAAACGAAAATTATTATATAATGAAAGAAGACGAAGATAAATGCCAATAAAATACGGAAAGAAACAAAAACAGAATACCGTACTGTATACAATTTTGGCTATAATTATGATAATTGCGGTGTTTCTTGTAACTGTCGGGTCGTTTTACTTAGAAGCCGAGGACGAAGCCTATGAGATTTTACATATGCAGACCAAGCAGATTAAGGATGACCTTACTTTGCAGATAAAGTCTGACAGGGAAAATCTTTTAACCATGGCTTCCTTTGCTTCAAAACTCTATACTGACGGGGAGAGTTATGACATTTTGTTTGAGTCCTTCAAGCCAATAGGAATGTTTTCCAATATCGGAATACTCGATAAGAACAATCAGTTCTCCACATTGATGGGGACATTGGACTTGAACGGAAAAATTTCCTTTAAGGAAGAAGCTAAGAAAGGAATTTACATAAGCGGAAGAGTTCCGGACCTTACAAGAGACGGAGCGGAAGTTATAAGAAGTGCAGTTCCCATAAAGGTAAATGGGGAAACCGTTGGTATGCTGTATGGACTTATACCCCTCGGAAACATGGCGAAAAGATATAACACCTTGGCGAAAGAGCTGGATGCTCAGCTTTTTGTATACAATAAAGAAACCGGGAAATTCCTTATAGATACAATAGATAAAAACCCGGGAGAGTTGTCACAATTTAAGAACCGTGAATATAATGGTGATAACTCCTATGAAGCTTTCCTTACGAAGGAAAGCGGATTTACCTCTTTTAAATCCATTTTCACTGGAGAAGATTTATATGTTCATTTTTCCACACTGGAGGATTTTAACTGGGGTATTATGCTTGCCCGCTATGAATCTCAGGTATTTTCCAGCACTCACTCTTTAACTTTGGTTTTCCTTGCGGCTTTCTTTATCCTGATTGCGATTATGTCAATCTACCTGTTTTTTATAATGGTGGGGGAAAGACGCCGTTCAAAAGTTATCAAAGAGTCTTCGGCAATAAGAAAACTTCTTCTGGAAATCAATCAACAGCAGGGAAACGTTCTTGAGGCATTAAAGAGTGTGCAGGAGGTTTCGGTTTCACGGTCCGCCTTTTTTGTGGATACGTCAGGTGAGGATTATCACTATATCCTGCCTAATTTGACAGACAAACTTTTATCAGGAGAAGAAAGAAAGTACTTTACGGGAGAACTTTTCCGCTATGCAGCAAAATACAGCAGCATAAATGAGTCTGCAGTCGGAATCATGAGAATTATCCCCGGCGGTCATCTTTTGAAGATCAACCCGGAATTGTATGATTTCTTCAATAACCATGAAATCAAAGAGGTTTCTTTTGCAATTATCACGGATAATAACAATCATGTAAGTATTTTGGGTGTTATCAATCCAGGAAAAACTCAGATATCGTTGGCTCTTTTGGAAGATGTGGCGGTTTGCTTCTCAATTGCTGTATTTAACAAGAACCACCTTAACAGAACGGAGCTTGCCGCAACGACAGATTCTCTTACAGGCGTACTTAACAGAGTATCATTCAAAAAAGATATTTTGGTGCTGGATAATGAAAAACCCGAAGATTTTTCCTGCATATATATAGACGTAAATGAGCTTCATTTAAGAAATAATAAGTATGGCCATGCTGCCGGGGATGAAATGCTTATATACATTGCAAATTCCCTAAAGGAAGTATTTTACGGACATTCCATTTACCGCATGGGCGGAGATGAATTTTTGGTATTCTGTGTGGAGACAGAAGGGGAAATAGTCAAGAACAATATTGATACATTTATAGAGCAACTTAAGGTAAGAGAATATAATGTGGCTATCGGCATGTCTTACAGAAAGCAGAATACAAACTGCGAAGAAATAGTGAGAGAAGCCGAAAAGAGGATGTATGAGGCAAAGGCCAAGTATTATCAGAACAAGGAAGAAAAGAGCGTTGCCCAGGACACCGATAAGAAATATGCACAGACTAAAACGGGTATCAGGGAAATAGATACAATGATATCTGTCTTAAAGGAACACTACAACGGTATATATAGGGTATCTTTGGATACAGACAATGCTCACCGCATTTTAATGCCTGCATATCTGGGATACAATGAAAATGAAGAACACTTTTCGAAATTACTGGCAAAATACATAGACGAAGTAGTTCATCCGGACTTTCACAGAGCCGTAACAAGCTTTCTTAATTACGAGGCCATAAAAAGGCATATGGCAGAAGGAAAGATTCCTAAAATCAGATATAAAAAAGCCAACGGCGAAACCGTAATTTTAAGTGTATACAGCTTGGAGGACAGTAATGAAAATGTTAATGAAACTCTCTGGGTATTCAAAAAAGGATAATATTAAAAGGAGATAAGCTTTCATGAAAATTGGAAGCGACCGAATGTATGTGGTTTTTTATTGAAACTTTATTGATATTCATACTTACGTTTTTCATAATAGCCTTGCTTTTAAAATTAAGGCATATGAAAAAAGAAGATGAAGCAAAAAAAATAACAGACAGTAAGAACGACAGAAAAGAAGATGTTAAAGATAATAATTTGACAGAAAGTATTTTGAACGGCCTTAAAAATGATGAATTCAAGATGTACCTTCAGTTCATTGTGGATAATGCCACCAAGAAGATTTCCTCTGCCGAAGCTCTTTCCAGGTGGGAATCCGTCGAAAAAGGTATTGTGGGACCGGGCGGATATATAGAAGAGATGGAAAGTACAGGTCTTATAAGCAGACATGACTTTCACATTTTTGAACTTGTTTGCCAACAACTTGAAAAATGGAATAACACGGAGTATAAGAACATATCAATTTCCTGTAATTTCACAAGAATAACCCTTTCTGAAGAAAATTTCATTGAAAACATCAAGGCGATTTCTGATAAATATGATTTTGATAAATCAAAACTTTCTATCGAAATAACCGAAGATGCCATAGAGAAGGACATGGAATCTGCAACAGAAAATGTTAAAAAGTGTAAAGAGCTGGGATTTAAGGTTTATCTTGACGATTTGGGAAGCGGTTATACTTCCCTTACAAATCTTTGCGACTACCCGATTGACGTTGTTAAAATTGACAGGGACATTCTTTTAAGAATACATTCTGAAAAAGGAAAGGATTTATTCTCGGGAATAGTTGCTCTTGCTCACAGTCTTGGAATCGAGGTTATCTGCGAGGGAGTTGAAACCGAAGAGCATAATGCATTTGTATCAGAGACTCCCTGCAATTACATTCAGGGCTGGTTCTTTTCAAAACCAATTCCCCAGGAAGAGTGGGAGAAGTTTATCTTAAATTATGCATCGGCAAAGTAAAATAAACCCCGGGAAACAACGACCCGGGATTTATTTTAAGTTAATCCTGCATAAGCCTATGGAATAGAAGGAAGTAATTTATGAAAAAATGCCGTATAACCGTTATGAGGAAGGCAAACTATAAGGATTTGTCGGAAAAATATGAAAACCTAATAGAGCACGCCTGCGACCTTGAAGAAGGACAGATTTTTATTGCAGAGGGGATGAAAAAGCCTGAGGGACTTTGTGACAGTGCCTGGGAAAGTATGGCGTATTTTGTGAGGACTCTTTCAGAGGGCGGAGGGAATTTCTATGACGGGTGGATGAAAAATCCCAATTCCGCCATGATTTCCTGCAACGACGGATTCAGACCGGTAAGTTTTTATATTGAAACATTACCGGAAGAATAAAATACAATTATAAAAGGAGACGTTTTATGAAAACAGAAAAAATACTTGAGTTTTTATTTGAATTATTAGCATCGCTTGGTCTTAAAATATTAGGTGCATTAGTCCTTTTGATTGTGGGTTTAAAGCTCATTAAATTCCTTAAAAAATGGATAAAAGTATCTTCTAAGCTTGAAAAGGTGGATATGGGAGTAAGGACATTTTTAAGTAGTTTTTTGGGAGTAGCTTTGTATATAGTGCTCTTTATATCAATAGCAATGGTTCTTGGTATACCCACAACTTCTTTTATTACGGCACTTGCTTCCTGTGGTATTGCTGTTGGCCTTGCTCTTCAGGGGGCACTCGGAAATCTGGCAGGCGGTATCATGATTTTGATATTCAGACCCTTTAGGGTTGGAGATTACATAACAACAGCCTCAACCTCCGGAACAGTTTCCAATATAACTATAATGTATACAGTTTTAACTACTCCTGATAACAAGGTTATAACCATTCCCAACGGAACACTTACAAATTCTGTTATAGAGAATTATTCTGTATCAAAAGAGAGAAGAGTTGATGTTTTATTCACAACCGGTTATGATAGCGATATAGAAAAGGTAAAAGAAATTTTACTTGCCGAAGCGGAAAAACATGAAAAAATTCTCAGTGAACCTGCACCCTTTGCCCGTCTCACAAATCATGGGGACAGTGCTCTTGAATATACTATGAGGGTATGGTGCAAGGCAGAGGATTACTGGAGTGTTAAATTTGACCTTATTGAAAGCGTAAAAAAGGAATTTGATAAAAACGGAATAGAAATTCCTTATCCTCAGATGGATATTCACGTGGATAATAAATAATGCTTGACTTAACCTTAAAGGTGTGCTATAATGTCTTAGACGCAAAAGAGTGGGAATTCTCCCACTCTTTCGTGTTGTATCGGAAAAATTTATTCATAAGTAAAGCGAGGGATAGTTTTGTCCAAAATAGAAGAAATTGCAGAAAGGGAAGCGGCCACAATTTGCGAAAAAGAGGGGCTCTACGTCTACGAGGTGGAATATAAAAAAGAGGGTGCGGATATGTGCCTCAGAGTATATATTGATTCAGATTCTGGCGTTACTTTGGAAGACTGCGAAAAAGTAAGCCGTGCCTTATCCGACAGGCTTGATGAATTAGACCCGATAAAAACGGCATACGAGCTTGAAATTTCATCGCCCGGAGTTGAAAGGCTTTTAACAAGGGATTGGCACTTTCATAAGGTTATAGGCAAGAAAATAAATGTCAAGCTTTATAATCCTATAAACAAGGTTAAAACCCTTACCGGTATATTGAAAGCGGCGGATGAAACAACCTTTACGATTGAACTTAATGAGCAAGAAATCCTTACCATAGAAAAAGATAAAGCAAGTCAGATTAAAACAGTATTTGAATTTTAGGGGGTATTTGAAAAAATGAACACAGAACTTATGGAAGCTTTGGTTGAGCTTGAAAAAACAAAGGATATAAAAAAGGATTACATGGTGGACGCCATAAAGTCTGCATTGGTTGCAGCCTGCAAGAAAAATTATCTTGACAACCTTTATATCCGTGTGGAAATGGACGATGAAACAGGCGTGATTTCTGCATTCACACAGAAAAAGGTAGCAGAGGAAGTGGAAGACCCCATAAACGAAATTTCTTTGGAGGAAGCAAGAATCTTAAAGCCTACCTATGAAGTGGGAGATTTCGTGGATTATGCAGTAGACCCTATGCTTTTCGGAAGAATAGCGGCACAAACTGCAAAGCAGGTTATTATCCAGAAAATAAGAGAAGCTGAAAGAGGACATCTTTTTGATGCATTCACAGAAAAAGAGGGTAAAATTTTAACAGGCGTTATCCAAAAAGAAGACAGAAAGGGAATTATCGTTTCTCTTGAGGATAATGCTGAGGGAATACTTCCTATGAGTGAAAGAATTCCCGGCGAAGAATATCCTTATAACAAGAGAATGAAGTTCTTTGTTATGGAAATCAAAAAGGGCTATATGGGTCCCCAGATTTTACTTTCAAGAACACATCCCGGACTTATAAGAAAGCTTTTTGAACAGGAAGTTCCCGAAATTGCAGAGGGTACTGTAGAAATCAAGAGCGTAGTAAGAGAAGCGGGCTCCCGCACAAAGATGGCGGTTTGGTCAAGCGACGAAAAAATTGACCCCATCGGCTCCTGCGTAGGTCAGAAGGGTATGAGAGTAAATGCGGTTATGGACGGCATGGGAGATGAGAAAATTGACATCATAAAGTATTCTGACGACCCTGCTGAATTCATAAAGTCCGCTTTAAGCCCTGCAAAAGTAACCTCCGTTACAATAAACGAAGAAGACAAAACTGCGGCAGTAGAAGTTCCCGAATATCAGCTTTCACTGGCTATCGGTAAGGAAGGTCAGAACGTAAGAATCGCAGCAAGGCTTACAGGCTGGAAAATAGATATAAAGAGCGAAAGCGCCCAGTAAGAGGTGACGGTACTTGACTAAGAATATTCCACTGCGTATGTGCGCAGTTTGCAGACAAAGCAAAGAAAAGAAAGAGCTTTTAAGGATTGTGAAAAATAAAGACGGTGAGATTTTCATAGACCCTACCGGAAAGGCTAACGGAAGAGGTGCTTATATCTGTAAAGACGGCTCCTGCATAGAGGAAGCAGAACAGAAGAAAGCCCTCGAAAGGTCTTTCAAAGCAGCTTTGGATAAGGAATTTTATTCGGTATTAAAAGACGCAATCAAAGAAGACTAATATGGAGGTGTTTCTATGGCTAAAATAAAGGTTAGTGAACTTTCTAAAATAATAGGTGTAAAAAGTACGGAACTGGTTGAAATTCTTAAGGGAACAGGAACTCAGGTTAAAGGTTCTTCCAGCACCCTGTCCGACATGGACATGAACATTCTGCTTGAGCATTATACCGCCCTTTACGATGACGGTTCCGATATATATGAATTTATGAAATCCCTGTGCCCCAAAGAACCTGAGGTAAAAGAAGAGGTTAAGGTGGAGAAGAAGGAAGAGGTTAAAACCGCTCCCATAGATTCCAAGGAACCTGAAAAGAAGAAGGAAGCAGGAGAAAAGCCCAACAGAAATGTGGAAAAGCGTTATGTGGATACCCGTGTAAACGTTGTGGATTTGTCCAAATATAACGATTCTGAAAAGATAGAGGAAATGGCTCCCGAGCTTAAGGACACTGTTACAAATAAGCAGAAGATTAAGAGGGGACAGAAAAACAAATTCCAGCAGAAGAAAGAAGCTTTCGTTCCTAAAAAGGAAGAGGCTAAGAAAAAGGAAAAGCTTGAAATTGAAATTCCTGATGAAATACTGGTTTCTGAGCTTGCTGAAAAACTTAAAACTTCTGCAAATGATGTTATTAAACGCCTTATGTTAATCGGTGTGATGGCAAATTTGAATCAGTCTGTTGACTTTGATACAGCAAGTCTTATTGCAGAAGATATGGGCGCCAAGGTAACAAAGGAAATTATTGTAACCAAAGAAGATGTTCTCTTTAACGATGTGGAGGATGCCGAAGAAGATTTGCTTCCCAGAGACCCAGTTGTTGTTGTAATGGGTCACGTTGACCATGGTAAAACTTCACTTCTTGACGCCATAAGAGAAACAAATGTAGCATCCGGCGAAGCAGGAGGTATCACTCAGCATATCGGTGCTTACAGAGTTACAATTAACGGAAGACAGATTACTTTCTTAGATACCCCCGGACACGAAGCATTTACTGCTATGAGAGCCAGAGGTGCCCAGGTTACAGATATTGCAATATTGGTTGTTGCGGCAGATGACGGTATTATGCCCCAGACAGTTGAAGCTATTAACCATGCCAAGGCTGCAGGACTTACAACAATCGTTGCAATAAATAAAATAGACAGAGAAAATGCAGATATTGAGAGAGTAAAAAGAGAGCTTTCTGAGAATGATATCTTAGTAGAAGAATGGGGCGGAGATACAGTTTGCTGTGAAGTTTCCGCTAAAAAGAGAATAAACATCGAAGGTCTTCTTGAAATGGTTATTTTGAGTGCCGACATGCTTGAACTTAAGGCCAACCCCAACCGTATGGCAAAGGGTACAGTAATCGAATCCCGTCTCGACAAGGGAAGAGGTCCTGTTGCAACTGTACTGGTTCAGAAGGGTACCTTAAATCAGGGCGACGTTGTGGTTGCAGGTACATCTGTCGGTAAGGTAAGAGTTATGACCGACGACAAGGGAAATAAGATAAAGACAGCAGGCCCCTCTGTTCCTGTTGAAATTGTGGGCTTGTCCGAAGCTCCCGAGGGCGGAGAAATCTTCTATGCAGTAGCAGATGAAAGAGCTGCCCGTGATGTAGTTGAGGCAAGAAAGCAGAAAATAAAGGATGAGACCATAAAGGCACAGAGCCAGGTCAGCTTAGATGACTTATTTGCCCAGATTTCTCAGGGTGATGTAAAGACTCTTAACATAATTGTAAAAGCAGACGTTCAGGGAAGCGTTGAAGCTGTCCGCCAGAGCCTTGAAAAGCTTTCCAATGAGGAAGTTAAGGTTAAGGTTATTCACGGAGCTGTGGGCGGTGTTAACGAATCTGACGTAATGCTGGCTTCTGCTTCCAATGCAATTATTGTAGGCTTTAACGTAAGACCTGATGGCGGAGCTATTGTTTCTGCGGAGACAAAGGGCGTTGAAATGAGAATGTATCGCATTATCTATGATGCGATTGACGAAATTGAAGCGGCTATGAAAGGTATGCTTGCTCCTAAATTCCGTGAAAAGGTTACAGGCCATGCAGAAGTAAGACAGACCTTTAAGGTTTCCAGTGTCGGAACTATTGCAGGCTGCTATGTAACAGACGGAACCATAGCAAGAAACAATCAGGTTAGAGTTGTACGTAACGGTATCGTTATTTATGAGGGAGCCATTGATTCACTCAAGAGATTCAAAGATGACGCCAAGGAAGTTGCATCGGGCTTTGAATGCGGTATGAGCATTGAAAAGTTCAATGATATAAAGGAAGGCGACATATTTGAAAGCTTCACAATGGAAGAGGTTGAAAGATAAATGAGTTTCGATAGGATTGAAAGAATATCCGGAGAAGTGAAAAGGGAAATTGCCAATATTTTAAGAGAGATAAAGGATCCCAGAATGAAAGGCATGATAAGTGTTCTGGCAGTAAAGGTGACAAAGGATTTGTCCCACGCTAAAATTATTTTGAGTGTTTTGGGGTCAGAGGAAGATAAAAAATCCACTTTATCTGCTCTTAAGTCTGCATCAGGTTATATGAGAAGAGAGCTTTCTTCAAGAGTTGATTTGAGAGTTACTCCCAATCTTTCCTTTGAGGTAAGCGATTCAATTGAGCATGAAATTCACATAAGCAAGCTCATTGAAGAAGCAAATAAAAAAATTGGTGATAATAATGAATAAATTTTCTAAAATTATCAGGGAAATAAAAAAAGCGGAGAGCATTGCTATTCTCAACCATGTAAATATGGATGGGGATGCGGTAGGCTCCGCATTTTCCTTTGCAAAAACTCTTTCGGATATGGGAAAAAAGGTCAAAGTTATTTTAGAAGAAGCGCCTCCTTCTTTTTTAGAGGAATTCTGCGACGATTATATAACTGATACAGAGGAAATTTTTGATCTGGCAATAGCGGTAGACTGCGGAGATATTCATAGAATGGGAAACCGCAGAGGGATTTTTGAAAGGGCAAAAAGAACCTTATGCATCGACCATCACCTTTCAAATCCGGGCTTTGCCAATGTGAATTATATAAAGCCCACTGCTTCCAGCACCTCAGAAATTATATATGAGCTTATTATGAAGCTAAAAGGAAAAATTTCCAAGCGACAGGCAGAACAGCTTTATGCAGGGATAATAACTGATACAGGCGGATTTAAATTTTCCAACACAACGCCCGAAAGCTTTAAATACAGTGCCCATTTACTTACATGCGGGGCAGACATAAATAATGTCTGTATCGAAATTTACGAATCGGAATCTTTAGAGAAAATGAAATTGAAGTCCAGGGCCCTTGATTCCTTAAGACTTTATGAGGGAGGAAAAATATCCTCCGTTATGATTACCCGAAAGGATTTCGAGGAAACAAATGCCCTGGTATCAGACTGTGAAGGCTTTTCGGATATAGGAAGGGGAATTTACGGGGTAGAGGCATCTTTCTGCATAACCGTAAAAAATTCCTGCAAGGTAAGTTTACGAAGCAAGCACTATGTGGATGTATCTAAGGTGGCAGCTCATTTCGGCGGTGGCGGACACAGAAGAGCCAGCGGTTTTACCTTGCCAGGTGATACTGACGTTACAGAATTAACACAAAAATTAGTAAATCTTTTAAGTGAAGAAATAAAAAAGGGTAAAAAATGAACGGTGTAATAGTAATTGATAAAGATAAAGACATGACAAGCTTTGATGTGGTAGCAAAAGTCCGTCGTCTTTGCAGACCTTTTAAGGTGGGACACACAGGCACGCTGGACCCTGATGCAACGGGGGTATTGCCTGTTTGCATTGGAAATGCCACAAAAGCGGCAGACATCATGTCGGGAAATCACTTAAAGAGCTACCGTGCAGTTTTGTGTCTTGGAAAGGCAACCGATACCTACGACGCCTCTGGAAAAGTTCTGGAGGTAAGACACACTGAAGGTGTAACGGATAAAATGATAGAGGACGCGCTTGTATACTTCAAAGGTGAAATTATGCAAGTTCCGCCTATGTACTCTGCTATAAAAATCGGAGGGAAAAAGCTTTACGAACTGGCAAGAGAGGGGAAAGTAATAGACAGAGAGGAAAGAAAAGTTACCATTCATTCAATTGAGGTAAAGGAAAGAAACGGAGACTTTATAACTCTTGATATAGACTGCTCCAAGGGAACATACATAAGGTCCATTTGTAACGATTTAGGCGAAAGACTTGGAACTCTCGGCTATATGGCAGAGCTCAGACGAACCAAAAGCGGTAATTTTACGGAAAAAGATGCAGTTAAGCTTTCAAGTCTTGAAAGTATTTCTGATATAGAAAAATTACTTATTCCCACGGAAAGACTTTTTGACTACCCCTCTTTCATTGCCACAGAAAAGCAGGAATATCTTATAAGAAACGGAGTTTCAGCTTACTGTGAGGGGGAAGAGGGAACGTATAAAGTGTTTTCAAAATCAGGCACTTTTTTGTCCCTTTCGGAAATTACTGATATAGACGGAAAAAGATGCTTAAAGCTCATTAAAAGTTTTTACGGAGGATAAAAGTGAAAATATTAAGTAACAGGGAAAAACTTAATAATACATCCGTTGCCATAGGGAATTTTGACGGGGTGCACCTTGCCCATAAAGAGCTTATAAAAAGGGCAGTTTCAGAAAAAGGAGACCTTTTAAGCGTAGTATACACATTTCATCCTCATCCAGGCGCTTTTTTCGGAAAAGAGATATCTTTAATCCAGACTGAAGAGGAAAAGCGAGAGGAAATCAAAAGGTGCGGAGCCGATATTTTATATATAGAAAAATGCGACAGGGAATTTTTGTCTGAAAGTCCTTATAAATTTGCAAAAGAAGTTTTGAAAGAACGGCTTGGTGCAAAAAAGGTTTTCGTTGGCTTTGATTTTACCTTTGGATATAAAGGTGAGGGAAAAGCCGAAGATTTAATAAGCTTTGGGGAAAAGCTGGGCTTCTCAGTTACGGTTTTGCCGGAAATCAAAGGGGAAGACGGAAAAGCCTTGAAAAGCAGTACCGTGAGAGAATATATTCTAAAGGGCAAAATGAAAGAGGCGGAAAAAATCCTGGGTAGACCCTATTTAATAGGGGGAGAAGTTATACACTGTAAGGGGCTTGGAAAAAATCTGGGATTTCCAACGGCAAATATTTTTCCTGAGAAAGACAAAATTCTCCCTCCTTTCGGGGTGTACGCAGTAAAGGTTTTGGTGGATGGAGAAAACTTTAATGCCATAGCAAATCTGGGCATAAATCCTACGGTAGAAAAAGGAAATATCCCGAAATTGGAAGTAAATATTTTGGATTTTGACAAGGATATCTACGGGAAAAGCATAAAAGTAGAATTTAAGGAAATGCTAAGAAAAGAGAAAAAGTTTGAAAACGCAGAAGAATTAAAGGCACAGATAGAAAAAGATGTAAAGAATTTCAAAAAATGTTTGACAAATGGTTAAATTTGTGTTAAAATACGAGATGGCAATAAAGCCGAACCCTTTACAAGGTTCTGGGGTTCTCCGCCCTTTACTTTGTAAAGTGGAGATATTATTTTAGGAGGTATTTATAATGTTAAAGGACAGAAAGCAGGAAATTATTGCAACTTATCGTATGAGTGAAACTGATACAGGTTCTCCCGAAGTTCAGATTGCTCTTTTAACCGAGAGAATCAATCACCTTAATGAACACATGAAGGTAAACAAGAAGGATCATCACTCAAGACGCGGTCTTTTAAAGATGGTAGGTAAGAGAAGAAGCTTACTTAACTATCTTGAAAGAGTTGACATTGAAAGATATCGTGCAATTCTTGACAAACTTGGCTTAAGAAAGTAATTATATGCAGGCGGTCGTTACTTCAATGACCGCCGCTTTCTTCTATTTTAAGAAATTAAATTTTGTGAAAAATCCGTGGCGATTAGCAGTTAGATGTGTCTTTCATAAAACGGGGAAGACAGATTTAAGTGCTAAATGCCATCGGATAAGATATATTGAAAGGATGGTAATTCATGAAAAAAATATTTACTACTGAAGTTGCCGGACGTCCCTTTTCTGTTGAAGTGGGAGACCTGGCACAGCTTGCCAACGGAAGTGCATTCGTAAAGTACGGAGATACTGCAGTTTTATGTACTGCAACAGCATCTGCAAAGCCCAGAGACGGGGTTGACTTTTTCCCTTTAAGCGTTGACTATGAGGAAAAGCTTTACAGCGTTGGTAAAATTCCCGGAAGCTATACAAGAAGAGAATCGAGACCTTCGGAACATGCAATTTTATCTTCAAGATGCATAGACAGACCTATCCGTCCCTTGTTCCCCTCAGACCTCAGAAACGACGTTACTGTAATAACAACAGTTATGTCTGTTGACCAGGATTTTCAGCCTGAAGTTACTGCATTGATTGGTGCATCTTTAGCTATATCAATTTCCGACATTCCCTTTAACGGTCCTATCGCAGGCGTTAATGTAGGCTTAGTTGACGGAAAGCTTATCTTAAACCCCACAGAAGAAGAAAGAGCGAATAGCTCCATGAATTTAACAGTGGCAGGTACTAAAGAAAAGGTTAACATGATTGAGTGCGGTGCTGACTCTGTTCCTGAAGATACAATGCTTGAAGCAATCATGCTTGCTCATGAAGAAATCAAAAAGGTCTGTGAATGGATTGAAACTGTTGCTAAAGAAATCGGCAAGCCCAAGTTTGAATATGAACACATCACTGTTGACGAAGAGCTTTTTGAAGAAGTTAAGGCTTTCGCAATAGACAGAGTAAAGTGGGCTTTAGATACAGACGATAAGAGAATCCGCGATGAACACATGGCAGTTGTATCTGAAGAAGTTTATGAGCATTTTGCTGACCGTTATCCCGAAGCTGAGGGACAGGCAGTTTTAGACGGAGTTTTATATAAGCTTCAGAAATATGTTGTAAGAAGATGGCTCCTTGACGAAGGTAAGAGAGTTGACGGAAGAGGAATGGATGAAATCCGTCCCCTTTCCTGCGACATCGACCTTCTTCCCAGAGTTCATGGTTCTGCTCTCTTTACAAGAGGACAGACTCAGGTTTTAACTGCAACAACTCTTGCAACCTTGTCCGAAGCTCAGATGCTTGACGGTATAGATAACGAGGAAACCAAGAGATATATCCATCATTATAATTTCCCCTCATATTCTGTGGGTGAAACCCGTCCTTCAAGAGGTCCCGGAAGACGTGAAATCGGTCACGGTGCTTTGGCTGAAAAGGCACTTGTTCCCGTAATTCCTTCAGAGCAGGAATTCCCCTATGCAATCCGTCTTGTATCTGAAGTATTGTCCTCCAACGGTTCCACCAGCCAGGGAAGTATCTGTGCAAGCACACTTTCCCTTATGGCAGCAGGTGTTCCCATTAAGGCTCCCGTTGCAGGTATTTCCTGCGGTCTTATTACAGAGGGTGACAGATTTATTACCATGACCGACATTCAGGGATTGGAAGACTTCTTCGGCGATATGGACTTTAAGGTAGCAGGTACAAAAGAAGGTATCACAGCTATCCAGGTTGATATCAAGATTGACGGTCTTACTCCTGAAATTATAAAGACTGCTTTTGAAAAGACAAAAGTTGCAAGACTTCACATTTTAGACGATGTAATGTTAAAGAGAATTGCAGAGCCCAGAGCAGAGCTTTCTGCTTATGCTCCCAAGATTATATCCACAAAGATTGATCCTGAGAAGATTCGTGAAGTAATAGGCTCCGGCGGTAAGACTATTCAGAGAATTACAGCTGAAACCGGCGTTAAGATAGACATCGAGGATGACGGAAGCGTATTTATCGCTTGTGTTGACTACGAAGCAGGAATGAAAGCATTAAAAATCGTTGAAGGTATAGCATCTGAGCCTCAGGTTGGAGAAACCTACACAGGTAAAGTTATGCGCATCATGGACTTCGGTGCATTTGTTGAATATCTTCCCGGTAAAGAGGGTCTTGTTCACATTTCCAAGCTTGACACAAAGAGAGTTGACAAGGTTACTGATATAGTTTCCGTTGGTGACGAAATACAGGTAAAATTAATCGAGGTTGACAGACAGGGAAGAATAAACCTTTCCAGAAAAGATGCTCTTTTAGACCTTGAAAAGAAAGAAGAAAAGACCGAAGAATGATAAAAATAAAAACTCTTTCAAATAATTTAAAAATTGTATACGAAAGAATTTCTCACGCCCGCTCAATTTCAGCGGGCGTTTGGGTTTTATCCGGATCCAGATATGAAAAAATAAGCGGAATGTCTCATTTTATCGAACACATGTTGTTCAAGGGAACCAAAAATAAAACTGCCCGTGAAATAGCAGAAAAGATGGATGAGGCAGGGGGCCAGCTTAACGCCTATACCACCAGGGAATACACGGCATATTACGCTCATACTGTTTCTGAGTGTATGGAGGATGCCATAGAGCTTTTAAGCGATATGATTAAAAATTCTCTGTTTTTGAAAAAGGATATAGAGCTGGAAAAAAATGTAATTTTAGAAGAAATTTCCATGTATGAGGATTCACCCGAAGATTTGGTTTTTGACCTTTTGGAGGAGCATGCATTTTCCGGAAATACTTTAGGAAGAAGCATTACGGGAAGCCGTGAAAGCGTTAAAAGCATCACGGAAAAAGATATACGTGAGCACATGGATTCTTTTTACACTCCGTCGAATATGGTTGTTTCCGTTGCGGGAAATTTTTCTGAGGAAGAACTACTTTTTCTTATAAAAAAATATTTCGGAGATATGGAGGATAAGAAAAAGTCTGAAATAACCATAGTAAAGCCCTCATTCACCGGAGGAGAAAATATTTCCATAAAGGACATTGAACAGGTCAACTTGGCCATAGGATATGAAAGCTTCGGCTATATGGATAATGAACGATATCCCCTTATTATACTCAATAATGCGTTCGGTTCTTCCATGAGCTCCAGGCTTTTTCAGAGGATAAGAGAAGACGAGGGTCTTGCCTATTCTGTATATACTTCTGTGGCTACCTATCGTGATACAGGTCTTTTCTCCATTTATGCAGGACTTAAAGGTGAAAATTTAGCTAAGGTAGAAAAAATCATAAAAGAGGAAGTTGAAAAACTTTTGAATGACTCTCTTACTGAAAGTGAAATCGAAAGGGCTAAAAAACAGATTAAAGGAAGTGTCCTTTTAAGCGGAGAAGGCGTGGGAAGTCATGCAAGCTCAATGGGAAAAGGAATTTTGCTTTCAGGCAGGGTTAAAACAGAGGAGGAACTTTTAGAAAGCATCACTTCCGTGGGGAAAAACGATATTATCCGCGTTACAGAGAAAGTTTTCGGAGACGACAATTTCTTTAAGGAAATTGTAAAAGGGAAATAGCGAAAAATAAAAAAGCTTGTCTTATTAAATAAGATAAGCCTTTTTTTTATGTGTTTATGTCGCAAAGTTTTCTTTCTTTATTCCATGGTATGACAGTATTTTTATAATCCTTCTGGTATAATTTATAAAAAGCTTGTCCGGGAGATGGTGGATTTGGGAAAAAGATTAAGGAGAATTATATTAAGCAAAAATACTTTAATGCTTGTAGCCGTGTTTTTGCTGTCCGGGATTCACATCTATGGGGATATACTGCCTTTCGGTATGTCGGCACTGGCTTCTTTTGGGGCTAATTCTTTAAGCATACTTGCATATACTCTTGGAATAGTTACATCAAGGGCAGGGAATTTTTCGTTTTTAAGACATTCTTTTTCTCCTTTTATCTATATTCTCACAAAAAAACTTTTTAAGGATAAAATCCCACCTGCGGTTTTATCGGGCTTTTCGGTTTTAATGGGTGGAGCCTTTGCTCTTTTGATGATAAGGGAAAATCATTTTTTATACTTTGGCTTTGTATTGGCAGAGGCAGTGTTTTCCTTTATATTCACCCTTGTTTTCAAGGAGGCAGGGAAGGCTCTTTTTATTAAAATAAAAGGAGGAAAGGTTGATGAAACGGGGTTTGCCTTTGGCATTATATCTTTAATGACTTTATGTCTTTCTTTTTCTGAAATTGAATTTTCAAACTTCTCTCTGGCATCGAGCCTGATGCTTGTAATAGGAATGGCGTCAAGCTACAAGCACAAAGCTCCTGTAAGCGTTGTGGTAAATCTGGCGGCAGGTTTTTTCTCCTTTGTGTTCACTCCAAAAAATCCCGGAGCTGTGGCATATCTTGCTCTTTCGGGATTTTCAGCTTCACTTCTAAAAAAATACGGAAAATTTTTGATACCCTTTACATACATTTTCTTTCTTCCCTTTTTTCTTAATGTCAATATATTGAAAGAAACCTTTTCTCTTTATGATATAGCGGTATCATCCATGATTTTTTTGTTTATGCCGGGGAGGGTGCTGGACTTTATAGATATCATTCCGAATTCCCAAAAGGAGGAGGCGGCGTGCCTGCATCTATCAGAACGTGTTAATTCTGTTGCAGATACCTTCCAGTCGATAGCAGATATTTTTGCAAAAGCAGATTTTAAGGAAGAAGAGGTTGTATTTTCAAAAAACAAACACACAACACAGCTAGAAAACCTGTGGCAAAATCATGTAAAAGAAGAAACCTTGGCTCTGGCTTGTCAGATGGGAAGCATATCTAAAATGCTTAAAAGCATTTCTCGTAAAGAAGACTTAAAGCTTTTAAGAGATGACATAAAAGAGAAAGAAATAAGGGAATCTTTAAAAAAACGTGGAATTGGCGTAAGAAAAATAAGTGCAGGGATAAATAAAAAAGGTGTTTTTGAAGTAATCCTTAAATTGATACCTTGTAAGGGGGGCTGTATCTGCGATAATTTAATCCCCTCGGTGATAAAAGAAGTAACAGGGAAAGAGGTTTTAAGATTCGGTGTTAAAAACTGCAGTGACTGCAGAATTTGTTATACTGAAAGCCCCGGATATTCCCTGGACGTTTCAGTTTCTGAAATTCCAAAGGAGGAAACATCAGGTGATGCCTTGGCCTTTGCTTACGTAGACGAAGAGCATTTTGCCGTTGCCTTAAGTGACGGAATGGGAACAGGCATAAGGGCACGGGAGAAAAGTGAAATTGCCGTTAAGCTGGCACTAAGGCTCCTTTCTCTGGGAATGGATTTACCCTCAACGGTAAACATGGTAAATGCCCTGCTTTTAAGGCAGGGGGGAGACGGCTTTGCAACATTGGATATTGCCTTGCTTAACCTTGAAACAGGAAAAGTTAAGTTCACCAAAAATGCAGCAGCGGCAGGATATGTTTTAACCTGCGGCGGAAAGGTTAAAAAGCTCTGCCTTAACGGAACTCCTCTGGGGATAGTGGGGATTACAAAGACCGAAGAGGGTAGCTTTACCTTAAAGGACGGGGATTTTCTTATAATGGTATCGGACGGAGTTACAGACAGCTTTGGTCCCGGTAAAGAAAACGAGCTTTTTAATATAATTCAGGAATTTACCGGAGGCGATTCTGAGGACCTGGCGGAGTATATCATGCTAAAGGCAGGAACTCTTTCTAAAAATAAAATAAAAGACGATATGACTGCCATAACTGTCGGTTGCATAAAAAAGCAAAAAAGTGGAAATAATAAGGAAAAAAGGAGGCTTGAAATATGCGAAGCGACAGGAAGGTAATTATATTGGATAACATAAAGTCAGACTGCATAGAGCAGGCTATGTTCATATTAAAGGAAGTTCATCCCAAAAACATTGATGCGGTGAAGGAGGCAGAGCGGATAGTTGAGAATTATACCAAAAAGTATCACTATACCCTCTATTCCAAAATGCTTAAACGCAAGAAGATGTCAGGAGCAGTCCTTACGGGGATATTACTTGGAAGTGCAATATTTTTAGGGATAATGCTCGCTATGTGGCGGGTATAAAAAAGGAAGTGAAAACCAATGGTTTTCACTTCCTTTTTTTGTTTGATTCATTAAAACAAAATTTTACACTCAACAACTTTACCTAAGATACGTATTTTATCTTTTTTCAAGTTATAAATCTGTATTTGATGCTCTGGGTTAAATGATTGAGGAATAAGTTGGACAAGACTGTTTTCCTTTTTGAATCTTTTAACTGTTGCATCTTCGTCATTTACCATAACTACGGCAATTTCTCCATTATCAACACTTTCCTGCTTGCGGATGATAAGTATATTTCCGTCATTTATGTGTGCGGCGTTCATAGAATCGCCTTTTACACGGAGAGCAAAATATTCTCCTTCTCCTTGGCTGTCGGTATAGGTGTAATCTTCAATATGCTCTTCGGCATATAGGGGCATACCTGCGGAAATATAACCGAGAATCGGAATTTTTTTAAGATGAGGGTTATAAGGTTCGAAAATTTCGATTTTTCTTTCTGTTCGTTCTTTTGGGACATCAAAACCCGAAAGCCATGCTTCGGATACATTGAGGGCTTTTGCCAAGATGAAAATTTTTGTTTGCCCGGGCACAACCTTTCCGGACAGATATTGAGCAATCGCACTTCTGCCCAACTTTACCCTGTTAGCTTTGCAAAATGGCATAGCAAGATTTAGTATATCTATTTGTCTAAGGCCTCTTTCTGCCATAAGATCCTTAAGCCTTTCGGCTGTTGAAACCTTTTCCATACAATCACCTCATTGATATTATAATTCATTTTGAACTTGCTGTCAATAGAAAGTTCAAAATAATTGAACTTTCTATTGACAAATTTAGGAAAAAGTGGTATAATATTCTTGTTCAATATTGAGCAATGGTTTTGTTGTCTTTTAAAAGAAAATTTGACGCGGTACGATTAATTTTGCCGGGTTTTGTTTGCGTGCTTTTTATCAGGCAGATAAGAGCTCATTTGTTTTCGAAATACCGGCAAATATTTATGGTAAAAACGCTCAATATTGAACACTACTTTCTTTTGACAAAGGCGGAAAGCAAAACAGGTATATTTCGTACTATATAACTGATTATAAACTTAACAGATATCACATTGTATAATAATAAAAACATTGATTTTTGAAAGGAAATGATTTATAATGGAAAAAAGAGAACTAAAAAATGACGGGGAAATATTGTATTTGGATTCAGGAAATGCTGCAGCCATAAAAGCGGCACAGAAGTATTTCAATGAAAACGGCTATACTGACGGTCGCGGCAGACCTCTGGAGGTTGATGGAGACTATGGAATAAATACATACAATGCCGTTATAAAATATCAGGAGGACAATGGGCTTTATCCGGATGGTAAGCTTGGAGACAAAACGTGGAATTCTATGTGGGACAAGGAAGAAGCTGAATACAAAGAATGGCAAAAGAATTCTATGTGGACTTGGGATAGGAAAAATGTAAATAATAAAGAAAAAGCAGAAACTGAAAAAGTTATCAAAGAAAAAGAGAAGGAATCCGAAGAACCGGGGTGGTTCATATCGTTTATGAGGGGTTTAGCTCCAATGATAAACAATGGAAAGCACGGTGTGAACAACCTGGATGAAGTGGAACAAAAGGAACGGGAAAATGCACTTCGTGATAGAGAAGAACCCATTGTAGATACACAGGAGATCAATGATATGGCAAGCGATGCAGCTAATTATTCTGATGTCATAGAAACGATATATCAGAAAAATTTGTACTCTAATTGAATTGATTGCTGAGGGAGGATAAATATGAAAATAAGCAAATTTAATGATTGGCTCAAAGTGCTTCTGGTACACTTAGGCGGAGGGCTGATATACATAGTTTGTTTAGGTATGAATAAGGTTGTGTTAGCGGATTTCAGAGAATATCTGTGGAGTGTGTTTTCAATTCTGACTGTTTTCTATTACATATTTGCAGGAGCTTTTTTAAAAAATGTAAAAGCTTATAAAATATTTATCCTTTTTTTAGGATTGTTCCCGATAACTTTGCTTTTTGAACAAGCAACTAAAATAGTATCATCTGATTTAAGCTTCGTGCCGAAAGTTTTCGCAGTTATGCTATCAGGAGGCGGACTTGTATTCAATAATCTTTTATGGATATTTCGTGAAGAAATTGAGCAGTATATAGAAATTTTATTTGTACTATGCATAGTTGGACCATCTTTAATAACTTATATAAGTACGATAGTAAGAAGAAAGATTAAAAAGAAAACAGAGAGAAATTACAAACAGATGCATGAAATTTTCAGGGAAGGAAATATGAAAATAAGCAAATTTAATGATTGGCTCAAAGTGCTTCTGGTACACCTGGGCGGAATTATATTGAGTGGTATTTGCTCGCTTTTCTGGCACTTTGCAAACGGGACTTATCAAAACTGGATAATTTTTATCTTTTTCATATTGGCAATTGCATACTACAATCTATCAGGTTTTTTTCTTAGAAATGTTAAGGTTTATAAAGTGTTTTTTATATTAGGGATATTTTTTTGTGAAGTAGTGATTTTAGCGTTACTTACGCTTAAATATCCTGATTTAACAAATAGTAGTTTTTTCACTGAAGAAATATTGCCTAATATCCTTTCAGGGGGAGCTGGAGTTTTTATTATGATGAAGAGCCTGCTATTTGGAAGATATCCTGTTGAAGGCTATCTGGAGGTAGCGGCAGTGCTCTCTCCTTTTATAATTACATACCTCGGTATGCTGATAGGCAGATTAAGCTACAGAATTTCTAAAAAAGAGGAAGTTTCAGAAGTTGTTTGTAGAAAATTAACGGAGGGTGAAAATGAACAAGTTGAATGACTGGCTTAAAGTACTATTAGTGCATCTGGGTGGTGGGGTGCTGAGTTGGCTTTCTATAGCACTGTCTCCTGTTGTGAGAGAGGAATTTAGATGTGCCATGTTTATTGTTTTTTTTGTGTTGACCATGGCGTATTATAATCTGGCAGGTTTTTTTCTTAAAAATGTCAAGGTCTACAAGGTGTTTATCATACTGGGAATATACTTTTTCGCAACGTTGTTTATGATAGCTTTATCATATTTATATCCCGTTTTGCTTGATGAAGCATTGATCGGGAAAATAGTTGTGATGCCTTTAGTTATAATGCTTTCCGGAGGAGCAAGTATTTTCCTTCTGGTAAAAGAAATTATATTTGGAAGATATCCTGTTGAAGGCTATCTGGAGGTAGCGGCAGTGCTCGCTCCGTTTATAATTACATACCTCGGTATGCTGATAGGCAGATTAAGCTACAGAATTTCTAAAAAAGAGGAAGTTTCAGAAGTTGTTTGTAGAAAATTAACGGAGGGTGAAAATGAACAAGTTGAATGACTGGCTTAAAGTGCTATTAGTACATTTAGGCGGAGGGGTTATGGCTGTGCTTTGCTTTGGGCTTCATCCCGTTTTTAAAGGAATGAATAATATCTACCTTTGGTGTGCTTTTTCGTTACTGTCTTTGGTATATTATAACCTTATGGGTATTTACTTAAGAAAAGTCAAGGCGTATAAACCGCTTGTCATCTATGTAGGCTCTTATGTTATATTATTTTTAATTGCATTTATATTTAAAATTAAGTTTGGAGTATTGGTAATTCCCTCGATAGTTAATACGTTTTTGACAGGAGGAACTTATGTTTATCTCAACGTATGGCGGTACATAGAGGATGCGGATAAATTTTTATGGGAGGCCCGAGACATTATTGCATTTGCATCTTTCGGAGCAACCTATCTGGGTATGCTGATAAGCAGATTAAGCTATAAGTTGGCGAAAAAAGAAGCGGTTTTGTAAGAAAACATGGCAAAGTAAAAAAAGGAAGTGAAAACCATTGGTTTTCACTTCCTTTTTTATATTTCTTCTTTAATTGTGTCGCCGGTTTCTGCCGACTTTCTTGCCGCTTCCATTACCCTCATAACACGAAGTGCCTGCTCGGGAGTGATTTTAAGAGGAGCCTTGCCCTCAATGGCGTCTACAAACTGATAGAAGGCCTGGCTTACGTTATCAATAACGTCCTCGGGAGCAGAAAGAGGAATGGTTTCAATGGAATCCTCACTTCTGGGAGCCATTGTCTTTGAAGCTCCTGCAATGTTCTCCTTGATGTCAGCATCCCATGTATCTTCACGGTCCTTTACCTTTACGATTTTACCGTTGCAGTCCCAATAGTCAATTTCCAAAGTGCCGTCAGCACCGATAACGTGCCATCTGGGATGCCTAATAAAGTCGTTGGTGGAAACATCCACCTGAACGGTGATACCGTTGGAAAGAGTCATTGTCAGACGGAAGGATTCGTCAACGTCGCATTTATCTTTATTGGGGTTATACATTTTGCAGAAAATGTTTGTAACTTTGGCGTCGGGATATAAATGGAGAATCTGGTCGATTAAGTGAACGCCCCAGTCAAGCATCATTCCGCCGCCCTGAGCCTTGATTGCACGCCAACCGGCGGGAACGCCGCGAGAGCCTTCCACACGGGATTCGATAATCATAATATCGCCCAAGGTTCCTGCCTCAATGTGTCTTTTAACCATGATAAAGTCTTTATTTACTCTTCGGTTCTGGTCGATGGTGAAAATTTTGCCTGTTTCTTTCTGGACTTCCATAATTTCTAAAAGCTCAGCTGAATTCATGGTAACAGGTTTTTCACAGATAACGTGCTTTCCTGCTCTTAAAGCCTTTATGGAAAGGTCTTTATGAAAGTGATTAGGTGTTGCTACCAGAATAATGTCAATTTCAGGGTCATTTAACATTTCGTCATAGTCCTTATAGGTGTAAAGATTTTTTTCCTTTGCAAGAGCCATTCTTGCGGGGTCAATATCGTATACACCCTTGAAGCTTATGATATCGGAAAAGTTTTTTGAACTATTAAAATGGTGCATTGCCATTCCGCCAAAGCCGACGGCTGCTAATTTGTGTAACATATAAATTACCTCCTTGGGAGATTTATAAATAGTTATTGTCAGTAAGATACATCCCTGTTCGGGCTGTATCTTTTGTAATGCACAAAACGGCTCGGCTGTTCGCCTCGCAACCGTTTTGCGCATTGTAAGCATAAATTTTTCTTTGAAAAGCGGGGCTTACAAAAAAGCTATTCGCTTTTTTGGGAAAATGTAACTGCAAAGTCTAAAATGCTGTTCGCATTTCTTGACGACTTGCAGTTGTCAGCAAATAAAAAACTTTGTTGTTTTTTATTTGCTTAAACCCACCACATTTCGCCGGGGGACTGGTAGATTAAAACTTCTTTAAGGAAGGCAATGGCTTTTTCAAGGCCTTCCGTGGGGCTCATCAGGGCATCTTCATGCTCAATGCTGATTGCACCGTCATAGCCTGTTAATTTAAGTGCACTTATAATGTCGTTCCAAACCTTTTTATCGTGACCGTAGCCAACGGTTCTGAACTGCCATGAGCGGCCTGCTAAATCAGTATAGCTCTTTGTATCTAAAACACCGTTTACCTCGGTGTTTCTCTTGTCGATAATTACGTCCTTTGCGTGGAAGTGGTGAATTGCACCGGCAAGCTCCTTTATGGCAACTGCGGGGTCAATTCCCTGCCAGAAAAGATGGCTGGGGTCAAAGTTTGCACCGATAATGTCGCCAACAGCAGCACGGAGACGAAGCAGAGTTTCAGGATTGTAAACTGCAAAGCCGGGATGCATTTCAAAAGCGATTTTGGTTACATTGTGTGCTTTGGCAAAAGCAGCCATGTCCTTCCAGTAGGGAATGATTTTTTCTTCCCATTGCCATTTTAATATATCAAGATACTCATTAGGCCATGCACAGGTAACCCAGTTGGGGTTTTTAGATTCATCCGAGTCGCCGGGGCAACCTGAAAAACCAACCACTGTATCAACGCCCAGTGCTTCTGCAGCTAAAATTGCATTTTTAAATTCATTATGGAACTTTTCTGCAATTTCCTTTGTGGGATGAAGGGGATTGCCGTGACAGCTTATGGCAGAAATTTCTATATCAAATTCCTTTAATAAAGCCTTGTACTCTGAGATTTTTTCTGGATTTCCCAAAAGTTCTTCGGGCTTTAAGTGGCAGTTTCCGGGATAACCTCCTGCACCTATTTCTATGGCATTGACACCTAAAGAATGAAGGTATTCCAAAGCGTCGCGGAACGTATAACTGCTCAAAACGGGATTCATTACTCCAAGTTTCATAACAATTCTCCTTATATTATAGTATATGAATAATTATAAAACTTTTGAAAGTTAGTGTCAATATGAATATTGACATCTTTTTGAATAAAATTGACTTTTTTGTATTTTTTCTAAGTTTACAAATAATACTTGTCAAAAGGAAAAAAATATAGTATAATGTTTAACTGGTGATAAGTGCGATTTAGTAAAAAACTCCGGTGAAAGGAGATATTTTGTGTATAATACCAATAAAGAATATAACCCTACTGCTTTCGAGGAAATGGAAAAGGAAGAAAGGGCACGGCATGAAGAGGAGATGAAAAAAGCCCAGGAGCGCATTGAAAACAACAAGAGAAGAAAAAAGAAAACTCTTCTTTGTGCTTCGGTGGGAGTTTTGGTAGGAATTATATATATAATATATGTTGCATTGGGAGTAGAATGGGTGGATGCACTTTTTGAAAGAATTTCAAAGGGCAGAAGCGGGATCCGTTTTATGCTGGATTTTGCACCCCCTGTTTTGGTTTCCGGTGTTTTGGGATACTTTGCCGCCCGTGGGGAAAAGGGGATTTTTTCCTACATCCTAACAGCGGTATTCTCCTTTATGGTTGTAACCTTGTTGTTCTTAGTTTATCTGGGATTTATGATGATGTAGTAAAAAAGGAAGGTAATTTATGGCTAAAATAAAGATTATTTGTGACAGTGCGGCGGATATTCCTAAGGAAACTGCTGAAAAGCTGGGAATAAGAGTAATGCCTCTCTGGTATACCTTTGACGGTGAAAATTATCTGGCTGACGGAATTGACCTTAGCAATAAAGAGTTTTTTGACAAGATGAGAAATGAAAAAATTCTCCCTAAAACCTCTCAGGTGACTGCACCTCAGTGGGAAGAAGCTTTCAGGGAAGAGCTTAAAGAATCAGATTCCATTATCTGTTTTACCATGAGTTCAGCGGCAAGCGGGACCTGTCAGTCTGCGAATATTGCCAAAAATGAAATTCTTTCGGAAAATCCCGATGCGGATATAACCATTGTTGACTCTATGGCCCTTTCATTTACCTACGGTCTTGCTATAACAAAGGTTGCACCCATGGTAAAAGAGGGAAAAACAGTTGAAGAAATAATCCGGGAATATAACCTTTTAATGTCAAAAATGGTTTATTTCTTCTTAGTTGAAGATCTTGAGTATCTGAAAAAGGGCGGAAGAATAAATTTAGCTACTCTGACACTTGCAAATATCATGGATATAAAGCCTGTACTTACGCTTCGTGAAGGACTGGTTGTAAGCTGCGACAAGATAAGGGGCGGAAAGAAGCTCTATGATAAATTTATGCAGATGTATAAGGATAAAGGATATGTCCTTGACGGCAAAGAAATTTATGTGGTTCACTCCCTGGAGGATGAAAGACGAGATGCTTTTACAGAAGCAGCCAAAGATGCTTTTAATCCCTCCAAAATTAATGTGCTTGAGCTTGGAGCGACAATCGGAGCTCATGCAGGGCCCGGACTTTCTGCTATAGTGTATATAAAAGATTGACAAAATAATAACAAATCAGAGGAAAAGTTTAGGGAAATTTTTGTCTTGAATAAGAAGTGAAATTTGTGTATAATAAAAATAGTGAAATTTCGGATATTTTATCCGTGAAAGGGTGGATATAAAGATGAATAAAAAGACTGTAAGAGACATTGAAGTAAAAGGCAAGAAAGTTTTGGTAAGATGTGACTTTAACGTTCCCATGAAAGACGGTGCAATCACCGACGATAAGAGAATTGTAGGTGCACTTCCCACAATTGAATATCTTTTAGAGCAGGGCGCAAAGGTTATTCTTTGCTCTCACATGGGTAAGCCTCACGCAGTTTTAACTGAGGGATTTGGTCTTACCAAGAAGGAAAAGGCAAAGGTTGAAGCTCTTCCCGAAGAAGAAAGAGAAGCGGCTAAGAAGGCTATGCTTGAAAAGGCAGCTAAGGAAGACCCCGTTAAGCTTACATTAAAGCCCGTTGCAGACAGACTTAACGAGCTTTTGGGAAACAAGGTTACTTTCGCAAAGGATATTATAGGAGAAGATGCAAAGGCAAAGGTAGAAGCTTTAGAAGAAGGCAAGGCAGTTTTGCTTGAAAACGTTCGTTTTGATGCAAGAGAAACAAAGAACGACCCCGAATTTGCAAAGGAACTTGCTTCCCTTGCAGAAGCTTATGTAAACGATGCTTTCGGTGCAGCTCACAGAGCTCACGCTTCCACCGCAGGCGTTACAGAATTTATCCCCGGCGTATCCGGATTTTTGATTGAAAAAGAACTTACCGTTATGGGTGAAGCACTTGAATCTCCCAAGCGTCCCTTTATCGCAATTTTGGGCGGTGCTAAGGTTTCCGATAAAATCGGTGTAATCAACAACCTTATCGACAAGGTTGATACTTTAATCGTTGGCGGCGGTATGGCATACACCTTCTTTGCAGCTCAGGGGCACACAGTTGGTACTTCTATTTGCGAAGAAGATAAGCTTGAACTTGCAAATGAGCTTGTTAAAAAAGCAGAAGCTAAGGGAGTTAAGTTCCTTCTTCCTGTTGACAACATTGTTGCAACAGAATATAAGGAAGATGCAGAGCATAAAGAAGTTGATTCCGATGATATTCCCGACGGATGGATGGGACTTGATATCGGCAAAAAAACCCGTAAGATTTATGCCGAAGCTATAGAGGGTGCAGGAACAGTTATCTGGAACGGTCCTATGGGCGTTTCCGAATGGGATAACTTTGCAGGCGGAACAACAGCTGTTGCAGAAGCAATCGCTAAGAGCGGTGCAATTTCCATCATTGGCGGCGGCGACAGCGCTGCAGCAGTTAAGAAGCTTGGCTATGCAGATAAGATGACTCACATTTCCACAGGTGGCGGTGCTTCTCTTGAATTCTTAGAGGGTAAGGTACTTCCAGGAATTGATTGCTTACAGAATAAATAATTATACCTAAGAGAAAGGATTGATTTACATGGCAAGAAAGATACTTGCAGCAGGCAACTGGAAAATGAATAAGACCGCATCTGAGGCAAAGGCTTTCATCGGCGAGCTTAAAGAAAGCATTAAGGATGCTAAGAACGAAGTTTTAATTTGTGTTCCTTTCACAAATCTTGAAACTGCAGTAGAAGCTACAAAGGGCACCAACATTTCAGTTGGTGCAGAAAACATGGACTATCACGACAGCGGTGCATATACAGGCGAAGTAAGCGCTGATATGCTTTTGGACCTTGGCGTTAAGTACGTTGTAATCGGTCACTCTGAAAGAAGAGAATACTATAATGAAACTGACAAGACAGTTAATGCAAAGGTATTAAAGGCTATTGAAAAGGGAATTACTCCCGTACTTTGCTGTGGCGAAAGCTTAGAGCAGAGAGAAGACAACATCACCTTTGAATGGGTTAGAATGCAGATTAAGATTGCATTAAAGGGCTTATCTTCTGAAGATGTTAAGAAGGTTGTTATCGCATACGAACCTATCTGGGCTATCGGCACAGGTAAGACCGCTACAAACGAGCAGGCTAACGAAGTTTGTGCAGACATAAGAGCATGTCTCCGTGAGGTATATGGCGACGATGTTGCTGATAATACAAGAATTCTCTATGGCGGAAGCGTAAACGCAGGAAATGCGGCCCAGCTTTTTGCAATGAGCGACATTGACGGCGGCTTAGTTGGCGGTGCAAGCCTTAAGGTTGCAGATTTCACAACTATCGCAAACGCATAAATAAAAGGATTTAAGGCGAAAGATGATTCTTTCGCCTTACTTTTGGAAAGGAATGATTTTATGACAAAACCTACCGCACTTATTATCATGGATGGTTTTGCTTTCAATGAAAATACAGAGGGGAATGCAATAAAAAGTGCAAAAACCCCTTACCTTGACAAGCTTTTTGAAACTTGTCCCTACACAAAAATCGGTGCCAGCGGAATGGATGTAGGTCTTCCCGACGGCCAGATGGGTAACTCTGAGGTTGGTCATACCAATATCGGTGCCGGAAGAGTTGTATATCAGGAGCTTACCAGAATTACAAAGTCCATAAAAGACGGGGACTTTTTTGAAAATGAAGCTCTTTTGGGAGCAATTGAAAACTGCAAAAAGAATAAAAGTGCTCTCCACTTTGCAGGTCTTTTATCTTCAGGCGGTGTACACAGCCATATAGAACATCTTTACGGACTTCTTAATATGGCTAAGAAAAACGGACTTAGCGATGTTTTCGTTCACTGCATCATGGACGGACGTGACGTTTCTCCTACTTCGGGAATTGATTTCATCGGAGAGCTTAAAGCTAAAATGAAAGAAATCGGCGTTGGTAAAATTGCAACTGTTATGGGCAGATACTATGCTATGGACAGAGACAATAACTGGAACCGTGTAGTTAAGGCATATGATGCCATGGTAATGGGCGAGGGAGAACTTGTTTCAGATATTTCTCTTAAAATAAAAGAATCCTACGAAACCAAGGACGAAAACGGAGCACTTCTGACAGATGAATTCATACGTCCTATGGTAGCTATGGAAGGAAATGAAGCTGTTGGAAAAATAAAGGAAAATGATTCGGTTGTATTTTTCAACTTCCGTCCTGACAGAGCAAGAGAAATCACGAGAACATTTGTTGATCCCGATTTTTCCGGATTTGAAAGAAGAAACGGCTTTATGAACCTTTACTATGTATGCATGACACAGTATGACAAGACTATGCCCAATGTAGAAGTTGCATTCAAGCCTGAAAGTCTCACAAATACTTTTGGAGAATACATAAGCTCCAAGGGTCTTTCCCAGCTCAGAATTGCTGAAACAGAAAAGTATGCCCATGTAACATTCTTCTTCAACGGCGGTGTTGAAAAGGAATACGAGGGAGAGGACAGAGCCTTAATTGCTTCTCCTAAGGTTGCAACTTATGACTTGAAACCCTCTATGAGTGCTTACGAGGTTACGGAGGAAGCGTTAAAGAGAATTGAGTCGGATAAATATGACTGCATCATATTGAACTTTGCAAACTGTGATATGGTTGGACATACCGGTGTGTTCTCTGCAGCGGTTTCTGCAGTGGAAACAGTTGACGAATGTGTTGGAAAGGTGGTTGACGCAGTTATTTTAAAGGGCGGTGTTGCCATGATTACTGCAGACCACGGAAATGCAGACCAGATGGTTGACCCCGATACAAAGGAAGCTTTTACTGCTCACACAACAAACCCCGTTCCCTTTATCATTGTAGGAAAGGGAGAGGTTAAAATGCGTGAAGGCGGAAGACTTTGTGATATAGCACCCACAATGTTGGATGTTATGAATATAGAAAAGCCCTCTGAAATGACAGGAGAAAGCTTAATAATAAAATAAAATAAAAAGTCCTTTTTTCTTTGAAAAGAGGACTTTTTTTGTTTCGGGACAAAAAAACTAAGAAATTAAAGGGGATATGACAAAAAATAAAGGAATTCATAAAAAATTCATGCTATAATTAAGGGTAAATGGAACGGAAAATGGTGGACAAAATTCGGATTTCATGATAAAATATGAATATAAAAAAGGGGATAAATTATGAAAAGGATATTAACTTTGATGCTGGCACTTTCGCTGATATTCACAGTGATTCTGGCACTGCCCGCACAAGCGGAATTTTCCGAGATAAAAACTGAAACGGCATATTCAAGTAACGCCGTAAGCAAGGATGGATCAGGGTATCATTTTACTAATCCATACGGATATCTGGGCTTTGCGAAAGTTGACTTGACGGGAGCCAAATCCATCATAATAAAGGCAACAAATAAAGTTACAGGCGGCTACGACGGAGAATGGCTTCAGGTGAGACTTGACACGCCCAAGGGTGAGCTTATAGGAACTGTGGAAATGGGAGAATATGCCCCTTCTGAGGCCATTGAATTTAAAGGTTCATTAAAGGCAACAGAAGGAGAACACGATATATTTTTGGTTTCTACAATATCAAGTCGTGGTTCTGCCAATGCGAGAATAGAAAGCTTTACCCTTTCCAGAGAAGAATATAAGAAAGATAAATATATTCCCGTTCCCGACGAGAAAATCGTGGATAATCACCATTCTGCTTGGGCTATGACCGACGACCTTGGCAGAAAGGTTGCAGATTTTGAAGAGGTGGGACCCTTAAAAGAAGGAAAGCAGGTTGGTATTTTCTACTGGACCTGGCATCACAGAGGAGTTGTCGACAGCAAGCCTGTAAATATGAGCGAATTTGCGAAAAAATATCCTGAGGCAAAGTACGATTACTACCATGAGGCGTGGAAAGCTGCGGGAGACAGATATTTCTGGAATGAGCCACTTTTCGGATATTATTCTAATCTTGACTATTTTGTGGGAAGAAAGCATGCCGAAATGCTTGCTAATGCAGGAGTTGATGCACTTTTCTTTGATGCAACCAATGGTGCATCTACATGGAAAAGCTCAACAGATGTTTTATTCGAAGCACTGAGGGATGCAAGGGCAGACGGAATAAATGCACCTAAAATAGCATATATGACGCCTTTTTCACCTACAAACGAGGACGGAAAGAACAACGTAACAAGAATATACTTAAATACATATAAAGACGGAAACTGGTCCGACCTCTGGTATTACTGGGAGGGCAAGCCCCTTATATTGGCTTATACCGACTGGCTCAAGCCCCTGGCCGGAGATGGAGAAGATGTAAAACTCATGGATGAAATTAAAAACTTCTTCACCTTCCGCGGACCTCAGCCTTCATATAGAGGCGGACAGGTACTTCCCAATCAGTGGGGATGGCTTGAGCTTTATCCCCAGAACGGATATACCAAAAACGAAGACGGAACTTTTGAGCAGGTAGCTGTAGGGGTTGCGGCAAACCATTCCTACGCTAAAAATTCAATTACAGCAATGAACGATAACTTTGCTATGGGAAGAAGTTATACATACCTTTTGGGACATGACAAGTCTGAGGGAGCCTATAAATACGGATACTTCTTTACAGAACAGCTCAAAAGGGCTCTGGAAATTGATCCGGAGTTTATGTTTATAACAGGCTGGAATGAGTGGAGAGCAGGCCGCTATGAGGTATGGGGCGGAATTAAGAACGCAAGCCCTGACACATATGACAACGAGGGAAGCCGAGACATGGAGCCTACCAAGGGAGATATGAAAGATAACTACTATGCTCTTTTGGTGGATGCTGTCCGTAAATTCAAGGGAGCGGAACAAGTTCCTGCAGCAGGAGCTGAAAAGACAATAGACCTTTCTGACATAAGTTCTTGGGATGGCGTTACTCCTGAATATATAAACGACAAGGGTATATATGAAAGAAACGCTTTAGGCATAGGTAAAGTCCTTTACGAAAATTACACCCAGAGAAACAATGTTATAAAATCAAAGGTTTCAAGAGATTCTGAAAATCTTTACTTCCTGGCAGAAGCGGAAAAGGATATAAAAAAGCCCGTTGGGGATGCGTGGATGAAGCTTTATATTGATGTTGACAGAAACCATGCCACAGGCTGGGAAGGCTATGACTTTGTTGTAAACTGTCCCGAGGCCGGAGTGATTTCGTCACTTAATAAAGACGGAAGCACAAATGTACTGGGGGACATAGAATATGTCCTTTCCGGAAAGACCGTATCTTTAAAAATTCCAAGAGCAATTCTTGGCATCGGTGAAACTGTCAATATAGAATTCAAGTGGGTTGACAATGCAAAGGGAGATATATTAAACTTTTATGTTGACGGAAAATGTGCTCCTATGGGAAGATTTAATTATATCTATTCTGAAAAAGAGCAGATTAGCCTTTCTTCTGAAGAAAGAAAAGCTCTTTCCGGCGTAACTGTCGTGGCTGACGGTTCCAACCGGGCATTTGTAAACGGCGGTAAGATTTATACCTACGATCCTGATACACGCTACGGAGCAATGAGAATAAACGGAGTTATGTATATTCCTACATATTTCCTTACAGATGCTCTTAACTTAAAGACAGTTTGGGAAAGTGAAAGACTTATTCTTAAATTAAGAGGGGAAGACAGAATTTATACTACAGTTGGAACAAATGAAGCAAGAAAGAATGGTATTTCTCTGACTCTTACAAATCCTGCAACAGTAATTGACGGAATTCCCTACATTCCCGTAAGTCTGCTTAAAGAGGCACTGAATTTGGAAATTTACGAAAACGGCTATGTGGTGGCATTCGGTAAAAACATAAACAAGGCAGCAGTAGATGCGTTGGCCTTAAAGTTTTAAGAAAGGGGGAACTTATAAATGAAAAAAATATTATCTCTGACATTATGCCTTTTTGTGATGATGAGTTTTTTCTCCCTTGCTGTAAACGAGAGCGATGAGCTTCCGGTAGAAGGCTGGACCTTTGATGCTTCGAGCATAAATGAAAATAACGGTGTTCCTCTTGAAGTACCGGAGAAAACCATTGACGGAAGCTTAAAGAGCCATTGGCACACCATGATAAAGCCCAAGGCGGAGGGGCCTCACTATATTACGATAATTCTTCCTGAGGAAAAAGTTGTAAGCGGATTTCGATACTATCCCAGAAGCTCGGGAAGTGCGGGAATTTGCACCAGATATGAAATTCACGTTTCTCATGACGGTGAAAATTTCGCCCAAATTACTAAGGGAGACTGGAAAAACGATGCTTCAGCAAAGACAGCCGAATTTAATATGAACGTAAAAGCTAAGGCAGTTAAACTGGTGCTTGTACAGGCGAAAGACGGATATGGTTCGGCAGGTGAATTACGTCTTATAGGAGAAAATCCCAATAAAAAGACCGTAACTGCAAAGGAGTTTGTGGAAAAAAAGGATGACTATACATTTGTTCCGGTGTTCCAAGAGAAAATATCGGTAAAGGTAGATAAACCGGCTAACAGAACACCTCTTTACATGATAGACGGACTGGCAGACAGCTACTATCATTCGGAAATAACCAGTGAACCCGGAAGACTTCCTGTTACAATTGACTTTGACCTGGGCTATGCTTATAATATAAGCGGAATTTCCTACACACCCAGAATGGATGGTATAGCAGGACATTTCAAGGATTTCGAGGTTGAATATTCCCTGGACAAGGAAAATTACGAATTTTTTGATTCTTTCACCTTTGATAAGATTGACAATACAAAAAAGGAAATTTTATTCAAAGAACCTATAAGAGCCAGATGTGTAAGAATTATAGTCATTGATGGTCATGGAGAATATGCTACCTGTGCCGAGCTTGAATTTTTACAGACCAGAGCGGACAATAAAAAAGATGATGAGGCAGACGATATAGAATATAAACTCAAGATAGGTTCAAAGGATATATCGGTGAAAAAACACGGGGAAGAATCCGTGGTGACAACTGATGTTGCTCCTTTTATATACAGAGGTTCCACAATGATTCCTTTAAGGGGATTACTTGAACAGATGGGAGCAGACATAAATTGGGTGGCTTACAACCAGACAATTGAGGTATTTACAGAAAGAGAAGATTTTATGCTCTTTCAGGTTGAAGAGGACGAAGTGTTTATCAATGACGTAAGATTCAACACTCCTGTTGCACCCATGATAAAGGACGGAAGAACATTCATTCCTTTAAGATTCGTATCTGAAAATATGGGATATGAGGTTTTATGGAATGGAGAAAAAAAGGAAATCACTATAAGAAATAAGTAAAAAAGAAGGTGCTCCTAACTGGTAGGGGCACCTGTTTTTTTCTATCTATTTTTACTTGCTGTTGCGGTATTCAGTCGGAGTGAGTCCGGTGTTTTTCTTAAAAAGACGGCAGAAGTAAGCCGTGTCGGAAAAACCTAAATTTTCAGCAATTGAATTGATGCTGAGTGTAGTGAATGAAAGCATTCTTTTAGCATTTTCCACCTGGGAAAACTGGCGGTAACTTACCGGAGACATCCCCGAATAGCGTTTGAAAAGCCTTCTGAAGCAATCAGAAGAAACATGGCATATTTTTGCTATCTCTTCAATGCTTAAGTCCGGGGAGGAAGAGTCTTCCATATATAAAATCCCCTGCTCGATGGATCTGAATTCCGGTGGGATTTCCTTCCTGTACATCAGACTTAAATCGGATAAAAGTCTGTATAACAGGGACTTTACTGAAGATAAAGGAACCAAAGTCTCTCTGAAGGATTTAGTGATTTCCTCCATGGTTTTACGGTACTTGCTGGAAAAAGCACTTTTAATTATAAAAGGTCTTTCTGAAAGAGAGAAAAGCCCGTTTTTATCGGACAAATTGAATTCAATCAGAAGTGTGGAGGGAAGGGTTTGGTCTTTTCCTATAAAACGGCACTCATAAACTGAACCCGAGGGGATATAGACAAGGCTTCCTTTTTTTACAAAAAGATGAGTTCCATCCGACTGTTTATATTCACCGTCGCAACCTATAAAGTAAAGAAAGGCACTTTGGCGTCTGGGACAGGACATAGTAAATACAGCGCCGTCCTGCCAGTACTGCGACATGGCGAAAAGATCAGATAAAGAGAAATCAAGGGTATAAATTTCATTGAGGCTTAACGTGCGCATGTGGAAACTCCTTTCTGTTTTGTACAATAATTATAATAGCAAAAGCCAATAATTTTGTCAAATTTTTTTTATTTTCTGTTTGAAAAGTACAATTTATTTGCCGTATTTTTCTATTGGAAAACAAAGATAAAAGTATTAAAATATAATTAAGCCGAGGTAAAAACATACAAACCCTTTCTTCCTTTCGTCTTAACAAGAGGACGGGAAGTAAAACCCATTTGCCTCGGCTTAAATAAAAATCAGAAGAAATTTTTAAGATTTCAGAATAAAATTTGCTAAAAGGATTGGATTTAACAGGATGCTTTTTAAGTTTTTTTTCTTTAGCATTGCATAGCATATTGAGTCAATATCAGCAATATGAAAGTCAATTTAGGCAATGTTTTTTGTTTGTTAAAAGCCTTGATATTTAAAAAAATGTATGTTATACTTAAATCAGGAACAAAAATGAAAGGGTGAATAAAATGAAAAAAGTATTTATTTTGCTTTTGGCACTTTCTATGGTTTTATCAATCATCTGTATAGTGCCTGCATCAGCTGAGTTTGAAGAAGTTCTGGCGACTTCTGCGACAGAACTTGGCAATGCAGAGAAAAGAGAAGACGGCTATGTTATGACAAAGCCCTACGGTTATATTGGAGTTAAAAATATCGATTTAACCGGAGCAAAATCCATCGTAATCACAGCGAAAACGGTGGTTACTATGGGTCTTGACGGAGAATGGCTCCAGATAAGAAAGGACTCGGCCAAGGGTGAGGTTTTGGGCTATGTCCAGATGGGAAAAAACTCAGATGGATATGAAGAATTCCGCGGCTCCTTAAAGGAGACAGAGGGTGTTCACGATTTATACTTCGTTTCAACCATCGTAACTGAAAAGTTTGACTGGAATGGTTACATTCCCTACATAATAGAAAGCTTCAGGCTTTCAAGCGAGGAATATGTTGCACCTAAGTATGTTCCGGTTCCCGATTCTGCTATAATCGACCACAAGGTTACCACATGGGCGATGACTGACGATTTGGGCAGAAAGGTTACTGACTTTGAAGAGGTTGGACCTTTTAGAGAAGATAAACAAGTTGGCCTTTTCTACTTTTTAACAAAGACAACAGCTTCTGCCAACAGAGCTGTTATAAACATGAGCCAGTTCCAGAAGGAGCATCCGGAAGCGATGCTTGTATACAATCACCCTGCTTGGGGAGTTGCCTCTGAAACCCTGCATTTCTGGAACGAGCCTTTGTTCGGATATTACCTTTCCTGCGACTATTTCGTTACAAGAAAGCATGCTGAAATGTTTGCAGCAGCAGGCGTTGATGTAATACTTTTTGACAACACAAATAACTCGAGATTATATAAAGAAAGCACTGACGTATTGTTTCAGTCTTTCCGAGATGCAAGGGAAGACGGAATAGACGTTCCTAAAATTGCATACTATCTGCCTTTCGGCCCCGACAACTATCTTAACAAGAGTGCCATCATGAAGGGTTATATGAACGTATACAGAAATGAAGACTGGAAAGACCTCTGGTTCTACTGGGAGGGCAAACCTTTAATGGTAGCATGGACTTCTAAGTTAGTGCCTGAAGAAGGCGATGCAGAGGATGAAGCTTTAATAAAGGAAATCAAGGATTTCTTTACCTTCCGAGGCGGACAGCCCGGTCACTCTCAGGGACAGGTTCTAAAAAATCAGTGGAGCTGGTCTGAAAACTATCCTCAGCACGGATTTACTCCCAACGAGGACGGAACATTTGAAATGGCAGCAGCTAGCGTAGCGGTAAATGAGTCTTATATAAGATGGTCGATTACCGCTATGAGCGATCCCTTTGTAACAGGAAGAAACTATACCGACCTTTTGGGTCCTGATAAGACAGAGGGAGCATATAAGTACGGCTATTTCTTCAAAGAGCAGGTTGATAGGGTTATGGAAATTGACCCCCAGCTTATGTTCATCACAGGATGGAACGAATGGACAGGCGGAAGATTCGAATCCTGGAACGGAATTGTAAATGCCAGTCAGGACTCCTTTGATAACAACGGAAGCCGTGACTGCGAGCCTACCAGAGGCGACATGAAGGACAATTACTATGCTCTTATGGTAGATGCTATAAGAAGATTCAAGGGGGCAGAGCCCGCACCGGTAGCAGGTGCTGAGAAGACTATCAATCTTTCTGACGTGAACACATGGGCAGACGTTACTCCTGTATATACCAACTTCAAGGGTACATATATAAGAAACAGCAAAGGACTTGGAAAAGTAACATACGAAAACTACACCCAGAGAAATAACGTTGTAATTTCAAAGGTTTCAAGAGATTATACTAATATGTATTTCTATGCTGAAACTGAAAAGGCTATCACAAATGCCGAGGGTGAAGAGTGGATGAAGCTTTACCTTGATGTTGACAGAAATCATGCAACAGGCTGGGAGGGTTATGACTTTGTTATAAATAGCCCGGCTCCCGGCGCAATTTCCTCTCTCAACAAGGACGGAAGTCTTAATGTACTCGGAAATGCCCAGTATGTGGTTTCGGGCAACACCTTGTCAATCATGGTGCCCAAGGCGATGATTGGAATTGGCGCAGGTGCGCAGGTTAACATAGAATTCAAGTGGGTTGACAATGCAAAGGGCGGCGATATATTAAACTTCTACGTTGATGGTAAAGCAGCCCCCTTAGGAAGATTTAACTATATCTATTCAGAAAGAGCACAGATGAGTCTTTCTTCTGAAGAAAGAGCAGCACTTTCCGGAGTTACTGTTGTAAAAGACGGCTCCAACCGTGCCTTTGTAAACGGAGGTAAGGTTTATACCTATGACCCCGATACACGTTACGGCGTTATGAGAATAAACGGGGTTATGTATATACCTACATATCTCCTTGAAGATTCACTTAAGATAAAAACAACATGGGAGCCTGACAGACTTATGCTTAAGCTTGATGGCAAAAAATTCGTGTATACAACTGTTGGTGAGCTTTTTGCAAGAACCGAAGGTGTACTTACATCTCTTTCTAATCCTGCAACTGTAATAGACGGAATCACCTACATTCCCGTAAGCATGCTTTCTGAATGTTTAGGCCTTGAAATTTACGAAAACGGAGCATTGACAGCTTTCGGTAACAATATTAACAAGGCGGCTGTAGATGCTCTTGCATCTAAGTTTTAAGAAGGGGGGAGCTTATAAATGAAAAAATTATTATCCTTGATGTTGAGTGTTTTGATTATACTCACCCTGTGTGCGGGTATGTCTTTTGCTGCAGATAAGGCAGATGAGCACCCTGTAAATAATGTTAAAGTTTATGCCTCCAGCGAAAATAAGAATGGTAATAACGTTGTAGATCCCGCTACAGATGCCATAGACGGCGATATGGCAACCTACTGGTTCACCCAGATAACAAATCCCGATCCCATGCCTCACTACATCACTTTGGAATATTCATCCGAAATTGTGGTTGGCGGATTAAGATGGTATCCCAGACAGGATTCTCCTGCTGGAAGAATATCCACTTGCGAAGTATATCTTTCAAATGACAATAAGACATTCCAGAAGGTGGCTGAAGGAACCGGAAATCCCTCATCGCAAGATGCTATAACGGTTACCTTCAGCCAGAACTACAAGGCAAAATTCATAAGACTTCAGTTTACAAAGACTCACGGAAGCTTCGGAAGTGCAGCGGAGGTCCGTGCACTTAAGGCAGTTTCCGGAAAATCAACGGCTTCCCTTAATCCTACGGTTACTGCAGCAAGCCTTTCCAACGGAAAAGACGGTTCGACAGCTTCAAATGCCGGAGCAGGCAGCTCTGCTTCAACTTTAGGAGCAAGTGATGAATATGATGTTACAAACTGCAAGGTAACATCTTCCAGTGAAAATAAAAACGGAGATAAGCTTACTAATCCTGCTACAAAAGCATTGGACGGGGACTTAAAAACCTACTGGTTCACTCAGATAACAAATCCCGCCCCCATGCCTCACCATATCACAATAGAATATCCTTCTGAAATTGAAGTTGGCGGTTTAAGGTGGTATCCCAGACAGGATTCTCCTGCTGGAAGAATATCCACTTGCGAAGTATATCTTTCAAATGACAATAAGACATTCCAGAAGGTGGCAGACGGTAAAGGAAGCCCCTCGTCTCCTGAAACATTAACATTTACTTTTGATAAGAACTATAAGGCAAAATTCATAAGACTTCAGTTTACAAAGACTCACGGAGATTTGGCAGGAGCGGCAGAAATCCGTGTACTTAAGCCCATTGCAGGAAAGGCTACAGAAGCGCTTAATCCTACTATTAAAGCAGAGTCCCTTGCCAACGGAGTGGTGGCAGGCGGTTCTTCAGGACTTGCGGAGCTTCCTGTAACATTCTGGAAGGCAACTGCTTCTTCCACAAATGCAAATAACAATGTACCTGCCGAGGTACCCAAAAGAGCGTTTGACAACAATTTGAAGACACACTGGCAGTCTCGAATCACTCCCCGGGCGATGCCACCTCATTATATAGCGATAGAATTACCTGAAATTCAGGCAATCGGCGGTCTTCGCTATTATCCCAGACCTGACAGTGGTGTTGGTATTGCCTCCAAGTATGAGGTATGGCTTTCTTATGACAACGTAAATTATCAAAAGGTCGCAGAGGGCGACTGGGAATTAAATACTGATGTCAAGGACATTGTATTTGACAAAAACTACCAGACGAAGTTTATACGCTTTAGAATTATAGAAGGATCGATAAACTTCGGTTCGGCTGCGGAAATCCGTGCACTTGCCCCCGACAGCAAAAAGGAAACTGCACTTCTTACTCCTACAGTAAAGGCATCGGAAATCGGAGGAACGGAAAATACAGGTATTGTGGAATGCGAAGAAATTCCTGCAGTAATCGATGACACCGTTTTATCTCTTGACGAACTTTCCGTAAAGGGCTGGACGTTTGATGTTTCCTCTTTCAATAAGGGAAGAGAGCCTGAAAAGGCAATCGACGGTGATGTTAGCACCTGGTGGTTTACAAATCTTGAGCCCCAGGCAGAAAAGCCCCCTCACCATATCACCATGATTTTACCGGAAGAAACTGCTGTAAGCGGTCTTCGTTACTACGAATGCACCCAGTCTCCTGCAGGAAGATGCACAAAGTATGAAGTTTATGTTTCTCACGACGGTGTAAGCTTTGAAAAGATTGCCTACGGACAGTGGGAAAACGCAAAGAACAACAGAGCAGTATATTTCCCCATGAATGTTAAGGTGAAAGCTGTTAAGTTTGTGGTTCTTGGAGCCCACGGAGATTACGGTGCTGCCGGTGAAATCAGACTTGTAAAGGAAAATCCCGAAAAAGAAACAGTTGAAGCAAAGGATTTTGTTGAAAAGAAAACAAAATACAACCTGGTTGAAACTGTTATGCCCGGAATAGAAATAACATCTAACAAGCCTGAAAATTATCCTGCCATCAACATGTTTGACGAAAACGCAGCAAGCTACTACAGTACAAAGCAGGTGACAGGAGAGGATGCTTTCCCCATAAACATCAACTTCAATTTAAAGGGATCATTCACATTAAACGGTATTAGATATTTCCCTGTTTGCGATGATGATGTAAAGGGAAAATTAAAGGATTTTGACGTAGAATATTCTCTTGACGGAGTAAATTATACAAAAATCGGAAATTACAAGGTAGACAGAGAGACTGTTGATTTTCAGGGAGAGACATATATCTTTGATACTCCCGTTACTGCTAAATATGTGAGAATTGTTGTAAATGATGCACTTGGTCTTTTGGCAGCAATAGGCGAATTAAGATTTTTGCAGACAGAAGAAAATCAGTTTAATGACCTTAATAATTCGGGAGAAAGATATGTTCTTAAAATCGGCTCCAATGAAATAAAGGTTAAGAAAAACGGCGTTGAATCTACAGTTACGACAGACGTTGCACCCTTTATAAGAAACGGCTCTACCTTAATTCCTTTAAGAGGTCTCTTAGAGCAGATGGAAGCAAAGGTTAACTGGATTGACTACGACCAGAAGATTGAGGTTGTAACCCAGAACGGAACATATATGTTGTTCCAGATTGAAAATCCCAGAGTGTTTGTAGATAAAGTGCGTCATGGTCTGCCCGTTGCACCCATGATAAAGGACGGAAGAACATTTATTCCTCTCCGTTTCGTATCAGAAAATATGGGATATAATGTTTCCTGGAACGGAGAAACCCAGGAAATAACCATAGAAAGCTAATTTAACTGCTTTTTGGAAGAGCACTCTGCGGGAACTGCGGAGTGCTCTTTTTCTCAACTTTATTTGTTTAAATTTTCTAAAAAAGTTGAAATATATGGTAATATTGAACTATCGGTAGGCAAAACACAGGTTTATAAAGTCTTAAATTCTCAACATAAGTCTGTTTTTATATGTTGATTTCAAAGCCCTTTGATGATATAATTAAGATATACCAAAAGAAAGGGTGAAATAAATGAAAAAAGTGTTTAACTTGTTTCTGGCACTGACACTTGTTTTATCGGTTATTTCAAGTTTTCCCTCATGGGGATTTGGACCGGTTTCGGCAGAAACAGCAGGTATGGTAAGTGCGGCTACAAAAAATGACGGGGGCTATACAATGGATAAGCCTTACGGGTACATCGGCTTTAAGGATGTGGATTTGACTGGCGCGAAATCCATCATAATCACAGCCGAAAGTACTGTTACAAAAAGCATGGACGGAGAATGGCTTCAGGTGAGAATTGACTCAGCCAAGGGTAAAATTATAGGCTATGTAGGTCTTACCGAAACTACCAAGGGAGATAAGGAATTCAAAGGCTCCTTGGAAGCTACAGATGGAGTTCATGACTTATATCTGGTTTCAACAATTGTTGCAGAACAGTTTGAGAGAAACAGCAAATATCCTTACATAATAAAAAGCTTTACACTTTCTTCTGAAGAATATGTAAAACCAGCTTATGTTCCCATACCTGATTCAGCTTTAATTGACCATAACGAAACGACATGGGCAATGACTGACGATTTAGGAAGAAAGGTTGCGGACTTTGAAGAGGTTGGCCCTGTAAGAGAGGGAAAACAGGCGGGCATATTCTACTGGACATGGCGCACAAGCTCTGATTTGGACAGAGCTCTTAATATGTCTGAGTTTGCAAAGGAGCATCCCGAAGCAAAGCATGTTTACGACCATCCGGCGTGGGGAAGTGTTGCGGGAACAAGCCACTTCTGGAACGAACCATTATTCGGCTTTTATTCATCGGTTGACTATTTCGTTGCAAGAAAGCATGCTGAAATGTTTGCAGCTGCAGGCATTGACGTTTTGTTCTTTGACTGCACAAATAACGCCCGTACATTTAAAGAAGGTACAGACGTATTATTTAGGGCATTGAAGGACGCAAGAGCTGATGGAATAAATGCTCCGAAAATTGTATATTATATGCCTTTCGGTCCTTCAAACTATCACAACAAGAGCGCAATAACCAGAGCATATTTCAATACATATAAGGATGATAACTGGTCCGACCTCTGGTTCTACTGGGAGGGTAAGCCTTTGATGATTGCATATACCAATGTACTCACTCCCGTAGAAGGCGATGCCGAAGACGCAGCTTTAATGGAAGAGATCAAAAATTTCTTTACATTCCGTGGCGGTCAGCCCGGTCATCATAACGGTCAGGTTCTTCCTAACCAGTGGGGTTGGTCTGAAAACTATCCTCAGAACGGATATACAAAGAATGAAGACGGCACATTCGAGCAGGCAACAGTAAGCGTGGCTGTAAATGATTCCTATGTAAGAGGTGACATTACTGCCATGAACGATCCCTTCGTAACAGGCAGAAGCTACACTGCCCTTTTAGGTCACGACAAGTCTGCCGGCTCATATAAGTACGGCTACTTCTTTACAGAACAGCTTAACCGCGCACTTGAAATCGATCCTGAATTTTTGTTTATCACAGGCTGGAACGAATGGACAGGCGGAAGACTTAATTCCTGGTACGGAATTGCAAATGCCAGCCAGGACTCCTATGACAATGACGGAAGCCGAGATATGGAACCCACCAAGGGCGATATGAAGGATAACTACTATGCACTTTTGGTTGATGCAGTTCGTAAGTTTAAGGGTGCAGAGCCCAATCCCGTGGCAGGCTATGAAAAGACAATCAATCTTTCAGATGTGAACACATGGGCAGACGTTACTCCCGAATACAGAAACTTTAAGGGTACTTATACCAGAAATGATAGAGGTTTCAGCGGAGTTACATACGAAAACTATACCCAGAGAAACAATGTAGTAGTTTCAAAGGTATCAAGAGACTATACAAATCTTTACTTCTATGCCCAGACCGAAAAGGCTATAACGGCACCCGAGGGCGATGCCTGGATGAAGCTTTATCTTGATGTTGACAGAAATCATGCAACAGGCTGGGAAGGCTATGACTTTGTTATAAACTGCCCCACACCCGGTGTCATTTCTTCTCTCAACAAAGACGGAAGCACCAATGTACTTGGTAATGCACAGTATGTAGTAAACGGAAATACATTATCCATTATGGTTCCCAAAGCAATGGTAGGTATCACGGCGGGAGCAATTGTTGATATAGAATTCAAGTGGGTAGACAATGCAAGGGGAGACATAATGAATTTCTATGTTGACGGAAAGTCAGCTCCCATGGGTAGATTTAACTATATCTACACCGAAAAGGCACAAAAGAGCTTATCTGCTGATGAGAGAGCGGCCCTTAAAGGTGTAACCGTTGTAGCTGACGGCTCTAACAGAGCATTCGTAAACGGTGGAAAGATTTACACCTACGATCCCGATACACGCTACGGCGCAATGAGAATAAACGGTGTAATGTATATTCCCACATACTTCCTTGCCGATGCACTTAACTTAAAGACAGTATGGGAACCCGACAGACTCATTCTTAAATTAAGAGGTACTGATGCACTTTATACCACTGTTGGTACAAACCAGATAAGAAAGAACGGTGTTCTTTTGACACTTACAAATCCCGCAACAGTAATTAACGGAATTCCCTATATTCCTGTAAGCTTACTTTCCGAAGCTTTGGGAATTGAGGTTTACGAAAACGGATCACTTACTGCATTTGGTACTAATATCAATCAGGCGGCAGTAAATGCCTTAGCTACGGAATTTTAAGAAGGGGGGAGCTTATAAATGAAAAAAATATTATCTTTGATTTTATCTTTGCTCATGGTTATGAGCATATGTGTGGGTATGAGCGTATCTGCAGTAGAGTCAGATGAGCTTCCTATAAATAACTGGAAAGTTTATGTATCCAGCGTAAATAAGAACGGCGGAGTTGAAACAGAAAAGGCAGAATATGCCATAGACGGAAATGAGAATACCTGGTGGATTACCCAGATAACCAATCCGACACCTCCACCACACTTTATTACAATTGAACTTCCCAATGTTACGGCTATGGGCGGTTTCCGTTACTATCCCAGAACAGATACGGCGGCAGGTAACTGCACAAAGTATGAGTTATATCTTTCTCTGGATAACAAAAAGTTCCAGAAAGTGTCAGAGGGAACATACAGTGCGGCAGATTATAGTCCCAAAACCATAACTTTTGATAAAAACTACAATGCAAAGTTTGTAAGGCTTCAGATTCTTAATTCTCACGGTGGCTATGGCTGTGCAAAAGAGGTTCGTGTATTAAAACCTCAGGCAGGAAAACCTACAGCATCTTTAGTTCCTACAGTATCCATTGAATCTCTTGGCAGCGGAGCATCGGGCTCAACTTCTGCAGGAACTACAGGTTCATCCGGTGCAAGCACATCAACCGTAGCCGGAACAGCAGAGACGCTTCCTATAAATAACTGGAAAGTTTATGTATCCAGTGTAAATAAGAATAATGGCGTTGAAACGGAAAAGGCAGAATATGCCATCGACGGAAATGAGAATACCTGGTGGTTTACTCAGATAACCAACCCCGATCCACTTCCTCACTATATAACAGTGGAGCTTCCCCAGATCACGGAAATCGGCGGTTACAGCTATAGCCCCAGAACAGACACTGCAGCAGGAAACTGCACAAAGTATGAAATTTATCTTTCCAACGATAATAAGACCTTCCAGAAGGTTGCAGAAGGTACATTTAGTGCTGCTGACTACAGCACAAAGATAATAACCTTCGATAAAAACTATAAGGCGAAATTTGTAAGACTGCAGATATTGGCATCCCATGGAAACTTTGGCTGTGCCAGGGAAATACGTCTTCTTAAGCCCGCTTCAGGAAAGACAACAGCTAACTTAAATCCCACAGTTTCAATAGATGCTCTTGGCAGCGGAACATCGGGCTCAACTGGCTCAACTGGCTCAACCGGTTCTACAGGTTCAACAGGTGCGAGCACGGGAACAGTTTCCGGAACAGATGACGAAATGCCTATAAATAACTGGAAAGTTTATGTATCCAGTGTTAATAAAAATGGCGGTGTTGAGACAGAAAAGGCAGAATATGCCATCGACGGAAATGAGAATACCTGGTGGTTTACTCAGATAACCAACCCCGATCCACTTCCTCACTATATAACAGTGGAGCTTCCTCAGGTAACAGAAATGGGCGGCTTCCGCTACTATCCAAGAACAGATACGGCGGCAGGTAACTGTACGAAGTATGAGCTTTATCTTTCCAACGACAATAAAACCTTCCAGAAAGTGTCGGAGGGAACATATAGTGCAGCAGATTACAGTCCCAAGACCATAATGTTCGACAAGAACTATAAAGCAAAATATGTAAGACTTCAGATACTTAATTCTCACGGTGGCTATGGTTGCGCTAAGGAAGTTAAGGTATTAAAGCCTCAGGCAGGTAAGGCGTCTGCAAACATAACTCCCAACGTAAATATAGACCAGCTCAAGAGTGGTATTGAATTGGGTGGAACTGCAGCAGGAACAACACCTGCAACTCCCACAGTTTCCGGAGCAAGTGACGAGTATGCAGTTAATGGCTGGAAAGTTACAGTATCCAGCGTAAATAAAAATAACGGCGTTGAGGGAGAAAAGGCAGAATATGCTATTGACGGAAAGGACAACACCTGGTGGTTTACCCAGATAACCAATCCCGATCCGCTTCCTCACTTTATAACCATAGAGCTTCCCCAGATAACAGAAATCGGCGGTTACCGTTACAGCCCCAGAACAGATACGGCAGCAGGTAACTGCACACAGTATGAAATTTATCTTTCGACTGATAACATTATGTATGAAAAGGTTGCAGAGGGTAAATGGTCTGCAGGAGACTATGCACCAAAGACTATACTTTTTGAAAAGAATTACAAGGCAAAATATGTAAGACTGCAGATTTTGGATTCTCACGGAAAATTCGGCTGTGCAAAAGAAGTTCGTGTCTTAAAGCCTCAGGCAGGAAAGACCACAGCTAATCTCAATGCTACTGTAAAATTAGAAGATATCGACTTAAATGCACCCGGTGCAGATGAAATTCCCGTAACAAACTGGAAAGCAACTGCATCAAGCTTTAATATCAATAACGGTGTTCCCGGTGAAATTCCCACCTGGGCATTTGATGATAACCCCAAAACTCACTGGCAGACAATAATAAATCCCAAGGCAGAGCCTCCTCATTATCTTAACATTGAGTTACCCAGATTAACGGATATAAGCGGCATACGTTACTATCCGAGACCTGACGGAGGTGCCGGAGTCGCTTCTAAGTATGAAGTTTACCTTTCTTATGATAATGAGAATTTCCAGAAGGTAGCAGAGGGTGAATGGCCCCTAAATGTTGAGACAAAGACAGTAGAGTTTGACAAGAACTATAAGACTAAATTTATAAGATTAAGAATTATGGAGGGAACAGGCGGTTATGCCAGCGTTTCCGAAATAAGATTCTTAAGTCCCAGAAAGAATAAGGACTATGCTCTTCTTAATCCTACTGTAAAATCGGCAGAAATCGGCGGAAGCAAGCCCACAGGAATTGTTCCCGTGGATGCTGTTCCTGCATCTATTCCCAAGGGTGTGTTCTCTCTGGATGAAATTTCTACCGAGGGCTGGACCTTTGATGTTTCAAGCAGCAACGACGGAAGCCCGGCCTCAAAAGTTATTGATGGCGATCAGTCAACCTGGTGGATTACCAGATTAACCAATCCCGACCCGCTTCCTCATTACATCACAACAATCCTTCCTCAGGAAGAAGTAATAAGCGGATTCAGATATTATCCATGCACAGAATCTGCAGCCGGAAGATGTAAGAAATATGAAATACATGTTTCCCACAATGGAACTGACTTTGAAAAGATAGCTGAGGGCGAATGGATAAACGATTTTACCGACAAGGCAGCTTACTTTGATATGAACATAAAAGTTAAGGCGGTTAAACTGGTTATACTGGCATCTCACGGTGACTACGGTTCAGCGGGTGAAATCAGACTTGTAAAGGCAGATCCTAAAAAGGAAACAGTAGATGCTTCCGACTATGTGGCAAAGACCACAAAGTATAATGTAAAGAGCGTAGTTTTTGCAGGTATTACTGTAATGGCAAACAAGCAAAATGAATATCCTTTTGAAAACATGTTTGACGGAAACCTTGCAAGCTATTATCAATCCAAGGTGGCAACGGGAGAAGACAGATTCCCCATCACACTGGATATGAACTTAAAATCCACCTATACTATCAGAGGACTTCGTTATCAGCCCCCCGTGTCTAATAATACAGTGGGACAGTTAAGAGATTTCGATATTGAATATTCTCTTGACGGAACAACTTATCAGAGTGCCGGCAATTACATAATTGAAGCCGAAGATTATGCTCCCAAGTCTTTCTACTTTGATGCACCTATAAAGGCAAAATATGTAAGAATCAAGATAAATTATGCAGTTTCAAATGTTGTATCAATCGGAGAGCTGGGATTCTTACAGACAGAAGAAGACTACGAGAGAGAAATGGCAACTGCAGGAGAAAAATATGTCTTAAGAATCGGCTCTAACGAAATCAATGTTAAGAAGAACGGCGTTGAAAATGTTGTTACAACAGACGTTGCGCCCTTTATTCACAGAGACTATACCTTAATTCCCTTAAGAGGCTTGCTTGAGCAGATGGGAGCAAAGGTAAACTGGATAGAATATGACCAGAAGATTGAGGTTGTTACCGAAGAAGGCACATACATGATTTTCCAGATTGAAGAAGACAGAGTATATATAAATAACATACGTTATAATACTCCCGTAGCACCTATAATAAAAGACGGAAGAACCTTTATTCCTCTCCGTTTTGTATCCGAAAACATGGGCTACAATGTGGGATGGGACGGAGCTATTCAGGAAATTACCATTACAAACTAAAATAACTGTGTTCTTTAAAGATAAATTTCAAGGAACCCTGGTTTGCTTGCATTGAATTCTGATGTTTTTTTCCTCATATTTTCATTGGAATTAAAAGCAGAAAGGAATTTTCTTGATAAAATTTATCTTGAAGATATATAAAATACAGGCATACATCGTATGCCTGTATTTTATATATGCTTGACATATGCATATCAAAAGAATATAATTGTTATAATAAATGTAAAAAGAGGAACTTAATATGGGCATTTCGATAGCTAAGAACAAAATCAAGACTGGATTTATAGTTACGGTTATAGCACTGCTGCTTTATATAATAGTGTACTTTGTGACAGAAGCCATGGGGTATGGTGAAAATGCCATAGTTATAGCAGCACTTATATCAATAGGAACCTCCTTTTTCTCTTACTGGAATTCAGATAAAATGGTGCTTTCTATGAGTGGAGCAAAAAAGGCAGAGGGAGAAGAAGCTATTTACCTGGAAAGCATAATAAGGGAAGTTATAAGTGAAGCCAAAATTCCTATGCCTAAGATTTATATAATAGAGGATTCCTCACCCAATGCTTTCGCCACAGGAAGAAACCCTAAAAATTCTGCAGTTGCAGTTACAAGGGGAATAATGGAAGCTCTTTCAAAGGAGGAACTAAAAGGTGTTCTGGCTCACGAAGTAGCTCATATAAAAAACTATGACATTCTCCTTCAGACAGTTGCATCTATAATGGTAGGAGCGGTGATTATAATTTCAAACGTATTCTCCCGTTCAATGATGTGGGGAGGAGCCAGGAGAAGAAACGACAGGGATTCAGGCGGCAATGCGATTTTAATGCTAATAGGTATGGTTCTTATTATATTCGCTCCTATTGCAGGACAACTTTTAAGGATGGCTCTTTCCAGAAACAGAGAATATCTGGCAGATGCCAGTGCTGCTGATTTTACGGGAGATCCCGATGCTCTGGCAAATGCGCTTATAAAGATAAGCTCAAATCCCAAGCCTGTTATGAGAGCAAATGATGCGACAGCATGCCTTTATGTATCTGACCCTGTTAAGAAAATGAAGAAAATTGCCAATCTTTTTTCTACACACCCTCCCATTGAAAAGAGAGTGGAGGAATTAAGAGCTATGAGAAAATAAAAAACAAGGTGCTTTGCACCTTGTTTTTTTATATTTCTTTTCTGCCCTCTAAAGCCATAGTTAATGTTACCTCGTCTACATATTCAAGGTCGCCGCCGACAGGGACACCTCTGGCAATACGGGTAACCTTAATGCCAGTGGGCTTTATAAGCCTTGCAAGATATGTAGCTGTGGCTTCACCCTCCACGGTGAGGTTTGTTGCCATGATGACTTCCTTTACATCATCTTCAGACAGCCTTGCTAAAAGCTCTTTGGCCTTTATGTCCTCGGGTCCTATTCCGTCCATGGGAGAAATCACCCCGTGAAGTACATGGTAGAGCCCTTGAAATTCGCCGGTTTTTTCCATGGCAAGCACGTCCTTGGGTCCTTCTACTACACATATAATACTTTTATCTCGTTTAGGGCTTTTACAAATCTGACAAATATCAGAATCAGTAAGGTCCTGACATATTTTGCAATAATGAATTGAATTTTTCGCATTTATAATGGCATCTGCAAAGCTTTTTGCATCTTCGTCCGAACCGCCAAGAACACTGAAACTTAAGCGAACGGCAGTTTTGTGACCGATACCTGGGAGCCTTTCGAAATGCTCAATCAATGCAGCAAGTGGTGGTATATACATAGCTTCACCTTAGAAAAGTCCGGGGATATTCATGCCGCCGGTTAATTTACTCATTGAATTCATTGCAGCCTCGTCAGCTTTTTTCATGGCTTCGTTTACTGCGGAAATTACAAGATCCTGAAGCATTTCAACGTCATCGGGATCAACTGCCTCGGGAGAGATTACAAGGTCTAAAAGCTCCTTTTTGCCGGAAACCTTTGCCTTTACAACTCCACCGCCAACGCTTGCTTCATATTCTGTTATTTCCATCTCCTGCTGAGCTTTCTGCATTTCAGCCTGCATCTTCTGTGCCTGCTTTATCATCTGATTCATATTTCCGCCGCCGGGAAATCCGCCCCCCGGAAATCTGCCGCCGGGAAATCCGCCTTTTGCCATAATAATCGTCCTTTCTTAATATCAGTATTCTTCGTTATCTTCTATTTCTTCCTCGAAATCGTATTCTTCTTCAGTGTCTTCTTCCTCTTCCTTGGGAGGGAAAACGGAAGAAGGTGAGTTGACATCATTGCTGAATCTTTCCTCTTTTGATTCAAAGGATTCTTCGTTTATGAGATTTAAAGGGTCGTCTTCCGAGACTTTGACTTCTTCTTCATAATAGCTTTTCAATCTGGGGACAATTTTGGGAGAAAAACCTGTATGCTTAAAGATAAGCTCAGATAAGGATTCCTTTACTTTATCCTCGCTTAAAATGTCAAGCATTATTTTGTCCTGATTATCTAAAAGAATAACAAGCTCGCCGTTATCTTCCTTTACGGTAGAATGCATGAGAGAAATCAAAAGTCTCAAATCCTTGGTATCTTTACATATATCACGCCATTTTTCGCTTATTGATACTATATCTCCGCTTTTGGGAGCAATGTCTTTAATAATTCTTTTTTCTGTCCTTATCTTATCTTTTTTTAATTCGGGGATGGGGGAAGGTGCCGGTGAGTTTGTGAAATTTCCTGAAGCAATTTTTCTTTCAAGTTCCGATATACGCAAAATCAAAGCATCATTCCCTTCGATATAAGAGGGATTGCACATTTTTATAACCGCCATATCAAGAACTACCCTGTCATTTGTGAGGTATTTGAGTGAAGAAGCGGCATTTATAAGTGTTTCTATAGAGAACATCATACGTTCTTTCGTCATTTCTGATGATGCGAGACGGAATTCTTCGGTTTCTTCTTCTGTGTAATCTGAAAAAACTGTTTCTGAAACGGAAAAACGCAAAAGAGTAGTAAAATAGTCCGTAAGGGAATCTATAAGCTTTGCGGCACTTTTTCCCGATTCGATAAATTCATCTACCATGGATAAAGTGTTGGCTGTGTCGTTAGTGGCGATAGACCTTACAACTCTATATAAGAAATTCTTTTCTGTAAGACCTAAAAGAGAATAGACATCGTCTTCTGTTATTTTTTCTGAAAGTGCACTTATCTGATCTAAGATACTCAAAGCATCACGGAGTGCACCGTCAGCGCTTACTGCGATTAAATGTGCGGCTCCCTCATCCAAGGAAATGCCTTCTTTTTCTGCAACGAAGGAAAGTCTTCGACCTATATCATCTGCAGTGATTCGCTTGAAGTCAAATCTCTGACATCTTGAAAGAATAGTGGCGGGAACCTTCTGGGTTTCTGTGGTTGCAAGGATGAAGATTACACCTTCGGGGGGCTCCTCCAAAAGCTTTAATAGTGCATTGAATGCACCGGTTGAAAGCATGTGGACTTCGTCTATAATATAAACCTTGAAATTTGTTTCGGCAGCAGCAAAACGGGCTTCGCTTCTCAAATCCCTTATGTTTTCAACGCCGTTATTACTTGCAGCATCGATTTCTATTATGTCCATGATTTCTCCGCTTAGAATTCCCTTACAGATGCTACATTCATTACAGGGGTCGCCGTCTTTGGGATTTGGGCAGTTTAGAGCCCTTGACAAAATTCTTGCAGTTGAGGTTTTACCTGTGCCCCTGCCACCGCAAAAAAGAAAAGCGTGGCCTATCTTTTTGGAGGTAACTTCATTTTTCAGCGTACGGGTAACGTGCTCCTGACCTATAACATCACTGAAAGTCAGGGGTCTCCACTTTCTGTAAAGTGCAATATGTTCGCTCAAAAAAATCCCTCCTCGTATTTTAATTAAAAAAGTCGTACATCCTTTAGTCGGAATTATATAAATATGCGGTAATTATATCAAAAAGCTCAGGCCAGGCACCCCCGCGGCACATGACGGATTCTGCTTATTGCTGCTTGGTTCCCCATCTGACAAGGTTCACAGCTCGTCATTGCGCAGGACCCGACCGTCACAGCCATTGATATAAGCCTGCCATACTTAAATAAATCCTTCTAAAGGAGATCGTCCCCACTATAGCGGATTGAGGGCTACAGGGCACCGCTACTTCCCCGACCGGTACGACATTTATTATTATACAACAAAAGAATGAAATTATCAATAGTTATTTTTATTGTGAGCGTTTTAATTTTTTTAAAAGCTTCCTTTACATATAGCTCTGTATTTGAGAGGAAAATAAGGGAGATGAAACTGTCTTGAAAAAAAATCTCGTTTTTAAAAGTTTTTTCTTGCTAAAATGACAAAGCTATGATATAATTAAAATAACATACCATGCGATTGGTATGTTTATGCCCTTTTATACTCGTTAAAAAATGAGGAATAATGTGCATAAAATACAATTTAAGTAATTAAAATTCAGGGAGGAGTAACATCATGAGAAACAAATTACTTGCATTAATCCTGGCTCTCACTATGATAGTGGGATTGGCTACAATGGCACCTTTGGCAGCATCTGCCGAGGGAGTAGAGACCATTGGAAGCGACGTTGTATCAGAGGCGGCTGAGCTTTTGATGACCTTGAATATTCTTCAGGGTTATTCTGACGGCACACTTGGCCTTGGCTACAATATTACAAGAGCTGAATTTACAGCTATGCTTGCGAGAATGCTTCAGGGAACTGACGAACTTAATCTTAACGCAGGTGCAATAGTACATAGCAGACTTTCGGAAACTCCGGAGAACATTGCTGCAGTTAAGGCTGCTGCTGAAAAGGCTCCCGGTGCTTCTGTTGCTACAGTGGGAAAAGGATACTATCAGACAGACATAAGCTCTACTGACCTTGCTGATCCTGCATTTTCTGACGTTGATGCATCTCACTGGGCATATTCTGATATTGAATATTTAAGAGGTCAGGGTATTGTAACAGGCTATTCTGACGGCAGCTTCAAGCCCGACAACAACATTTTATACGAAGAAGCAGTTAAGTTTGTTGTATCAGCATTGGGTTATGACTTTATGGCTGTTACATACGGCGGATATCCGGGCGGTTATATGCAGACCGCAAACAGCCTTAAAATTCTTAAGAATGTAGGCGGAACCAACGGGGTTGCGGTTACAAGACAGGAAGTTGCAGTTCTTTTATACAATGCTCTTACTGTGGATTATCTTGTTGTTGAATCAACAAAGGGTGATACAAATGTTTATGCAAAGGGCAAGAATATATTGAATTATGTATTCGGTCTTGACATCATGGAAGACTGTTACGTAACAGCAACAACCAAGACTGGGACTGATTCTGTAAATCACAGAACAGAAGAAGGCATAATCGAAGTTGGCGTAACAAGAGACGGCGGTTATGAATTTAAGTACTTTAACGATTTATATGAAGATTATCTTGGCTACAAGGTTAAGGCGTACGTTAAGTTTGACGAGGATGACCATACAAAGGGCGAGCTTTATTGTATGTTCCCCTATGGAAAGACAAAGAAAGTAACAATCAATTCTCAAGACATCAAGGATTCTGATATTGAAAACGGACTTTTCGAAGCTTTTGTAAACGATGAAGCAGAAGAATTCAAGATTGCAGAAGAGCCTATCGTTATTTATAACGGTGTAGCACTCGATGTTGATGATATTGATAAGTATGTTGACGGAGAAAGAGGTATTGAGGCCGGCGATGTAACTTTGATTTCTACTGACGGAGATAAGACTTACGAACTTATATACATAAATAGCTATATTCCGATTTATGTTGAAAACGTAAAGGTTGAGGATAAGGAAATTACCGGTACAGCTTACTTTGGCGGAGAAGCTCATGAAGATTACAAACTCTCTTTGGATGAAGAAGACGAAGAGAATGAAATCAAGGTTGAATATGTGAGGGCTGACGGAACAGAAGGTTTCTTTGAAGAGATTTCCACAGACTCTGTTATCTATGTAAGACAGTGGAAGAGCAATTATATAGTTAACTTTACAAACGAAACTGTAACCGGTATTACAACAAGGAGAGGTAATGGTTACGTTATTATCGATGGAATCAAGTATGAAGAAATTGATGAAAGCGGAGCCTTGGATGACTTTAAGGCGGGAACAAATCTTACATTGGGTCTTGACTTTAATGGGGAAGTATTCTTTGCCAAAGCTAATATAGGTGTTTCCGGATTAAGCTACGGACTTCTTATGGATATAAACTATGAAGTAGCAGGAAGCTTTGAGCCTAAGTTTGAAGTTAAGATGATGGATGCATCAGGAAAAATAGGATTTTATAATGTTGCAGACGGCATGAAGTTTACATATAACAAAGTTACAAAGCGTTATAACGCGGATGGTGCTAACTACATCGACTTTGAAACAATAAAGGCAAATCTTTTTGAATCTGCAAAGAAGGCGAGCATGCAGGAAACAAGCCAGTCTCACAATTCGGCTTCTCGTCCTTATGAGCAGCTTATAAAGTATTCTCTTAACTCATACGGTGAAATCAATGAAATCGTTACAGCTATCGCATCTTCAAGCGTAGCACCTGAGGAAAGAGCCGCATACTTCACTTATGAGGATTATGACCTTGCAAAGGCTCCTTTCCACTGGGGCGACGGCTTTATTAAGGGCACTCCCTATGAAGTTAACGGAGTTAAGCTTTTCTATGTAGCTAAATATGAAAATCCTGAAGATTCAGAATACAAGGCCGGCACTTGGGGCACGGGTGCAAGATCTTTCAGTAATGGTGTTAGACTTTTCGACGTGGCACTTGATGGAAAAGTAGGTGCGGCTATCACAGGCTTTGATTATACTGACGAGAACAGCAACGGAAAGAATAACGGAGCTTTATACATGGTTGAGTACTTCTCTTCTGATGTAGCAACAGTTAAGATTGAAGGAGAAATTGAAGACGCCTACGAAATCGGTCTTATCAATGTTGAAAAGGGTATTTATGAATCATATAATTCTGTAGGAACATACAAAGGCAAATATGAATATGGCTATTTGGATGAAAAGGACAGCTATGAAATCGGTGACGTAATCGTTCCCAGAACTTGGAGTAAGCAGGTGCTCTTCAAAGGATATAACACTGTTGCCGATGGAATTGCCTATGTTGTAGATGGTAACAACCCGATTGGTCAGGGAGATAGTGCTGAAGAAATGGTAAGATGGGGTTATTTCCCGATCAGATCTATGATTACAAGAATTATAGCAGCTGAACAAGAGGGTAATAACGATGTTTGCCTGAGAATCAAGGGTGATGAAGGAAACTACTCCATACCTCAAGAAACTGTATTCGGAAAGGTTAAGGAAGTTACCAATGGCAAAGTTATCGTTTCTTACGGAGACGATGCATATGAAGCAGTAAGCTGTGTAATTACAGGTAAGAAGGCAGCAAGATATGACTGTGAAACCGGTTATGTGGCTTTAGTAAATGCTGAAAGTGTTGAAGTTGGAGATTGGGTAATTCTTCAGATGGCTAAGCGCGAATATGTTACCATGATGATTTATACAAATGTAGAAGAAGCGAGCCTTGATAACATTAAATCCGGGGCAGACGCTGTAGAAAACGAAAGAGACTAAGAGTCAGACGAATTTTACTGTCAGGGCGAAAGCCCTGACGGTAATAATTAAAAGAAAGGAATGGCAACATGATTAAATTAAGAAAATTGACAGCTTTCCTTATCAGCATCAGCATGCTTGTCGGACTCGTATTGGTAGCTCCTGTTTCAGCAGCGATTACTCCTGCAGCAGGAACTTACTATGAGGATAATGTATTAAATATAGATTTTGATACAGAGGCAGGTTTCGACAAACTTACTGTTACAAACGGAAGTGTTAATGAAGGAAAACTTGAATTTGAGCTTTCTGATTTGTCCTCTTTGATTATAAACGAAGGAATGGACAAAAGCAAAAAGCAGCATGTTATAGAGTTTGATTTAGAAACAGAAAATGAATATACTGACAACCCCTGGAATGCAACTTTCCTGGGATTGAGACTTCACAGTATCAATGCGACTCCCGACGGTGAAACGAAGGGTGCTTGGCTTGGTATCATGAAAAATAAGATAGTTCTTTGGGCTTCCCATGAAGGATCCAAGTGGGGAAGAACCGACAGAACAGATTATTATAAGGTTTTGGATATACCCGAATCAATTACAGATGAAGATGGTATAACGGACCTTGCTTCTGCTTCATTCAGAATTATGTATGAAAATGATGAAGTGGATGTGTTGGTAAAAGACGGCGATAGTTATGAGAAGCTGGTTAATTTCAATCTTGTAACTGACGATGACAGAACGAAGGTTGGTGTTTTCACCCAGGGTGGAACATCATTTGAAACCATTTCCTTTGCAGATGCTCCTTCGATAAATTATTTTGCGCTTTATAATGTGATTCCGGAGGAAGAGGGATACGATCCTTTGGCTCCTACTCCTGATGAAGAGGTGGAGATTGAAGAGGAAGAAGCTACTCCCTTATTAGTTAAGCTTGATAACCTTAAGGTTTTATCCTACAACGATGTGCTTGCTACATCTGATCTCATAGAGGAGCATATAGCTTATATAAATACTATTGTTGATGCTTTCGATCCAATGCCTGAAACACAGACTGTTACCATAGGGGAAGTTACATACAGAACCTACGGTATCGACATTGAAGCAGTAAGAGGTTTCCAGGAAACATTTGAAGAGGTAGCTTTAGCTATCGAAAACGAAGAAGCTCTGGAAGCAGATGTGAAAGAACTGGTATCAGACTGGAATACTTTTAAAGCAAACTTTGTAACTGATGCAGCTGCAACTTCCTTTGTGGAAAGTTTCGCAGGAATGGAAGCAGTTTTGGAGTCTATAGACACTGAAGAGTATGACGCTGAAAAGATTGCAAAGGTTTCAGCAATGATAGACGAAGCTAAGGCTATCGTTGGCGGAACAGAGGTATTTACATCTGCTGAGCTTGATGAAGCCTTTACAAACGTTTCTAAAGAATTTGAAAAAATCGGCATTGTTACACCCAACGGTGTTGTAGCATACAGCAACTCCTTGAAAGGAGCTCTTTCAGATGGCGAATGGATTGGGCTTCCTTCCGGAACCGCAGCGACCGGTTCTTCTGATGGCTACGGCTTAAGCTGGACCGACAAGCTCAGATTGGGCTATGCTAAAAAAATAAATGAGTCTTACAGCGTAAAAGTTACAACTAAGATTGTAGAAAGTTGTGTTTCTACATTTTTTGGAGTAAGACAGGACAAAAATGGAAGTTGGTATGAATCCACAAATGATAGTTGGGGTTCTCGTATCACTGGTACAGGAGGAATTTCCTTACAATCTAACGGAGTGGATTTCAACGAGATAAAATTAGTCTTAAAGGCGGGTATCACAAAAAGTGAGAATAATGCAGATGTAATAACTGTTTCTTTGCCTATAACTGATTTTATAGAAGAAAATTCAAAAGAAGCTACATTTAAGTTTAAAGACTATGGAGACTTGGTAGAGGCATATGTAATCGGAACAAAGGGAGAATATGAAGGCAAAGATGTTAAGCTTTGCTCAGTGGTTATTTATCCCGTGTTGTCTGATGTGGGTACTTTTACAGATTGTCATTATAGCGGAAGAATTATAAACCATTTAAATAGCGATGAGGTAACTGAATTTTTAGGAATGGCAATTCACTCCATGGAAAACGGTGTCATTGGTATGGCTCTAAGAGGAGGAAGTGCTGATAGTCTGCCTGATATTTATGTTAAGGATTTTGAAATTGCAACAGGAATTTGCGTTGATGACATGACAGAGGAAGAAAAGAGAAATCTTTCCTATTTTGACGGCAAACACGATCCCTTACAGGCAGAATTTGTTATCGGTAACGGAAGCAATTTTAACGTAAGTATAGGCGAATCTACCCTATACAGAGTTGTCGCAACAAATGATGAAGAACCTTGGATTAAGGTGGCGGGACATAAAGACGAATATTTAACAGGCTCTGTTGCAGTTACAACCTCTGATGATGTTATAATCAGTTCAGAGTATGGTGAAGAAATTCTTACTATAGATGAGAATTCCACTGCTATTTTAGGTAACTTAAGGGGTACAGATATTGTAACTGTTACCTATGGCGATATTGCAAGCGATAAGTATCTTGTTAATTCCATGAGCGTTATGGAAAAGGAATTCGGATATGAAGTGGTGGCTCCCGAAGAGGGTGCGGTATTTGAAGGAACCATCGTTTCTTCTGCTATCCATAACTTAAGAGTATTCAGATGCCTCAATGTAGGAGACAAGGTTATTCCTGCAATTTCCTATGCATTGGGTGATGGAACATTGAGATTCCTTGGAACAGATAAAGAAGTAGTATTTGAAGTAAATCCCGAAGGTGCAACTGTAATGAGTTACGATGCGGAAAACGGCAGATTTGAAGCAATCGGCGAAGGTGCAGCCAAGATCCGTGCCAAGATTCCTTATACAACCTTAGGCGGTGTAACAGGTAACTACTGCATCACTCCCTGGGTAAATGTAGAGGTTGTGGAAAGCGGAGCTGATTACGGCGAAAGCATGACTGTTGCAAATGCAGATGTTCTGGCAGCTGTAGGTGGAGATAAAACAACTGCTGAAAAGAAACAGATTCTTGACAATGCTAAAGAATCAGGAATAGCTGTTTCTTATGAAACAGACGAAGAAGCTGAAATTATCTACGCGGCTTTGGAAAGTGCAAAGGCGATAAACGATGAGCTTGATGAAGAAGATAAGCTTTCCGACAAGGAAGTTGTTGAAAAGGCTTTGGTTGAAGCTTCCGCAGTAATTTCTGTTTATGAAGTTATAACCGAAGAAGAAGCTACAGCTTCAGAACTTGAAGAAATTTTATTCGGTTCTGATGGAGTTTCTGGTGAACTTGGTCTTTCTTCTGCGTATGTTACAAAGTTTGGTGCTCTTAAGAATTCAAAAGCTACTTCTGCTATGAAGAGCCTTTTAAGACTTGCCAAGAGAGAGGGAACAGACCTTACAGCTAAGTTCCTCAGAGACAAGTTTAAGAAGGTTGTATCAGATCAGGAAGGAGCGGGTGGCTCCAGTGGTAATGTTATAATAACAACCGATAAGAATGAGGATTCAGGTTCATTCAGACCTGCAGTTTCAGCTACAGTTCCTACCATTACAAAGGCAGATAAGTATAAGCTTGATGCAGCTTCCGTAAGTGCGGAAATTGCAAAGTTTACCGATGCTAAAGAAGCAGCTTGGGCAAGTACTGCAATAGCAGCTTTGTCAAAGAACGGTGTTGTAAAGGGTTACGAAGATGGAACAATCCGTCCCAACGAAACCATTACAAGAGACGAATTTGTTACACTTTTGGTAAAGGCTTTTGAAATTGGAACAAAGTCTGATGCGGCAAATTATTACACCGATATTCCTGCAGGTTCATGGCAGATTCCTTATGTAAGTGCAGCAACTGATGCAGGCATTGTAAACGGAATGGAAGCCCTTAAATTCGGAACAGGAAAAGAAATTTCACGCCAGGATATGGCAACCATGATTTACAAGGCAACTGTTAAGTATAATGTAAATCTTCCTTTGGATAAGATAGTTGCGTTTACAGATGCAGAAAACATAGCAGGATATGCTTTGGAAGCTGTTAACAGACTGGCAGCAGCAGGTGTTGTTTCCGGTATGGGTGATGATGTATTTGCACCCGGACAGGTAGCAACAAGAGCGCAGGCATTCCAGATGATTTATGCAATCATGCTTTTAGTAAAATAATAAAAATGACGGAGTTTCGCCGAAACTCCGTCATTTTTTCATAAAATAAAAGGTGGCAAAGCCACCTTTTATTTTATAACTTCTTTTACTTTATCAAAAATTAAATCTGCAATTTCATCTATTGGTTTAAGAGAGTTCCCTATGGTACAGGGGATTTTCAAAAAACCAAACTTTTCTGCCACATAAAGGGCACTTTCGTAGGAACGAGTGATATAGTCCTTGTCACGCTCGTGAATATCATGGTTATCTGTATGAGAGAATTTGTTTTCTCTGTCCTTTATTAAGGCAAGAGAAATTTCTGGAGCTACATCTAAAAACAGGACCGCATCGGGAATTGGGAGACCAAGCTTTTCATATTCAAAATCAGCCTGAAAGGATAAATACTCTTCTTTTTTATCTAAGTCCTTGATTTTTGAAGCCTGATGAATAAAGTTTGATGTAACATAGCGGTCAGCTATAACGATGCCACCTCTATCCAGAAAACTTTTCCAATTTTTCCGATAGCTACAGAACCTGTCTACTGCGAAAAGAGCACTGGCTGCATACGGCCCCACAGAGTCGGCTGTTTCTCCAAGCTCCCCGGATAAGTACATTTTAGCAGGGGCAGAGGATGGGGAATCGTAGTCAGGGAAGGTTATATTCAAAATATCCTTGCCCATAGATTTAAGCTTTTCTGTGAGCTTTTTGGTCTGTGTGGCCTTACCGGAGGCGTCAACCCCCTCGATTACTATAAGAGGCATAATTTCTCTCCTATCCTATAAGTGTTATAAAATCAGCATAATGGGAAGTCCAGGTATAAACTAAATTTCCGTCCTTATCATAGCGTATCTGCTTGGAGCATCCGTTATGGTCATATTCTAAAAAATCCTTATAAATTAAATTTCCCGACTTGTCAAAAAAGACCTTGGTAACAATATTTTCTCCGTCGTAAGTATATTCTTCTCTGGAAAATTCCTCGGAAGAATTGCCGATATATTCTTTTTTTATTAAAAGATTATCTTCGTATGTAAAGTCAATTCCCGAAAGGAGTTTGGAAGTTTTATCAAAAGTCTGCTCTTTTATTTTGTTTTTACTTAATTCATCATATAAGTGATAAGTGATTTTTATTAAATTGCCGTCTTCGTCAAGCTCCCTGTCAAAGTCATTTCTTCCGTCAGGGAGATAGGAATAGGCTGTTTTAGTAAAACCTTCTGGAGTATAAGTGTTTTTTGATAAAAGTTTTCCTTCATCATCATATGTGAATTTATTACAGAGGGCTTTTTCACCCAGAAGATAAATGGTTTCAGTAGCTTTAAGACCGGAATCTGTATAGGTATATTCATTTCGCTGGACACAAGTACCGTCTTTTGCGCAACGTAAAGAAGTGGAAACCTCACCCTGAAAATTATATTTGTATTTCCATATTTTAATAATATTTCTTTCAGGGTCTCTCATTTTTGTATATGAAAGCTTTTGCCCAGTAAATTCCGTTACTGTCTTATCGTTACAACCTGGGAGAAGGATAAGAGATAACAACAAAAGGGCGAAGACTGCTCTTTTCAAAAAAACACTTCCCTTAACAAATTACTTGTTTTTTCCGTGAAAAATTCTCCTGGCAAATACACTTCCTGCAAAAGCAAAAAGAGATAAACTGCGCTTTAATCTTTTTCCTTTTACGATTCTGTAAAGCCATTCAAGATTGTGATTTATAAAAAATTCGGGAGCACGTTCCATGGTTCCTGCAAAGACATCGGCACTTCCGCCGGCTCCGATTAAAACTTTCGCATTGAGCTTATCCTTATGCTCAAAAATCCATTTTTCTTGTTTGGGACTGCCTAAACATACCATGAGGTAGTCGGGTTTTGCAGCGGAGATTTTTTCTATTATGGGCTCATCGTCCTTGAAGTAGCCGTCATTTGTACCTGCGATTATGAGTTTTTTATATTTCTTTTTAAGGTTTTCTGCCGCCATCTCGGCAACGCCTGGCTTTCCGCCTAGAATGAAAAGGCTCATTCCCTTTTCATCAAGGAATTCTATAATGCGGCATGAAAGGTCAAAGCCACCGACACGCATTTTTATGGGATCACCTAAAATTTTTCCTGCCTTTACAACACCGATGCCATCAGGAGTAATAAGGTCAGCAGAATTCAATAAATTCAAAAAAGAAGGGTCTTTTTTTGCAGACATGATTATTTCTGAATTTGGAGTGTATATAGCCTTGGGATCTGAGTCTTCACTGAGCCAGGAAGAAACTCTTGCTACCGCTTCATCCATGGAAAGATTATCAACTTTTACTCCGAATATATCAACTTTATTCATAATACACCTCGTAAAAAATCCAATATAATAAGTATATCATGACTTGCATTTTAAGTCAAGGGAAGAGGGGAGAAAAAAGAAACTGAGGGTAAAACCCTCAGTTTCTTTTTATTTTGTTGCAAGATAGTCGTTTATTTTTTTAATCAGTGCATCGCAGTCAACACCGTGAACCATGCAAGCTTCTTCGACAGTTTCGCCAATAGCTCCGGGACATGTGAGACAGTGCATTCCGATTTCAAGGAAAAAGGGAGCTGTGCCCTGATCAAGCTTTAAAACTTCAGCAATAATAGTATCTTTTGTGATCTGTGCCATTTGAAATTCCTCCTTATATTTGCTATAAATATTATAAATGATATTTTTCTCTGTGTCAATATAATTATTTACGCTTTCTTCTTAAAAATGCAAAGGTTGAAACCGGTTTGTCTGTCTTTAATAAAACTTTCATTTCGGCATGATTTGCAGTTTCAATGGGATTTCCCTTGTCGTCGGTCATGCTTGTTACTTTCTGAACCCAGAAATCGCCTTTTGGTTCCATTATTTCAAGCTCTTCGCCCAAAGAAAATTTATTGAGTTGGGCAAGGGTTGCTATACCCGTTTTTTCATCATAGGAATCTACTGTTGCAATAACATCGTAGGTTCTTATGTAGGAACCCTCAGAATAAATTTCTTCGGGACGGCCGTAGAAAAAGCCTGTATCATACATTCTGTGACTGACCTTTTCAAGCTCTCTGAGATAAGACTCCTTATACCAGTTATGGGGATTTTCCATATAGGCGTCTATAGCCTCACGATAGGCCTTTACAACCGTTGCAACGTAGTAGGCAGTCTTTATTCTTCCTTCTATTTTAAGGCTCTTTACTCCACTTTTAATAAGGTCATCAACGTGTTCTATCATGCACATATCCTTTGAATTGAAAACAAAAGTGCCACGTTCCGTTTCAATAATGGGAAGGTACATACCCTCGCGCTTTTCTTCCATTACATAGTACTGCCATCTGCAAGGCTGGGCACATTCTCCCATATTACCGTCACGACCTGCCAGATAATTGCTTAAAAGACATCTGCCTGAATAGGACATACAAATGGCTCCGTGGCAGAAAACTTCAATTTCGCAGTCAGTATTTTTTATAATTTTATCTATTTCGGTAAAAGAAAGCTCCCTTGCAAGAACAACTCTTTTTGCACCCAGCTTTTTATACATATCAACGGTTCTGTAGTTTGTAACGCTTGCCTGAGTGCTTATATGGATTTCAAGATTGGGGGCAACTTCCTTTACAACTTCCATGACGCCAAGGTCGGAAACAATAACTGCATCGGCGCCCAGGGCATCAATTTCCTTTATATAGGTGTGCATGGTTTCAAGGTCTTCGTTGTGGGGAATTATATTTAATGCAACATAAACTTTTTTGCCACGTTCATGGGCGTATTCTATGCCCTCTTTAAGTTCTTCCCTTGTAAAGTTTACTGCAGCACTTCGGAGGGAATACTGTTCGCCTCCAAGATAAACTGCATCGGCACCGTATTCTATTGCCACTTTTAATCTGTTTAAATCCCCGGCAGGGGCCAAAAGTTCAATTTTTTCCATATGTTACTCCTTTACGGAGATTGCAACTCCGTTCCCGATGGGGAGAATTGTAGTCGAAAGTTCTTTTGTATTTGATATATGTTCCAGGTATTTCCCCAGACGGTTAACTAAGGTTACCTTTCTTTTTTCCGTAGAAACGGCATCTGTTACCTCGCCTTTATATAAGACGTCATCTGAAATTAAAAGGCCGCCTTTTTTAAGTAGCCTTAGTGAGTCGGGCAGAAATTCAAGATACTGCCCCTTGGCAGCGTCTAAGAAAATCATATCAAAGGGAGGGTCAAGCCAGTTAAGTACGCTTGAAGCTTCTTCCAAGACGGGTTTTATAATGTGGGAAAGACCTGCTTTTTTTATGTTTGAAACCGCTCTTTCATAGGCTTTGTCATAGCGTTCAACGGTTATTATTTCACCGTCTTCCATAGCTTTAGCCATGCAGATTGAAGAATAGCCGATGGCGGTTCCCAGTTCCAGAATTCTTTTTGGGTGTGTGAGTCTTATCAAAACCTTAAGTAAATTGGCCACCTCAGGCTCGATTATGGGAGCGTAGGTTTCGGTATCGGCAGCTTCTTTTTCTAAAGACGACAAAAAGGCGTCCCTTTCGGGAAGCAGTCCTCTTAAGTATTCTTCTAAATAGTCAGGTACAATTTTTTCCATAAGTTTCACCCAAACAAAACCATAGGGCGGATTATATCCGCCCTTTTTGTCAAATCTAAAGTGTTAATTTACCGCCTTGATTTCAAATTCGATATCGCCTACGGGAGCTTCAACAGTTACGGTTTCGCCAACCTTTGCACCTATTAAAGCACGACCGATAGGAGATTCGTCAGAAATCATATTGTTCAAAGGATCAGCTTCGGCACTGCCTACGATGTTATATTCAACTTCCAAGTCCATAGCCTTATTTATACATAAAACCTTTGAACCGATACCTACAACACCCTCAGTTCTTTCGGTATCTTCCATAAGCTTTACGTTTTTAAGCATTTCCTCGATTTCAGCAATTCTTGCTTCAAGCTTTGCCTGGGAATCCTTAGCTTCATCATATTCGCTGTTTTCGGATAAATCTCCGTAGGAGCGAGCCTCCTTAAGATGTTCTGCAGCTTCTTTTCTGCCTACAGTTCTCTTGTATTCCAGTTCGTCCTGAAGCTTTTTAAGGCCTTCCCTTGTTAATACATATTCCTTTGCCATTTAAATGAATTCTCCTTTTTTTGTCTTTAATAAAAATATCTCAGGGTATTTATATTAAGACACTAATGCTTGAATTATACCCTATAAAAAGGTTTTTGTCAACCTTATTTTATTAAACAGATTAAAAAGCTATATTAAATGAAGCTTTTTTGTCAAATTTTCGCAAAAGGGCGGCTTCCCTCAGAGTAAGAGGCCTTTGCGCCAGATTGGATAAAGTGAGATATTGTCCTCTGGGATAGAAGAAAATACCATCACCGCCAAGTGTGTTTTTATTTGTTTTTTCTCCGAAACCTGCCAGGAATAAAAATGGGGAATCGGGACTTCCAAAGCAGGATAAAACCACATCACTTTCATCTGTTCCCGAAACAATGGGAACAGAAGCTCCCGTTAGCGGATAAAGTGAATTGGCAACGGACAGGGCATTATCTCCCATTAAAACAAGAGAATCGAAAGAATCCAGAGCTGAAAGTACCATATCGGGTTTCGGATTAAAAATAACCAGTCTTTTAACCTTTATATTAAGTTCTTTTATTTTAAGATTAAGGGCATCCAAGATAACAGAATTGAAAAAATCCTCCTCGTTTATTTCTGCTTTGGGAATAAGATGTGAAAGGGGAGGTTCCGAAAAAACAAAGGCAGAAGAATTTTCGAGTTTTTTCATTAAATTCAGTTCCTGTCTTTTTCTTAATTTTTTTAAGGGAACTTCTATTTTGGCAGCGAAACAGGAAGGAAGCGGATAAGTGAGAGACTTTTTACTTACGGAATTATTAAGAGATAAAAAATAACATGCCATGGAAAAATCCTTTCAAATCCTTGATATAATATGGTTTTCTGTGCTATTATATTCCGCCTCTTTATAAAAAATATTATGAAAATGAAAAATTTTTCTTTACAAAAAGGATTTTTTGTTGTACTTTATAAAATGTAGGCAAATTTCAAAAAGGGAGGGAGAGAATATGCACAGAGTAGAATATCTTTTGTGGCTTAAGCATATGGGCATTTCGTCAAATGCCAAATTACTGCCGGCTCTTGAATATTTTTCCTCTCCTGAGGAACTATATGCCGGGGACAGAGAAGCTTATGAAGAGTGCGGAATGTTCAGCGGTAAAGAAATAGAATATCTTTTAAATAAGGACATGACCTTTGTAAAAGAGGAAATAGAAAGATGCAATTCCAAAAGGATTTATCTTGTAGACTATTACAGCAAGGCATATCCAGAAGCTTTAAGAGAAATTCCGGAGCCTCCATTGATTTTATATGTGGCAGGGGATAAAAGCATTCTTAATACTCCCTCTGTTACGGTAGTCGGCTCAAGAAAGGCTGACAGCTACGGGATTACTTTAGCTCAGGAAATAGCAGCTGCTTTTTCCCAGGGCGGATTTACTGTGGTTTCAGGGCTTGCGGAGGGAATAGACAGATCGGCAGCTTTAGGAGCTATGAATGCGGGAGGAAAGACCGTCGGGGTTCTTTGCGCAGGAATGGATGTTGACTATCCTGCACAAAGCCGTGACTTTAAAAATAAGATAATAACTTCAGGTGGAGCGGTGATTTCCGAATTTGAATTCGGTACGCCTGCACTTTCGGGATATTTCCCTATAAGAAACAGAATAATGGCAGGTCTTTCTGACCTTACAGTGGTAGTTCAGGCAGGGGAGAAAAGCGGTGCGTTGATTACCGCCCGTCATGCCTTAGCCTACGGAAAGAAAGTGGCGGCGGTTCCCGGCAGAATTGATATTGAGGAATCAAGAGGTTGCTTTAGCCTTATAGAAGAAGGGGCTTCTATGCTCTGGGACATTCCTTCGTTCTGCACTGACTATGTGGAAAATTACAAAAAGAAAGATATAAAGGAAGTAATAAAAGAAGAAAAGCCCATAAAGAAAGCCCCGGGAAAAACTGCAGTCAGACAGGGCGAAAATGAAAGCGACAATATGATAGAGCTCTGTGATTTATTGAAAAGCGGACCGAAGTCACCTTCCCAGCTTTCTGAAATAAGCGGAAGAAGTATCAAATGGGTATCTTCTTCACTTATAATTCTGGAGGTTTCGGGAAAGGTGAAGATGCTTCCTGACGGAAAATATTCCGTGTGCTAAAAGCAATTATTAAAACTTAAGTTATAAAGGTGGAAAATTCAAGTTATGGAAAAAGCGAAAACCAATAAGACAAATCTTTTAATAGTGGAGTCTCCTGCAAAAGCCAAAACCATAAAGAAGTATCTTGGAAGAGGCTATAACGTAATGGCGTCAATGGGACATCTTCGTGACCTTCCCAAGAGCCAGCTTGGTATAGATACAGAAAATAACTTTGAGCCTAAGTATATTACCATAAGAGGTAAGGGTGAGCTTACGGGAGCTCTTAAAAAGGCAGCGAAGGCTTCTAAAAAAGTTTATATCGCAACTGACCCTGATCGTGAGGGTGAGGCTATCGCATGGCATATTGCGGCAATACTCGGCATAGATATAAATTCCGATTGCAGAGTGACATTTAACGAGATAACAAAGACTGCCGTATCTGAGGCAGTTAAAAATCCCAGAGCCATTGATTTATCATTGGTTGACGCTCAGCAGGCAAGAAGAGTTGTGGACAGACTCCTTGGGTATAAGTTAAGTCCTCTTTTATGGAATAAAATCGGTTCTGGACTTTCTGCCGGAAGAGTTCAGTCTGTTACAACGAAAATGGTCGTTGACAGAGAAAAGGAAATTGAGGCTTTTGTTCCTGAAGAATACTGGACCATGGAAGCGAAGCTCAGAGCAGAGGATGTAGAATTTGATGCTCGGTTTTCAGGAATATCGGGAAAGAAAAAGGCACTTAAATCCAAAGAGGATGCAGAGGAAATTGAAAATCTCTTAAAAGGCGAAGAATTTAAGGTTAAGGGGGCTAAATATTCTGAAAAGCAGTTATCCCCAAGACCTCCCTTTACCACCAGCTCCCTTCAGCAGGAAGCGGCAAAGCAGCTTGGATTTACTGCAAAAAGGACTATGGCGGCAGCTCAGGTTCTTTACGAGGGTATTGAAGTTGCGGGTATGGGAACAATGGGTCTTATTACCTATATGAGAACAGACTCTCTTCGTATTTCCGATGAAGCAAAGGAAAATGCGAAACAGTATATAAAAGAAAAGTACGGCGAAGAATTTCTGCCTAAGTCAAAGGTAAGCTATAAGACCAAAAAGGGTGCACAGGATGCTCACGAGGCAATCCGTCCCACCACGATGCTTTCTCCCGAGGAAATAAAGAAATCCTTAAAGGGAGATGAGTATAAGTTATATAAGCTTATATTCTCAAGATTTATAGCAAGCCAGATGGGAGCTGCTTTATATAATACGGTTGCTGCAGATATTTCTGCAGGGAAGGCAGAATTTAAAATGGGAGCAAGCGAACTTAAATTTCCGGGATTTTTATCGGTATATAAGGACGCTGAAGATATAGATGAAACTGTATCAAAATTACCTAAGCTTAAGGTGGGTGACACACTTAAGTTAAATAAGATTATATCTTCCGGGCATTTTACCGAGGCTCCTCCCAGATATAACGAAGCTTCTTTGATTAAAGCCATGGAAGAAGCGGGAATAGGAAGACCTTCTACTTATGCTCCCACATTATCCACGATTTTGCAGAGAAAATATGTTGTGCGCGATAAGAAGGCTCTTCTGCCCACAGAGCTTGGAAGAATTATAACCGATATGCTCTCTGACTATTTTAAGAGCATCGTTGATATTGAGTTTACAGCCAATATGGAAAATGATCTTGATAAGGTTGGCGAAGGCAAAGAAAACTGGGTAAATGTAGTTGGAGATTTTTACGAACCTTTCGCAGGTGACCTTAAAAAGGCAGAGGACGAAATGGGAAAGGTTACAATTAAGGATGAAGAAACTGACGTTTTGTGTGAAGTCTGCGGACGGAACATGGTTATTAAGAACGGAAGATTCGGAAAGTTTTTGGCTTGCCCGGGCTATCCCGAATGCTCATTCACTAAAGCTATCGTGGAAGAAACAGGAGTTAAATGCCCCTCTTGCGGTGATAAGATAATCGGAAGATTCTCTAAAAAAGGCAAGAAATATTATCCCTGTCAGAATAAAGATTGTAACTTCCTTTTATGGGATATGCCCACTGGAGAGATTTGTGAAAAATGCGGTTCTATGATGATTAAAAAGACCATAAGAGGTCAGGAAGTCACCCGTTGCTCAAACCGTGAATGCGGTAAAAAATAAGAAATAAAGATGCATCGAAAGATGCATCTTTTTAGAAAGGAAAAATCATGATTGTTATAGGTGCGGGTCTGGCAGGCTGCGAGGCTGCTTATCAGGCTGCAAAAAGGGGAATAAAGGTGAAACTCTATGAAATGAAACCGAAAAAATATTCTCCGGCTCACAAGGATGGAAATTTTGCGGAGCTTGTTTGCAGCAATTCATTAAAAGGGAACTCACTTGACAATGCCTGCGGACTTTTAAAAGAGGAAATGAGAAAACTTGATTCGGTGATTATTTCATCAGCGGATGAAAATTCTGTCCCTGCAGGGGGCGCTCTGGCTGTTGACAGGGAAAAGTTTTCCGAAACGGTTACCCGTAAGATAAAGGAAAATCCCAACATAGAGGTTATATGTGAGGAAGTTACAAAAATTCCCGAAGATGATGTGGTGATAATTGCAACAGGTCCCCTCACAGACGGGGCTTTGGCGGAGGAAATCAAAAAACTTACAGGGGGATTTATGTCCTTTTACGATGCGGCTGCGCCACTTTTGAGCTTTGATTCCATAGATATGGAAAATGCCTATTTCAAGAGCAGATATGATAAGGGAACTCCCGATTACATAAACTGCCCCATGACAAAGGATGAATATGACGCTTTTTATAACGAACTTATAAATGCCGAGCTTGCACCCTTGCATGAAGAAATAGAAAAGCCGTCGGTTTTTGAAGGATGTATGCCGGTGGAAATCATGGCTAAAAGGGGATATGAAACTCTTCTTTTCGGGCCCTTAAAACCGGTGGGACTTGAAAACCCAAAAACAGGGGAAAGGGCACATGCAGTAATTCAGCTTCGTCGTGACAATAAAGAAGGAACCGTGTATAACATGGTGGGATTTCAGACAAATCTTAAATTCGGCGAGCAGAAAAGAGTTTTCTCCATGATAAAGGCACTTAAAAACGCAGAATTTTTGAGATATGGCGTTATGCACAGAAATACATTTTTGTGCGGACCAAAAGTTCTTAACCCCGATTATTCCATGAAGAATAATAAAAACATTTTCTTTGCAGGACAGATAACCGGAGTTGAAGGCTATGTGGAATCAGCTCTGTCCGGACTCATGGCGGGAATTAACGGATATTGCAGAGCTACAGGGAAAGAAAGCTTTATAATGAGTAAAGGGACGGTTTCTGGAGCACTTTCAGATTATGTGGCAAACGGACAGACTGATAATTTCCAGCCCATGAATGCAAATTTCGGAATAATTTCCCACAATTTCGGGAAAATCAGAAAGAAAAAGGAACGTTATATGGCCATCGCAAAGTGTGCAATAGAGGAAACCTTACGCATTAAAAATACAAGAAGTGATATTTTTTGAAAAAAGTTTAAAAAAAGCTTGATTTTTGGAAATTTTGTGATATAATACTTAAGGTTAAAAATAAATACACACGTTCTGAAGTGTCGCTTTAGTCCCTTTTCGGGTTTCACGACGGTGCAGAGCGGAGGTATAAAAACTAAAAGGAGTGTTTAACTATGTCAGTAATCTCAATGAAACAGCTTCTGGAAGCAGGTGTTCACTTCGGACATCAGACCAGACGTTGGAACCCCAAAATGGCTGAGTATATATTTACCGAAAGAAACGGTATCTATATCATCAACCTTGAAAAGACCGTAAAGAAGGCTAATGAAGCTTATGACTTCATCAAGAGCATCGCTGCAGAAGGCGGAGACATCCTCTTCGTTGGTACAAAGAAGCAGGCTCAGGAAGCTATTAAGGAAGAGGCTTTAAGATGCGGTATGTACTTTGTAAATTCCAGATGGTATGGCGGTATGCTTACAAACTTCAAGACCATCACATCCAGAATTGCAAGACTTTATCAGCTTCAGAAGATGGAAGAAGACGGAACTTTTGACGTTCTTCCCAAGAAGGAAGTTATAAAGCTTAAGCTCGAATGGAAGAAGCTTGAAGAAAACCTTGGCGGTATCAAGGAAATGAAGAAGATTCCTGCGGCTATGTTCGTTGTTGACCCCAAGAAGGAAAAGAACGCAGTAGCAGAAGCAAGAAAGCTCAACATTCCCATTGTTGCTATCGTTGATACCAACTGCGATCCTGATGAAGTTGATTATGTTATCCCCGGTAACGATGATGCTATCCGTGCAGTAAGCCTTATAGCCGGTGCAATGGCTAACGCTGTTATCGAAGGCAGACAGGGTGAATCTTTCGCTCCTGCAGCTGCAGAAGAGGAAGCTCCCCAGGCAGAAGAAGCTCAGGCTGAATAATTGATTCTTAAGGAGGATAAAAAAATGGCAGAAATTACAGCTAAAATCGTTAAAGATTTAAGAGAAGCTACAGGTTGTGGCATGATGGACTGTAAGAAGGCTTTAGTTGAGTGCGACGGCGACATGGACAAGGCTGCTGAGTACTTAAGAGAAAAGGGTCTTGCAAAGGCTGCTAAGAAGGCATCCAGAATTGCTGCAGAAGGTACTGTTAAAATTTATATCGAAGGCAATGTTGGTGTAGTTGTTGAAGTTAACGCTGAAACAGACTTCGTTGCTAAGAATGCTGATTTCCAGGGCTTCGTTGAAAACGTAGCTAAGGTTATCGCAAAGGAAAATCCCGCAGATGTTGAAGCTTTACTTGGTATGGCTTATCCCGAAGGCGGAACAGTTTCCGATGCTCTTACAAACAAAATTGCCGTTATCGGTGAAAACATGGCAATCCGCCGTTTCGTAAGAATGGAAGGTACAATCGCAACCTACAATCACGACAACGGAAGAATCGGTGTTATGGTATTGCTTGATGCTCCCGCAAACGACGAAGTTGCTGCTATGGGTAAGAATATTTCCATGCACATCGCTATGTATGCTCCTAAGTACATCGCTCAGGCTGATGTACCTGCAGAGGTTGTAGCACATGAGCAGGAAGTATTAAAGACTCAGGCTATGAACGAAGGAAAGCCCGAAGCTATTGCTGAAAAGATGGTTCAGGGTAGAATCCGTAAGTTCTTCAGCGAAGTTTGTCTCTTAGACCAGGCTTACATCATGGACGAAGACATCACAGTTGCTAAGTACATTGACAACACAGTAAGCGGAGCTAAGGTTCTTAATTTCGTACGTTACGAAAAGGGCGAAGGCCTTGAAAAGAGAGAAGATAATTTCGCAGACGAAATAGCTTCTATGCTTAAATAAAAATGTCGGGTTGGAGGAAACCTCCAACCCGTTTTTTATTATAAAAGAGGTTAGCTATGAAGTGTAATTTATGTCCCAGAGAATGTAATAAAGAAAGAAATGAAGAAACGGGATTTTGCAGGGTGGGGGATGAGTTTGTCCTTTCAAGAGCGGCACTCCACCTTTGGGAGGAACCTTGTATAACAGGCTCCAAGGGAAGCGGAACAATATTTTTTGCAGGCTGCAACTTAAACTGCATCTACTGTCAGAATTATGATATATCAAAAGAATGTTTTGGTAAAAAAACGGATGAAGGAAGGCTTCTTGAAATTATGTTTTCCCTTAAAGAGCAAGGTGCAGCAAATATAAATCTTGTGACCCCTTCTCATTTTGCCAAAAGGCTCATTCCGGTAATTAAAAGGGCGAAGGATGAAAATATCGGCATACCATTTGTCTATAACACAAGTGCCTATGAAAAGGTTGATGCCTTAAGAGAACTGGAAGGGCTTATAGATATCTATATGCCTGATTTTAAGTATATGTCGGGAGATTTAGCATTTGAATATTCAAATGCACGTGATTACCCAACTGTTGCCAAAAAAGCAATAGATGAGATGGTAAGGCAAAAGGGAAAAATCAAGTGGGAGAATGACTTAATGAAAGAAGGAGTCTTAATAAGACATCTTCTTCTTCCGGGAGCATTAGAGGACTCCAAAAGAGTTATGGAATATCTTTATAACCGCTATGGTGAAAAAGTGTATTTTTCCATAATGAGCCAGTACACGCCTACCGAAAATGTAAAAAATCATCCTCTTTTAAGAAATAAAGTAACAGAGGATGAATATAATGAACTTATAGATTTTTGTGTAGACATGGGGATGGAAAATGCCTTTACTCAGGAGGGCGAATCCGCAAGCGAAAGCTTTATACCGCCATTTACTTTAGAAGGAATATAAAAAAGGTGTCGCAACGGCGGTACTCCTTAGGGAGAAGTCGGTTTTGGCTTGTTATTTTCCGCTGATAGTGCGCAAAAAAATGCAGACATACGCCAGTATGACTGCATTTTTTATGACTTCTCTAAGACGAAAAATTCCTAACCCAAAACTGCT
>JBGVKY010000022.1:0-100826 GCA_045123995.1 Clostridia bacterium
GATTCTATTGGCTCGTAGAGGAATGACAATTCCGCCATCGGAGTTTCAAGGCTCTCCGCAAGCCTTTTTACAGCCTTTCGGATATCAATCGAAAAATCAAGATACCAGTCAACGGTTTCTAATATGTATTTACGCTTGAATTCCTCATCTGTAACGATTGCACACTGTAGATTGTGCAATCTGTCTGCCGCCTTTACTGCAAAAGCAACGGGGTTTTGCTTTATAGCATTTATATATTCTGCCATATCGTATCCCTCTTTCTTTGTCAGCAAGTTTACAGCCTCAAGGATTTGTCTGTTACCGTATTTCAAAATTTCTTCTTCTGTAGCATCAGTATCCTCAAGTAAATCGTGGAAGAGTGCTGCTATCTGATAGATTTCATCAAAGCCTTGATTCTTTACGATTTCCGAAACTGCTATCGGATGAGTTACATAGTCATCTCCGCCGATTCGCTTCTGACCTTTATGTTTTGCTTTTGCAAATTCTAAAGCAAGCTTGTAGCTTTCGGTCATCAGCATTCCTCCTTTTGTCGAAGTAAGTGTTTTGCCTGCCTTTCGGCTTTTTCCTTTGTTCCCAAAGAAATCTTTAAGAACTCTACGATTTTATCAAAATCATAGTTTTTATTGAGTAGCTCTGCACGACACAAGAAGCGAAGTGCAACGCTTGATGAAACAATATCAAGACCTGCTGCAGATAATGCCTTTTTGGCAAGCGTCATTGCAAGATCATAATTTTCTTTTATCATTATTTCAATATCCCCGAGCTTTGTTATCCCTAAAAATGCAAGCTGGGGAATATAGCTTTCCGGATCAATCTCGCTGATTTCTGCACCTGCAATATCCGCAATTTCACGAATAATGCTTTGCATTTTTTGATTATGCTGAACATACTCATTAAGCGAAATCATATTGATTGTTATATCATCAGCATCATCTGTTATGATACGCCGTCTTATATCTTCGGTATATTCCACCATATTGTCACGGGCACGTACAAATTCATCATCTGCAAGCTCTAAAAGCCCTGCAAGGCGAGCAAACTGTCGTCTTACCTCTCTCGGAACCCCAAAATCACTCTTATATCCTATATCGTGATTGATTGCTGACCACGCATGTTGAAGGATTGTTCTTATCTGAATTTCAAACTTCTTTCCGCATATTTCATCAGGCCACTTATCTCCAAAAGGAAGTGAACAGATGTAATGAAGGGACAAATATCCGAAAGCATCTTCCTGTATAAGTGCTCTTTTATCTGAGGAATTCTTCCAGTCAATAACAAAGTTTTCTTCAACCTTTTGCCCGATTTTGTCGATTTCATCAGAAAGGAAGCAAACAACACGACAACCGAGAATATCGGTTATATCCTCAAGGGTGTTATATCCGTCGCCCTTTCTTTCAAGCTTTCCGGCAAGACTTCTTTCCTCTTTGACACGGTGCTCTACTGCAAGAACAGTAAGTCCAAGCTCCTTTACTATATCCGAAAGCATTGTATGTACCGTATCGCCTAAGACTATAAAGTCACTTCTTTGTTTTCTGTAATCTTCTAATATTAGTCTGCATTTTAGATTCAAAACATTTCCTCCTTACATCAATCCAAACATTAACTTAAACAAATCATATATTGCACCGCCTAATGCCCCTATTAAAAGAACCATGAACAGATAAACAAGCATACTCATTTTACTAATTTCGTTATGCTCCATAGTAAAGTAGAAATTGTAGTGTGCCTTCATATTGGAATTACGTTCTTCTACCCACTGATATGTAATTGCATTCGAGCAATCATACCCTTGGGGTGCATAACCTCGGTTCAGCTCTGCTTCAAGCCGTCTTATACGGTAACAGGTTGAATCATTCATCTCGTACTCATCGCCGAGAGAAATTGTAACCAGAGCTTTTCTTATACGTTGCTCCTGCAGATCTTTTATCTCGTTAATTTCGGGTGGTAGAAGTCGTGCCTCATTGATTCTTATTGAATATCCGTATTTTTCGGAAATCATAGGACTCAGAACCAATGAATTTATTTTGTCAAATATACTGCCGACATCTATTACCGGAGCAAAAATCTTATCTAATGTTTTATGCGGTATTCTGAATATCATGTATGCTTCATCGGATGTTATAAAGTCCTTGATAAATTCAAAATCTACGGTAATAACCGTTCCGTATGAAACTTTTTTTACTTTAATAAATTCGTTTGCAAGATTAATAAGGCTTACAGTTCTGTTGTCATAACGAAGCTCTGACGTGTATTTTGTTTTTTCGGAATCAACCTTACCATTGGTATTAAACAACGCTCTTAGAGCAGAACTGTCTGAAAGCATATATGACAAATCAGTAATTTCGTTTTCATCTATTACAAAGGGAACAAAAAAATTAACTGTTTTAGCTTCTTTTGCTCCATACACACGCACGCTTATATCAACATAGCTTCTGCCTCTTGGGTTTATCCACTCATTTAAGTAGATTGTGCTTCTGTCATCGCCGTCAATCCATAGTGCCCAGCCATCATCAGCAAATCTTCTTTTTTTACTTCCCACGCTTTATTTCAGCCCCTTAATTTTTCGTTTGTTCTCATACATAGCATCGTCAGCTTTGTTAAATACATCTATAAAGTTTGTATCTTTTTCAGAATCATATCTTGCAAAACCTTTCGCAATGCTTACAGGAATGGACTCTTTATCTGTATCCACAGACTTGCTAAGACACCCTTCATCGAAAATTTTAAGAAGCTTTTCCACATCATCAAGGTCTCTGTTTTGCAGAATAATTAAAAATTCATCTCCGCCAATTCTGAAAACAGGGCTTCTTTTGAATATATCCGATATAATTCGTGCCGCACTCACAATAAGCTTATTTCCGACATCGTGACCGTATCTATCATTCGTTTCTTTAAGATAGTTGATATCAAAAACCAAAACACCAAAATCTATTTCTTTGGTTTCTATTTCTTTATCAAAATCATTTATCCATGCCCAATAGGAATTGGTGTTTCTGAGTCCTGTAAGTGAATCACGATATGCTAAAAGATGCTGCAGTTTTTCATGTTCTTTAAGATGAAGTGCCATATTCTCAAACGCAGTGCTTAACAGTCTTATTTCATATGTGTTACTGTTTACTATCTCAACATCATAATCTCCGTTTGAAAGTTTTACAGATGCCTCTGTCAATTTTTTCAAAGGATATACAATTCTTCTAACAACAAGAATTGCTACGAGAGAAAACAGCACAGCAAGTAAAATCACAACAAACAGTATCTTAAGAGCTATATCATATCGTATCTGTCTTATATCGTCATAGCTTGCGGAAATGATAAGAGTCATTCCGTTTGTTAATTCTTTGGATACGCTTAAGTATTCTTCCGGGTGTTCATGAAGTTTTGCGTCTTCGGCGTGCTCTGAATTATAGATGTCTGCACCTTCAAACTCAAGATGTGCAAATCCGTTTTCATAAATTTTTATATTATGAACCCTATCTGTTAAAGTGGTATAGTCAAAATCCATTCCAACAACGCCTATAAATTCATCTTCAAAGTACATCGGAACAACATATGAAATCATCGTTATATCGTTGTTCTTATTGTAGTATGGCAACATCCAGACAGGCTTTCCTGCTTCATATGGTTGCCAGTACCATCCCACATGCTCAGTATCAGATTTATCATATAGCGATATGTCAGTAGGCTCGAAACGAATAAATCCGTCCTTTCCCTTTACTTTACTGTAAAATAACCCGAAGGTGTTGTGTGAAAGTTCAGGAGTAAATCTGAAGTAATACGCTACCGCACCGTCAGTATGATTTGCCACATCAACAAACATTTCATCGGAACGCGCTAAAATGTCAGATTGTTTTTTCGGATCCTCAATGTCAGTTTTACTATTTATAAAATCAAGCACATAACTTTCCATAATATGTACTGACTTTTCCATATCACCGAAAATGTCATTGATTTGAGAAGCGTCTTTTTCGCAGGTGACATTTATATAGTCCTCTGTCTGATGCTGCACAAACTGGTCAACCTCATATATGCTTAATCCACCTATAAATACCGTAATAGCCAGCATAGCAGATATAACTGTCATTAAAACTTTAAATTGCATTGATTGTATTTTCACTCTATATCACCCTTTACGGCTATTATATAAAATCCGTTATGACAAACCTATGACAAATTAAAATTTTTAATAAAAGAAATTAGTTTTCGGCCTTATTGCGGATTCCTCCGACTGCATCAATTTCAGCATCAATGTCAGCTCCGTAATTTACAACAGCTCCGCTGCAGAAAATATCCGCGTCTTTTGTATCAGAAACTGCAGAAACCGCAGCACCTTTATTTGCCTCTATAGCACCGAAGCACTCAATCGCATGCGTATTCTTTGCTGAAGCTGACACAGTTGAACCATTCCCAATCTCCATAAGACCGGATACACGGATGCATTCGCCCAAATCTGTAGAGCTATCATCAACGAAAACTTCAAGCGAAGTGTCCTTCCCAAGGAATACATCTCCACTGACACTAAGTCCTTTGCAAATTTCTGTAGTGCCGGGATTTACAGAAACTTTGAGTGCAGTTCCTTCTTCAAAAAGAGCGTTGCCACGAACACGGACACCTGCGCCGTTCTTGGCAGCTCCATTATTTACAGTAATCGATGCTTTTTCTGCAACCAGTAAAGATGAATCACAAACAATTCCGTGCACCTTATTTTCGCAATCAGGAGTTTTAACGATAATATCTGTCGTAACAGTAAGTTTAGATGCAAAAATGCCTACTGCTTCCCCGCATTTATCCGGTATTTCGATTGCTAAAGAACCATCACCTGTAATCGCAAGGTCCTTACCGAGATTGTTGTCACCTGCATAAATACCGGCACTGTATTCCTTTTTATTGCAGACAAATTTATTTTCACCAATCAGCTCGATATTCAAATCTTTCTTGGAATAAAGAGGCCAATCTTCGGACTCAATTGTGGCATTGTCAAATGTAAGGAGATTGTTAAACACATCATAGTACACCGTACCATCACCTAAAATGTCATCTGCATTAAATGCATTTACGAGTTTGCCTGCAACATAAATATCATATACTGCTGTGAGCGCTAAATTTTTACCGAGTAAGATAAATGCAGCTCCCCAAACTGCACTCCAGAGCATAGTGAGTGCAAGTAAAACACAAATAATAATTCTGAAAATTTTTGTTCCTTTTGTCATAATAATCAGCTCCTTTGTTTATATGTTTAATGTTTCCACAACAAATCATTTACATGTTTAGCTTTTTAGTTCTTTTTCTTGTTCAGTTGCAGAAGAGTTACTCTGATATAGAACGTTATATATTTATTTGATTCATGAAACAAATAAATATTAGTTGAATATTTCATTAGTACGCCTTCAGATTTTATATTAAATCTGTCAAAAGCATAAGTACAAAAGCCAGAATTCCGCCAAACTGGACAAAGAATCCCTGCTTTGAATAACCTTTACGGCGTAGCATTACCGAAAGTGCAAGACACAGTATTGTAAATGACGGAATGTTGTATATGCACTGATCTATCCATTCATAGCCGCTTCCGACAAGTCCAAACATCGTGCAGATAAGACTGATAAACGGCACCGCAATGATTCCTACAATGAAGTTTACAATGATGCAGGATTTATCAAGATAGGAATATTTGTATTCCTTGTCCTTGCGTACAAAAATGATACAAACAAGCAGGAACACAAGCATCAGAGCAACGAAAAAGATAATGTTATCCGCTTCATATTCAACGCCCGAGAATGAGAAACTGTTTTCAATCGGCTGTGCATAAGAATAGTCTACAAAACGGAATCCGATAGCAGCGAGTTCTTCATCCTTGTCAAAATCCGTAATACTAATCTCATTTTCATAGTCGTAATACTCAGCATACGGCTCAGGACCTTCAAGCCCATACACCTGATATATGTCACTGTGAAGAGGGTCGCCCATAAAGTAACCCGCAATCATATACGGCTGAACCGCAAGTGTCTTCATTTCTTCCTGGAAAACGAAATAGTCACCTTCGGTATAAGTTATTTCGCCACTCCAATATCTGTCGTGCTCTCTGAAAACAGTTTGAGAGCCTTCGAATTTACAAGAGTAAACACCTGAAATCGTTTTGGTTTCGCCCAGATATTCATAGGTAATGGAAAACGGGAATTCCCCTTCACTTACCGCAGGTTTTGTATTATAGCAAAGAATCACCGTGAGAATTGCATATGCTACAAGTAATCCCACAAGTAAGATTGCGGGAAGGAATAGCTTTTTTGTTTTCATCGTCTTACACCTCGTTATTTCTTCGACTTTATCAGCTTGTCGATGCCGTAAAAAATAAAACCCGAAAACAGTATTACAACCCATTTTGTAACGCCTGCAAGCCCTTGCGTATCAATGTTTAAAAAGAAATAAGGATATATGTAAGGAGCGTCAGGATTAAAGTTAAGTATTGCAGCACGAACATAAACAAAAGCTACATACAATACAGGAAAAAGTACAGATGCTAAAGGATAAAACCATCTAACCTTTCTATGTTCGTAAAATAAAAGCCAATCGAATACATACATAACAGGCAGTATTACGTGAAAGCAAAGACTGCCTATACGCCAGTTTGCCTGCGGATCTCTTCCTGCTTCACCTGCCAGTAAAATGTTGAACACAAGAAAAGTCAGTAATATCCCAAGCATACCGATAAACTTTAAAAGCGGTGCGGTCGTAACATAACTGTCTTCTTTTTTTCTTGCCGTTTGAATCAATGCGGCAAGCATTACACCAACACACAAAAAATTGCTCAAATTTGTAAAATGGACATAGAAATCCCAACGAATCGCATTGACATTATCAAAGATTCCCAAGCTCGCAAAAATTCCTACAAGACCAAGTGTACAGTAAATTGTTTGGTAAATTAATTGTGCTGTTCTGTTTCTAATCATAATTTGTTACCTCTTTTTAATTACTCTTTGAAAAATTCTCGTGTTTATCCGTCGCAGGGTTATCCAAGTTTTTGTTTTAACATAACGATATCCTCTTGGGACATACCGGCTTCTATCAAATACGCTGTCACAGCTGTTTCTAAATTAATCTGTTCCAGTTGTTCGACTGATTCGGCACCCGATACATGAAACAGCATCTCCATCAGATTAACATCAAGAACCGCCTGATATCGTTGAGGCTCATGTTCTTTGTCTATACCATAATAATTGTAAAAGCTGATCATATAATCGCTAATAATCTCGTCAAGAGTTGCACCCATCAACGCTTCCAGTAGCATAGCAGTAAAACCGGCTCTGTCTTTGCCTTCAGTACAATGGATACAGTATGGCGTTTCATTTCGTGCAAGGAACGTAAGACCTTTCGCAACAGAGGAAGCAAACTCGTCTGAATAGAAGTTACCGGTCAGATCAATTGCTATCACGCTCTCCGTCTCATAAAGATGCCGGTAATATTCAGAATCACATTCGCTATCCGCCAAATATCCTTCAATATCTTCATCGGAATCCGCAAGATTCAAGACAGTTGTTACACCAACCGATTCAATGAGATCATCTGCATAATCAGCACGACCGTTTTCGTTGTTTATGGGGGAGGCGGTTCGATAAAGTTTGCCGTTTCCGATACGCCCCGCCGTTACAGAACGAAAGTTGGCAAAAGAAGCATCATCAGAGTAATCATCACGGTTGTTGCTATACTGTAACTCATAAAGTTCCTGAATGTTACGCATACCTGATTTTTCTACCATGGTGATTTCAGCAGAATCCCCGACCTCTACATCATTTGTGTCAGAGAAGTCCCCGTAGTTGATGCACACCGCGATATAGTCTTCCGGTGCGCTTCCACGGAGCAAGAGATTTCCCGGGTTAGAATAGTATCCGTCATAAAACGGCATAGTATATTCGCATGTTCCAAAACGTACACAGACAATGTCGCCGAGATTGTATCCGCCTTTCATAAAATCAGCGGTGGTAATATCAAGTACAGCATGACCGTATTTCTCGATTTCAATAACAGTCGCTTGAAGTGTAGATGATTTTTGGGTATCACACTCCGTTTTATTACAAGAACTCAATTGCAGAGCCATTATGCAAACAAAGAGAATTGCAATGCCTCTTCTTATGGCTTTTTCCATTTATTCACCTACTTTCATCAGAGCTTTATTTAGAAATTTACATTTTTTATAAGCATATTGATAATACTTTTACTCTTATGTTTGCCTCGGCTTTCTTACCATAGCATAGTGCATAACCGGACTTTTGGGTATCAGCTCTTTTTTTGACAATTCAAATCCAAAATGTTCATACAAAGAAACATTAGTTTCTTTATTTGTTTCAAGATATGTAACTATATTTTCTTTGTCGCAGAATTCAAGCATAGGTCTTAGCAATTTGCCCGCAATACCTTTTCCTTGTGCACTTTTCTTTACGGAAAGGTTATACAAATACCAGTCAACATTTCCTGTAAATTCTTTTTTCAGATTCATTGCATAGTTTTCGTATGTAATAAGTCTTCGGATAATGGAAAATCCCGAATGAAGTATGAACTTCAATCCTCCGTTAGTGAGAAAAGGTAAAACTTTAGTACCATTAAAACCCAACGGAAGCCATACCGCAAATCCGTTCAGTTCCTCACTGTCAGCATAGATAACGCCATCATCACTCATTGTTCTTAAGGATATTTCCATTATTTTTTCTGATACATATTCATCATATTTTCCGCCTAAAAACCAGTTGTGAAGCGGATAATCACGATACGCATCGGCTGCAACTGACGCAAGTTCTTTTATTCTGTTTTCCGGCACGATATAAAGACCTGCTTTTTCTATCACTCTTTTTGCAAGAGGAAGCTCTATTTTTCTTACAAGATTATCCATACAAACTTACTCCTACCATAATTTAATTTTCCAAGTTAGTTGTTAAAACTTAACTTATCGTATCAATCAATGATTCAAATACCAGGAGAGCTGTATCATAATTCATAAAATCAGCAGCATTATCTGCACCCTGCAGATGTTTTACTACAGCAGCTTCAGGATGGAATTGAAAACCAATTATAAAGTCTTTCCCGGTGTGTTCAATAATCTCAATCATCTTTTCGGAATTTGTATCAACACTTCCGGAAACAACAAGATCTGTACCATCAACATTTAAAACGGCCTGATGATGCCACGAAGGACAACCTGTTAAAAGTTCTTTCTGATAAATCTTATATGCAAGAGAATCTTTTACTACGGATACATCGTGAGGCACATAGTCTCTGTAAGATTCGGGTGTTGCCTTCTCGTTTCGGTGCTGATACAGATACTCCTTATTTAGATTACTGAAATGCACAGGAATATCCTGAATCATTTCTGCACCGCTAACCACCGCAAGCATCTGCATACCACGGCAGAAACCAACTACAGCAATATTCTTTTCTATACAATAGGACATCAATATGTAGTCAGAAGAATCTCTTGTTGCGTTAAAATCAATTTCTGCTTCTATTCCATGCCACGGTTCAGGCTTTGCATAAAGCGAAGAACTGATATCCTCACCACCGGTAAAAATTACAGCATCAATTCCTTGCATGACATCTTCAACATTGGTATTTTCCCACAAATTTTCTTTAATGACATTTGCTGTTTCAAGTGTAAGTCCTCCGACCTCGTCAGTACAATCAAGAAGTGCATTCTCGCTATCGTATGTAAGGTAATCTGCTTTGACCTGCTCCAAAAGAACAGGCTTTCCGCCCGCTTCCTCAACTGCATCAACAATGTTTGTGTAAAATTCTGAATCGGTGTCTCCACGCCACGCAATACCTATAACAACTTCATCTGTTGACGGTTTTACTGTGCATCCTGCAAAAATAACCAAACACAGCGAGATAATTGCAATAATACTGATAAAAACTTTGAATTTGCTGTTTCTAAAACTCATAGCATCTAACCCCTTCTTTATAGATTCCCGGAACCCCGTGCCACTCCTATTCGAGCATATCAGAAAGTCCCGTCATCTCGAAAACCTCACGAACCATATCATTAGCTTTTTCAATCCTCATTTTCCCCTGATGTGAATTCATTTTTTTATACGCACCAAGCAAAACTCTGATTCCCGCTGATGATATGTATTCGACACCGGACATATCAAAAACAAGCTCTTTTGTATTTTCGGAAAGTTCATTTACAACCGACTCAAGATTTGGTGCAGTTGTTGTATCAAGTCTTCCTGTTATTTCAAGAGTAACAAGCTCAAAATCTCTTTCCACATTGATTGTCATAAAAATTCTCCTTTAACTTATGTTTAGTTTTTTATATCGTACAAAATCTGTTACTTCTCACAAATCGGTGCACTTTCCAGTTTGGATATTGGAAGATGATTTTTATAAACTCCATGAATTTTGTAAGGTATTTTTTCTTCATCAAGAATCTGACAGAAGTAATCCATGTACTTCTTTTTCTTGTTCATTTGCATCAGTGAAATACAGAATTTATCACCAACATCGAGGATTTCAAACAGAAGATGTGCATCGGTGATAATATGTGCTCTCTCAATATAATCCGTCATTTCACCCCAGTCCTCTCTTCCCATATAGTTAATCAGGAAGGAATTGTGGACATCGGGAACACGATGGCTGTTTTTACTTGCATATTTGTTCTTTTCTTTCAGTCCTTTTACCTTATCTATTCCATCGGTATATTCATAAAACTTTCGCAATGTATCCCAAGCGTATTCCGGCTGAATCTGCAAATGAGTCGCACCTCTTATGACTGTACAGATTTTATCAACAGACCAGTTTTGTGCATGATAAGGAATAAAACAGAAAATGTGGGAAAGCAGGTCATGGTGTGTTTTCGGGCATCCGACTTCACTTCGGTAATTGTGGTTTGTTTCCACTCTGAATGGAAGTCGGTTTTTTGGTAACGCACGGTTTAATGCTTTTACCATAATTGCCGCCACCGCCGACATTGGACTTCCGTCATTTTCGCTTACAAATCGCATCATTTCACTTTTAGGAATTTCAAATTCATAATGAACGCTATCGCTGAAAATAAGATTACCAAACCCAAACAGATATTCAAGTCCGGGAAACCAAACTGCATCCTTTTTAATCTTACCCAATGGAGCATTGTTCGGGAGATTTTCCGTATTTGGATACGCATATTCTTCAGGCAAAATAGGTGAGTCGATCATTAAAGTAGAACCCGGATTCGGTTTAACACCATATCTGGCACAAATATATTCATATACCGTTGTCTTAATCCAAAGGAAAGTACCGCATCCACCGCACATTCCGTGATACATATTGAAATAAATACAATTGTCTTCATACTCAATACTGCAAGGCTGATAGTTTACTGCTTCGGAAAACAGGTATGTTTTCTTGTTGGAAACAGCTTTTACGCTAACAGTTCTTGGGTTAGGAATCAAATCCACACCACCGTCTTCATCAATATGAATTTGTTTTGAATAATAAGGAAAGCGTTTAAAAGCTTTTTGAGCTGCCTCTGTCAGCGTGTCAGGCTCAACATTTTCCTTCATAACTACCTTGATTCGAATATTGAATGTAATAAATTGGTTTGATTCGTGTAGCAAGTACGCATCAGGCGAATATTTCATTTTGCACCTCCAAGGTTTATATTTTTATTTTTGCTCCACATACTGCGCATATTTATGAAGAACAGATGCAAAGAAAATTCGGTTAACCTGTTCACCGGGAGCAAGTGTACTGATTGTATTCCCCGACATTATTCCGCTGCCGCAAGTCCATTGAAATGCAGGTATAGCGTAATCACTTACTGTGAAAACATCTTCATAGCTTAAGATGTTGGTGTTTTCTCCGATGCTGACATCAATATTTTCGCTTTTTGCATAACGCCAAAGAATGGCGGCAAGCTGTTCACGTGTCAGTACATCATCGGGAGCAAAGCTGCTTTCCGAACAGCCGTTTACAATTTTTACAGCTGCAGCCCAGCGGATTGCTTCAGCATATGGAGTTTCGGCTGATACATCATCAAATTTCATTGCAAAGTCAGAGGCAGGACTGCCCTCCATATTCCAAAGAGCAACTATTGCTTCTGCTCTTGTTACAGCTTTGTCCTCGTTGTCTGCATTTTCATAGCCGTCCGTAAAAGTAATTCTGTTTACAACATCCTTATATTCTTCACCGATGACACCGTTTAAGTTGTCTGTGATATACCTTTCTAAAACCTCAACATCAAGCATTCCTTCGCTTTCAACGACTTTTGCATCCTTAAACATAGACATTCCACTTCCAAAATTAAGGATATAATAGTCTGCAGCTGCCAAAATATACTTTCTGTCAAGTTCAAGTGCTTTATAATTTCCGCTTTCTTTATCCAAAACCTTAACGTCATAAACGCGGTAGTCTCCATCAACTTTAGTGAAAAATCCATTTTCATCAACTTTTATGGATGACGGAATTGATTTGTTAACAGAGAAGGTTATACCTGACATATGCGGAAAAGCACCGTCTTCTTGAGGGTAAGATATCATACTCATTTCAAGCATATCAAGTAGTACCTGTCCCGTAATCTCTGCTGTTACAATGCGATTGTTAAAAGGGAACACCGAGTATATATCATTAAAAGTCATATCGCCCGATTTAATTGGTGCACGCAATCCACCGCCGTTAACATAGGAAACATCTGCATTTGTTACAAAGAAAAGAGCATCGGAGCACAAATTACCAAGATTGGTTTCTGCAGTTCGTACAAGTCTAACGCCTTCTTCGTTATGAGTAATAAGTTCAACCTTGCTTTCGCCGATTTTTCTGTTGCCGAGTTCAGCATAGCTTTCATTTATTTCTGCTATATAAGCATCAATATCTGCATCAGTTTTAGTATAAGTCTCGGTCTTTACAAGTTCTGTGTCAAATTCTCCATTTGCAATAGTAAGCTTACCGATATTCTCAAAACCTGTACCGGTAGATGAAAGCAAAACATTGTCACCGCTTTTATCTTTTACAATCTTTTCTTCAATTACAGAATGGGAATGGGCATCAAGAACCACATCAAGCCCATCGGTATTTTCTATAACATCAGTGACATCATTTAATTCTCCTGACTCATCATATCCGATATGAGAAAGCGCAATTACATAATCTGCACCGTCCTCAGTTGCTTCGTCAATACTTTCCTGTACCAACTCATACAATCTTGATTCGTTAAAGGTGTAGATGATTTCTCCGTTTTCATTTCTGAACTGTGACGGACGTGCTGAGGTAATTGTTTCCGGTGTGATAATACCGATATATGCAATATCAACATCTCCGTATGAAACTATGGTATACGGTTCAAAATATGTTTTTTCCTCGCCAATTTTTGCAAAGTTACAAGATATGTACTTTGTTTCCGACAGTTCATAAAGCTCTGTAAGTCTGGAAATCGTGTAATCAAACTCGTGATTTCCAGGGGCTATCGCATCATATCCCACAAGGTTCATAAGTTCTACAATGTATTCGCCCTTTGATACAGCTCCAAGTGTCCCGCCCTGGACAAAGTCACCCGAAGATACCACACCTACATATTCGTATTCAGACTTAAGCTCATTTTTCATTGCAGCAAGCTTGGAGTACCCCTCGACTGCACAATGAACATCATTTTCGTATAGAATTACAATGGTTTCAGAATCCTTTGCAAAAACAACGGCATTTAATGAGCATAACACCATACAAATGCAAACAATACAAGATAACAGTCTTTTTTTCATAGTCAAAACCTCTCCTAATAATATTTTATTTTGTTATTTTATCAGACTATCTATGACAAACCTATGACAAATTTAAATTTAAACAAAAAAATTGCGGTCGGATAATTCCGACCGCAAACTGATTTATTAATTTGTTTCAAGCAGCAGAGCGAGAGTATCTTCTGCCCATGAATACTGTGTCATATACTCACCGTGAAACTGAGGCATACCGTTTTTCAAAAAGTTGTGATAATCACAATTGATTCTTGAAGGCTCAATTCTGTAATTGTATCCGTCCTGACAAAAGACGTTTTCTGCACCGACATTTGCAAGTGCTTTTTTCAGGTCTCCGACAAGATGCCTTAAATAATCCATATTTTTAACATCATCAGTATTTTCGGGCCACATAACTGCACAGATTTGCTTTCCTGTCATCCCGGCGCCGTTTCTGTCAACAAGCACAGCGAAAAGTTCTTTTGCCTTTGTACGCTTGAAATTAAGCGCCTCTCCGTTCTTTAAAACCTCAAAGTTTCCAAAGCATTTAACATCAAGAAGCGACACATTCGGATTTTTACTCTTGATATGGTCAATTTCTTTTTGAACAGCTTCCGGTGTAATTGGTTTCATAACGTATCCGCTGCACCTTAATTGTATAGCGTTTAATGCATACTCCTCATAACCTGTACAGAAAACAATTTTACACTCCGGATAAATCTCGGTGATCTTTTCTGCTAAGGCAAGACCGCCCATACCACGCATATTTATATCAAGAAAGGCTACATCTAAGCGATTTTCAGAAATCCACTCAAGAGCCGCAGAGCAGGCAGAAAAATCATAGACCTCTTTTATATCAGGTGAAGCTTTAACAATATCTGTAAGAGCTTTAAGCATTGGTCTTTCATCATCAACTGTTATCGCTATCATAATCCCCAGCCTCCTTTGGTATTCTTATAGTTGCCTTTGTGCCTTTACCGATTTCGCTTTCTATGGTCAGCGTTCCGCTGCACATTGCTTCAATTCGACCTCTTATATTTTTTATGCCGACATGCTTGGTTTCATCATATCCTACGCTCATATCAAAACCAACACCGTCATCTGTTACCTCTACAATATATGAATCATCTGTTTCATAAGCAGATATTGTAACTATGCCGCCTTCTTCAAGTCCCATAAGACCGTGCTTTATGGCATTTTCTACAAGAGGTTGAACAGAAAGTGCAGGAAGAAGAAATTCTACTGAGCGAAGGTCATATTGTATTGTCATATCAGGGAAACGAACCTGCTCAATATCGGTATAATGCTTAACGTGATTCATTTCCTGCGAAAATCTTATAGGTTTGGCATTGTCAAGCTCGCTGAAATTTCCTCTTAAATACAAGCTGAAATTACGCACAAGCTTTGAAGCTTCTTTTGGTTCGGTGATACAAAGCTGCTCAATCGTCCCAAGTGTGTTATAGATGAAATGTGGCTGAATCTGACTTATCATAGTGGCAATGCGGCTTTCCGTGAGTTCTGCCTTCAAAATCAGTTTTTCTGCTTCAAGTTCTCTTGCTCTTATTGCCGCATTCAAGTTTTGCGGAACAACCTTTAAAAGCACAATTACGGATACAATAAACACAAGAATAAATACAATCTCTGAAACAATTCCTCTTGTGGATAATCCAAAAGTTATTCCTGCCACGTCGATTATAAACGAAATCATCGGAAGCATCGCAAAAGCTGAAAGCATTTTTTCTTTTTTATCGTCCTTTGCAATACGAATGGCAAGAAGAACGCTCATCACAATGCAAATCACACTCTGCACAGACACCCATACAGGTAATGTATCATAGAACTTTATATCGGAAACTGACGGTGAAAGTAAAATTACCAGATTTGAGAATAAAGCAAGAATGGTAAGACTATTGCTTAATTTTCTAAACTTGTCCTCAAACATACCTGCAATAAAAGCAGTTACACAGAGCATATAAAGCATCATAGAGCCTATCACCATACGGGTATTAAATTTAATTATTTCGCTAAAGAACATAACGCCGTGTGCCTTAAATAAGAAGTATATTCCGGCAGAGAAAATTCCAAATCCCGCAAGCCACAGATTTTTACTTCCTTTGATATGAATGAGCATAGAGAATATCGCCGTACCCAAAATCATAAATGCAAACAAAATAAATGCAATACCCAAAATTCTATCCGCACTGCCTCTGTTTAATGTATCTCTCTCAAAATCTGTTCCGCCGTAGGTGCTTAAGTTGTTAAGAAAATCGTCAATAGCTCCCGGGTTTCCGAATTTATGATGGTTCTTCAGCCTGATTGTAATTTCTTCAGCACCTTTGCATTCATATCCGATATACATTTTACCGCACAGATCCTCGCCAATAAGAACACTCTCGGCATCAAAGGGGCGGAAAGTTTTTCCGTCTTCCGAAATTTCACCGCCAATATGGTTAAAATAAAACGCAAGAACGACGCCTTCATCTGCAATTCTTACAACCTCTCCCGTGGTAGGAACAAATAACTGAAAATGCCCTTTCAATGTTACATCACCTTTATTGGCAGGAATATGCTCACCTTTGACATAAGGGTGCCAATTGCCGTCCGCCACTTTATACTCACCCTGAAATTCTGCGGAAAGATATAGTGCATTCATTGCCTGACTTCCATAATTTCTTCCTGTATATACAAATAAACAAAGAACAACGGCAAGCAAAGAGATACATAAGCTTATAAATATTCTGTTTTTTAGTTTTTCTTTATTAGATTTCATAATAATCACTCTCCGCAATCAGTATCTCTATCCGCTTATAATAAATACAACAATGCTAAAACCGTTGCCAATAAAAATCCCCCTCCGATTGCAATATAAGAGAATACGCGTTTTGTATTCCAGAATGAAACCGCCTCACATACGCAGACAACTAATATAGCTATGCTTGTAATAAGATCTGCAGACACTACCTTGCCTGCTCTTTCCAACGCCTGAAATATTAAATATACTAAAAATGCAATTCCGGCAATAATGTCCATAACCTTTTGCAATGTAGTTTTTTCGCTCCATTTTTGATTCATACTTAATCCCTCTTTCATATGTTCAAACTGCCGTTTTACTATGTATATTCTAGAATTGATGCACAATTTAGATGCCGTTCAATTAAATGAATAATTAATAATGAATGATGAATAATTGTGGTTGAAAATCGCAAAGCGATTTTCTTTTTTTATTTCAAATGCGGAGCATTTGTTCCTTAATTCTTCATTATTCATTTTTCACTATTCATTGAGTTTGCTTTGCAAACTCATTATATCATATTTTCTGTTTTTTTCAACTTACTCATGTTTTACTGTTACAAAAACATTTAATCTTCCCAGAATGTAAACGGTTCAATTTCAAAATGATTTTTCCATTCATTTTTAATGTTTGATTTTTCAAGTTCACTCATAATTGTGCTGTTAAGTTCATCAAGTCCGTCTTTATCAAAATCAGACATATCAATATTATCAAGACCTGCATCCCTTAATGCGCCTTCAAAGCTTTCAGGATTTTCAATAATTCCATACGCCTTCTTCATGCACATCTGCCACTGGAATGAAAAGTAGTCCTTCTGTGTCGCATCCATTCCTTTAAGGTATTCTGAAAGCTTATCAATTACTCCATCTGCCTTTGAAAGCTTAAGTACAGAAACTCCTGCTACTACCTGTGACAATGACGATCCAGCAGTTCCGTAGCTGCATCGGTCAATCGTCTTCAAGTTATCAATCACCGAATCATCAGATTTCGGCTGATACATATAGTCTGTGAAATCTTTTGTATAATCAACGGTATTTTTTTTGACTTCTTCCATACGGATATTGTACTGAACAAATCTTTCAAGTATCACCGCAATTTCTGCTCTTGTTGCATTATCTTCAGGATTAACCGTACTTGATGTTTTTCCGTTTATAATTCCCGCACCAATAACATATTGCATAGCAGGAATAGCATATTCCGATATATCAAATGCATCATCATAAGAAAGTATATTGGTTTCTTCTCCAACGCTTACATCATATCCCTTAAACTGTGCATACAGGTATAAAACAGATGCGAGCTGCTGACGGCTTATCACTGATTCAGGTTCAAAGTCTTTGTCATTTTCATATATCAACTCGCTATCTTTCGCCCATTTAACTGCCCCTGCATACCAGGCAGCATCTTCCTCAAATTCATATTCCGGCTTTGTTTCTTCCATGTTGTACAAAATCTGCAAAAGCTCTGCCCAAGTTATGTTTTTAGATGGATTGAAGAACTTATTTTCGTCGCCCTGCATGATTTTGTTTTTAAGGCAATATGCTACGCCATCATGATACCATTCATACTCCGGCAAAGTGTTTTCGTTGACACTGAAATATGGAACAAGTGCCACAGTCAGCTCATCAAACCATGTATTGCCGTTAGCTCTTTTAACATCGAGTGTATTTACAATCGTGGAACGGATACGCTGACGAACCGATGGGTTTTCTGGTTGCATAATAGTTCCAACAGCGCTAATCACATAATACTTTTCATTTCTTTCGCCAAGGTACATCATTTCGTGACCGCTGAAATAGAGAATTGTTCCAAACGGAAGTACATCAAAGAATTTAATTTTTTCTTCTTTGGGCATATACTGCATATTCACCTTTGCCATAGGCATTGATGATTGCCACGTGGTATTTCTTGCAAGCTCCATACCAAAGCATTTATATACATTTCTCATATATCCTGAACAATCATCAGAATTAAGGCTTCCGCCCCAACCGTAAGTGTTGCCGAGAGCCGAGAACACAACCTTTGATATATTCTCTTTTGTAAGTGGCATATATCCTTCATACACTTTTTTATGTTCTGAAATAAGTGTTAATTTTTTTGAATATGTACCATCATCATTTCTTACAGGCACCCATACTGCATAATTGTTGTATGCCGCACGGTTATCTATAAGTTCGTTAGGATTAACATCTTTTGCAAGTTCTAAAACTGTTCCCATTGTCAGCATAAGGTCTGATGTTTCTGCACCAACTATTGAGGTTTCCGTAAACACCTTATCACCCCATACTACAAGGACATTTTCATTTTTTATATCCCACGCTGAAATCCATTCATCCTTATCATCGCAAATTGCAACCGCATCTTTCGGAATCCAGCCTGAACAACAAATGCTTTTTGCAAGATAGTAGTTTCCGTCCTTTGACTTTGATGTGATTACAACCGGTTCGTTTACTCTTATCGAAACGAGATACTGATAGTCAAAATCAGAATCGGCAGGATCGTCCCAAATAGCAACAGGGGCAGGGAACGTGCGAAGTTCTGTTCTTTTAGTTGCTATACCATAGAGAACCTTTTGTTCTTTTTTTGCATCAGGATTCTGAGTGTTTTCAATTATTTTGTCATAATCTTTCTGTGTGGCTTTTTCCGTGCTTTCAATATATGTCCACCCAAGATAATATGCCGCATCTGCCTGACTTGATTTTTTTATTGCTTCATTTAATGAAATTCCGTCAACGACTTCAGGCAGATTTTTAAGGTCGTACATATTAGTGCCTTTTGTCTGAATTGTTTCTCTGTTAAGATTTTCTATTTCATCATATGACATAAGAATGTCACTTTCATCTGCCCAATAGGAAGGTGATGACATTTCGCTTGTTACATCAGGAAGATAATACACCCCTGCTGCCAAGCAACTTACAGTTATACTCAAAGATAATACAACTGAAAAAACAGCGATAAGTAATTTTTTCATTTATAATACGTCACTCCTTAGTTACGGCATATAAACCTTATTCATTTTTATAATTGTACCGTTCTCGATCACAATACTTGTATTATTGGGAGTGAAGTTATATTCGATCTCCGCATCATCTGTAAGAAAATCTCCGGGATAATAGGTTTTTGCTTCTGAATCAAGAACGGATTCATCAATGTATTCAAATTCATCAGATACAGGAAGAGTTACCATGCCAATTTCATAGTAAGCTTTAATATCATTCATTCCTGTTTCGTAATATACGGTACTGTCGTTTGAAACCAAATCAAATCCGCCGTTTTCTTCGCCACCGTTAATGCGAACAAGTCCGCTATCAAGGCGTTCAAGCTCTGTGACCTTTACCTCTTCATTTTTGCGTATAATAACATCATTTTCATTAAGAGATGCGATATCCACCATATCATACATATCATACGCAAACACAGTAACCTTCATTTGCATCTTTCCGTTATCATCTACATATACATCGCCGTCTGCCAAAGAAACCGCAACTGTGCAATTGTCAAGCTTTTTAACGTCAATAGTCTCAGGCAATGGGTTTACAACTTTTGCATTGGTTTCAGTTTCAGCATTGTTGTTTTCAGTTTGTGTTTTGCAACCTGCAAGCAGGCTAAAGCAAAGGATAAGTGTTAAAATAATTGATAATGTTTTTTTCATTGTATATGTCCTCCTCTATATATCAAATTATTTTTTAATTGCCTTGTGTATTTCTACATCAGCCAAAAGAATCACAAATAAAACTGCACTTATTTTATGAATAATGGAAACAGCAGCGATCCCGTGTACATTCATAAGTACAACACCTGTAATTAAAGCGATGGCATAGAAAACTCGCTGGAGTATTTCAAGTGCAGGATTTTTCCATTCTTTTTTTGTTGCAACTGTGTATGCAATAAGTAATACAAGACCAACAACCGATACGGCGATATGTGCTGTCATACCTGTTGCACGAAGCATAAACAATAGCACTGCAACAATAATCATTGGAATTAAGAATAACAATTTCTTTTTCATAACATTTGACTCCTTTAAATTTATATAATCATTTAATTATTTACTTGATAAATACATAGCATCATCTTCGATAATAAGTGACAACATATTATTTTCGTCAACATATAAATCTGCTTTTTTGATTTCAATTGCAGTTTCCAAACCCTTACCCTTTTCTACATGTGCCATAACTAAACTCGCATTACCCTTTTTAATGCCTTTTGCTGTGACTTGCATTAAGCCAACAGGGTAATATTCTGAATAAATTTTTTCAGGCGGATAGTCGGTAGCCATTTCTGTAATTTCAAGCTTATCTTTTGTATAGTCAAAAACCTTCCATTCGTATCCGTTGTCATATTCGCGTTCAAATAATTGTTCTGCTTTGTAGTTATTTCTTGAATCGATATAGAAAAGTCCGGTATCAAAAGGAATCTCAACGCTTATTACACCAAGTGCATAAGGCGCAAGTTCACCCTGATTAAAATAAAGCACCATCGAATTGTGTGTGATGTAGAACTGAACGTATCCAAGATGTTCATCCACATAATCATAAGTATATATATCAGCTGATTCAGGCGCTATCTCCTTTAACTTATCAACAAATAAATTTGTTACAAACTTAACCAAAGAAACATCCAGCTGATCTTCCATGAGTAATTCTGAAACAGAAAGTTCCACATCAGAGTTTACATGATATGTTCTTGACTCCATTGTTTTTGTAGGATGAACGCCACCCACATTTACATATTTGTGGCTAACAAATGAAAGGTATCCCCAAATACTGTAAGTTTGTTCGTAAGTAAGTTCATAAACAAAAGGAACAAAAGCATCACCCATTTGTTTTCGCAAAGCAAGTGCATCTTCCTTCTTTTCTCTTGCTTCTTCCAAGAACCTGTCAACATCCCACTTATAATCTTCGTTGATTGTATCGAATGTTGAACTTTCATTGGGATTTTCTATGGCAGGATAATATGCAACCACTTCAATTAACACATTCCCCTCATGGTCGGTTATGGTTTCTTCAAATTTTTGGGCATGTATGGTATATGCTGATGCAGGTGAACAAATATATACATTTTTTGTATCTCCTGTCCAATCCACATCGCACTCAAACGCCTCTGATATTGCTCTGAGTGGCACTAATGTTCTACCGTCTTTAATTTTTGCAGGCACATCAAGTTCTACTTCTTTGCCATTAAAATACATCTTGTTTTCGCCTATGGTAAGCATCAAGTTACCATCTGCTCTTCGTGCGGAAACAATCTGTTTGCCGTCCTCTTCGGAATAATAAACTGCACAGCCCATGGTTTCAAAAATAGTTCTGAACGGAACCAGAGTTCTGCCATTTTCAATAACAGGCTCCACATCAAAAGTCAGCAAATCGTTGTTGTAGATAACATCCAGTTTATCTTTATTTTTTTCATTATATGCAAAAAGGCGTTTGCCTACATTTTCTTCGAGATTTCTGAAAAAGAACTGATAATCATAAAGATGATATATACCATCATCAAAAAGTTTTCCGGGGTAATCTTCAGGCTTTACATCTGTAACCTTAAGCGTTCCTCTTTCTTCATCTATGTAAGCACCGGTAAGATTTGGAATTTCTTCCTTGATGTTTCCTGAATAATCGGTAAAACAAGCACCTTTATTAAGAGACTTATCGGCAACTTCGGATGTTGTTTTCCAATTAAGCGGATTTATAGAGTATGTTTTTTCATTTTCACCAACTATTAATGAAGAAGTAATATCCTTATCTTCACTGCTGAATGTAACAATCACACCTGTATCTGTTTCTCCTTCGGCAGGCATAAGATGCGGATATTCTCGGGCCTCATCTTCGGTAAGCTTCCAGCCAATAGGGTATGCCGCAACAAGTCTTCTCTGATACTGTGGTTCATCGAACAAATCTTTCATCAAACGGATTATCATATCCGCACCCTGTGAAAATCCTGCAAGTATCAATGGTCTTGTGGCGTCTGTCTGATCAGCAAAGTAAAGAAATGCTTTTTTAACATCTTCGTATGCCGCACTAAGATATTTTTCCTGTTCTTCTTCGCTAAGGCTGTAAACAGGGAAGGTTGCCTGTCTGTAATATGGTGCGTAAACTCTTGCAACATCCTCATAAATTCCAAGTTCCATATTTGTTGCACCGTCAAAGCTCTCACGGTATTTTTCATCTGTTATGTAAGCATTATAATTTCCTTCTTTGCCCATATCAACTGTTGGACATACAAAGAAAAGATCTGCAGGTTTGTCATCCCCATTATTCCAGCGCGACCAGAAATACATATTGGAATAGTCAACATATTCATCAAAAGGTGAATATTCCATAACAATTTCTTCTGCAAACGCAGTGAAAGCTGACAAGCAAAGTACAACTGCGATAAATAAGCTTAAAAATCTTTTGGTTTTCATTTAAGTTCCTCCTAAATAATTTTGTTACCTTGTATATATTTCTCTTTGATACCGCCACACAAATCAAGAGACAGATAAATACTGCGCTCTAACCTTTGTCTTAAACTAAGATTAAGGGGATGAGCAAGAATACTGTCATCAAGTATGAGTGCATCAAATTCGTAGCCTTCTTCAAAGCTTCCTACTTTTCCAAAGAACTCACCACCGCCTTTTGTAGCCATATAAAAGGCTTCTTCAAAGGTAACAGCACTTGCATATTCATCAACATATCTTAAATACATTTTTGAAACGCCTATGGCATCTGTGATTGCACGGAAAATTGATTCCGTTTGACCGCCTGCCACATCGCTTCCAAGACCAATTTTCATATCAAGGTCAAGGTATTTTCTTACAGGGGCAATTCCTGACGTAAGGTTTATATTTGATGCAGGACAATGAGCAATAAATACACCATTCTCACGCATGAGCTTCACTTCTTCATCACTTGACCACACACAATGCGCCATTACTGTGTTGACTTTTTCAGAATCTAAATTTTCATCACCGAACAAATCATGCTTATCGTAGCTGTCGCCATAGAATGCACTGTCCGGTCTAAGCTCACGAACCCATTCAATCTCACCCTTATTTTCTGACAAATGGGATTGTACGGGCAGGTTGTATGCCCTTTGTATTTCTCGAAGCTGGTCCATAAGGTCGTCTGTGCAACTTGGAATAAATCTTGGTGTAAGTATAGGCTTTGTGCGTTTGTATTTACCCGCAATATCGTTTATCCATCCAAATGTATTAAAAGCAGACATATCTGCACTTTCTTCCACAAGTTCATCGGGTGCTGACCTATCCATGTTTATTTTACCAACATAGGTTACAAGACCTGTTTCTTCCATTAAATCCATCAGTATTTCTGTAGCTTGTCTGTGCCTTGTGGCAAAAATGCAAGCTCTTGTGGTAGCGCTGTTTTTCATATTATCAGCAAATATCGTGTATGCTTTTTTTGCATAATCTGCATCCTTATACTTTGCTTCTTCGGGGAATGTCTGCGTGTTTAACCATTCTATAAGCTCATAATCCATCCCCATACCACGAAAAGCATATTGCGGAGCGTGAATATGTAAATCTACCATACCGGGAATAATGAGCTTGTCTTTTAAATCTCTAAATTCAAGGTCTTTGTATTTTTCAGGAAATTTTTCGAAAACACCTGCACATTTTCCATCCATGCACACAATATATCCTGAAACTGTCTTTAATTCTGTTTTTGAAATGCTATAGCAAATGTTTCCCTTTAGGATAAAACTATTCATTTTCACTGTCCTTTCCACTAAAATTTCATCATACAAGCATCTTTTTCTTTATATTATCAAACCTGGTATGACAAACCTATGACAAAACAAAAAAATCATTATACCTCGGTTTATCCAAAAGCATAATGATTTTAAAAGCAATTTATAATTATTTTTTTCTTCTTCACAGCATAGTCGTATGCTATTTTTGTTCCGCTTCTCGGCTGATAGTCTGTCAGATCCCGTCTGCTGTTCTTTCTTTTCGGCGGGGCGTAGTTTTCATCGTAGTACACGATACAAAAATCCGATTTGTTTATCATTTCCTGATTTCGCTCCACATAGGAAGCTCTGCCTGCGTTCTCCATATGTTCCGGGAAGTATGTATCTTCATAATGCTGAAGCAGACTATCCTCGTACCAATCGGGAATATGCTGAAATGCAGACCTTACATATATCCGTTTAATATGAGGATATTTTTCTTTTAGTTCAGTAACTATCTTATGGCATAAGTCATCAAATTGACTTTTGCTCCCGAAGAAGAAAGTATCAACTTTTTCATTTACAATTAAATTCTCTATAATTCCGCATAGCTTATTTTTCAATTCTTCCGTTTCATCAATCTTTCTGTGACCGAAGAAACAGCAAGTTTTTTCTTTATCGATATCGGGCATATTTTGACTCAACTCCCATTAGCACACATAATCAGCATTATGTGTGTAACCAAGACGGCTGAAATAAAAAAATCACCCTCTCAGGTGATTGCAGTTACCACAAATTCAAAAGAGCCTCAGACCAATGAGTTCGATTTTTTCATTGGTCTATTTGCTATGTGCAAATTTTATAAATTCGTTCTATTTATCTCTGAAACATTGACCTTTTTGCATTTTCGTGGTATAATTTATGTAAATAATTTTATTGTTTTGCCACATAATGCTGATTATGTGGTCTTTTTAATTTTGCATCCGCACGAGTCCCATTCTTTGCATTTGCTTGCGATGGGTTGAGCCATTTTCTATGGTATAGATTCTTGTAGTATTTACATTGCTGTGTCCGAGTATGTCGGCCAGGCGAACGATATCTTTTTGCAGTGAGTAGTATGTTCTTGCGAACAGATGGCGGAGGTTATGTGGGAATACTTTATCTTTTGATACTCTGGCAGTTTCACATAACTGCTTCATTGATTTCCAAATCGAGTGCCTATCCACAGGTTGACCTTTCCTTGTTACGAATACACTTCCCGAAGCGATATGCCTTTCCTTTATATATTTTTTTAGAAGAACACACAACTCTTTCGGCAAGATTATCATTCGAATTTTACCTTTCAACCTAACCTGAGCCTGTCCTGTCATCACAGAATTTACATCCACATATTTTAATTCACTTACACGAATCCCCGTGGCACATATCGTCTGCATGATGAGGTAGAGCCTTTCATTCTTTTTACTCTTTGCCACTTTGAGAAGTCTTTCGTATTCAGCTTTTGTAAGCTCTTTTTCACTCTGACAAAAGATTTGCCTTTGCACTTTTAAGTTTTTAACCTTGAGGTCATATCTTGCAATGTAACCAAAGTATCCATTGAGGGAAGACAGGACTGAGTTCACACTTGCAGGTGCATATTGCTGTACCAATATGTTTTTGTATTCAAGCACAAGTGTCTTTGTAATTTCTCTGCCGTCTGACCATTCTGCGAATGTATTTATGTCACGAATATATTTTTCAATGGTGACGGAACTTTTTTCTTCCTCGATTAAATAATTTTTGTAGTCTTCAATAGTGCGTTTAGTAATTTCATTCATGTTTCAACAACTCCTTCTCAATTATTATATACCAGACTTAATTTGGAATACACTTTTGAAAATTTGTTGTCAATGTTTCAACTCATTTGAATATTAAAAGGCGATTGCTAATTCTAAAACCGAATTAACAATCGCCTTAAGTCATTCGTATGCTTTGCCATAATTATTTCACCTCCTGCGAGACAAAGCATACCACATAAGAGAGAGGAAGTCCACGAAGTTTTTTTACAATCTTCCATGTCTTTTCTTAACATTTTCGATTGCCATCTCTTCAATGTCTTCCATGTAGTACTGAGTATAGGCACCACTCATGATCATCGTTTGCTTTTCAATGCTTACAGCGAATTTGAAAAGCATATCGGCGACTCTGTCTGTGTGACCGGCGATTGTACAATCTACCGCCTGAACCAACAACTTATTCATGTATGTACCTATGCTATCATACTGAAGTTTTGAGAGATATTCTTCGATAGCTTCACAGCAAAATGCACTCTCACTTTTGTAACCAAGGTCCTCAACAAGATTTTTAATTTGTCGTCTGACCTTGGGATCAATATTAAAAGTCATCTTTACTTTTTTGTTCTTCTTCATTGTATTTTCACCTCCTAACTACATTCCGTGATGGATGCCCATCGCAGAATCTTTTCTGTATTCTTTTGTTCTCTCTTTTGAATCTACAATTGATTTTGTAAATCCTTCCTTGATGTCATGGTCAATGGACTGTTCAAACATTTTACAGATAGCAAAAACAATTCCGCCGTAGGGCATACTTCCTTGTTCTTTATCTGTATAAAAATCATTCTTTTTATTGTCATAGATGGCCGCTCTTAGAACAACATTTTCCAAGCGTCTTTGGAGATTAAGATTGTTCTCCAAGCTATCAAAACATTCTTTAGGATTCTCTCGATAATATTTCAAGAGAGCTAACTGAACCTGACACCATTGTTGATATAATTCTTGTAGATTTTCATCCTTGCAAACGATTTTTACAACCGCATCAACTTTTTCTTTTTGCTGACGAGAAATGAATTGATAATTGTTTCTGCCAGTGTATCCATTAAGAGAGAATTTCAAGTCAACAAACGCTTCGGCAAACTCATCGGGAGCTTCACCAATATCTGCACTAAACTCATTCATTTTTTCTTTCACAGACTCAACAATTTTATCTCGAAGAGACTGTCTCTCATCATAGATTTGTTTCATTTCATCTTTGAAAATAGTTTTTGTTAATGAGTCTTTGTATCTGTTGTAGTCTCTTGCACAAAGAAATTCGCCGCCGGGCTGCTTATTGAACAGAATAAAATGTACATGATAGTGTCCTTCCTCTTTATGAAACGCTGCGTACCATTTCATATTTTCAGCAGGAATTCTGTGGTAGGATGCTATCTCAAATTGCTTTGACCTGAGAAGATTTCTCCATGCATCCGGCGTATCATATCCAAGTCTTTCTGCATCAGTTTGTCTGAGAGATATAACTTGTTGCCAGACGATTCCGTTATGATTATATATTTCTTCTGAGGCTTTACGTAGATTAACATAGTCCTCCTGGCCAAACAAACCATGTTCTCCCATTGTAATAACTCCCGGTCTCTCCGCAGCATATTTTGGGAAGACCTCCGACCTTCTTGCGTTAATTGTTTTGTCAACTCTGTCTCTTCTTGCGATATAATTTGTGAATCCTCCGCCGACTGATTTGCCACCAACAGAATAATGTGTTCTTATAACAACTTTACTCATAATTTCACACTCCAATCTTAAAAAATTTTGTAATTTTGAAGACACCTGTTATTACACCTGCTGAAACGCCCACACGGTGCGGTCTGACGGGAATACCGCACACCAAAACCGCACCTGTAGATGCATTTTAGAAACTCTCCGCCGGGCTTCGCACGGCGATGTAAGAGGGCTTGGAGCGGAAAGCGCACCAAGCTTTATCCTGTTTCTATCATTTTCTCGTACTTTTCGTTCCTCGGGGCGCCCCGTCAGGTGTTTTCTCGTACCTTCGTTTGTTCTTTCAAATCGATTTTAAGGTCTTACCATAGGGCTTTTCTTTTCGGTTCGAGATATTAACTTTTCAGGGTGGTGTAACTACCTTACCCCAAATAGTTATATGCTGAAACCCCTGCTTAAACCCTTGGTCATATGTATAGAATCGAATTTTAGGTCTCAAACCTATTTGTCGCACGATGAATTACGAGGTTAACTTACTTGGGTAGGGTAAATACCTTACCCAAGAATTTTCTTCTCGAAATTCTCTGTCACAGTCGTTCTCATTTGACCTATTATCGATTTTAAGGTGTAACCACCCCCGAAGCGTTGGCGATACGAGCTGCCTAACTTTTAGGGGTGGTGTAACTACCTTACCGCAAAATTTTCGTTTTCAAAACCGCCGAAGTGTTGGCATTGAAACGGGTAAATAATTTATGCGGTTGCTTTCGGATGCTTTCTGTTATAATCATCAAGCATCTTCTGAGCTTTTGCCCGAGCTGCAACCTCGTTAACATTTTTCATCTGCTCATAGTGATAATGTTCAATCGCATCCTGTATAGGACGGATTGTATATTTCAGGTTGCCGTTTCTTTTCTTACCATCTTTCAGAATTACTTCTGTAGGTTCGGTATAGATTAAGCACTTATCTTCAAGCTCTCTTACATATTTAGCAACAGTACCTTTGCTTTTAATCTTAAGAGCCTTACCGATTGTTTTGTAGCTCGGGTAGCATTGATAAGTTTTTCTGTCCTCGATATACATGAGGTAGAAATATATTGCCAGAGCCGTTGCGCTTATATCCAACTGCATAACGTAGTTGGATATTATAAACACATTCTTAAGTTTGTGTTGCTGATTCAAATAATAGTAATTCATGCTGCGCCTCCTTTCTCATTAATAAGACCATGTTCGATATCATGTTTTGCAAATAACTTCATCAAATTATTATTTGAAAGAGCCTTTACAAAAATCATATAAGACAGAATTTCAACTCCATCTAATCTGTTGCAATGCATGAATTCATCAATTGCAAAATCGATATGCTCCGGCATCATTTTCTCGAGAATAATATACTGGATTTCCGCATTGGAAAATTCAATCACCTCAAAAGAAATGCCCTCCGTTTGCCACAGATTTTCCATGGCCTGGAGAGCGATTTCTTTTATTTCTTTTGTCGGATACATATTATCTCTTGATGGATGAAAGAAGTAATCATTCATCTTGTTATTAAATTTTTCACATAGTATTTCAGTCATTAAAAACCCCTCCTTATAAATTAGTTTTACTGTCCACCCATTGGCGGAACTTTTCTTTCGGCACGAGTAGCCGACTTCCTATTTTCAATGCAGGAAAGTCTTTCTCATGCATCAGTTCGTAGGCAGTAGATGTAGCAACACCTAATGCCTTTGCCACCATTTCTGCATTGAGAAACAGAGGCATCTCATCGTAAGATTTGAACATAGATTCCTTCATGGTTTATCACCTCACTTTCAAAAAAAGATATACTGTTCACTTAAAAAAGTGAGGGCAGTATTCATATTGCATTTTCAAAAGGTTTGTGATATAATTTTTACAAAGTGAGGTGAACCTTTATATGCGCAAGTATAAAATCTTTATGATGTCTGCAAGAAATATTATCAGCTATGCCGAGAAAGAATCTGACGGCATATACAAATTTAATTTACAGGCACGTGAAACAGAAAAATGTAAGGTTCCGACAGCAAGTCATGAGCAGGAAAGCAATGCATTGTTTTATCAAATAATGTGTCATCTTCACGGAGATGATTTTGAAATCCACGAGGATGTAAATTTAATAACCGACCTTGAGGATGTTATTTTCTACATAGATTTTACAGGTATCTTTGACAGAAACGGAGAGCAGAAAAGATATGCAGAGAGGCAACAAAAAGCGAGGGATATGTTCAGGAAAAATGGAATCAATTTAGACTTTGGCAAAGGGTCTATGCCTTATGTTGCATTCGAACGTTCCCAAAGTATGAGCCGGAACGCAAGACTTTCTTTCATTCACAAGGACATTTATAAAGATGTTCGCCGCCGTATTATGCTTGATATGAATATTGGAGAGTGTCAGCTTTCCAAGCTATATGCATATAACGGTTTGATGCTTTCATCGGGAACTCGTATTGATGATATAGAAATTGACAAGCCTCACAGAGTTATTGTTGTAGAGAATAATAAATTACAGGCAAGTGCTAATGTTATTACCGTTGAAGATGATGGCAGTAATTCTAATATGCGCAAGTATCACAGAGTGGAACGGCATGAGCAATTTACTGTCCTTGAATATGATGGTGAGGGACTAATTTCAAAAGAATATGCCAATGTAGTTGACAAAAAACTCTGCGGTAAGCCGGTTCACACATCATTTCAAATTCGTATGCCCTATGTTAAGGGTATGCTTCATAAGGTAGATTTTAAAGACCTTCTTATCAGTGCAGGGTTTGAACACATCATAGATATTTGGGGAGAGAAACATCCAATAAGCGATGTGGATATTATTCTGACCGAGAGTATGTTTAAAGGGAAAGGCTGGCTGAATGATTCTAATATGACATGGCAGGATTATTGGGATAAATTCAGAAAATACAATCATGCCTTGTATATTACTAATGTAAGCAAATTGCATCCCGAAAAGTTTACAGAGCTGAACTATCAATTTTTAAATACACTTTCTGTCAGGGCGGAAGAGTTTAGACCAAATGATTTGCCTCTTAGTTGGGAGCATAGTCCGGAAGAGGACACACGCAACTGGCTTACCAAGCAAACGGAAACAGAATATTACAATCTTTGTGCAAATGAAGAATACAGAAGACAATATTTTCTGAAAGAAAAAGAAAAAGGTTTTTGGAGAAAGAAAACAAAGGCAAATTACCTTGCGGATATTTTGGAAATAAATCCTTTGTTTATAAACGAATCTATATATGCAAAGGAGCTTGAGGACAGAGCCGAAAGTATTTTAAAGGATTATTCTCTTGGCACACTGCTTGTTGCCGGAGACAGCAGATATTTATCTGCAGATTTATTAAGATTGTTATCCATAATCCCAATGACAAGAAAATCCAAACTTACAGAAAGCGAAAAGAAATTTTACGCTACTCTAATGAGTGACCGTTTCCCCGAACAGTCCTTCTATGCTCCACAGGCGGCTTACGAAGTTGATACATTATGCACGCTTCTTCGTAATCCGCATATTGCACGAAACGAGGAAATTATCCTTAAGCTTATGAAAGAAATAAAGAGAATGCGAGAGCATTATTTAGGGCATCTCAGCGATGTTGTTATGGTAGATTCAGAAATGTTTGCTGCAGAAAGACTTGGCGGTGCGGATTATGACGGTGATATGATAAAAACTATTGCTGATCCTATTGTTAATATATGTGTACAAAGAAACTATGAATTTGAAGGCTCCTTTGAAGATAGAAACAACATGCCGTTTTTGAAAATCCCGTCAGCCGAGCCTTTGCTAAGTGATGCAAATGATTGGAAAGCAAGATTTGAAACAGTAAAAAATACATTTTCATCACGGGTAGGTCAGATTTCCAATGCAGCATTTGACCGCAGTGTTATTGCTTACAACGAAAACTCCACCAGTGAGGAACGGCAGAAATGTCGTGAAGAGGCTGAGACTCTTGCAATTTTAACGGGACTTGAAATTGATTCTGCCAAAACCGGAATTAAACCTGATTTATCAGAATACTTAGGAAAATCCAAAAGACAAAGAAGTATCTTTTTAACTTATAAGAGACTGCTTGAAAATGTTAGCAAAGGGGTAACCGATGCAAAAAATAAGTTAAATAAATTCTTTGAAAATACAAATTGGGAGGAAATTGATTCCAATGTGGAAAAGCTTCCATACTATGCAAAAATGCTCAAAGAGGGAATTCCTAAAATTAAAGCCGAGACAATTCCGGACAATAAACTTTTCAATTTTGCCGTAGAAGATGGTTGGAAAGAAAAACTTAATGCAGATATTTTAGATGCAGTCAGCACATTGATTTCGGAATACGATGAGGTGCTAAGGAGAATCAGGGTAAGCCGCGCAGATATACAGACAAAAAAGAGGTATAAGGACATTGACAGAATTTTATTCTCGCAAGGCAAGGATGAAGATTTTGATGCAGATGTCTTATATGCAGAATTTTCTAAAATAAGTGATGAGCATTTACAAAAAGTTCACGAGGCTATGATTGAGCAGAACTGGCATCTTATGATAAAAGAAGACCGGGAAGTCTTTCTTTCTGAGTGGTTACCGGAACTCACAGAATATTTTGATATTCTGTCCGATTTTACTTTCAGCGGTTACAGAATTTTAAATGATTTAATTCTGGACATAAGAGAAGCTAATTCCGTGGAATCGTCAAGACAGTTATATCGTGATGGTGACACCGAGAATATGGTTGCTATGACAGATGCTTATGTAAATAAACTTGCCTCAGACAGTTACCGTGAAGCAGTGGCAAAAAAATGCCGTGAGATTTTGGAGAAAATTATTAAGCCTGCGGATGCAGTTAAGTATGCCGTTGCACTTGGTAAACGAGGTTTTATGTGGGATGTGCTTATTGATTGTGTATCCAAAAACGCATTAAAGGTCAGGAGGGATGATTTATGATTAACGAAAGAGAAGAATTTTTAAGTTATATAAATTTCCCCGAATACATTTCGCACGGCAAGACGGATTATGGTTATCTTGGCAGATTTACCTTAGAAATGTTTGAGGATTTATCCGGATTTAACAGAGTCCTTACCATTCTTGCAAGAGGATATATGTTTGACGAAGAAGGAAATGCAGATATTGCACGTGCAGAAAGGGCAATCCGTGCATGGTGCAGTGTTCCGGATAAGAAAAATGCCAAACCTTTAGAGGATTGGCAATATATAACGGATTTTCGTTCTTTGCATGATGAATTTCCCGAGCTTGTTGATAAGAATGGTAAAGGCTGGCTTTACAGGCATATAGCGAATATTGTAGCTTATGTAAAAAAGAACCCTGACAAAGTCAGTCAAGCTGCAGCCACGAAAATGAAAGGATATTTAAAGAAATTCGAAACGGATTGGCGAAAAAAGGTTGAGCAATTTCATACATCCATTTATGATGTTAATACCATAAACGGTTGGATAATACGATTTGACGGAATTATATCCGATGCTCTTGAACTTGGCCCGCTTCGTGAAGAAGAAGTCGAAATTCCCGCTTCAATTCTGCATAAACTACACGAGGTAATTCCGGAGAATTGCATTGAGGGGGTTACCGTCTTAATCAAGTATTATATTGCCAACAGGCAGCCTGACACAGATTGGGTTGTTATCTCGCACATAAATCTGGACGGATATCTCGGTTACGGCACATTCACAAAGAAACTACTTGCAACAATCTCCGAGGATATTTTAATTCGTTCAACAAATCACGGCGTTAACCGATATAAGATTATGCCTGATTTTTTGCCGTAAAATGAAACAAGCGGAACCGAGATTTCTTCCGATTTCTCGATTCCGCTTTTTCTTTGTTTAAGGTGTGTCATATTTTATTTCTGCGGCAAAGCAATTTCAAGAGGAAATTCATATTCCCATTTCTTAATCAATGATGACAATTCATATTTTGCTATTACTGAATTTATACTTGCTATTGAATCAAAGTCAATGTCTGGATTAAAAACTATACATTGAACAACTTGATACCCATCGATACCTAAAATTGCTTTTTCGACAATATCCCAAGGCGGGATATTAGAAACATTTGCAAATGAAGGCCATTTTACTTTAAGTTCATTTATTCGGTTACTTAATTTCATATCATTAATAAGATTAGCAGAGGAACGAACCTGTGCTGCCAACACTCTCATTTTTGTATCAAATCCATCTTTTACATGACATAAAACTAGCCTCTTTCCGTTAATAAACATAGTGTCGCATAATTCAATATTATCAAGCGGTCTTTTCCTATGCAAAACAGCATGTGAATAGTGGGCAGAAAGTGAAGATAAATATTTTTCTTCCGCGAGTCCAGATTTCCATTTCGGCATTGTAAACATAGATTCACGTGCTCTAATTAACGAAGGCAACTCTCGATTAAGTTTTGCACCTAATGCTTCATAAATAACATACCATTGTCCATCAATATGAATATAATTTTTCCCCTCATAACTTACATAAAACTGTAGACATTTCACTAATGGCGACGATGTCAACGGTATTTGATCATCTTCTATATGAGATTCTAAATAAGTGTTTGTTAAAAAATCAATTACTTTTTGTTCCTTATCTGGTCCATCTTCAATTATGGACAACACCTCTTTAACATATTTTATTAGGTCTGTCTCATTATGAAATTCATCATAGGTGAAAGAACCTTTCTTTGAATTCAAGCTATAATAGTTTGATGTCGTATATGATACCAAATCAGGAGCACTAACAAAAACTTCAAATTTCGGCTCTTCTTCACATAAAGATTCTAAATATATTTCATGCAAACCCATTGCGAGCAATTTTTTGCTAAGAGCTTTATCTTTTTTTGAACGTCCCAGAGGAGAAAGTCCAAGCCAATCTTCAATGCTAAAAAATGGTTCAGTTTTTAAGAGTTCTGATATTTTATTTAACAAGGAAATAAACTCTACTAGCGTCATTCTTTTCCTCAGTTTAAAACTACTTTTAAAGTCGGCGCCTATGTTTTTTCGTTTTTGGGAAATTTCTATTCCCAAGCCACTTTGTGCAATCTCTTTTTCAATATGGCCAGATAGGTCCTTAAACAGTTGGCCAAATTCTATAATTTCACTAGCTCTGGCCTTTTTGCGATAATTAGTGGTTTGACCGGCAACGGTCCCTGCAAATCCACGAAGTTTAACCGCGTTAATCGCTTCTTTATTTTCAGGAATCAATCTGGACAAAATTTGCAGACCGAATAATCCGTCAACAAATGGGGATACCACTTGCCACCCTGCTCCAGAACAAAATGCAAAAATATTTTCTTTATCATATACAAACAGTATATGAGATATATTTGCACCTCTATCATTTCTTCCCTCGACTCTTTCGCCTAACAATGCAATTATGGGACTTTGAGGCGTACTTTTAGCCTCATATAACACTAATGTATAGTTTTGTATAACATTCTCTTTTAAAGTTCTTTCGTGATAATGCAACGATTTAGGTTTAATATTTTGTGTGGCTATGATGTGATTGATTATTGATTCAGATAAATCACAAACCTGCTCCGCAGAAGCAGTAGATGAATTTTTTTCCAAATCATATAGTTCGCCTAATTTTTCGTTTTGGAGTACACCCTTTTCAGCCATTTCATTTAAGGTAGTTACTCTGTCTATACGGTATAAATCTAATTGTGATTTTCCTTCTGTCATATTTCACTCCTATTCTATCTAATGGGAGAAATGATCCTCTTAGATATTTTTGTTTCATCTTTTGAATTTACTTCTTAAACAAAAATAAATATTCATGAGCTATTAGTAAAAAATTATATTTTACACTATTCGTTTTCCAATACCCTGTAGCCTTGCAATTATGTTGTTCTTTAATAATAAGCTCCTTTAGATTAAACCCTGCATCTTGAAAAATTTTCATTACCTCAAATGACATAGGAATCATATGCCCTTTTTGCCGAGTGTCTCCCATAAGTATTGCGCAGAACTTGTCCTTTTTCAAAACACGATAACTTTCTGATGCTACCTTTTTCATTTCTTTAAGGAAATCCTTGACTTTTAATTGAGATAAATCGCCGTCAATTCCATCGCTGTATTTGATTATATCTGCATATGGAGGATGGGTACATATCAAATCAATGCTTTCATCGGGAACAAAATGAAGATTCCTTGCATCGCCTTTTTTTATATAAACTTTACCTTTTGCTGGTTCATATTCAAAAGCAGTTTTTTCCTTGCACCGTTCAAGCGCAACATCATTTATATCAACACCAATTATATCTCGATTCAAAAGCTTTGCCTCGACAAGCGTGGTGCCTCCGCCAGCAAACTGATCAAGAATTAAATCGTTCTCCTGCGAATATCTTAATATAATATTTCTCGGTATATATGGCGACCAATTCCCGCGCCACTTTGCATCATGAGTAGCCCAATCTCCGCGTTTTGGAAATGACCAGTGCGTTGTCATTTCAAGCTCGAAATCGTCCGGCTCCCATTTTTTTATTGTTTTATTTGCCATTACTATTTTCTCCTCAGCATTTGCCTGATTTCTTCCGGAGTGTATGCCGGTTTTCGGGAATGAGCAACCATATGACAATTAGGACAAATAGGAATCAAGTCCTTGCTTGCATCAATCTCATATTCTGCTCCAATTGTAGAAATCTCCACAATATGATGGACGTGTATTTTATCATAAAATTGTATTCCGTACGTCTTTCCAAAATTAAATCCACATATTTCACATTTTACAACGCCGCCATTTTTCTTCTTATAATAATTGATACATTGCCTGCGCGCCTTATCGTTTCGTTCATACGCATTAACTGTAATAGTCTTTTTTGTACCTTCTTTAAGTTTCTGTATATCCTCATCAGCAATTTCTTCTGGTAAGTTGTTTTGCATATAGGATTTAACAAACCCGCTTTTTGCGTTTAATTCGCTAAAAATTGCAGGCAAGACTGCTGCCGGAAGAAATTGATGACTTTGATTGAATGTCTTAAATTCAGGGTATATCTCCACCATTTTTTCTTTTCCTATAAGTTTTTCAAATAGTGTCACCGAATTTTCAGCAAATTGGTAGTATCCGTTATAGATTTCTCCGTCTTCAAGCGTAACTGGGTTTTCGAGTAATACCGTTTTTAAGTGTATTGCATAACCTATCAAGCAACCACCACACTGAAAAAATACCAGTGTGTTTTCAGGGCAGTTCATTTTTGACGTTTTGAAATAATATGTATTACCTCTGCTCGGCATTGTACTCAACAAGAACACGCGGGCCTCCAGATAGGTGCCAAACACCTCTGTACTCATCGGCAAAATACGTACTTCGTTTATTACATAACCGCCGAGTTCTTTAGTCTGCGAACACAGTACGGCATTTTCGTGAGGCCCTTGTTTCTCTGAACGACAAGATGCACAATGACTTTGTAATCCAAGAGGGTTGCTTTTATTAGCACGAGTAGGGGCACACCCGAACAGCTCCGGGCACCTATAAAACACGTGCATCCCTGCGCTCTTTGAACAACCAGGACATGATTTATATATCATATCGTTCAATAACATAAATTTTGATTCGGTTATTTCGTTTTTACAGAAGTGGCAAGTGCTCATTGAATGACCTCATTTCTTTATTTCCTTACATCATAAACAAATTGCTTTTGAAAATAAAAAGCATGATTTTTATTGGATACATATCTACCATATTTATGTGAGTATATTGGGTGATATGGTTTTGAATCCTTACTTCTCACTTGAATATGCGTTCCATTTGATGTATGAATATATCCATCCGAACTTGTTTCAATGTGTTCTTTTAATTGTCTGCAAATAGAATAATAATCCTCTTCCCAAATATCCAAAAATTCCGAATATTCCGGTTTTGACAAATCAATATGTATTGCATCTAAAAACATCCAATCTCTTGGATTTCCTTCCTTGCAAACAGGAACATAAAGCATATTTGAGATTTTCTCATAAAGATGCGTTTCTTGAAAAGGTCTTTCTTCAAGAAGCTCATCAATTACGCTTGCTATTTGCGTAATAAAAACTGTCTCTAAAGGTTTTCCGTTTCTATCACATTTATTGCTCTTTAACTCTCCATCTTCAAAGTCTATATTGAAGCTGTCCAATTTCTTGCCAAGAGCTAATTCAAGCAACTGTCCTGTTTTACCCTTGTTTTTAATTATAGTTTCAAAATCCGCCTCGGTAAATAATTTCGAGAAAGGTATATTACATATTCTTAATATTTTATCTTGCGCATCTCTCAATTTCATCTTTATACCTCCAAAGAGTATACACTGCAGAGCCTCGTCCGCAGTGTTGTTTTATTTTGTTATTTTAAGTTTAGTAGTTTGATATTAGCAATTCTCTAATCCTGCCACGAGCTTCGCTATTGCAATTTATCATCCTCGTAGCTTCAACCCTTTTGATTTTATGTGCTTTATAGATATTATCGAAGAAGTCATCTTCTGTATTTGAATTTTTAGGATCAGAATTACTTACGACTATCTTAGCTCCTTTTTTATGCATTTCATCTACAAATCTTGCAAGTTCTATTTGCTCTTCATCGTTAAACAAGTTCTCGGTGTAGGCAGTAAAGCTTGATGTATCCGTTATCGGTCTATATGGCGGATCGAAGTACACGAATGTATTCTCATCAATGAAGTCTCTTGACTCTCTGTAATCTCCACACACTATCGTTACATTTTGAAGTTTACAAGATACCCTTCTTAGGTTATCCTCATCACATATCATAGGATTTTTATAAGAACCCATTGGGACATTGAATAATCCCTTTTTGTTCACTCGATACAATCCATTAAAGCAGGTCTTATTGAGGAATATCATCAGCGCTGCTTTTTCAATGTTTGTTTTCTCATTCCCATTTACCTTTAGTTCGTTGAATGATTCTCTTTTTCTAATATAGTATTCTTTTCTTTCCTCAGTAGTAAGGGGTATATACTCTGCCTGATATGTTTGAAGTAACTCGATTAGTTCATCAATCCTATCTCTTACTATTTTATATGCATTTATTAGTTCAGCATTTGTATCGCTAATATATATTTCATTAACTTTGTGCTTGTTTAATATATCGAAGAGAACAGCACCTCCGCCTACGAAGGGTTCGGCATACTTAGTTATTGTTGATCCGAATGGATAATATTTTTCGATTTCCCTAATCAACTGACCTTTTCCGCCTGCCCATTTTAGAAATGGCTTAATGTATTTATCGGTACTCATGTTGTATCGAGTGCTTCTTGCGTCGATTGGCTTTTCGGCGTTATTTGGGATAACCCACATATTTCCTAACCGCGCGGCCTTTTCTATTCTATTCTCAGAACACAACACGGCAACTCGTCTTTGAGATATGCCCCATTTATCAGCTGCTTCTCTTGCAGTCATATAGTCCATAGTTTTTCACTCCTTGTTTTGATAATTCTATTATATTCTAAAACTAGAACAAAAGCAATACCAAAATGCAATTTTCTCCATTTTAAATAAATTTAATTTCAATAATACTATAATTTGGACATAAAACAAGCGAGATTGATTCGCAAATTTCAATCTCGCTTTTTCTTTGTTTAAGGTGCGTCAAATTTTGATATAGCTATTATAGTTCGCTTTGTTGTAATTGGCTCAAAAATGTCTTGTGTTGCCTTTAAAGATAACTGTCGGTTCATTCCACCTTAATTCATTCTATCGTCTTACACGGGCAATTCCGTTTAATTCTGTTTGCAATTTTACAGAATGTATGTTATACTCAAATTAAATTAAGTGTGTCGATTTTTTGGCAGTTGGGCATCAAATTTGATGAGATTTTTACATAGCATCAATAAAGCATCAAAAGGCATAAGGTTCAAAAGACCGAGTGCTACAAACGGCTCAACGGTGGGAACAATTTGGACGGTCTTTTTAATTTGACACGACCTCCAAAACCACGTGCCCAGGGTTCAAGTCCTTGTGCCCCTGCCAAGAGAAAACAGAACTGCTTTTGCGGTTCTGTTTTTTCATTTACAAGGACTTGAACCCTAAGAGGGTTTTTGCGTTAAGAAAACGATTGATTATCGTTTTTAGCAAAAAGCTGCGACGCCGGGTACCAAAATGCAAAGCGTTTGGGTCGGCGAGCAGGGTAGATTGCGAAGCAATATACGTCCTTGTGCCCCTGCCAAGAGAAAACAGAACTGCTTTTGCGGTTCTGTTTTTTCATTTACAAGGACTTGAACCCTAAGAGGGTTTTTGCGTTAAAAAAACGATTGAATCCAAAAAAACCTCCCGATTTTAATCGGGAGGTTTTCCGCCTTATAAAAGGCTATTTTGGAGGATTAAGTTTAATCTTTATTATTTATAGAGGGGACCGTAAGCTTCGCAAGCTCTGTAGTCCTGACCTTCCTTATCCATGCCGAATGCGTTCCACGCAGCGGGACGGAAAATATTTTCTTCAGGAACGTTGTGCATGCAAACAGGAATACGAAGCATAGAGCAAGGAGTAATAAGGTCTGCTCCGATGTGTCCGTAGCTTATAGCGCCGTGATTTGCTCCCCAGTTGTTCATAACTTCATAAGCAGTCTTGAAGGGAGAGCCTTCCTTGCCGTCGCAACGGGGTGCGAACCATGTGCAGGGCCATGTATAGTCAGTTCTCTTCCAGAGAGTATCTGTTACGTCATCGGGAAGTGCAACTGTCCAGCCTTCAGCAATCTGAAGAACAGGGCCAAGTCCCTTTACAAGATTCAAACGAATCATTGTAGCGGGCATTTCGGCTTTTGTTACAAATCTTGAGGAGTAGCCGCCGCCACGGAAATAGCCAAGGTCAGCAAAGTTCCATGTGGTGTTTTCCATAATAGCTTTCTGGTCTTTTTCTGTTATATTGTACCATTCTTTAATGATGTGGTTGCCGTTTTCATCAACTGCTTCTGCATTGGCGTCAAGACAGCAAGCACCGGAGTTGATAAGGTGGATAAATCCGCCGTTTTCCTTTGCAACGCCGTCTAAATCATAGCCTGTTGCACGCTTTACTGCCTCGGGGCTCCAGTATGTTCTTACGTCAGCAAACATCTGTGCACGGTTGGTCAAAAGCTTCATAAAGAGCATTCCAATACCATTTAATACGTCGTTTTCTGTTGCAAGAATGTAAGGTTCACGAGCACCGTTCCAGTCAAAAGAGGTGTTGAGCATGGATTCGGGGAAGTCACAGTTGGGATAGAAGTCTGTCCACTGTCTCTGACCCTGGAAGCCTGCCGCAATTGCATTGTGGCCAACTCTTTCTTCTTCGCAGCCCTCGGGAAGATTTTCGTTTCCGTTCATGAGGTCTTTTATAATAACCATCATCTTAACAACGAATTCCCACTGCTCGTCTTTATCTTTACGGCTTCTCTGCATGTTTTCGGGATTTTTGTCAAATCCTTCTATGCAATTTGCCTTTGTCCAGGCAAGAGCCTTCTTGAATTCTTCTTCATCATAAATTCCTTCGCTCATACGACGGATAACTTCAACCTCGTCAACTGATTCAACTCTCATGCCGAGATATTCTTCAATAAATTCAGGTGAAATGATTGAACCGCCGATACCCATGCAGATTGAACCAATCTGGAGGTAGGATTTTCCTCTCATTGTTGCTACTGCAACTGCCGCACGGGCAAAACGAAGGATTTTTTCCTTTACGTCTTCGGGCATATCGGTTACTTCGTCAAGATTCTGAACGTCGTGACCGTAAATGCCGAAAGCAGGAAGTCCTTTCTGTGCATGGGTAGCTAAAACTGATGCAAGATAAACTGCACCGGGTCTTTCTGTTCCGTTAAAGCCCCATACTGCTTTAATTGTATTGGGATCCATGTCCATTGTTTCCGCACCATAGCACCAGCAGGGTGTTACAGTTAATGTAATGTCAACGCCACACTTTCTGAACTTGTCAGCACAAGCTGCAGCTTCTGCAACGCGACCGATTGTTGTGTCAGCGATAACTACCTTTACGGGTTCTCCGTTGGAATAACGAAGATTTTCAGAAATCAGCTTTGCAGCTGCATTTGCCATTGCCATAGTCTGGTCTTCCAAAGATTCTCTAACCTTTAAAGGACCGCGACGACCGTCGATTGTAGGTCTGATGCCGATTACGGGATAATCTCCCACGTATCTGTTTTTTGCCATAATAATACCTCCAAAATGTTTAGTAAAAACTCTCCCTGCTGAAAAGCAGGGAGAGTTCAAGAGTGCTAAGCTTTATCTCTCTTCTAAGGGATTAGCCCATGTAGAAGATGTTCTGATCCTTGAGCTCGTCGATGTTTTCAGCGTTATACCATCTACCTGCGATACCTACGTCAGAAACTTCTTCACCAGCGAGTTTCTTTGCAGCAAGCTCTACAGCGCTATAACCGATGCCGTAGGAGTCCTGTGCAACGGAGCCAACCATGAGTGCAAAGTTTGCGCCTGCATCCTTAATCCAGTTATACTGGTTTGTTCCTGCGTCGAAGCCGCAGAATAAGATGTCCTTATACTTTGCAGCGTTGTCAGATACTTCGGGGAATACTTCGTTTACAACACCTTCATTTGTCATGAAGATAGAAGCTGCGCCCCATTCCTGTAATGCTGTTAAGCCAAGCTTATATTCGCCTGCGTTGTTAGCCTTAACCTGAACGTTGATATCAAGTGTGATACCGTCAGCCTTTGCAAGTTCTTCAATCTTTGTCTTGAAGCCTGTTGCTCTGTCGATACCAGTTGCTGTGGAGTCGTGCTGGATGATACCAATCTTGTAACCTTCTGCTAAAACTTCCTGTGCCTTTAAGTATGCGTAGAAGTTTTCTGCAACTACTGCAGCAGCTGCTGCGTTGTCTGTTGCTACGCCACCGATTGTGGGATCCTTACCTTCTGTAAGGTCAGCTCCACCGGAATATAAACCGCTGTCGAATTCAACTACGGGGATGTTCTTGTCATATGCTGCAACAAGTTCATCTGTGAATCCAAGTCCGATTGTTGCAAGAACAACAGCCTTTGTATCGTTACTGTTCAATGCTGACTGTAACATTTCTCTCTGAGAACCTACATATTCTTCGCTTTCAGCTGTAGGACCTCTGAATGTTACGTTATAACCGTACTTTGCGCCTGCTGCTTCTGCACCGGCTTTAACTGCCTGCCAGAATGCGTGGGTTTCGCCCTTTGCTACTACTGCGATTGTACCGTTGCCTTCAGTTGCCTTTTCGCCGCAACCTACGAACATACAAGCACAAAGAGCGATTGCTAATACTACTGCTAATACCTTTGTAAACTTTTTCATAGAGTTTCCCTCCAAAAATTTATTTATAAAAACACTTCTGTGTTTCTATTTCATTATTATTTTTTAAGTCCTTTTGTGTTGGGCTTTTCTACCTTAACCTTATTTGCAGCTTTCTTCTTTAATACGTCAAGTAAAACTGCGCCTACTACGATAACGCCTGTTACTGCGTATGTTATGAATGTTGCAGAAAGATTTGAGTTAAATTCAATCAATGCGAAGTTAAGACCCTGACGGATAACAACTAAGATAAGAGAACCGAAAATTGTACCTGCTATTGAAGCAAATCCGCCTGTTGTGCTTGTTCCGCCGATGTAAACACCTGCGATAGCATCAAGTTCCATTCCGTTTCCGGAAGCAAGTGTTAAAGAGGGGTTGGATGCAGTCCAGAAGAGTGCTGCAAGACCTGCGAAGAAACCGCCTATACAATAAGCGATAATCTTATACTTGTCAACATTGATACCGGAAAGGCGAGCTGCCTCTTCGTTACTTCCTATTGCAAGTATGTATCTTCCAACCTTGGTTTTATACATTACTACCATACAGATTACTGTAAGAACGATTACCCATACGATACCTATAGGGAAGCCGTTTAAGTTTGTAAAGATTTTCTGGAACCAGGAGGATGCAGGATATTTTATAGCAGAAGATTTATCTGTTATAACCTGTGCGATAACCGCTGTAAGACCTCTTGATAAAAGCATTGTTCCGAGTGTTGCGATGAAGGGTGCGATTTTGCACTTTGCAACAAGTAAACCGTTAATAAGACCGAACAGGAGACCGGAAATTAAAATAACGGGAATTGTAATCCAGAGTGTGGAATTTACTTCTGTTGAGGTACCGCAGATAGCACCTGCCAAAACTGCTGTACCGATACATACTGTTCCGATGGAAAGGTCGATACCGCCTGTTGCGATAACGAATGTTACACCCAGCGCCAAAACTGCATAGGGAACTAAAGACTTACTCATAGTAAGAAGATTAGCTGCGCTTGCAAAGTTTCCGTTTACGAGTGTGAAAAGTAAGAATAAAATAAGTGTTGCCGCAATAATTACTATATTCTGCTTGAAATTTTTCATTTTAATTTTCCTCCCTCATGGTAGCGAGCTTCATGATGTTTTCCTGATTTGCCTCGGATATATCAAGTTCGCCTGTTTTTCTGCCTTCGCACATTACCAAAACTCTGTCGCTCATACGAAGAATTTCAACAAGTTCTGAAGAAATCATGATGATTGACTTACCCTGCTTTGAAAGTTCGTTCATAAGTGTATATATTTCACTCTTAGCACCTACGTCGATACCTCTTGTGGGTTCGTCAAATATCAGTATGTCGCTGTCTTTTATAAGCCATCTTGCAATAATAACCTTCTGCTGGTTACCGCCTGAAAGATTCTTAAGAGCCTGTTCCATTGAAGGAGTTTTTGTTTTTAACTTCTCGTTAAATATCTTTGCTTCTTCTTCCAAAGCCTTATCATCAATGAGCCCACCCTTTATGTAGCGATCCATTGAGGAAATTGCTGTGTTTTCAGCAACCGACTTGTCGAGCATAAGACCATAACGCTTTCTGTCCTCTGAAAGATATCCGATACCGTTTAATACCGCATCGGAAGGTGTCTTTATGTTAACCTTTTTGCCGTGGAGATAAATCTCACCGGAATCAAACTTATCAGCTCCGAAGATAGCACGGGCAACTTCGGTTCTTCCTGCACCCATAAGACCCGAGAAGCCTAAGATTTCGCCCTTTCTAAGTTTGAAGCTTACATCTTTAATGGTTTTTCCGCTGCAAAGGTTCTTAACTTCCAAAACAACCTCTGCATCTTCGGGAACTTCCGAGTGGGTTTTAGGTTCTTCATATACTACACGGCCGATCATCATGTTGATGATTTCGTCCTTTGAAACCTCGTCTGTATTTACGGTTCCTACATATTTGCCGTCTCTCATAACGGTGATTCTGTCAGAAATACGTTTGATTTCGTCCATTCTATGGGAAATGTATATCATTCCAATTCCCTTAGCTTTAAGGTCTTTCATGATGTTGAAAAGCTCTTCAACTTCGTGCTGTGTAAGGGCCGCAGTAGGTTCGTCCAAAATTAAAATTTTAGCATCTCTTGAAACTGCCTTTGCAATTTCAACCATCTGCTGCTTTCCTACTGTCAGTGTACCCAAAGCTACGGAAGGGTCAATTTTAACACCTATTTTTTCAAAGAGAGCCGCTGCATCTTTTTCCATCTTCTTATCATCGATGCATCCACCTTTTTTAGGCTCACGTCCGATATATATGTTCTGGGCTACCGTAAGGTGATTCATCATGTTAAGCTCCTGATGTATCATGCTGATGCCCGCATCCTGAGACTCCTTGATATTGGCAAAATCAACATGTTCATCAAAAAGGATAACGTCTCCCTCATCACGCTTATGTATGCCGCAAAGAACTTTCATGAGAGTAGACTTTCCTGCACCGTTTTCACCCATGAGTGCATGAACTTCTCCTGCCTGCAAATCAAAATGAACACTCTTTAACGCATGAACGCCGTGGAAGCGCTTGTGTATACCGTTCATTTCGAGAACTACATTCTGCATTACTCTGTCCCCTCCTTGAGTTTTTGTATATTTTTATTTTAATCGTTTGTCAAATTTTTTTCAATAGCATAAATTATAAAGAATTTCACAATAATCGACACACTTTTTTAAGGTTACCTATTGCATTATATGCCCAAATATACTATAATATAAGGGTAAAAGATGATAAATAGTTACAATTATTGTAATATACACTACTTTAAATTCGACATTTTGTGTAAAAACCCTTTTTTTCCAAAAAGCAACAATCAACACTCAAAAAAGGAGAAAAAACGCCATGAAAAACCCTATAGACAGTATCCGTACAGATAAAAGGCAGGTAGGCTATACCAGAGCCGATGTAATCAAACTTGACACCAAGTGCCTTTATGCGGGAAAGCTTGAAAGAATAAAAAAATGGAGTGAAAAAACTCACAAACACCCTTTCTGTGAAATTTTATTTGTTTTTTCGGGAAGCGGAAAAACAAATATTAACGGAAAGTCCTACTCCATAAAAAAAGGAGATCTTGTGGTATATAACGCAGATACCCTTCACGAGGAATCCACTTCTGCCAAGTCGGGTCTTGAGCTGGGTTTTTTCGGCATAACCAATTTCAAAATCAGTGATTTCCCCCAGGATTGTCTTTTATCAAAAGATGCCTGCCCCGTTATCCACACGGGAGACGATGAAGAAAAGATAAGCTTTTATTTTATGAATCTCGTGGAAGAAATAAGAGGGGAAGAAAAGTACAACGAACTTATAGTAAAATATCTTGCGAGACTTATTTTAATTGATATTTTAAGGCTTGCAAACATTTCCGAGGCAAAATTCGTTGCCAATGCAATTTTCAACCAGATATATAACTATATAAACAGCCACTTTATGGAAATTGAAACTCTTGACCAGGTGTGTGACGAGCTGCATGTAAGTAAATACTATATCTCCCACGTATTTAAAAAATATATCGGAAAACCGCCCATGCAGTATGTCACTTCCAAAAAAATCGACTATGCAAAAAAACTTTTGCAGGAAACTGACCTTTACGCCACAGAAATAGGAGAAAAATGCGGTTATGATGACCACGCCATGTTCTTTAAGGCTTTTAAAAGGATAACAGGCATGACTCCCGTGGAATTCCGAAAGGAAACCTGCACATCCAAACTTTCCCGTAAAAGTAAAAAAACAGAGTCTTAAGACTCTGTTTTTTTGTTTCTTAAAAGATAAATAAATGAAGATACCATGTTGAATACTTCGCAGATAATTCCGCCCACGGAAAGATTAAAGCAGTTGTGAATAATCCATGTGGGGGACATATAGGCAATCTGGAAATATCTTATATGCTTCGGATTTGCCTTATACATGAATATGCTCATTATTATAAGTGCCGAATAGGGTAAAAAGGCGAGTATTATCTGTTTTAGCGAATGGTCAAGGTACAAAGAAAAACCGAAGCAGAATGTATATAATACTTCAATTACTATAAGCTTCCACTTTTTATCTGTATCCTTGGAGAATAAAAGCCCCCTTACAAGATTTGTAAGGTTGAAAAACGCTCCTCCAAAAGCGCCAATCAGAATAAAATTAAAGAAGAAAAACAAACTTCCAATTCCCTGCATAAGGAAAAAATCACGGTTTTTCTTGCACTGAAAAGAAAGAACAATGATTATAAGTCCGAAAATTCCGAGAATCTGGGGAACGAGTTCTTTCATTTTAGCTCCTCCTTATAAAACAACACCCTTTTGGAGCATGATGTTTGCATAAACTGCTCCCTCTCCGGTTGCTACGATGCAATAGCACTTTTTAGCCTCTTCGTAAAAATCGAAACGGTCAATGTTTCCTACTGCCGCATCTCCTCTTTCATCGTGCTTTCTTACAATCTTTTTATATTCGTCCCAGATGGGAGTTTCGATTTTGCCCTTATCGCAGTCCATAAGCTCCATCAAGGAAACGGGCTTTTCAACGTAGGTATCCAAAGGAAGCACGCTTAAAACAGCATCTAAAATTTCTGGAATGCCGTGGCCGTCCATTCTGATTACAAGTGTATCTTTACCCATGGTTTCAGCAGGAAAATTTCCGTCAGCAATACAAATTCTGTCGCTGTGCCCCATTTCGCAAAGAGCCTTCAAAAGCTCAGGAGATAAAATTTTAGGAATATTTTTTAACATAACATCACCTCTTGTTTTTTTAAGTATAACATATATATCTTGCCTTGTCAAAATTTTTTATTTTTCTTTTTCCCTGCATATTTTTCCGAAAGTGCATTTATCTTTCCCGCAAAGTCCGAAAGTTCTCTGTTGGTAAGGCCTTTGCAGCCTTTTATAATTTCACAAAGTCTCTGCCCTGCCAGAATCAGATTATCAAAGGCAGAATTAACCTTCTCTTTCTTTTTCAAAACTGCTCTTACAGCTTTTTCTCTTTTTGTAAAAATTTCTTTATGAAGGTCAAATTCATCTCCGCTGAAGGGAGCTTCTGCACGGATTTTAAGATTTTTCTCTATTAGTAGGGCAAAGCTTTCACAAACCTTTTCATCACCATGGTTTACAAAAACCATCTTTGGCTCCATTTCCATGGAGGAAAGCCAGGATAAAAGCATATCCCTGTCTGCATGGCCGCTTATTCCTGCCAGTGCTTCAATTTTAGCTTTGACTTCAATTCTTTCCCCGAAAAGATTTACCGTGGTTTCTCCATTTAGAAGTCTTCTTCCCAAAGAGCCCTCCGACTGATAGCCCACAAATAAAACGGTAGAATCTTCCCTCCAGAGATTGTGTTTTAAATGATGCCTTATTCTCCCGGCTTCGCACATTCCAGATGAGGAAATTATGACCTTGGGGGTTTTATCGAAATTTATAGCCACGGACTCTTCCTTTGTTACACTTAAATTAAGCCCCGGAAATCCTACAGGATTTATTCCCTTTTCAAAAAGAGCCAGGGTTTCTTCGTCGTAATAACCGAAAAAGTCATCCTTATATATGTTTGTAGCTTCCGCCGCCAGGGGGGAGTCTACAAAAACAGGAAAATCCTTATATCCAGGAAGGAGATTTTCAGCCTTTATCTTTCCGAAAAGATATAAAAGCTCCTGTGTTCTGCCAATGGCAAAAGATGGAATTAAAAGATTTCCTCCACGGTCAAAGGTATCTTTAAGAATTTTTAAAAGCTGGGTTTCATAATCCGGTCTTTCTCCGTGAACCCTGTCCCCGTAGGTGGATTCTATCACCACAAAGTCTGCATAGGGAGGTTTTTGGGGATTTTTAATTAAGGGACGGTCTATATTTCCTATATCTCCGGAAAATAAAAGAGTTTTCGTCTTTCCGTTCTCCGTTATTTCAAAATGTATGCTTGAAGACCCCAAAAGATGTCCTGCATCAGTAAATTCTGCCTTTATGCCCTCCGCTATATCAACTTTTTTGTTATAAGGATAGGGATTAAAAAGCTCCGCGGTTTTTTCAGCAATTAAAGTATCATACAGCGGCTCATAGCCCTCTGTTCCCGAACGCTTTGCCTTTCTGTTTCGCCAAGAGGCTTCCTGCTCCTGAATGTGGGCTGAATCCATAAGCATTATTTTGGCAAGCCTGCCTGTGGCTTCTGTAAGATATATAGGTCCTTTATATCCCTTTTTTACCAGAGAGGGAATAAGACCCGAATGGTCGATATGGGCATGAGTCAGAAATACGGCGTCGATTAAAAGGGGAGATACGGGAATAGGGGCGTTTTCAAAGGTGTCAGCTCCCTGCTCCATTCCGCAATCTACCAAGATGTTTTTCCCTGCTGCAGAAAGCAAAGTGCAGGAGCCAGTAACCTCATGAGCTGCACCGATAAAGGTAATCTTCAAAAAAATCACTTCCTTTCAAAAAAGCCGAGGGTCTCCCCTCGGCTTTTAATTAGTCTTCTAATCTTTCGTCTAAGTCAACGATTCTTGAAACAATTGCAGAAACCTCTGCACGGGTGATGTTCTTATTGGGATTGAAAGCTCCCTTTTCGTCACCCAGTACGATACCCACTCTGTAAAGGAGAAGGATTTCTTCAAAGTACTTGTCGTCTTCTGAAACATCCTTGATTTCGTCTATGTAATTGATTTCTTCCATTGCTTCTTCGGGAAGAATGTTTGCAAAGATGTATGCCATCTGGGCTCTTGTTATCTTTGCATTATAGTTCGTAAAGTCATTCTTTCTTATAATCTTATACTCGATTGCATAATTTACATAATCGTCGTACCAGTTTTTATCTCCCGAACCGAACTTGGTCTTGTCGTTGTAGTAAATATCACCGATTCTTGCAGCAATTGTAATTGCTTCTGCAACAGTCATATTTCCCTGAGGATCAAAGGTTCCGTCTGTGCGGCCTTTGATAAGACCGTAAGCATAAGCTGACTTGATTGCGCCTGTTTTATTTGCACCGTACCACTCATCTTCGTCAATATCCTTGAAAAGACCGTTCTTATAAGTGTTTGACTTTTTAAAGTTCTTCATGCCGGAAGCGCCGGTAGTTCCTGTTGAAGATCCGTCCTTAACGGTAAGCTGCACATAGCCTGTGTAATCGTCTTCATAGTAGGGGTATGCAGTATATTTAATTCTTATTGTTCCTGCTTTTTCGGGAACGAAGCTTATTTTTGAAAGTATGGGGTCGTCATCTTCGTAGTAAACCTTTGTGGAAGATTTTATCTTCGCTTCATCGTCGCCGTCAAAGTCATAGTACATTGTTCCGACGGTTGAAGAAGGAACTGCAAATACTACGTATTCAAGGTCGTCCTCTGCATAAGAATCGCAAATATCGTAAAAATCTTCTGCATCAAACTTGATTGCCTTGCCTACATTACCTGAATACTTGATGTCCTTAACTTCATCATCGTCTTCATCTTTGGTTTCAGATGCAGTAACCTTTATCTTGATTTCACCCTTGAAGCGTGTGTCATCAACGGTTGTTCCTATATAGCTTACGGTTACGGTGCCAGAGTAGTTCTTCGCAGGAACGTAAGTTACATAGTTTATGTAATCACCATCGGCAGATTTATTGTAGAATCTGTCAGAGGAAGTTACCGCAAATTCACCTGTCTTATTGTACTTATAGTAGAGCTTGCCCTTTGTGGGAGCGGTGAACTTAACATAGTCCAAGGTTTCGCCTGTTAAGGTTTTGCAAAGAGATGCAATTGTTGATGCGCTGAATGTCTTTGTGGCATTATCCTTGATTGAATAGGAAATGTCCTTGACCTCTTCAAGGTCTGATGCAGAAACCTTTATTGTAATTGTGCCGTTATATTTTTCGTTGCTTATGCTTGTTCCTTCATAGTCGATGGAAACTGTTCCCGAATAGTCAGCCTTGGGAACGAAAGCCATAAGATAAAGATAGGGCTCGGAATTATAGTAATAAGACTTGGATGTGGACATCTGAGCCTTGGAATCTTCCTCGTTGTCATAGTCATACCAGAGTGCGCCTGAAGAGGGCTTCTGGAATTTAACGGAACGAAGACGTGAGCCTGTCTTTTCAATACATTCTGTATTGAAATCGGATGCTCTCAAAAATACGCTGTCGCCCTCTGACTTATATGTAGTATCATAGCTGTCTGCTTCTTCGATGCAGAAAGTGATAACGCCGTCATGCGCTTCATCATCTCTGTCATATACCTTATATTCAAGGTCAAAATCTCCTGCCACGCCGTCTGCCACAACTAAAGTTACCTTATCAAATGAAAGGGAAGACGTTGTCTTGGGTTCAAGATAATAAGCATTTGATGCTGTTACAGCCTTATTGTAAGAGCTTGATGTGCTTGTAGCGGAATAATTGTAGTAAAGCTTTCCGTTTTCAGCTTCGGGAAGTGTGAACTTCATATAGTTCATGGTAACGCCTGCATTGTTGAATTCTCTCTTGAAGTCATCAATTGAGAACTTGTATTTGCCGCCTGCTTTAACATCAATCTTTATAAGGTCAATATCCCCTACATTCATGCTTTCTGTAACTGTAAGAACAATTTTACCCTCGAAAGTTTCATAAGGATCTCTTGTGCTGGATCTTTCAGCGTAAGCGGTATAACCAATCTCAACCTCGCCTGAATAGGAGAGCTTGGGAACAAAGGCAATTTTTTCTATAAGCTTTATGCTTGTACCTGATTTATCCCTGTAATATTTTGTGGTTTCAGTTACATCAGCGGGCTTTGAGCCGTTATAATCGTACAAAAGCTTACCTGCGGAGGTGGAAATTCCTGAAAGGTCAATAGTTATGTATTCAAGTCTGTCTCCTGTTTCATCTATACAGATATCGTTAATTTTATTTACAGAAAACTCATATACTCCGTCAGAGTCTATTGCCTCTTCTATAACTTCAACCACGTGCTCTTCTTCCAAAATTTCTTCTTCAGCGAAAACAGAAATAACCGAAACACACATTAAAAGAGCAAGGATTAAAGCAAGTGTTTTTTTCATCATTTTCATCAGTTCCTTTCGTGAGATTTTTATTTTCCTCTATAATAAAATTATAACATTTAGAAAAAGCTATGTCAAGAAAAAAGGCTTTTTCTTATATTAACAATTTATTAATTGCCAAGCTCCTTTGTTCTTTCGGCGGCTTTTATAACAGCGTTCATTACCGCTGCCCTGAAAGACGCTTCCTCCAGTGCCTTTACTCCGGCTATTGTGCTTCCGCCGGGGCTTGTAACACGGTCTTTAAGCTCTGAAGGACTCTCTTCTCCGGAAAGAGCAAGCATGGATGCTCCCAAAAGGGTATTTATCGCATAGAAAAGCGCCTTTTCCTTGGGAATTCCGAGAGCCACGCCTCCATCTGCCAGAGCGTCCAAAAACATATAGCAAAAAGCGGGGCCACAGCCTGAAATGGCGGTTCCTGCATCAATTAACTTTTCTGAGATTTCGTCAATTTCTCCCGATGCTTTAAGTAATGCCTTAAATTCTTCCTTATGCTCCGCTCCACCCTCATTATATGTTAAAAGTATCATTCCTTTTCCCACGGAAACGGGGGTATTCGGCATTATGCGGAGGATTCTTTTGTCCTTGCCGAAAGATGCTTCAAGCTTTGATACTGAAACCCCTGCGAGCATGGATACCAGACAAAAAGCATCGTTTCTGCCATTCAATTCATCTTTTATTTCGCTTTTTACTTCCTCTAAATTCTGGGGCTTTACGCCAAGAAAGATAAATTCTGCATTTTTTGCCACATCACTTATACTTCCAAAATCTGAACCTAGAATATTTGCCCTTTCTTCCGCCTCTGAAAGAGTTTTGGCAGAAAGGATAATTTCCTTTGGGTTTATCACCTTTGCCACTGCCCTTGCCAGGGCAAAGCCCATGTTTCCGCAACCTATAAATCCAACTTTATATTTATTCAAGAAAATCACTACCTTATCTGGCCGTCGCCCATAATTATATATTTATATGTGGTAAGCTCTGAAAGTCCCATGGGGCCTCTTGCGTGAATTTTCTGGGTAGAAATGCCCATTTCACAACCAAGTCCGAACTCGCCGCCGTCAGTGAATCGGGTTGAGGCATTTACATAAACTGCCGCCGAATCCGTTTCCTTTAAGAACTTATCTGCATTTACATTATTTTCCGTGATAATTGCTTCCGAGTGACCCGTGGAATGAACGAGTATATGCTCTATTGCCTCGTCAACGGAGGAAACCACACCCACCGCAAGAATGTAATCTAAAAATTCAGTATCAAAGTCATCCTCGGCGGCTTTTTTACCGTCTATTATTTTAAGAGACTTGTCATCAAGCCTTAATTCCACGGGATTTTTGCCGTTTTCAAGTAATTCCTTTAATTTCGGTAGAAATTCATCTGCAATTTTTTCGTGAACCAGACAAACCTCCGCCGCGTTACATACTGATGGACGGCTGGTTTTGGCATTTTCGATGATTTTAAGTGCCTTATCAAAGTCGGCATATTCGTCAACGTATATATGACAGATACCCGTACCCGTGTGGATGCAGGGGACAGTTGCATTATTCACGCAGGCCTCGATAAGTCCCTTTCCACCTCTGGGTATAAGCAAGTCCACAAGGCCCTGGGCTTTCATTAAAACGTGGGCACTTTCTCTTGTTAAATCACTTACTAAATTTATCACGTTTTCATCTATTCCTGCTTTTTTAAGACCCTCTTTTAAGGCGTTTACAATGGCAAGAGAAGTATTGTATGCCTCTTTACCGCCCCTTAAGATGCAGGCGTTTCCGCTTTTTATGGATAAAACCGCCGCGTCAGCCGTTACGTTGGGTCGGCTTTCGTAAATGATGCCGATAAGTCCCACGGGCACACGCCTTTTTATAATCTTAAGTCCGTTGGGGCGAATAGTTTCTGACAAATCCTCACCCACGGGGTCGGGGAGAAGTGCAATTTCCTCCATGCCCTTTGCCATGGATAAAATTCTTTCTTCGTTAAGCCTCAGTCTGTCGCATAAAACGTCTGAAATTTTGCCCTTTGCGGCATTTAAGTCAACTTCATTTGCAGAAAGTATTTGGTCCTTATGGGATATGAGGCTTTTTGCCATTTCTTTTATTGCCTGATTTTTACATTCGGTGCTTTTATTTTTAATGGATTTCGATGCCTCTTTTGTAATTTTTATAAGCTCTATGGTATCCATTTATTTTCCTCTTTTCAAAAATCTTGTTCCCACATTTTTTCCATCTACTATATCATAGAGGATTTCGGGATTTTTTCCGTTGGTGATAATCATATCACAACCTGCTTCCGTTGCAATTTTTGCCGCACGGATTTTGGTTATCATTCCGCCTGTGCCAAGGCTTGTTCCGCTTCCTCCTGCAAGGCTTTCAATTTCCTTTGTTATTTCGGGAACAACTAAAATGAGCTTTGCATCGGGATTTTCCTTGGGGTTTTTATCGTAAAGACCGTCAATGTCAGAAAGAATTATGAGTAGGTCGGCATTTATGCTTGCGGTAACTACTGCAGACAATGTATCGTTGTCGCCGATTACGATTTCTTCGGTTGATATTGTATCGTTTTCGTTTATTACGGGAATTACATTGAGAGCTAAAAGACGCTCCAATGTGTTGTGGAAGTTTTCTTTTCTTTCGGGATTTTCAACGTCGGGCGCAGTTATAAGTATCTGCGCAACCACATGGTTGTACTCGGAAAAAAGCTTATCATAGGTATACATAAGCTCGCACTGACCCACAGCAGCGGCTGCCTGCTTGCCGGGAATGTCAGAGGGGCGGGAGGGAAGTCCCAGCTTGCCAACCCCCATGCCGATAGCTCCCGAAGAAACTAAAATTATTTCATGGCCTGCATTTTTAAGGTCGCTTAATACCTTGCAAAGGCTTTCAATTGTCCTTATATTAAGTCTGCCCGTTTCGTGAGCGAGTGTTGATGTGCCTACCTTTACAACTATTTTCATTTATGTCAATCCTTTCAGAAAATTATACAAAAACTGCCTTTTAAAAGTATAGCACAATTTGAAAAAATAGTAAATAGTAAATTTAAGCAGATGTCCCTAAAAGAGCGCAAAAAAAACGCCCGGAAAACCGGGCGTTTAATTTATTTAGTGAATAAGATTATACAGCTTCAACGTATTCAACAGTGTAAACTACGATGTCGATAACGTCATCTTCAAGCACCTTAACAAGTGCATAGTTTACATCTTCGCCGTCCATTTCTGATGTGTCGATTGCATTCATTTCGTCGAAGATTACAGAACCAACATAGTCTGCGATAGAATCTGCTACGTCGAACTTAGCCTTTCTACCTGTAAGGTCAACATTGTAGATGTTACCCTTCATAGCAGAACCAGCTGTTGCAACTTCGATTACTTCAGAACCGTCAGCAAGGTCGATAAGTGTGATAAGCTTAGCGGAAGAAGAAGACTTAATCTTTTCAGTTGCAATTGCACCGAAGTAGTAGTAGGGAAGTTCTTCATCGTCGCCGTCGTTACCGAATACACCAGCTGTTTCGAAATCGTCTGCTGCGAAGATTACAGCGATGTCAGTGATCTTGCCTTCGCCGTCAAGTGCTACTTCAAATACAGCACCGTCAACATAAGCTTCAAGATCTTCAATGTCTTCGTCGTCAGCAAGACCTGTTACATCAACAGCAGATTCAAGAGCTTCGTCAGCTACTGTTTCAAGAGTAACCTTCTCGCCATCCATATAACCTTCGATGATGATATAATCTTCTTCATCGTCGTTAGATGTGATTTCAACTGTGTTTACAACAAGGAGCTTAGCGTCCTTAGCGATTGTTGTACCTGCATTTGTGATAACCATGCACTTATATGCATCGTTAGCGTAGTCGTATACGAAACCTTCGTATGCTTCTTCGTCAGCGAAGAGAGTGTAATCAACAACTGTGATCTGGCTCTTCTTAAGAGCAGAAGCGATTGTCTGAGGATCGTCCTCAAGTGTGTCAGGATTATCGCCCTTAAGAGCTACCTTGAATACTACTGTATCCTTGTCAACGCCGCCCTTGAAGGTCTGTTCCTTAAATCTGTTACCAAGTGCGTCATACTCGTCATCCAATACTTCGTAAGAGAAGTTATCTTCTGTAAGAGTAGAGTCAGCAACAACGATCTTAGCAACTTCGCCGTTGGAGTTTAAGGTGTACTGGAATACTCTGTTTGTAAGAGCGCCTTCCATTGTAAGCTCTTCAACGCCGTCTTCGTCTGTAGCTGTTACTAACCAATCATTTGTATATTCTGCGATTTTAGCAATGTCGTCGAAGTCAGTGATCTTTTCAGAATGCATTTCTTCGCCGTCGAAAGCTGTTAATGTGATGGTTTCAGCAAGGTTAGCGTCAATCCATTCACCCTTGGTGTTCATGAAACGAAGTGTATAATCAACACCGGAAGAGAAGCTTACGTTTGTGTTTACTGCAAGAAGGAAACCATAGTTGCCGCCGATTTCAGCTTCTGTGTCAGTGAAAGCAATTCTGCCGTTGTAGTTGATATAGAAGATACCGGAGTCTCTTCTGTTGATAGCTGCTTCATAGAAAGAAGACTTCTTGTAAACGTTGCCGTCAATCTTGTAGCCTGTAGCGGAAGTAGAAGATACATAACCTTCAACCTTGTTGGAAGAAATGTAAACCTTCTGAACCTTAACGTCGCCTTCAATTTCAGTCTGTACGATAGAAAGAACGTCGTCTTCAGCGATGTCGTCGAAGGAAACAACCTTGCCATCCTTGTAGAATGTTACATAGGATTCTTCATCTTCGGGATCAAGCTTAACAGAACCAGCGTCGTTCTTGCTTGTGATCTTGTAAGTTCTCTTTGTGATTTCGTCAACAACGATTTCAGCAGAGATTTCTTCAAGGAAAGCGTAGTCATAAACGCCGTTGCCGTTGTTATCAAGAAGTGTGATAACGCCGTCAGCACCTTCATAAGCTTCGCCTGCTGCTGCGATAGTATCAAACAAAGCGTCTTCAGTGTCGTTTAAGATACCGTTTTCATAGAAAGCGATAGCGTCAAGAGCCTTAGCGGTCTTTGTTGTATCGTCATCTACAAAGTATTCAAATGTGAAGTAGTTCTTTGTGTCGAGTTCATCCATTTCAGAACCGAAGTCACCAAGAGCGATCTGCAATGTAGCGTTCTTACCAGCCTTGGGAGCAACTGCAACGAGTTCTTCGTCGCCTTCGCCGTAAGCCTTAACGTAAGCAACTACGTTGTAGCCGAGGTATTCTTCAGCGCCTGTGCCGTTTGCTTCAAAGAATGTGTCGAAGTAAGGAACTTCAACTTCTTCTTCGTCGATGATTTCAGTAGAATATACCTGGTTGCCGTTAACCTTAGATACTCTGAAGTCAACGTCCTGGTCTTCCTTATCTGCGAAATCTTCCATGAATGTAGCTGTTACAACAGCTTCAAGCTTTGTGATATCAAGGTAGTCGTCAAGGAGAGTGTCAGAACCCTTAATGAATTCGGGATCAGCTGCGCTCCAAGTTTCCTGTTCCATGATTTTGCATTCAAGTGCATTGTAGATAAGTCTTGCAACAACCCATCTCTTAGCTGCATCGCCGGAAGTACCGGTAGCACCCTTGGTAATCTTCATTACCTGGTTTGCAGCATAAAGGTAACCTGTGGGATAACCACCCTTTACGTTTGCAACAGGTGTGTAACCAAGCATAGCAACGATTAACTTAACAGCTTCTTCGTAGGTAACAGGAGCTTCGGGATCATAGATGCCGTTTCCTCTACCATTGATGATGCCCATGTTTGCAGCGTAGTTTACATAACCAGCTGCCCAGTGAGAAGCGGGAACGTCTGTAAAGATGTTGTCAGCCTTTGCACCTTCTGCCTGTTCGGTAGCGTTAAGTGCGCAAACTAAAACCTTTGCGATTTCCGCTCTTGTGATTGTGTTATCAGGAAGGAAGGTTCCATCCTCATAACCGTTGATGATTCCCAACTTGCTGAGCAGTGTTACTGCTTCAAGGTAGCTTGCATCTTCTTCAACGTCAGTGAAAGCAAAAGAGCTTACTGTGAAGAACATAGCACATACCATAACAAGTGCGAGAACTTTCTTGAGATTTTTCATGTCTCAATTCCTCCTTATAAAAAATATTTTTGTTGGCGAAAGAGTTTTGTTATTCCGCAGCAATGAAACTCCTCTTTCAAAGCTCTGCTGCAGTGCCGAAAGCCCGTAGACCATACAGTCTTCCAACCATGGTCACATTATAGCACCCATGGCGTCAACTCGTCAATGAGTTTCGACGACTTGTAACATAACTGTAAAATTGGAATCACATTGTTGCAAAAAAACGTCCCCCCATTTACACCAATAACTATATTAGCATATACTTTTTGCCGTATTTTGTCAAGTATTTTTTGATTTTTAAAGGTTTTAGGCTTTTTTGTAATATTGACTTTGATTCTTCTTAATGCTATAATTATAAAGCATTTTATAAGGAAGTGATTTTTTTGAGAATGAGAAAAAGAGCTCACTTAGATGAGCGTATTTTAAATTGCAACAGCTTAATTGCCGAAACTAAAGAGGACATCAATTCTTTCAGAAAGGGAAAAAGCCTCCATCTTGAAATCGGTTGCGGAAAGGGTTCTTTTATAAAAGAATGCGCAAAGCAAAATCCCCACATCCCTCACCTTGCGGTGGAGCATTATAATAATGTAGCGATTTTAGCGGCAGAATCCGCAAAAAGAGAAAACATAGAAAACATCCGCTTTTCCATGAAGGATATAGAAAAGCTGGCAGAGGAGATTGAGGAAGGCTCAGTTTCCCGCATTTATCTCAATTTCTCTGACCCCTGGCCCAAGAAAAAGCAGGCTAAAAGAAGGCTGACCCATCCCGACTTTCTCCGTTTATATAAACGCTGGCTTAAAGATGATGGGGAGATATTTTTTAAAACCGACAACGATGCCTTGTTTGAATTTTCATTAAATACCTTTGCAAGCGAGGATTTTTTACTTTCCAACATTACCTTTGATTTACATAACAGCGATTTTGAAGGAAACATAATGACCGAATACGAAAAGAAATTTTCAGAAGAAGGGAAGAACATTTTCCGTTTGGAAGCAAGAAAAAGAAGATAACGAAAAAGACGGTGCCTCTGCACCGTCTTTTATCTTGTCAGATATAAATTAACCGAATCTGCCGCGCGGAAACCGTCTGCCACGGCATCTGTCACCGTATAGGCAGAGCCGTCTCTCACGGCACCCGCTGCAAAAACCCCCTCTTTGGTGGTTTCCATGTCCGCTCCTGTTATAACCGCACCATCGTCGGTCATTCTCACATGGCCCAAAAGCACATCCGTATCAGGCTCCGGCGTGTCGGGGACAAAAATTGCGTCTACGGGAACGGTTTTGAATTCCGTTGTGACTCTGTTTATAACCGTCATGCTCTCAAGCATGAAAATCCCCTCATCAACTCCTGCTATAAGGCTTTCGGGACAAAAGCTTATATTGTCCTTTTTCTTTAGTCTGTCCATATACTTTTTGGACGCTCCCAAAATTTCTTCGGGGCAGATTATGTAGACCAGCTTACAAAGCTCGCTTAAAATAAGGGCTTCGCACACCGCCTCATTTCCTTTTCCCACTACCGCAACGGTTTTTCCGGAAACCCTTTCGCCCTCTTTCTCGGCAGAGTGGAATACCCCCATTCCCGAAAGCGCCCTTTCGTTGGAAAGTCCCAGCTCCCTTTTTCTTATGCCCAGAGCTAAAATTACAGCTTTCGCCTCATAGTTTCCTCTGTCGGTTTTTATAAATTTAATGGAAGAGTCTAAATCCAACTCCGTCACTTTCTCGTGTAGAATTTTAACCCCTCTTTGCAAAATGCCCTTTTCGATTTTATCGGTTAAAGCCTCTCCGTCAATTCCCTCGGGAAAGCCGGGGTAGTCCGTTACCTTTTCCTTGGCGGTTTTTCCTCCCGTATAAAGACCCTCCAGCAAAAGCACGGAAATTCCGTGGTCTGCCGCTCTTTGTGCCGCGCTCATGCCTGCAACACCGCCACCTATTACAATTAAATCATAGTCTCCCATAAGAGCACCTGCCTTTAATTATAAAAATTCTTTCCTTTATATATTAACACAAAACCTCACAATAAGTCAACATTCCCTTATAAATGGCAGGAAAAACTCTTTTCTCTATTTCTTCTGTCTGGCTTTCGTCTATGGGATTTTTTCCTCGCCCCACCTCTATGGTAAAGCCCGGGCGGGAAAATTTATCGCAGAACCAGTCTTTCATCCCTCCTGATAGGGCACTTCCACAGGGCTCTTCTATCCTGTAGCCCGAAACATGTGCCATTGCCTCTGCAATTTCCCTGCTTCCTTTTGGATAAATCCCCTTAAATCCGTGATATATAACCTCTCCCTGAGAATGGAGGCATATTACCATGTTGAACTTTTTCTCCCTTACTAAATTTACCACCGCCCTGGTTTCCGGTTCGCTTTCAGGATAGCGCCCTCCGTAAAAATCCCCTGTAAAGTCCGCATCATAGTTGTGGTTTATATCAACACCCCCTGCGTTTTTTGTCCATAAGGAAATAGGATTTCTCCATCCGTTTTGTTTCCTTATTCTTTCAAAGGTTTCCGTATTTGTGGGAATAAGCCCCTGGGCAATTACTGCGGAATCGGGATTTACCATGGGCATAACGTAAATTTCCCAACCCATGCACTTGTCCTTTATATAATGGTAGAAATCCAGTGCTACTTTCCCCGTAATATCTTCGTTTCCGTGATGCACTCCGTTTATAAAAAGCTTTTTTTCTCCTCTGCCCACCTTGTAATAATAAAGCTCTCTGCCCCAAGTGCTTTTTCCCGCCGAATAAATTTCCAGCCCCGAAAGACCTGTTACCAGTTTTTCGTAAGTGAACATAAAAACACTCCTTTCTTGATAATTTAAAATATTTTTATTGAAGTTTTGAAAAATATATGGTATCATAATAATGTATGTTATTAAAAGGTAGGTTAGTACAAGGCTATGGCGGGTTTTTCTATTTTGGGTAAGCAGGTTGTCTCTATCCCCTGCGAATTTATCGACCATTTCATGAAAGGGGCAAACCCCACTTTCATTGCGGTCTACATATATGGGTACAGGCAATGCTTTTCTCAGAACCCCAAATATAAGGTTTCCGAAGTGGCGGAAGCTTTGGGTATTTTGGAATCCGACGTTGTCCGCGCCTGGCAGTACTGGAGCAGCAGGGGCGTTTGCACCCTTATTTATAATTCCGAGTCTGACATGACGGATTTTTCCGTTCAGTTTGCTGACCTTTCCGGCATGACCTTTGAAGAAGAGGACTCTTCCTTAAAGAAAGATAAGCCTTCATACAGCTTGAGCGAGGTGGTTTCCTCAAAGGAAAAGGACAGGGCTTTATCGGAAATGTACACCCATGCTGAAATTCTTTTGTCAAAGCCTTTATCTCAGAACGATATTTTAACCTTATACAGCTTATATGACTGGCTGGGGCTTCCCGTGGAAGTAATTTTAATGATTGTGGAGCACTGTGTTTCCATCGGCAAAAAATCCATGAGGTACATAGAAACCGTTGCTCTTTCCTGGAATGATTTGGGCATCACTACTCCCGAAAAGGCCACGGAACATCTTTCTGCCTTTGAAAAAGCAGGTAAGGCGAAAAGAAGATTTAAAAAGCTCCTTGGTTTAAGCGGCAGGGATTTTACCCAGAATGAATATGACCTTTTGCTTAAATGGAGCGAATCTTTAGGGTTTTCCGACGAAATGATTCTCCTTGCCTATGAAAAGACTATTATGCAGACGGGCAAGGTTGCCTTTAACTATATGAATGCCATATTAAACGACTGGTTCGGGAAAAAAATCAAGACGCCCGAAGAGGCAAACGGAGAAAGCAAAAAAATCATAGAGCCTCTTAAAAAGCCGGTTAAGACCGGATTTTCAAACTATTCACAGTCGGGCAATTATTCCGACGAAGATTTAGAGGCGGTTCTTGCTAAGTCCACCGTTTCCGTAAAGGAGTGATATGATGGGTTTTGAAAACAAAAACATTGCATCCGCAATCGCAAATGAGTTTCTTTCAAAAAAGCAGAAAAGAGATGCTTTAATAAAAGAAAGAAGGGAAGAGCTTTATAAGAAAATCCCGACTCTTTCAGCCGTTGAAAAAGAAATTTCTTCTCTCAGCTTTTCTCTTTTCAAAAAGGCGGCAGACGGTTTTTCCCCCGATAAGGCAGCAGAGGAGATAAGGGAAAAATCCCTTGCTCTTACAAAAAAAAGAGACGCTCTTATAAAAGAAGCAGGCTTCGGGGATGACTACTTAAATCCCCCCTATGAATGTCCTTTATGCAAGGACGAGGGCTTTATAGATAATTCATACTGCCACTGCTTTCAGAAAAAGCTTTTGGAAAGAACCCTTTTAGAATCAAATTTATCTTCCATGCAGAATAATACCTTTGAAAACTTTTCACTTAACTGGTATTCAGAAGAAGCGGAAAACGGTGCTTTAAGTCCCCGTGACAATATGAAGAAAATTTTATCCGATTGTATAAAATTTTCAGAAAACTTTAAAACTACCGATGATAATCTGCTTTTGACAGGTCCTTCGGGTCTCGGCAAAACATTTTTGTCTTCCTGCATAGCAAATCATCTTATAAAAGAGGGGATAGATGTGGTTTATCAGAGCGCAGGGGTTATCTTCTCGCTCCTTGATAAAGTGAAATTCGGAAAAAATGTTTCTGAGGAGGAAAATTACACCCTTGGAAAAATCTTAAATGCTGACCTTTTGATTTTGGACGATTTAGGAACAGAGTTTATAACTGAATTTTCCGTTTCCGAGCTTTTCAGAATACTGAACACCCGTGCTTTAAATGAAAAAAAGACCATTATAAGCACAAATCTTTCCCTTTCGGACATTAAAAGGATTTATTCAGAAAGAATTTTCTCCCGTATTATTGGGAATTTTGTTATACTTAAATTTTACGGAAAAGATATCCGTATGCTTAAAAAAATGTAATTTATATTAGGAGGAATTTATAATGGCTACACTCAAAACTTTAGCGTTCGACTTCGGTGCTTCATCAGGCCGTGCCATCTTGGCAGAATATGACGGCAAAAAGGTTACATTAAACGAAACCCACCGTTTCTCCAATGATCTGGTAGGTATCGGAAACCACCTTTACTGGGACATTTTAAGACTTTTCTTTGAAATCAAATCGGGTATCAACAAGACCGCAACCGACGGCTATAAGGATATTGCTTCCATTGGTATCGACACCTGGGGCGTTGACTACGGATTTTTGGATAAAAACGGAAATCTTTTAGCTAATCCCCACAACTATCGTGATACCAGAACAGCAAAATACTTTGAAGAAATTGAAAAGTATGCAAGCAAGGAAGATATTTACAATCAGACAGGAACTCAGTTTGTTCCCTTAAACACTCTGTTCCAGCTTCTGGACGACAAATATTCCGGTGCTCCCGCTTTGGAAAATGCCGAAACCATGCTTATGATTCCCGACCTTTTCAATTATTTCTTAACAGGCGAAAAGGTTACAGAATACACCATCGCATCAACCAGCCAGCTTTATAACTCTGTTACCGATTCCTGGGCTTGGCCTTTAATTGAAAAATTAGGTCTTCCCAAGAAGATATTTACAGATGTTAAGCATCCGGGTCAGATGATGGGTAAGGTTCTTCCCAATTTGGCTGAAGAGCTTGGCATTCCCTCTGTTCCCGTGGCTTTGGTTGCATCTCACGATACAGCCTCTGCCGTTGCTGCAGTTCCTGCCGAAAAGGGCGAAAGCTATGCTTATATCAGCTGTGGAACCTGGTCTCTCTTAGGTGCTGAAATCGATAAGCCCATTATTAACGACCTTTCCAAGAAGCACAACTTCACAAACGAGGGCGGTATCAATAAGACAATCCGCTTCCTTAAAAACATTATGGGTCTTTGGATTATCCAGGAAAGCCGCCGTCAGTGGAAGAGAGAAGGTCTCGCCCTTTCCTTTGACGAAATGGAACAGGCAGCTTGGAATGCACCTGCTTTCAAGAGCTTTATTGACCCTGACTATGCAACCTTTGCACTTCCCGGAAATATGCCTAAGTATATTGCCGAGTTCTGTAAGAATACAAATCAGGAAATTCCCGAGGGTGTTGGCCCCGTAACCCGTTGCATCGCACAGTCCCTTGCAATGAAATACCGTTATTCAATCGAATGCTTAGAAGAAATTTTAGGCAAAAAGATTGACGTTATTCATCTTGTAGGTGGCGGTATTAAGGACCAGATGATGTGCCAGTTTACTGCAAATGCAACAGGCAGAAGAGTTGTGGCAGGCCCCGTTGAAGCTACCAGCATGGGTAATATTTCATCTCAGCTTATGGCTCTTGGTGAAATCAAGACTTTAGACGAAGCAAGACAGATTGTTAAAGCTTCCTTCGAGCCTAAGTATTACGAGCCTCAGGATTTTGCTTCCTGGGATGCTGCATATGCTGACTTCTTAAAGATTTTAGGAAAATAAATAAAATAAAAAAAGCACCCCGTGGGGTGCTTTTTTATTATTTCTTAAGAACTTCCTTGACTCTCTTTGCGATTTTTTCTGCAGAAAGGCCGTACTGGTCTCTTATCCATTCCTGATGTCCGATTAAGCTTACGTTTACATCGGGAAGTGCGAATCGTGAAAACACCTTGGGAGATACGTTACTGTCTACCAGAACCTCGGCAACGGCACTTCCGAGACCGCCGGATAAGTTGTGCTCCTCAACCGTTATGATACCGCCTGTATTTTTTGCCGCATCAAGTATAGCTTCCTTATCAATGGGCTTTATTGTGTGCATACTTACAACTCTTGCCTTTATTCCTTCTTTTTCAAGAGCCTCTGCGGCATTAAGTACGTTAATTCCGATGGGACCGGCAAACATCAAGGTTATGTCAGAGCCTTCCTTTACTAAATTAGCCTTGCCCAGCTTAAAGTCGATGGGGCCCTTATGAATATCACGCTCACCCTTATATCCGCATCTGTAATAGAAGGGTCCGTTATATTCAATCATAGCGTGAGTTGCCGCCTCTGCTTCGTAGTTATCGCAGGGAACACAAACCACCATATTGGGAAGTGCTCTCATAATAGCAATATCCTCTGTGGAGTGATGGCTCATTCCTAAAGGTCCGTAGGATACACCGCCGCCTATTATAACGATTTTTACATTTGCATTGTGATAGCAAACGTCGTTTCTTATCTGCTCCAAACATCTTAAGGTGGGGAAGTTTGCGATAGAATATGTAATTGCGATATTTCCCTCCATTGCGATTCCGCAGGCAACACCTGTCATGTTTTGCTCTGCAACACCAACATTATAGTATCTTTCGGGGAAGGTGTCTCTGAAAGGCTCAATTTCACCGTATCCGATGTCCGCCAGTACCATGTGTATTCTCTTATCTTCCTTTGCAATATCAAGTAAAGTTTTATTAAATAATGCTCTCATTTTTAAGCCTCCTTTATTGCGTTTATTACGCTTTCCAAATCTTCATCTGCCACATACTTGTAGTGGGATTTTACTGTATCTTCCATAGCGGGAATTCCCTTGCACTTTATGGTCTTTGCAATAATTGCAGAGGGCTTGTCGTTTCCAAAAGGTACCTTTTTCAAGGTTTCGTAAATTTCTTCTAAATTGTGACCGTCTATTTCAACTGCATTCCAGCCAAAACATTCAAGCTTTGTCTTTAAGTTCCGAAGGTCAATGATATCCTCGGAATGACCCAGTGCCTGTACCTGGTTATAGTCTATAATAAGAGTGAGGTTTGAAAGATGCTCCTGAGCTGCAAACATGATAGCTTCCCAGGTGGAGCCTTCGTTCATGTCTCCGTCACTGGACATAACGAAAATTCTTCTTTTTGACTTTGCATATCTTCCTGCAATAGCCATTCCTGTTGCCACAGGAAGTCCATGACCCAGTGAGCCTGTTGAAAATTCAACGCCGGGGAGCTTATGGCTTATATGTCCCATGAGCTTTCCGTCATCGCAGTAATATTTGGAAAGCCATTCTTCGGGAATAAAGCCTTTCTGTGCCAGAGCCGAATATACTGCTGCTGCCGCATGACCCTTGCTTAATACAAATCTGTCGCGCTCGGGCATATCGGGATTTTTGGGGTCCACATTAAGAATTTTCTCATACAAAACGGCAATTATATCAGCCATGGAAAGCATGCTTCCCACATGTCCGCTTTTGGCCGCATTTGTCATCTTTACAGAATCAATACGAATTCTTTTTGCAATTTCTCTACATTTTTCCATTTTTTTCTTCCTTTCTTTTTCCTTTATTATTTCTCTTTATTAACGTTTCCGTTCATTGTAATTCCGCCGTCGCAGGGGATAATTACTCCGTTTAAGTATGCTCCCTCATCTGATGCTAAGTAGCAGGCAAGATTTGCTATATCCTGAGGCTTGCCCCAGCGTCTTAAGGGTGTTATCTGTTTCAAGAAAAACTCATTATCAAAATTTGGGTCGTTTAAATTGCTTTCTTTAACCATTTCTGTTTCAATGGCCGCAGGTGCTATACAGTTTGTCCTGATATTGTACTTTCCGTAGTCAACAGCCATGGAACGGGTGAGTGCGATTGTAGCTCCCTTTGTTGCAGAATATGCCGCACAGCCGGGAATTCCCACAACGCCTGCACTGGAAGCGGTGTTTATGATAGCTCCGCCTTTTTTCTTCATTAATCTGATGGCATATTTGGAGCAGTAGTACATTCCGTTTAAGTTTATGGATAAAACTCTTTCCCATATGTCAGAGGGAACTTCGTCAATGCAGGTATCCCTGCCTCCTAAAAATACAGATGCATTATTGTAGAGGGCGTCAACTTCACCGTATTTTTCCTCTATTTTAGCGAAGGTTTCTGATACCGCTTCTTCATTTGATATATCGGTTTTCAAAAACCATACATTCTGTCCTTTTTCCGAAAGCTCTGCCTCAAGTTTCTTTCCGGCCTCTTCATTGACGTCAAGAATTACTACCTTCGCTCCTTTTTCAGCAAAAATTCTTGTACCCCATTCGCCGATGCCGCTGGCACCTCCTGTGATAATTGCAACTTTGTCTTTTAAATTCATTTTTTCGCCTCTTTCTTTTATTTTAGAGAAACGTTTCTCTAAATATTTAAAATAAAAGCGATTTTGCTATCGCCCTTATTTTATATTTGACTTTAAGTAGAGAACCGACGGCACGGATATATTCCTTTCGGGCGTCCATTCTTCATGTCCATAGCTGGATTTCTTTATTAAATAATCGCAGACACTTCTTACTATAATCTTACCCAATTTCTCCTGATTCTGGTAAATTGTTCCCTTCGCAATGCCCTTTTTTATGTAAACTGATATTTCGGGGGAAAGGTCCGTTACAACCACATTTACTTTATCAGAAAGATTTTTCTCTTGGATAAACCTCAAAATCTCTTTGCTGGATAAGGTTGAAACATATATGGCATTTATATCCTCTTGCTCCGCGAAAAGCTTTTCCACTAAAGCCTTTGCCTTTTTTTCATTATCTTCGGTTTCTATTACAGAAACCACTCTTCCACCAAAAGAAGAAATGCTCTTTTCAAAAGCTTCCACTTTGTTTTTATGGGCTTCCACGTCCAAAAAGCCTGTAAAAACAGCAGCTTTAATATCCTTTCCGGTGAGTCCTAAAAATTCACCGGCCAGGGAGCCTGACATAAAGCTGTCCGAAGAAACATTAGTAATCACATTGTCTGTTTTTCTTTCTTCTCCCACCTGAAAAACAGGAAGGTTTAGCTTTCCCAGCACCTTTTCAACGGTTCCCATGGAGCCATGGGCAGAGGAACAGAGAATAAAAGCCTTTATTTCCTCTTTTTCTATCCATTCTGAAATGTCCTCTTCACTAAGGGAATCCTTTTCCGATATATAATAATAGGAAGCTTTTATTTTATGGTTTTTAATATTTTCAAATTCTTCGTCGATGCCGTCTTTGATGGGCTTAAAGTAGTCACCCCACTCGTCAGGCATTATAACCCCGATTGTCATGGGGTTTCTTGCCAGAGACTGAGCTACCGAATTAAGCTCATATCCCATTTCACGGCACACTGCTAAAATTTCCTGTCTCCTTTTTTCACTTATTCCGCTTTTTCCCGTAAGAGCCTTATTCACGGTGGAAAGGGATACGTTCATTTTTGATGCTATATCCTTTATGGAAACTTTTTTATCTTTAGCCATGTTTACCCCCTTTTTAGGATAACGTTTCTCTTTGTAATTAAATTCAGTATACAACGGAAAGTTTTCTTTGTCAACTATAAACTTTCCAAAATGTATTGACTAATATCTTATTTTATGTTATAGTTCCTTTGAATTTTGAAAACATTCGAGAGACTTACTCTCTAATGAGAAAAGAGGTAATTTTCATGAAGTACAATTTTGACAGTTTTTTTGACAGAAGAAAAACAGGTTCAGGAAAGTGGTTAAGCGTTCCTGAAGGTGTAATTTCAATGTCAGTTGCAGACATGGATTTTCCTCTGGCCCCTGAAATAAGGGAGGAAATCAAAAAGTGTGTGGATATGGGCGAATCCGGCTACGTTGGTATGGGCAATGACGATTATGATGCTGTTATAAACTGGGTAAAGGAAATTAACGGAGTGGAGCTTGACAAAAAACATCTTTTACCTACTCCGGGAGTTCTTTACGCCGCAAGAACAGCTATGTATACGCTGACAGAGCCGGGTGATAAGGTTGTTGTCCAGATTCCTCTGCACACTCCATCTATTGCCACAGCGGCAATGCTTGACCGTATTCCCGTTAAGAATAATCTCATCTATGAAAACGGTAAATACCAAATTGATTTTGACCATCTGGAAAAGTGCTTTAAGGACGGAGCAAAGGTATTTATGATTTGTGCTCCCAATAATCCCACAGGCCGTGTATGGACACGCCAGGAGCTTTCCAATATCGCTCTTTTAGCAAACAAATATAATGTTTATGTGGTGTCGGATGAAATTCACAGAGATATTATCTGGGGCAATAACAGACATATATCTCCTTCGGAAATTCCCGAGCTTGCTGACCGCACAGTTTCGGTTTTCTCTACTTCAAAATCCTTTAATATGGGTGCTTTTCATGTAGGAAGTGCAATTATTCCCAACGCTGATATAAAGAAAAGGGTAGAAGAAAGATTTTACGCTCACGGACATTCCTGTTCACGCCCCTCACTCTTATGCATGAAGGCTCAGACTGCAGCATACACAAAAGGCAAAGAATGGTTCCTTGAAATGAAATCCTATGTGGAAGGAAATATTCATCTTGCAAAGGACTATTTATCGGATCTTCCCATGCAGGCAAACGATCCTGAGGGTACATTCCTTTTATGGATTGATATTTCTCAGCTGGGCTATGATGCAGATACCCTTAAAGACATCATGCGCAACAAGTGGCGTGTATCTATGGATCCCGGAAGCTATTATGATTCTACAGATTATGCTTCTTATAAAGGGCTTGAGCATCACATGAGAATGAATCTTGCAACTCCCAGACCCGTTTTGGAAGAAGCTTTAGATCGTATAAGAAAATTTTACAAGTAAAAAAAACTATCCGCAAAGCGGATAGTTTTTTTTTGAAATACTTGACTTTGCTCTCATCTGTTGTTATCATATTATCAGATGAGAGTAACACAAATTATAAGGAGGGTTCATATGAACAGAGAAAAATTAAAATCTAATGCAAAACAGCAAATTAAAGGAAAAATAGCAATACTTTTGGGTATTACGCTGATTATTTCGCTTATATCAACTGCGATTTCTCTTATTTTATCCTTTATTCCTTTCGGCAGCTTGCTTTCTGCAATCATTGTTACACCGGCATTTACATTAAGTCTTGTTCGCATTTATCTTAATGTTGCAGCAGGTAAAACTCCCGTTGTCAATGATTCTTTTTCCGGTTTTGATGATTTTTGGGCGGCTTTTAAGGTAAATTTCCTTACAGGACTTTTTACTTTTTTATGGTCTCTTCTTTTCGTTATCCCCGGCATTATAAAGAGCTACTCATACTCCATGTCTATGTTTATTCTTGCGGAAAACAAAGGTAAACCCGCTTTAGAATGTATCAACGAATCAATTTCTATGACTTACGGACATAAAATGGAGCTTTTTGAACTGGGATTATCATTTATAGGCTGGTATTTTTTAGGAATTATAACTTTTGGTATTGCTTTCATCTGGATTATTCCTTACTGGGAGTTAACTTTTGTAAACGCATATCATACCTTAAAGCCTGCTGCTTTTAAAATTGTTGACACATCTTCTGTTATAGAAACCGAGTCAATCGAATCTGCTTCGGAAGAAAATGCAGAGGAATAATTCATAATTAAGTGCGGAGAAATCAATTAAACTAAATAAAAAGCGTACTGAATTTTCAGTACGCTTTTTATTTCAAGATAGAACAACAAAGATTCCGTTTAATTATTGTTTTTCTTTGCCGTATTTATTGAGAAAATCAACACTCTTTTTATTTCAAGACAATCTTTAAGCAAAGATTCTCCCTCGTCATTTGTCAGTAGTTCTGATTTAACAAGCAATCTCAACCAATATTCAGTTTCAGCCGTTTCTTTCAAGGATATATGTAATTTTGATATAAAGTCAGCCTTGCTTTGTCCGTAATTGGCTTCATTGATATTTGCTCCGATGCTTGTGCCACTTCTAACTATTTGTTTTGATATGACACTCTCTTTTTTATCCTTAACTAAATATCTTTGTAATTTTATAATTCTCGCAGCGAAATCTATTGATTTGCCAATTAAAATGTTTTCTTTCATTTTCATCACCAAAGATATTATATCACCAAACACGGAGATTTTCAATTATTAATTATTCATCAGCGAAGCGATTTCACCATTCATTATTCATTAAAAAATCCTGTCGAGCTTAATGAATGATGAATATTGAATAATGAAAAATTAATAATACAAAACAAAAAATCCTATCTTTCGACAGGATTTTTGTTTTGGTGACTCGTACCAGATTTGAACTGGTGTTACCGCCGTGAAAGGGCGGTGTCTTAACCGCTTGACCAACGAGCCATATTATGGTAGCGGCAGGTGGACTTGAACCGCCGACCTAACGGGTATGAACCGTTTGCTCTAGCCAGCTGAGCTATGCCGCCACAGCTTTATTAGAATATCATAAATTAAGAGCTTTGTCAACACTTTTTTTCATTTTTTTGAAAAAATTTGCATTTTTATGGATTACACCTCTGACAGGGAGGAATTTTTGCATGCTTAACATCTCTCTCAGCTACTTCCACAAAGCCGTTTTTAAGGGCACTGCAGCCTTTTTTATGATATCTTTCTCCGTTTTCTGTAAGATACACCGTTTTATCTTCTTTTATTATTTCACTTTCTGAATCTTTTATTATTAAATCTTCTTCCATTTTTAAAAGTTTATAAGAAAATATAAAAATAATCAGCCAGAAAATTAAAACAAGGGGTATGATGATTTTTTTCATGGCAATCCTCAAGAAACGGGCGGATTTTATCCGCCCGTTTTTTTAATTATTCGTTTGACTCGGGAGTTTCTCCGGTTTCTCCTTGTTCTGCCGCTTCTTCCACTGTTTCCTCGTGAGGAGTTTTTGCAATACCTATAACTGTTGCTCCGTCACCGCTTCTCATCAGGGTTACTCCCATTGTTGCACGGCCAAGACTGTTGATTTCCGCAGAATTCATTCTGATAATCACACCGTTTGATGCAATAAGCATAAGATCTTCATCTTCTCTTATTGCAGTGATTCCCGAAATTTTACCTGTTTTTTCTGATACTTTATACCCTATCATACCCATACCGCTTCTCTTCTGGGTCTTAAAGAGGTCAAATTCGGACTTTTTACCAAAGCCGTTTTCTGTTACAATCATAAGCTCGGCACCATCTTCAACAACAGCCATGCCTATAACGTAATCACCGCTCTTTAAGGTAATTGCCTTAACGCCTCTTGTTACTCTTCCCATGGCTCTTACATCTTTTTCGTTGAAGCGGATTGCAAGACCATTGTGAGTTCCGATAACAACATCGTGCTCTCCGTTTGTAAGCTCTACACTTATAAGCTCGTCGTCATCATCAATTATAATAGCTAAAATTCCGCCTTTTCTTGCAGTGTTGTATTCCTCTAAGCAGGTCTTTTTGATTATACCGTTTCTGGTAAGGAAAGTTAAGAATTTATCCTCGGAAAATTCCTTGATGGGAATCATAGCACTTACCTTTTCGTCCTTTTCAAGGGGAAGAAGGTTTACTATTGCAGAACCCTTAGCCTGTCTGCCGGCTTCGGGAATCTGATAGCCCTTAAGACGGTATACTCTTCCTCTGTCTGTAAAGAACAGGATAAAGTCGTGGGTAGATGCAGTAAACATGTATTTTACAAAATCTTCTTCTCTTGTCTGAATTCCTGTTATTCCGCGTCCACCTCTATGCTGAGCCTTATACGTATCTGTAGGAATTCTCTTTACATAGCCTGCATTGGTCATGGTTATAACACAGTCTTCAACCTCGATTAAATCTTCGTCTTCAATTAAATCCAAAGAGGGCTCTATGGCTGTAAGTCTTTCGTCTCCGTACTTATCACGGATTTCTATAAGCTCTTCTTTTATCTGTTCCATGAGCTTTGCCTTATCGGACAGTAAAAGTCTGTATTCTTCGCATTTTGCCAAAAGGGCATTATATTCTTCTTCTATCTTCTCGCCGTTTAATTTCTGGAGCTGGCCAAGTCTCATGTCAAGAACGCTCTGTGCCTGAATTTCAGACATGCTAAAGCGCTCCATAAGTCTTTCCTTAGCATCATCATAGGAATTTCTGATGGTTTCGATAACCGCGTCAATATTTGAAAGGGCAATTTTGAGACCTTCCAGAATATGCATTCTTGCCTCTGCCTTTTCAAGGTCAAATTTTGTTCTTCTGGTTACAATTTCTTCCTGGAAGGATATAAACTGAGTTAAAATATCTTTAAGTCCCAAGGTCCTGGGCTTTCCGTCTGAAATTGCAAGCATGTTAACAGAGAAACTGTCCTGAAGACGAGTAAAACGGTAAAGCTGGTTTAATACAACCTGAGGGTTTGCATCTCTCTTTAAGGAAATGTCAAGACGGATTCCCACACGCTCGGAGGAGTGGTCGTCAATATCGGAAAGACCTTCGATTTTCTTTTCTTTTACAAGGTCAACGATTGATTCAACTAAAAGCTTTTTATTTACCTGATAGGGAAGCTCAGTTACAACGATGGAATAGCTTCCGTCCTTCTTCTCAACAATTTCAGCCTTGGCACGAACAATTATTTTTCCCTTACCCGTTGTATAAGCACTTCTTATTCCGCTCTTTCCCATAATGGTCGCCTTTGTGGGGAAGTCAGGACCTTTAATGTATTCCATAAGCTCTTCAACGGTTATTTCCGGGTCATCAATCTGGGCAATAACACCGTCAAGTACCTCAGTTAAGTTGTGAGGAGGTATATTTGTTGCCATACCAACAGCAATACCGGAGCTTCCGTTTACCAATAGAGTGGGGATTCTTGTGGGAAGAACCACGGGTTCAACCCTCTTTTCATCGAAGTTGGGAGCAAAGTCAACTGTGTTCTTTTCAATGTTCTCAAGCATTACATTGGAAAGCTTGCTCATTCTCGCTTCTGTGTATCGGTAAGCAGCAGGGGGGTCTCCGTCCACGGATCCAAAGTTTCCGTGACCTTCTACCAGAGGATAACGCATGGAGAAATCCTGCGCCAAGCGCACCATTGCATCGTAAACACTGGCATCACCGTGAGGATGGTATCTGCCGATAACGTTACCGACGGTTGTAGCTGATTTGAAATAAGGCTTATCATGAGTTAGGTGCTCTTCAAACATAGAATATAAAATTCTTCTGTGAACGGGCTTAAGACCGTCCCTTACATCAGGGAGAGCACGGCTTATGATTACGCTCATGGCGTAGTCAATAAAAGCCTCTTTCATTCGTTTTTCAATGTCTATATCGACAATCGTTTGTGTATCAATATATTCCTCAAAATGGGAATCTTCATATTTTTTCTGTTTAACCATTTAATTAGCCTCCGTTTTATATATCAAGGTTGGTAACGTACTGGGCATTTTCTTCAATGAAGAGTCTTCTGGGCTCAACTTCTTCTCCCATTAAGATACTGAAGATTTCACTTGCACGTTCAGCGTCTTCCAGAGTTACTTTAAGAAGAACTCTGTTCTTGGGGTCCATTGTGGTTTCCCAGAGCTCATCTGGATCCATTTCACCAAGACCTTTATAACGGCTGATTTCAACCTTTGCGTTTATATCTCCGCCCTTTAATTCTTCGCTTATAAGGTCTCTTTCTTCATCGCTGAAAGCAACTTTAGAATTTTTACCTCTTGTAAGCTTGTATAAGGGAGGCTTTGCAAGATATATATGTCCTGCTTCAACCAACTGGTACATATGTCTGAAGAAGAATGTCAATAAAAGAGTCTGAATATGAGCACCGTCAACGTCGGCATCGGCCATGATTATAATTTTATCATAGCGGAGCTTTTCAATATTGAATTCGGCACCTATTCCTGTTCCTAATGATTGAATGATGGGAACTAATTTTTCGTTTGAGTAAACCTTATCAACCTTTACCTTTTCAACGTTAAGCATCTTTCCCCAAAGTGATAAGATTGCCTGATATTTACTGTCTCTTCCGCTTTTTGCAGATCCGCCAGCAGAGTCACCCTCTACGATGTAAAGCTCAGTTTTTGAGGGATCCTTTACTATACAGTCTGCAAGCTTTCCGGGAAGTGAGCTTGTTCCAAGAGGAGTTTTTCTAGTGGCTTCTCTTGCTTTTCTTGCTGCAATTCTTGCACGGGATGCAAGCATTGCCTTTTCAATAATAGCTCTTCCTACATTGGGGTTTTCTTCCAAAAAGTCCGCAAGCTTTTCTTTTACTATATTTTCAACCAAACCTCTTATTTCTGAATTTCCAAGCTTTGTCTTGGTCTGCCCTTCAAACTGAGGTTCTTCAAGCTTTACTGAAATAATTGCAATTATACCTTCTCTTACGTCGTCACCGGTTAATTCCTCGTCATCTTTCATAAGCTTGTATTTTCTTGCATAGTCTTCAAGTACTTTCCTTAAGGAAGTTTTAAATCCAACCTCGTGGGTTCCTCCCTCTGTGGTTGAAATGTTATTTGCAAAGGATTCTATTGTTTCTTCATAGCCGTTGTTCCATTGAATGGCAACTTCGGCTGTGCTTCCGTTTTTCTCACCCTTTACATAGATAACTTCATCGTGAATTACATTTGCGTTTTCTTTATTTCCATATTTTTCGTTATAAAGGAAAGAAACAAAGTTTTTAATACCGCCCTCGTAAATAAGCTCTTCTTCTTTTATTTCTTCTTCTCTTAAATCACGGAATATTATTTTTATACCGCCGTTTAAGAAAGCCTGTTCACGAAGTCTTTTAAGTAATGTTTTATACTCATAATAGGTTTCTTCAAATATTTCGTCATCTGCCCAGAAGGTAACTTCTGTTCCGGTTTCATTGGTTTCACCGATTTTTCTTACTTCTCCTTCGGGCTTACCTACCTTATAGCTCTGGAACCATATATTTTCTCCGTCATGAACCTTTACTTCCAGCTTTTTAGACAGAGCATTTACAACCGATGCACCTACACCGTGAAGACCGCCTGACACTTTATATCCGCCACCACCGAATTTTCCTCCGGCATGAAGAACAGTAAAAATAACGTCGATAGTGGAAATGCCCATTTTGGGATGTATTCCGTGAGGCATTCCTCGTCCGTTATCCTTTACGGTGACAGAACCGTCTTTATTCAAAGAAACTTCTATTTTTGTACAAAAACCTGCCAGCGCCTCATCTATAGAGTTGTCCACAATTTCATAGACCAAATGATGAAGTCCTCTTATGGAAGTGGAGCCTATATACATACCGGGTCTTTTTCTTACGGCTTCAAGTCCCTCTAATACCTGTATTTGATTTTCGTCATAGTTGTTAATAATTTCGCTCATATTTTTAATCCTTTCTTAAAAAGATTCATCATTTAATCTTTTGAGTAGGGTCTGGGGAGAAATGGGAGATATATAAATATTTTCATCCTTATCTATTATAAAGGACCTGGGAAGGTCAAAAGAAACATTTATAACCTTTTTCATTTTCTCACTTTTTTTAAAAAAGTCTCTGGTGTGTTTTGAAATACTGGTATTTTCAATGTCAAAAATACCCACTATACTTTCTTTTTTTACTAAAAAATCTCCGCCTACATGAAGATACATAAAATTACTCCTTAGTAAATGTTCCGTCTTTAACATTAAAAAACGAAACTCGCTTGCTTCTCCTCAACCCGCTGGTTCCCGTGCAAGTTATAATTGTTTGTTTTCCTTTTATTTTTTCTGTTAAGTAGCTTTGTCTTTTTTTATCCAATTCGCTCATTATGTCATCCAGGAGCAAAATGGGATAAAAATTACAGCGGTCTTTTATAATTTCTGTCATGGAAAGCTTTATACAAAGGATGACTGACCTTTGCTGACCTTGAGACCCGAAAAGTTTTACATCCTTTTCATTTATTAAAAACTGCAAGTCATCCCTATGAGGTCCAGCCAAACACTGGCCCCTTTCCATTTCCGCTCTTTTTAATTTTTCAAGTCTTTCCAAAAAGACTTTTTTATTAAGTTCTAAATTATCCGTATCTTCCGTTTCTATAAAGGGAATATAGTTAATCTTGAGTTTTTCCTTACCGAGTGTAAGTTCTTCCATATGAAGATACGCATATTTTTCAAGAAGTCTTGTAAAACTCCCCCTGTACATCATGAGCCTTGAACCGTATTCTGCAAGCCTCTGATTCCATACATCTATAAGAGAGACATAATTTTTTATATCTTTATTTTTAAGTAAAGTATTTTTCTGTCTTATACACTTGTTATAGTCCCTTAAAATTTTTTCATATTTAGGTTTAAGATTTGATATTGCCTGGTCTAATAAATTTCTTCTTAATTCCTTTTCTCCTTTTACTATGTCAATTTCTTCCGGACAGAATAAAACAGTTTTGAAATATTCACTTAAAAGAGTATTTTTACTTACCTTTATACCGTTGAATTTAACTTCTCTTTTTTCTTCTTTTGAAACGAAATATTCTCCTTTATAGGGCATTTCTCCCATTCTATAATCCATTTCTATTTTAAATGAATCACAGCCAAAGCGTATTAAATCTTTTTCTGTAGCCGCACGATATGTCTTTGCATTTGAAAAAAGATAAATGCTTTCTAAAAAATTGGTTTTCCCTTGCGCATTTTCTCCCTTTATCACGTTTACCAAAGGATTTAATTCTATTTCCTCATTATGAAAGTTACGGTAATTATAAAGCCTTATTTTTTCAATTTTCATTTTTTAATTTTACAGGGAGAACCATCTGTATAAATGAATCTCCTTCAACAGGTTTTATAATACAAGGACTTAAATTTGAATTAAATTCTATTTTTACAAGTTCTTCTTCACATGCTTTTAATGCTTCTCCGAAATATTTGTGATTAAATCCTATTTCTGTTTCTTCTCCGGAAAAAGGAATTGGAAGAGAATCTACTATCTGTCCTGTTGATGCTATACACTTAATTACAAGCTCTTCTTTTGTAAAATGAAGTCTTATAGGACTTTTTGTTTCACTTGATGCTATAATAGGTTCGCATCTTTCAACACTTTCAATCATTGAATTTACAGGAACAACCACACTTAAATTGTTTTCCTGGGGAATTGTTTTTTCATAATTTAAGAAATTTCCTTCGATAAGTCTTGAAACAACCTTTGCATCTTCTGTTTTTATAAGACAAAATCTTTGATTTAAGCTTATTTTAACTATCGATTCATCATCTTTAAGTATTTTAGAAAGTTCTCCTAATGTTTTTCCTGAAATAATAAATGAAAAAGGTTCACTTACAGTTTCTTTTATTTCTTCTTTTCTTAATGCAAGTCTGAATCCGTCAACAGAAACAACATTTAATTTATTCCCTTTTACTTCAAATAAAGAACCGGTTAAAACAATTCTGCTTTCATTTTGAGAAATAGCAAAAATTGTTCTTCTTATCATATTTTTAAGTATTTTTGATTCAATTGAAAATTCCTTTTCTGAATCAATATCGGGAACCATAGGAAATTCATCATCTGAAAGACCTGTTATTTTATATTCTATATTTTGACAGGTTATAATTACATTTCTTTTGTCGTTTACTTTAATTGTAATTGTATCGTTAGGAAGCTTTCTTACTATATCTGTAAAAGTTTTTGCTATTAAAACAATACTTCCTTCTTCATAAACCTCTGCACCTATATTACATTCAATACCGAGTTCCAAGTCGTTACCAACAATTTTTATATGTTCGGGACCTGCCTTTATGTATATACCTTCAAGTATAGGCATTGATGCTTTAGGCGATACTGCTTTTGATACAATGTTTAATGTATTTAACAAAATTTCTTTCTGGCACTGGAAAATCATTTTGATTTTACCTCCCTTAGTAATAAGTATTTAAATATAGTTTTAGTAGTATGTGTTAATTTGTTGAAAAGTGGTTTAATCACTTATAAATAAAGGTTTTTTAATGTTTATAAAAAATAATGTAAATTAAATATAAAATTTTTTGTACCTGTGGATTAGGTGGATTTAGTGGATAAATCAATAATAGTTTTTCAAATCTTTTGCAAGGGTTTCTACTTTATCTTTTATAAATTCGTCGGTCTTCAAATATTCTTCAACCTTTTTTACCGCATGCATTACTGTTGAATGGTCTTTACCTCCGAAATACTCACCTATTTTATTATAAGATAATTCGGTAAAGTTTTTGAAAAGATATATTGAAATCTGTCTTGGAATAACTATTTCTTTTGTTTTTCTTTTTGAAGTAATATCATCTTTATTTACTCTGAAAATTTTAGAAACACTTTCTAATATCATTTCCGGAGTAACAAATTTTGTTTCTGCGGTAGAACGGTATTTTCTTATGGCATCTTCTGCAATTTCTTTTGTTATTTCTTTATTAACAAGACCTGAATAAGCAGATAAGGTTTTAAATACACCTTCAAGCTCTCTTATGTTCATTGTTATATTATCGGCAATATACATAAGAATATCTGTATTTATAGAAACATTCTGGTCTTCTGCCTTTTGTTTTAATATTGCGATTCTTGTTTCATATTCGGGAGGTTGTATATCACATAAAATTCCCCATCCGAAACGGCTTTTTAATCTTTCTGCTAAATTTGGAATTTCATTCGGGGGCCTGTCAGAAGTTAAAACAATTTGTTTTCCTGCATCAAACAAGGTATTGAAAGTATTATGGAATTCTTCTTCGGTTGAGGGCTTTCCTGCAATGAAATGAATATCGTCAACAAACAAAACATCTGTGTTTCTGTATTTTTCCCTGAAAGCATCTGATGTTTTTTTTGTTACACTTTCTATAAGCTCTATTGTAAAAGTTTCAGCAGAAACGAAAGTTGTTTTAAGATTAGGATGGTTTTTAAGAACATAATTTTCTATAGCGTGCATAAGGTGAGTTTTACCGAGACCTGCTCCACCCCATATAAATAAAGGATTATATCCTTTTCCAGGGGTTTCTGCAACAGCAACAGATGCTGCATGGGCAAATTGATTTGATTTTCCTACAACGAAATTTTCAAAGGTATAATTTGAAGTTGTATTTTTCTGAGAAATTTCTTTTTTTACTTCCTTATCTTCTTCTTTTTTTATTCCAATTGTGATTATAACCTTAAGCTTTTTACCTATAACCTCCAAGATTGAATTTTCAATAAGGTCGGTATAACGCTGTTCAATCATGGTTTTATTTATTTCTGTGGGAACACTTAAATAAATTTCTGTGTCCGTCATTTTATAGGGAGAAATAGTCTCAATCCATGTTCTGTACGTAACGGGAGAAGAAATTTCTGCACCTATATATTCAAGTGAACTCTTCCATATATCAGATAATTTAGACATTTAGTACCTCCGTTTTTTCCACAATTTACAAAAATAAAAGGTATAAATATGTGGAAAAATATATTTTTTTTACCACAAAACTGCGAAATAAACGAAAAAAGGTTGTGGAAAAGTCAGATTGTGGATAACTATATATAATAATATATAAATATATATACAATATACATTATATCAAAAAGGAAAGAATTTTACAAGAAAAATTTTCTTTTTTAAGGAAAAATATTTTAAAAATAAAAAATTTCAGTTGACAAATAAATTTTTAATAGATATAATAGAAAAAAGTCTGTAATTTTATATTTTACATTTAAGGAGGTGTTTTTTGTGCTTAGAACATACCAGCCCAACAAATTAAAGAGAAAGAAAGTACACGGATTCAGAAGCAGAATGAGCACTAAAAACGGTCGTAAAGTTCTTGCAAGAAGAAGAAGAGAAGGTAGAAGAGTACTTTCTGCTTAAGCAGATGTGTTAGTATCCAAACTCCGCCTAAAACCTTAAAAAACACGTTTTTTCTGCGTTGTCGAGTTTGAAAGGCGTCAGCCTGTCTGCGCCCTTCCGCCTTGAAAAACCATTTTTTTAATAGTTTTAGGTCAAAAAGATTTTTTGTCTGGATTTTTTCAGGCAATGCGAGGCAAAAACGGAGCTAATACTGACGTATTTGCGAGTATTTTAACAAAGCAGGGGCAAAAAAATCCGCCAAAAAACGGGTTAGGATATTAACGCATCTGCTTAGGAAAGAAGTAAGGCTTTTGATGAAACATACGTTGTCACTTAAAAATAATAAGATTTTTTCAATGCTTTATAAAAAAGGTGACTGTCTCGTATCGGAATCTCTTATTATGTATTACCGTAAAAATAACTTGGATTATTGCCGTATGGGAATAACCGTAAGTAAAAAAGTAGGTAAAGCTGTTAAGAGAAACAGAGCAAAAAGACTTATAAGAGAAAGCTACAGATTCTTTGAAAAATACACCTCGGGTTATGATATTGTTTTCGTTGCAAGATCAAAAACGCCCGAGGTAGGATTTTTTGAAGTAAAAAAAGATATGGACAGGCTTTTTAATAAAAGCAAACTGGTTTGAAAAAAGGAAGGCGGATTTTTTGAAAAGAATTTTTCTTATTTTTATCAGACTTTACAGAAAAAGGATTTCTCCGTTATTTCCGCCTAAATGCCGATTTTATCCTACCTGTTCGGCGTATGCATATGAAGCCATAGAAAAGTACGGCTCTCTTAAGGGCGGCCTCCTGGCCGTTAAAAGAATTCTGAAATGTCACCCTTTTAATAAGGGAGGTTACGACCCGGTGCCGTAATCTCGCCGTCTTTGTTTTTTTGAGGAGTGATTAAAATAATTAACTTTTTCGCAAATATTTTAAGCTTAATCATAAATCCCATCTATGAATTTGTGGGAAATTACGGTGTTGCTGTAATTTTATTTACTTTGATTGTAAAGATTATTTTGGTTCCGCTTGGAATAAAGCAGCAGAAAACAACCGTTAAAACAAAACAGGTTAAGCCGGAGCTTGATAAAATTCAGGCTAAATATAAAAATGACAAACAAAAGCTTAATGAAGAAACCATGAAGCTTTATCAGAAATATGATATAAACCCCATGGGTGGATGCTTGCCTTTGCTGGTTCAGTTTCCCATCCTTATCGGTTTATACAGAGTAATTCAGTTCCCTATAAGATGGGTACTCCGAGAACCCAATTTCATTGACAATTTCAAGAAATTGAATATGCCCCTGGAAAAAGTAAAGGAAATTGTATACGGACTTTACGAATCTAAAGGCCTTGAAGCTGTCAATCTTGAAGGATTTACCAATATTGACGGAGTTATAGAAAAGGTTCTGGAAAAAGGAAGCAGAATTACCGAAATTGATTTAGCTTCTGCTTTTGATTTGATTAACTTTAATCTTTTAGGACTTGATTTGTCTCTTACACCCAGCATTTCAAAGATAAGCCTTTTATGGATAATTCCCATTTTGGCAACAGGTTCGGCATTTTTCTCAAACTGGGTTACTTCAAAAATAAATCCCATGAATCCGGAGCAGGCTCAGCAGATGAAGACAATGAATATGATGATGCCTTTGATGACAGCGTTTTTCACTTTCACTCTTCCGGCAGGAATAGGTCTTTACTGGTTTATAAGCACAATTTTCTCAATTTTACAGATGGTGCTTTTAACAAAGTATTTCGAAAAGAAATATTCAGGCTCTGTTATTGAAGCAAAAGTGAAAAAGGGGAAAGGAAATAAATAATGAAATTTGTAGAAGTAAAAGCAAAAACTGTTGACGAAGCAGTTTCAAAGGCTCTTTTGGAGCTTAATACAACAAAAGAAAACGTTGAAATAGAAATTCTTGAAGAACAGAAGGGTATTTTCGGTATTCTGGGAAGCAAGGAAGTAAAAGTGAGAGTAACTCTTTTAAAAGAGGACGAAACAGGCGTAGTTACGGACTTTCTTACAAACGTAACTTCCAAAATGGGAATGGACGTTACATTTAAGACGGATTATAATGACGAAGACAAAAAGATGAACGTGGAAATAAAGGGAGAAGGTCTTGGTCTTTTAATAGGAAGAAGAGGAGAAACCTTAGACGCTCTTCAGTATCTTACAAACATCATCATAAACAAAAACACCGACGATTATATCAAAGTTACAATAGATGCTGAAAATTACAGAGAGAGAAGAGAAGACGCTTTGGAAACCTTGGCAAAGAGAACAGCAGCCAAGGCAGTAAAATACAGGAAGAACATGGTTATAGAGCCTAAAAATCCTTATGAGAGAAGAATAATTCATGAAGCTTTGCAGGATTATGACGGCGTAACCACTTATTCCATCGGAGAAGAACCTAACAGAAAAGTTGTTGTAGCCTATAAGGGTATGGCAGGTACTTACAGAGAATAAGAGATAAAAGGTTGTCTTTGGCAACCTTTTATTTTTGAAAGGAAGACTTTTATGTCCACTACAATAGCGGGGATAAGCACCGCTTTGCAAAAAGGCGGCATTGCCGTAATAAGAATAAGCGGAGACGATGCTTTTTTAATTGCAGATAAGGTTTTTAAAGGAAAAACAAAGCTGGCTGATTCTGAAAGCCACAGGATTCATTACGGAAAGGTTTATGACGGAGAAAAAATAATTGACGAATGTCTCTGCTCGGTATTCAAAGGCCCTAAAAGCTATACAGCAGAGGATGTGGTTGAAATAAACGTTCACGGCGGTATAATTTCAGCAAGAAGAACCTTGGAAGCCGTATTAAAGGCAGGAGCTGTAAGTGCCAAAGCGGGAGAATTTACCATGAGGGCATTCTTAAACGGCAGAATTGATTTATCAAAGGCTGAAGCAGTATCTGATATAATTGACTCAAAGACGGATTTATCCAGAAGCGCTGCAGTAAACCAGCTTTCTGGAAAGCTTTCTTCTGCCATAAACAGTATAAGAGAGAAGCTTATTGAAATAATGGGCTATATCTCGGTTTCTACGGATTTTCCGGACGAAGATGCGGATAGTTTATCCGGCATAAGCGTTCTTTCGGAGCTTTCAGAACTCAAGAAGAAAACCAAAGAACTTCTTCTTAATGCGGACAAGGGAATCATTCTGAGAGAAGGTGCCGTCTGTGCAATTTGCGGAAAGCCCAATGTGGGAAAAAGCTCACTCCTTAACGAGCTTTCGGGAGAAGAAAAGGCAATAGTTACTTCCATCCCCGGAACAACCAGGGACATCATAGAGGAATATGTAAACATAAGGGATATTCCCTTAAAAATAGCAGATACAGCAGGAATAAGAGAAAATGCAGATGAGGTTGAGAAAATCGGAGTAAAAAAGGCGCTGGAGTATGTAAAAAAGGCAGATTTGTGCCTGTTTTTAACAGATAACAGCAGAGAATTTACCGAAAACGACAGAGAAATTCTTGAAACAATTAAAGAAAAGCCTCACATTGTGGTGGTAAATAAGGCAGATAAAGAAAAAAAGTGTATTCTACCGGAAAAAACAGATGGAATCTACATTTCCGTAAAGGAAAAAAAGGGAATAGAGGAACTTAAGGATTTAATTTACGAAAAGGTCATGGGAAAGGATTTTTCTGAAAACTCCGTTATGATAACCAATGAAAGACATAAAGAGGCGGTTATTTTGGCTGATATGGAGATAGAAAAGGCAATCAGCACCATAGAAAGCGGATTAAGTGAGGATATGGCTTATATAAATTTGGAAAGTGCAGCATCTCATTTAGGGGAAATTACGGGAATGACCGTTTCAGATGAAGTTATAAATCAGGTATTTTCAAAGTTCTGTATAGGAAAGTAAGGGTTAATTATGGAATATTTCAACGCCGGAAAATATGATGTAGCAGTAATAGGAGCAGGCCATGCAGGCTGCGAGGCAGCCCTGGCAGCAGCCAGAATGGGAATGAAAGTGGTTATTTTTTCCGTAAATCTGGATGCTGTGGCAAACATGCCCTGTAATCCCCATATAGGGGGAACGGCAAAGGGCCATCTGGTAAGGGAAATCGATGCCCTGGGCGGAGAAATGGGTAAGGCAGCGGATGAAACCTATATCCAGATTAAAATGCTTAATCTGGGAAAAGGCCCTGCGGTTCATTCTCTTCGTGCCCAGATTGACAGAATGCGTTACCGTGAAAGAATGAAGCACACCTTAGAACTCCAGGAAAATCTGGAGCTTAAGCAGGCGGAGGTTACTCATATAGACTTTGAAGGAAACAAAGTTGTGGGAATAAGAACAAATATGGGAGCTTTTTACGAGGTTAAAACCTGCATTATATCAACGGGTACATATCTTAAGGGGAAAATAGTTATAGGAGAGCTTCAGTACGAGGGCGGACCTGACGGAATGATGCCTGCAAATACATTATCAGAGTGTCTTTTGGAAAAAGGAATACGTCTTATGAGATTTAAAACAGGAACTCCCGCAAGAATCAACAGAAGAAGTGTTGATTTTTCGCTTATGGAGCTTCAGGAGGAAAAAGATCCCCCCCTTCCCTTTTCTTTTGAAACAAAAAATCCCAGAAGAAGCGAGATAGAGTGCTATCTCACTTATACAAATCCCGATACTCATAAAATAATTATGGATAATATAGACCGAGCGCCTCTTTTCAATCATTCCATAAAGGGAACAGGGCCCAGATACTGTCCGTCCATAGAAGATAAAGTTGTTCGCTTTGCTCACAAGGAGCGTCATCAGATTTTTGTGGAGCCTATGGGCTTGAACACAGAGGAATTATACATTCAAGGCATGTCATCAAGCCTTCCCGAAGAGGTTCAGCTTAAGATGTACAGGTCAATTAAAGGCCTTGAAAATGCAGAGCTTCAGCGAAATGCCTACGCCATCGAGTATGACTGCCTTGACCCCACACAGCTCAAAGCTACGTTGGAATTTAAGGAGATAGAAGGTCTTTTTGGTGCAGGACAGTTTAACGGAAGCTCCGGCTATGAAGAGGCGGCAGCCCAGGGTCTTATTGCAGGCATAAATGCAGCTCTTAAAATAAAGGGAAAAGAGCCCTTTACTCTGGACCGATCCGAGGCATATATAGGAGTTTTAATTGACGATTTAACCATAAAAGGAACAAACGAGCCTTACAGAATGTTGACTTCCCGTGCAGAATACAGGCTTTTGCTCCGCCAGGATAATGCAGATATCCGTCTTACAAAAAAAGGACATGAGCTTGGACTTATTTCCGATGAAAGATATGAAGAATTCTTGAAAAAGCAGGAACTTGTAAATGCCGAGATAGAAAGAGTTGAGCATCTTAATATGCCCCCATCCAAAGAAGTAAACGCTCTTTTGGAAAAGTACGAAAGTACCCCAATAACTACGGGATTTAAGTTGGGAGAGCTTATCCGCCGTCCTGAGCTAGACTATTTCAAGTTAGAAGAGGTGGATAAAGAAAGGCCGCTTCTTCCCTATGATGTGGCAGAAGAAGTAAATATCTCGGTAAAATACGAGGGATATATAAAAATGCAGATAGAACAGGTGAAAGCCTTCAAGAAGCTGGAGGTAAAGAAAATTCCCGAAGGAATTGACTTTATGGAAATAAAAGGTCTCAAAAAAGAGGCGGCAGAAAAACTTTCCAAGGCGAGACCTGAAAATATAGGTCAGGTGTCCCGAATTTCCGGGGTTTCTCCTGCAGATATAACGGTTTTGCTTATTTATATTGACCAGATGAAAAGGGGTTGATTGGGATTTTGATAGAAAAGGCAGAAAAAATGGGGATTTCACTTACTCCCGATTCGGAAAGTCTTTTTTCTGAATATACAGACCTCCTTTTGAAATATAACGAAGTCATGAATCTCACGGCTATAACCGATAGAGAAGATATTGTAGTGAAGCATTATTTGGATTCCTTGTCGCCCCTTGTTTATTCCCTTATAGATGATGGGAAAAGCGTGGTTGACGTGGGAACAGGTGCAGGGTTTCCGGGACTTCCCTTAAAAATAGGAAAAAGGGACATTTCCCTGACTTTGATTGACTCTCTAAATAAGAGGGTGGAGTTCTTGAAAACCGTGGTTTCTAATCTTTCTTTAGAAGAAGTGACCGTAATTCACGGCAGAGCCGAGGAAAAAGGGCACGATGCCACTTTAAGAGAGCAGTTTGATTATGCGGTATCAAGAGCTGTTGCTCCTCTTTCGGTGCTGGCAGAATACTGCCTGCCCTTTGTAAAGGTTGGCGGAAGCTTTCTGGCATTAAAAGGTCCTTCTCCGGAAGAAGAAATAAAAGAAGGAGAAAAGGCCATTGAAACCCTTGGAGGAAAACTTGAAGAAATTTACACTGTAAATCTTCCCGGGGATATTACCCACAGCATAGTTTTTATAAAAAAGATTAGTCACACTCCCCCATCTTTTCCCAGAAAACCGGGAAAACCGTCAAAAACCCCTATAAAATAAGGGAAATATGAAGTTTTTTGGCGAGCGAATTTGATTTACAATAAAACCCCTTTCTGTTATAATTTTAGCAGAAAGGGGTTTTTGTATAGAAAAATCTCCGGAAAGGAATTTTTTATGATAAGCTCTGTTTTTACTGAAGAAACCGCTAAAAAGGTAATTGAAATACCGCTGGGAAGAATAGATGTAAATCCCAACCAACCCAGAAGATTCTTTGACATCGAAGCCTTGGCTGAGCTTGCCCGCTCCATTGATGAATATGGGGTTATTCAGCCTATAACAGTAAAGAAAAAAACGGACGGCAGATATCTGATAATTGCGGGAGAAAGGCGCTATCGTGCAAGCTGCATGGCCAAAAAAAGGACAATCCCCTCCATAGTTGCAGATATGACAGAAGAAAAGAGCGCTGCTGTAGCTCTTCTGGAGAATTTGCAGAGAAAGGATCTGACCTTTTTCGAGGAGGCAGAGGGATATTCGAGGCTTATGTCGGAATACAGTATGACTCAGGAGGAGCTTTCTGAAAAACTGGGGAAAAGCCAGAGCGCCATTGCCAACAAGCTCAGACTCTTGAAAATAGAAGACGATTTGAAACAGCGGATTTTTGAAGAAGGGCTTACGGAGCGACACGCCAGAGCTCTGCTTAAACTTGGGACCAGAGAAAAAAGAGAAAAGGCCATTAAAATAATAGCGGAAAACAAGCTCAATGTAGCAAAAACAGAACGCTTGGTTGAAAAAATGAGTAATACTGAGCAGGAAAACGCCCGGTTCAATTCCTTTAAGGCGACTTTGTCTGAAAGAGCCAAAAGGCAGAGGGTTTTCTGCAGCACCATAAATAAAGCTATAAAACTTATAAACAAATCCGGAATAGAAACAAAAATTGAACAGACCGAGGACGAATGGGGATATAAATATATAATAGCAATCCCCAAATGAGTCCATTAAATATAGCCCGCCAAATCCATTTTTATACCGGTTGGGAGCTGGTGTGTTTCACGTGAAACACTCCTGCTCCCCTTTTTGCATTTCGCCAATGTTTCCCGTGAAACATTGGCGAAAATACCGATTGATTTTTACAAGAATGTGTGATATACTGAATTTCAGGAAGTTTAAAGTTTATAAACCGTACATATTTATATATAATGAAAAGATTTTCTTAAAGAAAAGAGGGAAACTATGGGAAAGGTAATTGCTCTCGCCAACCAGAAAGGCGGAGTTGGAAAAACCACCACGGCGGTGAACTTAAGTGCGGCCCTGGCAGAAGCCGGCAAAAAGGTGCTTTTAATTGACTCTGATGCCCAGGGAAACGCCACCAGCGGCCTTGGAGAAAAGTGCGGAAATGATGTAACGACTCTTTATGAGGTTATAATAGATGAAATCCCTATGAAAGAAGCGGTGATAGAGACAAAATATAAAAATTTGTCTCTTTGCCCCTCAAATGTGGAGCTTTCGGGAGCGGAAATTGAACTGGTTGACGCCTCCGAGCGTGCATACAGGCTTAAAAATGCACTCTCCGTAGTAAAAGACGAGTATGATTTTATCTTAATCGACTGTCCCCCGTCTCTGGGACTGGTTACAATAAACGCCCTTTGTGCGGCAGATACCGTGCTTGTACCCATTCAGTGCGAATTTTATGCTCTTGAGGGCCTTGCGCTCCTTACGGGAACCGTAAAAAGAGTTAAAAAGAGCTTAAATCCGGAGTTGGATTTCGAGGGTGTTTTGCTTACAATGTTTAACGGAAGAGCCAATTTGTGCCTACAGGTGGCAGATGAAGTAAAGAAATTCTTCAAAGATAAGGTATATAAGACAGTAATTCCCAGAAACATACGTCTTTCCGAGGCTCCCGGCTTCGGTGAATCGGTGCTTTCTTACGATACACGCTCAAAAGGAGCAGAAAGCTACCGTGAATTGGCAAAAGAAGTTATAAAAAGAAACAGGTAGGGGGATTAAGATGGCTAAAAAAGGACTTGGCAGAGGACTTGATGCTCTTTTGGGGGCAAATGTAGAAGAAAGAGAATATAAGGTTAAGGCAGAAAAGACAGAAGAAATAAAAGAAAATAAGGAATTTACAAAGGTGGACATAGCTTTTGTGGAGCCAAACCGCGAACAACCCAGAAAGACCTTTGATTCGGAGGAGCTTTTGGCTCTGGCAGAATCCATTAAGAATTATGGTATAATTCAGCCAATTACTGTCAAAAATGAAGGTAACGGCTTTTACAGCATTATAGCAGGCGAACGCCGCTGGAGAGCTGCAAAAATGGCAGGACTTACGGAAGTTCCTGTGAGAATTGCGGAATTTACTCCCCTGGAGGAGCTTTCCGTTGCACTCATTGAAAATCTTCAGCGTACGGACTTAAATCCTGTTGAAGAAGCTTTGGGGTATAAAAAGCTTACAGAGGAATATTCTCTCACCCAGGAGGATATAAGTAAAAAGGTAGGAAAAAGCAGAAGTGCCGTGGCAAACGCCTTAAGACTTCTGGCTCTTTCCGATAAAATTCTTAAGCTTTTGGAGGAAAAAGCCATAACAGGTGGTCACGCAAAGGCTCTTTTGCTGGTAAAGGACGAGGCTAAAAGAGAAATTTTAGCAGAAAGAATCGTTGAAGAAGACCTTTCTGTAAGAACAGCAGAAGCGTTGGCTCAGGCTCTTAATACTGAAAAAGAAGAGAAAAAAGAGAAGACGAAGATAAGAAAAACCCCCGAAATTCTGGACTTGGAGAAAATTCTGTCCGAAAAAATGGGAACAAAGGTCATGGTAGACCAGAAGAAAAAGGGCGGAAAAATTCAGATAGAATACTACGATGCAGACCAGAGGGAAGCAATTCTTGATTATCTTAAAAAATATAAATAAGGGAGGACGACTATGAAAAAATTATTGGTATTGTCAGTTTTATTTATCCTCTCCTCTACCCTTTTGTGTAGCGGTGCACTGTTTACCGATACAGAGGGTCACTGGGCAGAGAGTTATATCAACACTCTTGCAACAGAGGGCGTAATAAACGGTATGGGAGATGGACTTTTTGCTCCCGACAGCATGGTTACAAGAGAGCAGTTCTTAAAAATGCTTTTAATTACAACTGCAGAAAGCACAGATGAAAGACTTGCTTTTGAAAATCCCCCCAAGCTTAATTTAATAATAGAAAAATCACCTTTTTCAGATGTTTCTTCTGACAGATGGTCTTACTATTATATTAGGGAAGCCACCGGAAGCATTATATTAAAGGAAGAATACGGAGAAAACTTCGAGCCTGTAAGGGATATTACAAGAGAAGAAGCAGCCGTGTGGATGGCAAGGGTTTTGAATTTGGAGCCCGGAGAATGCACCTTTGCCGACACTGAGCTTATAGGTAAAAAGGATTTAGTGGGTGCGGCAGCAGAAAAAGGTCTGATTACAGGTTTCCCCGACGGTCGCTTCGGCCCCGGAGAGGGACTTACCAGAGCTCAGGCAGCTGTAATGCTCAAAAGGGCTGCAGCTCTTAACATATCTATTTTGGAAGAAAGATATGAAATAGAGGCAAAAAGTATAGAAAAAGACCTGAATTCAGACGGAACTCCCGATATTGTTAAAATTTTAACAGATGGTGAGGGCTATGTATTAAAGGTAAACGATTTAGGAGCGGTAGGCGGTTTTTCCATGCAGGAAGAAACCAGATACTACCTTCTGGATATAGACAAAAAGGATAAGTACGTAGAATTTGCGGTGGCAGAAAGCTATTACGGCTCCGGAGCTCTGGCCATATACAGATATACCGGTGAAAGCCTCTATCTCATGGGATATATTGAATCTGTGGGCGGTGTAACCTTAAGAACAGATAATACCCCTATAGGCGACGACTGGGGCGCTATCTGCGTTAACGATAATGGTACACTAACCTGTAATATAGGAGAACAGTTTGTGCACACAATGTTGCTTAGAAAGCAGTACGGGATAAATGAGAAAAACCGACTGGTTCCTCTTACAACGGAGTTCAATACTCTCGGTAGCTATTCGGAATTTACGGTTATAAATAATCTTGCAAGTCCTAAAGAAGACGAAAATCACCCGGCAATTTCCCTTCCTGAAGGATATGCGGGAAAAATTGTTAAAACGGATCTTTTGAACTGGGTTTACATTGAAACAGGCTCAGGAGATGCAGGCTGGATCTATGTACATGACGACGGTCTTATAGATGGAGAACCTCTCTCCTACTATCTGGACGGATTACATTTTGCAGGTTAATTAAATTAAGATACAAAAGAAGGGAAGATAAAAATGGAAAAAGTTACAGTAATGGATCATCCGCTTATACAGCACAAAATCACAATGCTCAGGGACAAAACCACACCGGTTAAGGAATTCCGCTCCCTGGCAAACGAAATTGCTCTTTTAATGGGTTATGAGGCAACAAGAGATTTACCCTTGAACGACCGTGAGGTTGAAACTCCCCTGGCAATAGCAAAGGGAAAGGAAGTAACAAAGCAGGTTGCCGTTGTTCCGATTTTAAGAGCAGGACTTGGTATGGTTGACGCTATTTTAAGCCTTATCCCCTCTGCAAAGGTAGGTCATATCGGACTTTACAGAGACCCTGAAACACATCTGCCTGTAGAATATTACTGCAAGCTCCCCACAGAAATTGAGCAGAGAACAGTAATTGTTGTAGATCCCATGCTCGCAACAGGCGGAAGTGCAGCAGCAGCGATTGATTTTATCAAGCAGAAAGGTGCAAAGAAAATCAAGTTTATGTGCCTTATCGCAGCTCCCGAGGGAGTAAAGGTTTTGTCTGAAGCACATCCCGATGTGGATATATATATTGGAGCATTGGACGAAAAACTCAATGACCACTGCTATATTGTTCCCGGTCTCGGAGATGCAGGAGACAGATTGTTCGGAACTATGTAATAAAGTAAAAAGGGATGTAAAAAGTGTTTTACATCCCTTTTTGTTGATTTTAGGAACAACGTAAGGAAATGCTGATTAAAAATCGGCGTTTTTAGGAAGACTTTGGCGAAAATAGGGTTGACATCGCTTTTTCACAAGTTATACTGAACTTGAAAAAGGCAAAAAGCCTTAAAAAAAGGAGTGATATTTATGGCAGAAGTAACCGCGCAGAGCTGGGAATATGTCAAAGAATTTGATAAATTATCCCCCTATACCGACCAGATGATGGACAGAGGAATAGAAGAACACAGAAAAGGACTTTTCTGTATAAAGGTAATGGATGAAGACGGAAAGCCCGTTGAAAATGCCATAGTTCGTGCAAAGCTTAAAAACCACGAGTTCAAATTCGGTGCAAACTCTTTCATGCTTGGCATGTATGAAGACCCGGATATGCAAAAGCAGTGGGAAGAAGAGTATGCAAACCTCTTTAACTACACAGTTTGTGGCATTTACTGGAGTGAAAACGAGCCTGAAGAGGGAAAATACCGCTTCGAGAAGGGTTCTCCCTTTAAGTATCGCCGTCCTCCTATTGACGACGTTATTGAATTTGCAAAGAAGTATAACCTTCGTATAAAGGGTCACTGTCTTGTATTTAATACCGATGCTCCCAAGTGGGCACCCATGAAAGTAAGGGATATGAAAATAGCCCTTGAAAGATACACAGCAGCTCTTTCTGAAAGGTATAAAAACGATTTTGTTGATTTAGATGTTGTAAACGAGCTTTACTGGCTCTATAAAAACTGCTATGAAGACAGTGCAGCTCCCACATGGCCCAGAAAAATGCCTATGTGTGCAGAGCCTGACCACATCAAATGGTGCTTTGATTTGGCTAAGAAGTACTTCCCCAATTCCAAGCTTTACTGGAACGAAGCAAACTTTGAAACCTTCGGCTTCAAGGAATTCTTAGGTGACAGAAGCAGAAGATTTATGGAATTACGTCACTACTTAAATCAGGGAGTACCCATTGAAGGTATGGGAATTCAGTGTCATTTGTGGGATTTCGGTAAATTCCATGAGCATGACTTAAAGTGTATTTACAATGCATACAGAATGATGGAAATATTCAAGGTATACGAAGAGTTCAATCTTCCCACAAGTATTTCCGAAATTACACTTCCCACCTACACCTATGAGGGAGATAGTCCCCAGATTCAGGCAGAACTTGTTAAGAGACTTTACAAGCTCTGGTTCTCCACCAAAAATATGGATTCTATCGTTTGGTGGAATATTACAGACGGCGGTTTCGCTTTCGACTGGGGTCAGAAGCTTCTTGGCGGTATCCTTACCAAGGATTTAAAGAGAAAGCCCTCTTACGAAGCTCTCGACCAGCTTATCAATCACGAATGGCATACAGATGTTGAAATGAAGACAGCCAAAGACGGAAGAATTATATTCCGTGGCTTCTACGGTGATTATGACGTAGAGGTATCTACAGACGGTAAGCATTATAAGCAGGTCCGTCCCTTCTGCAAGGAAGAAACAGGCTATCATCATGAAATCGTTGCATACCGTGACTATAACCTCCGTGAATGCAAGGTTTATTTGAAATAAGGAGGCATAAAAATGGCTGATTTTGTATGGAGAGAATTAACAGAATATGATACAGGTTTTTCCACCGAGGGTCTTAACCAGAAGTGGGAATATGTAGAAGAATTCGATAAATTATCCCCTTATACCGACGAAATGATGGACAGAGGCATTGAGGAATACAGAAAGGGTCTTTTCTGTATCAAAGTAATGGATGAAGACGGAAAACCCGTGGAAAATGCCATTGTCCGTGCAAAGCTTAAAAATCATGAGTTCAAATTCGGAGCCAACTCATTTATGCTGGGCATGTATGAAGACCCGGATATGCAAAAGCAGTGGGAAGAAGAGTATGCAAACATCTTCAACTACACGGTTGCAGGCGTTTACTGGAGCCAGAACGAGCCCGAAGAGGGTAAATACCGCTTTAAGAAGGGTTCTCCCTTTATGTATCGCCGTCCCCCCGTTGATGAGGTTATCGAATTTGCAAAGAAGTATAACCTCCGTATAAAGGGACATTGCCTTGTTTTTAATACCGACGTTCCCGATTGGGCGCCCATGAAAAAAGCAGAGCTTAAATTGGCTCTTGAAAGATATGTTGCGGCTTTAGCCGAGAGATATCCCTATGATTTCGTGGATTTAGATGTTGTAAACGAGCTTTACTGGATTTATAAAAACTGCTATGAGGACAGCGTAGCTCCGGCTTGGCCCAGAAAAATGCCCATCTGCGACGAGCCTGACCACATTAAGTGGTGCTTCGAGCTGGCTAAAAAATATTTCCCCTATTCCAAGCTTTACTGGAACGAGGCTAACGTTGAAACCTTTGGCTTCAAGGAATTCTTGGGCGACAGAAGCAGAAGATTTATGGAATTACGCCACTATTTAAATCAGGGTATTCCTATTGAGGGAATGGGAATTCAGTGTCATTTGTGGGATTTTGGTCAGCATCATCCCCATGACCTTAAGAGTATCTACAATGCTTATCGTATGATGGAAATATTTAAGGTATATGAAGAATTCAATCTTCCCACAAGTATTTCTGAAATTACACTTCCCACCTATTCTTACGAGGGTGACAATCCCCAGATTCAGGCAGAGCTTACAAAGAGACTCTATAAGCTCTGGTTCTCAAGAAAGAATATGGATTCTATCGTTTGGTGGAATATTACAGACGGTGGCTTCGCATTTAACTGGGGCAACAATCTCCTGGGCGGTCTTTTAACAAAAGACTTAAAGAGAAAGCCCTCTTACGAGGCTCTTGACCAGCTTATCAATCACGAATGGCATACAGATATTGAAATGAAGACCCAGAAAGACGGAAGAGTTATCTTCCGTGGCTTCTACGGCGATTACGACGTTGAAGTTTCAACAGACGGTAAGCACTATAAGGCTGTACGTCCTTTCTGCAAGGAAGAAACAGGCTATCATCATGAAATTGTTGCATACCGTGACTATAACCTCCGTGAATGCAAGGTTTACTTAAAGTGACGAAAAACATGACCCCGAACAGTTTTCGGGGTCATGTTTTTGTGTTGTTTTTTAATACCAAAATTAGAAAAAAGCGGAAAAACCCGCTTTTTTTGCTGATTTGATGGCGTTTTTAGGAAGTGCATGGCGAAAATCGGGTTGACAAAATTGTTTTTGCAGATATAATTATATCGAAAATAGGAAGTATCTTAACTAAAAAAGGAGAGATTTTTTATGTCAATTGACAGATGGACGTATGTGGAGGAATTTGATAAGCTTTCTCCCTTTACAGACGGAATGATTGAAAGAGGAATAGAAGAAAACAGAAAGGGCATTTTCGTTGTAAGAGTTTTAGACGAGAATAACCAGCCTGTGGAAAACGCTGAAGTAAAGGTTACCCTTTCAAATCACGAATTCAAATTCGGAGCAAACTCTTTCATGCTGGGAATGTATGATACCGAGGAGGAAAACAAGCTCTGGGAAGAAAAATATGCAAAGATATTAAACTATACGGTATCCCCTCTTTACTGGAATTCTTTAGAGCCCGAGCCCGGAAAGCTTCGCTTTTCAGAAGACTCTGAAAAAATCTGGAGAAGGCCCTCTCTTGATTCCGTAAAGAAATTTGCTGAAAGAAACAATTTAAGAACAAAGGGTCACTGCCTTATGTATAACTGCTTCAATCCCGACTGGATGAGCGACGATATAAGAGAACTTAAAATGCAGGTAGAAGACCGCTCAAAGGAAATCGGAGATGCTTACGGCAGAGATTTCTGCGACCTTGACGTTATAAACGAAATGTTCTACGTTTATAAAAATGCCTATAAGGAAATTTGCGGACCCGGTGGCTGGATAAGAAACTATCCTCTCTGCGATGATCCCGACCATGTAAGATGGTGCTTTGATGTAGCAAAGAAGTATTTCCCCCACTCCCGTCTCATGTGGAACGAAGGCTGCTTTGAAACCTTTGGCTTCAAAAACTTCTTAGGAGATAAGAGCAGATATTATCTCATGCTTAAAAAGTGGATTGGAGAAGGCGTTCCCATCGAAGGTATCGGCATGCAGTTCCACGTGCTTGATGGAGCAGTTGAGCATCCTGATGACATCATAAGCCTTTATAACGTATACCGTAACTTTGAAATATTCAACACCTATTCTGAATTTAATCTTCCCATTCATATTTCGGAAGTTGATATTCCTGCTAATTCCGATTCTCCTGAGGACGAAGAGATTCAGGCAGAGCTTGTTAAGAGAATGTATAAGATGTGGTTCTCCGTAAAGAACATAGATGCAGTTGTTTGGTGGAACTTGGCTGACGGCGGAGCAAGAACAGGCGGTCAGCAGGCAACAGGCGGTCTTATAAGAAGCGACCTTTCTGAAAAGCCTGCATATAAGGCACTGGATAACCTTATCAACGGCGAATGGAAGACGGATATAACATTAAAGACCGCAGCTGACGGAAGAGCAATTTTCCACGGCTTTTATGGTGACTATGACGTGGTTGTAAATTCCGACGGCAAGCACACAGAAGGTGTTTATAAGTTCAGAAAAGAAAACACAGGCTATCAGCATGACGTTGTAAAAAGAAGAGCATATAATCTCCGTGAAAGAGAAGTAGTATTAAAATAAAAAGAGTGGCTTAGCCACTCTTTTTATTTTTTAAGCTTAAAGGCTTTTATAATTCTTTCAATTTCCGAGTCGTCAATTTTAACCAGATTTCCCAGAGAAGAAGCGTTTATAATCGCCTTAGCACTGTATTCTGCCACTTCCAGGCGGTCAAAGGCATTGAGAAGTGAAGTTCCCATAACCACGCAGCACTCGTTTTTAATTAAGGTGACGGGATTTTTAATGCCTACTTCCTTTGCGGTTTTTTCCGGCTCATAGTAGGTCGAGCCGAAAGGAAGCTTTTTGACATCACGGAGCATTATATAGCTTTCGGGAATTATGCGGGAATCCATTTCGGCATCGGAAATGGCAAAGGCCATTAAATTCGGGGGATGCGCCAGAATAATAGAATTTATTTCAGGATGCATATCGTAAACGGCTTTGTGGAAGAGGGCGCTGCGGCTGGGATTTTTGGAAAGTTCTTTCATATCTCCTTTTATTTTTACCAAGTCTTCGCTCTCTAAATATTTTCTGTCTTTGCCGAAAGGAGTTATAATAAATCCGCCGTCTTCGGTTCTCTCGGAGAAAGTTCCCTGGGTAGAAGTGAAAAGTCTCTGATGATATGCCCTTTCTATAAGACGGCACATAGAGCTTCTGGCTTCTTTTTCAGAGCTTTTTACAATCTTTGGAACAAATTCCGATAATTCCAGATTGTTTTTTGCTTCTGAAAGAGCGATTTCTTTATCACTTAAGGCTTTAACCTTTCCTATTTTTAATGCCTGAAGTTCAATTCTGGCACAGAAATCCAGAGTTTCAAAGGCTTCGAAGGCTTTAAAAAGGTCTTCCTTTCCTACAACAATACCATGGTTTTCCAGCATTACAGAGTCAAAGCCTTTTTCAAAGACTCCTGCAATATTTTCAGAAAGCTCCCGGCTTCCGGGAAGCTCATAAGGAGCGTAGGCAACCTTTCCGCAAATGGAATCAATGTTGGGAATAATATTTGTATTGGGAATTTTTCTTGCTATAGAAAAGCCTAAAAGTGCCGGAGGATGAGCGTGAAGCACTGCTTTTATATCAGGACGCATTTTATAGACAATGCTGTGGAAGGGAAATTCGGATGATGGCTTGTGTCTTCCGATTACTTCGCCTTCGGGAGTAACCCTTACCATGTCGTCACGGGTGAGGGAGCCTTTGTCAATGCCGGCAGGAGTAATCCAGATATCGCCGTTTTCGTCTAAAATGGATAAATTTCCCCCGGAGGTTGTGGTCATGCCGTAAGAATAAATTCTTTCCATGATTAAAACCAGCTGGTCGGCAGGATGCATGAGGGCAAAATTCATAAAATCAACCTTTCTTTGGATATTTTCTTCCAATAAATATTATACTCTTTAGTATGCCCCTTGTAAATATTTATAATTCTATTATGCTAATTTTGGGAGAATTTAATAATATTAGTAAGTAAATTTATATAAAGTGGCTAAAATTTTTAAAAATTTTAAAAAACTCTTGCAAAAAGAGAAAATATCTGCTATTATAGTATAGCTAATGATAAAAATGGAGGTGTTTCTAATGGCAAAGTGTGATGTTTGCGGAAAAGGCGTAACATTCGGAATCAGAGTAAGCCATTCTCATAGAAGAAGCAACAGAACTTGGAAGGCTAATGTAAAAAAGGTAAGAGCAATTGTTAACGGAACTCCCAAAACAATATCTGTATGCTCTCGTTGCCTTCGTTCTGGCAAGGTAGTTCGTGCCATCTGATTTAAGCGAATAGAAATAAAATAACGCAAGTTTTTAACTTGCGTTATTTTTTTTGTGTTGTTTTTTAATAGTAATGCTTCGTTTTTTTTATTTACATTATGTAAAAGAATGTGCTAAACTGAAAACAGATTATAAAATAAAGGAGTGTTATTATGGGATTATTACAGCTTGAAAAGCAAAGACGTGAATTCATCGAGGAATACGACAGAGTCGCACCCTACGTTGATGAAATGGTCGAAAGAGACATTGAAAAGTACAGAAAAGGACTTTTCTGTATAAAGGTTGTAGACGATGCCGGAAGACCCGTAGAAAATGCCATCGTACGTGCAAAGCTTAAAAAGCACGAATTCAAGTTCGGTGCAAATTCCTTTATGGTAGGCATGTATAAGGACCCGGATATGCAAAAACAGTGGGAAGAAGAGTATGCAAGAATCTTTAACTATACCGTTGCAGGTATTTTCTGGTACGAATACGAGCCGGAGCAAGGACAGTACCGTTTTACCAAGGGTTCTCCCTATCTTTATCGCCGTCCTCCCATTGACGAGGTTATCGAGTTTGCTAAAAAGTATGACCTTTCAGTAAAGGGTCACTGCCTGGTATTCCACACGGATACTCCTCACTGGGCATCCAGAAAGAAAAGGGAAATGAAAATGCAGCTCGAACGCTTTACCAAGGCCCTTTCTGAAAGATATGCAGATGAATTTGTTGACCTTGACGTTGTAAACGAGCTTTGCTACCTTTATAAAAACTGTTATCCGGACAGCTTAAGCCCCACCTGGCCCAGAGATATGCCCATCTGTGACGAGGAGGATCATGTAAAGTGGGCATTTGACCTGGCAAAAAGATATTTCCCCAACTCCAGACTTTTCTGGAACGAACCCAATTGGCCCACCTTCGGATTCAAGGGATTCTTCGGAAACAAGAGCTGGAGATATCTTGACCTTAAGCAGAACATAGAAAAGGGAGTTCCCATTGAGGGCATCGGTATTCAGTGCCACTTATACGAAGACGAGACAAATCACAACGATATGCTCTGTGCATTCAATCCTCTTCGTCTTATGGAAGTATTCCGTGTATATTCCGACTTCCGTCTTCCCATGCATATTTCAGAAGTTACACTTCCCACCTTCTCAGAAGATCCTGAGTCGGAAGAAATCCAGGCTGAGCTTTTGAAGAGACTATACAAGCTCTGGTTCTCCACAGAAATGATGGAATCCATAGTACTTTGGAACTTCGCAGACGGAACAAGCATGGAAGAATGGGGCAACAGATTAAAGGGAGGCTTCTTAAGAAAAGACCTTTCAAGAAAGCCCTCCTACCGTGAAATAGATAAGCTCATAAATCATGAGTGGCAGACCTGCGAAGAAAAGAAAACCGATAAAGACGGAAGAATGTTCTTCCGAGGCTTCTACGGAGACTATGACATCGAGGTTTCAACTGACGGCAAGCACTATAAGGCAGTTCACCCCATGGGTAAGGAAGAGACAGGCTATCACCACGAAAAGGTTGAATACCGTCCCATTTGCTTACGAGAAACAAAGGTTATTGTGAAGTAAAGAGGTGCTAATATGGCTTTATTGCAATTAGAAAAACAGAGAAGAGAATTTGTTGAGGAGTTTGACAGATTATCTCCCTATACGGATCAGATGATAGCTCTTGACATTGAAAAGTACAGAAAAGGCCTTTTCTGCATAAGGGTTTTAGACGAAGCCGGAAGACCTATAGAAAATGCCATCGTACGTGCAAAACTTAAAAAGCATGAGTTCAAATTCGGTGCGAATTCTTTCATGACAAATATGTATAAAGACCCGGAAATGCAGAAAAAAAGATATGAAGAATATGCAAATGTCTTTAACTATACCACTGCAGCCATTTACTGGCAAGAGTACGAGCCTGAAGAGGGGCAGTACCGTTTTGCCAGCGATTCTTCTTATATGTACCGCCGTCCTCCCATTGACGATGTAATAAAGTGGTGCAAGGAGTATGATATAGCAATAAAGGCTCACTGTCTCATATTCCATACAGATACTCCCTACTGGGTATCCAGAAAGAAAAGAGACATGAAAATGGCGTTGGAGCGCTATACAAAAGCACTTTCTGAAAGATATGCAGAGGACTTTTTAGACCTTGACGTTGTAAATGAGCTTTGCTATCTTTATAAAAACTGCTATCCGGACAGCTTTTCTCCAGGTTGGCCCAGAGATATGCCCATCTGTGATGAGGACAACCACGTAAAGTGGGCATTTGACCTGGCGAAGAAATACTTCCCCTATTCCAAGCTTTTCTGGAACGAGCCCAACTGGCCCACTTTCGGATTCAAGGGCTTCTTCGGAAACAAGAGCTGGAGATACTTAGACTTAAAGCAGCAGCTTGAACGAGGAGTTCCCATCGAGGGTATCGGTATTCAGTGCCACCTATACGAGGAAGATGACAGATATAACGATATGCTCTGTGCATTTAATCCCTTAAGACTTATGGAAATGTTCAAGGTATATTCTGACTTCCGTCTTCCTATGCAGATTTCCGAGGTTACCATTCCTGCATATTCTTATGACCCAGAATCAGAAGAAATTCAGGGAGCTTTGGTTGAAAGACTCTATAAGCTCTGGTTCTCCACAGAAATGATGGAAGGTATCGTATGGTGGAACTTTGCTGACGGAACAAGCCCCGCTAAATGGAGCAACGATTTAAGAGGCGGTCTCCTTCGAGATGACCTTTCGAGAAAGCCTTCTTACAACGCCATAGACAGACTTATAAATAAGGAATGGCAGACCGATGAGGAAAAGAAGACAGATAAAGACGGAAGAATGTTCTTCCGAGGCTTCTACGGAGACTATGACATCGAGGTTTCAACTGACGGCAAGCACTATAAGGCAGTTCACCCCATGGGTAAGGAA
>JBGVKY010000023.1:0-81387 GCA_045123995.1 Clostridia bacterium
ATAGGTTTTATTTCTTTTAGTTTTTTCTTCCTCAAACCAAAAATTGTCATCCTTTTTCTTTCTGCCTGCCATGGATTTCCAGGTTTTATCCCCTACAACTCCGTCGGGATAAAGACCGTTATCCTCCTGATACTTTATAACCGAGTTAAATGTGTTTATACCAAAAATCCCATCTTCGGAAAGCTTTCTTCCCAAGGCATCAGTATAACCCCATTCATTTAAGCTTTTTTGCATTTCCTTTATGGCGATTGGGTCTCCTGTATGTACGGATAATGTACTGCCCTTGTCTTTTAGTTCTTCAAATTCAAATTCGTTATTTTTGTTCATTATACCACCTTTTCTTTTTTATTGCAATTATTTTTACTCGAGTAACATTGCAGGTTATATTATAACATATAAAGTTAAATATGTCAAGCGTTTTTTGCTTTTTATCCAAAATATTAACCCGAAAAGTAAAACTAAATACAAAAAAGACAGCCATACTTTCGTATGGCTGTCTTTTTACATCGCCTTAAGCTAAAATGCATTTTCCCCGTGTAAACGATCTTAATCCTCCGCTTTTTTTATGATTTCAACCTTATATTTTTCATCAATATCAAAAACCTTTCCTTCTAATCCCTCTGATATTAAAAGGCGGTCGTCATCAGTTATAATCAAAAACTCAAATTCCTCTTTTTTATAGAGCTTTTTAGCCTCATCTTCCCCCATTACATAAAGGGCTGTGGAAAAGGCATCCGAGATGGTTCCTTTATCAGATATAACTGTCACGCTCTTAAGTCCCGATTCTGCAGGATGGCCTGTTTTAGGATTCATTATATGAGAATATATCTTACCTTTTTCTGTAAAATTTCTTTCATAGCCCCCGGATGTGGAAATGACACAGTTTTTCGCTTTTATATACGCTGAAAAGCCCTCGTTATCAGGGGATTTTACAGCTACATTTTTTTCGTCTCCACCATTAAACAAAACCGTTCCCCCAAGGCTTACTACCGCTTCGGGGATTTTTTTATCTTCCAGAATTTCTTTTATTCTGTCTGCTCCGTAACCCTTAAGGTATGCTCCCAAATCAATTTCTTCGCCCTTTTTTAAAAGGGCGTTTTTTATTTCCTCTTCCCCGGGAACACGGAAAGTTTCCCCGGTAAATCCCCAAAGCTTTGTAACGGGATAAATCCCGATATCAAAAGCTCCGTTTGTAGCCACTTTCAACTTGTCACACTCTTTTATTATTAAAGAAAGCTCTTCATCCGCCGCTTTTCCTTTGTTGTAAAGACTTAAGACTCCGTTTTTGTTAACGGAAAATTTATCTTCCAATCTCTCAAGCTCTTTTTCAATAAGCTCAAGAGCATTCTTTCTTCCCGCCCCTTTTACTTCAATAGAAATAACCGTATCCATCAAGAATAAATCTCTCTTTTCCACTCCGTCAAAAACCGAAAGCAGCAAGCAAGAAAAAATCAGAATCAATACCAAAACCAAAACTGTCTTATTCAAAATATATTCCCCTTTTTATAAACATAGCTTAATTCTATCAAAAAAAATATTTAGTGTCAAGGCAAAGATAAATCATAAACTTCTTTATTTTATCATAAAATATATTATATAAAAAAGCAAAAGAGGTGGTTTTTTGAGTAATTCAAAAATCATAGACAAAGAAACTTTCTTTTCATTGTTCAGCCAAGGAAAAGCTCATTTCGCAGGGGATTTTTTAGGCTGCCATAAACTAAAAAGCAAAGGTCACATTTTCAGAGTGTGGGCACCCTCTGCAAAATCCGTGAGAATTTTAGGAGACTTTAATTCCTGGGATAAAAAAACCTCTCCCATGAAAAAAATAGGCTTCGGAATTTTCGAAGGAACAGTAGAAAATTCCAAAAACTTCGACTGTTACAAGTACATGATAGAAAAAGAGGACGGCTCTTTTTCCCTTAAAAGCGACCCTTATGCACTGCATTTTTCCACACGCCCCGAAAACGCTTCCAAGGTATATGACTTTCCCGATTTTTTATGGACGGACAAGGATTATATTAAAAACGCCAAAAAAAAGAATTCCCTTTCATCCCCAATTAACATATTGGAGGTTCATATAGGCTCTTTTAAAAAGTTTTCCGACGGAAACTTTTTTTCATACCGACTTTTTGCAGATGAAATAACAGAATATGCAAAAAAATTAAATTACACCCATATAGAGCTTATGCCTGTCACCGAATATCCTTTTGACCCTTCATGGGGTTATCAGGTAACGGGATATTTTGCCCCCACCTCAAGATACGGAACTCCGGAGGATTTCTGCTATCTCATAAATAAATGCCATTCCGAGGGCATCGGGGTTATCATAGATTTTGTAGGCTCCCATTTCCCAAAAGATGAGTGCGGTCTTTATGAATTTGACGGAACTGCCTGCTATGAATATTCTGACCCCTTAAAAAACGAGCATAAAGAATGGGACACAAGAATTTTCGATTTTGGCAAGGGTGAAGTGCGCTCTTTTTTAATTTCCGCTGTTATTTTCTTTCTGGACAAGTTTCATGTTGACGGCATAAGGTTTGATGCGGTTTCTTCTATGTTGTATTTAGACTATGGAAAAGAGTCCTTTCGTCCCAATAAATACGGAGGCAAAGAAAATTTAGAAGCCATTGAATTTTTAAAAGAACTTAATAAAAGTGCCTTCGCCTTTAATCCCGATATCCTTATGATTGCCGAGGAATCCACCGCTTTCCCCATGGTTTCTCATCCTACCTACCTGGGCGGACTGGGTTTTAACTTAAAGTGGAATATGGGCTGGATGCACGATACCCTAAATTATTTTAAGTCAGACCCCTTATTCAGAGGAGGAAATCACAATGCTTTAACCTTTTCTTTAACCTACGCTTTTTTTGAAAATTTCGTTCTCCCCTTTTCACATGATGAGGTGGTATACGGAAAAAGCTCACTTATAGGTAAAATGCCGGGAAGTTACGAAGATAAATTCAGCAACTTAAGAGCTCTTTACTGTTATATGATTGGTCATCCAGGTAAAAAGCTGAGCTTTATGGGAAATGAATTTGCCCAGTTTTCCGAGTGGGATTTCAAAAAAGAGCTGGACTGGTTTTTACTATCTTATCCCATGCACAAAAAGTTTCACCGCTTTATTAAAGACCTTAATAAATTATATAAAGAAGAAAAAGCTCTTTATGAAAATGATTTTGACTGGGATGGCTTTAAGTGGATAAGCTTAGATGACAAAGACCTTAATATAATTGCTTTTTTAAGAACATCAAAGGACGGGGAGTCCATTTTATGCGTATGTAATTTCTGTCCCGTAACAAGAAAAAATTATACTCTGGGGTTTCATGAAGGCTCATATCTGACCCCAATTTTTTCATCGGATTATAAAAAATACGGAGGCTCGGGAGTAAAGCTTTCCACCGTTACAGTCAAGGAAAAATCCTTTGGCGCGTTCCCCCTCTCTGCCAAAATCACACTTCCCGGTCTTTCCGTGACCTTTTATAAAGTAATAAAGAATTAAAGGAGGCTTTTTATGTATTTAAAAACCAAAGAGTGTGTTGCCATTCTTTTAGCTGGAGGACAGGGCAGCAGACTTAAAGTCCTTACGGAGGAAACTGCAAAGCCTGCAGTTCCTTTCGGCGGAAAGTACAGAATAATAGACTTTCCCTTATCTAACTGCGTAAATTCAGGTATTGATACCGTGGGTATATTAACCCAGTATCAACCTTTAGAGCTCAATGAATATATCGGCACAGGAAGTCCCTGGGGCTTAAACCGTAATGTAGGTGGAGCCCACATTCTCCCTCCCTATTCAAAAAGCAAAAAGTCAGAATGGTATAAAGGAACCGCCAATGCGGTTTTTCAGAACTTAACCTTCATAAACAGATATAACCCTGACTATGTTCTTATTTTATCTGGTGACCACATATATAAAATGGATTATTCTTTAATGCTTAACTTTCATAAGGAAAAAAATGCCGAGTGTACCATTGCCGTTTTAGAGGTCCCCATGGAAGAAGCTTCAAGGTTTGGTATATTAAGTTCAAATCCCGACGGCTCAATCTATGAATTCTCAGAAAAACCGAAAAAACCAAAAAGCAACAAAGCCTCTATGGGCATTTATATTTTTAACCGAAAGCTTTTATCCAATTATCTTACGGAAGATGATGAAGATGAAACCTCTTCCCACGATTTCGGCAAGGATATAATTCCAAAGCTCCTTAAAGATAAAAAAAGACTTTTCTCTTATGATTTCAAAGGCTACTGGAAAGATGTAGGCACATTGGAAAGTCTTCACCAAGCTAACATGGATTTACTTGATGATAAAAGCGGACTTAACTTAAAGGATTCAAAATTCAGGATATATGCAAGAAACTATGCCAAGCCCTCAAGCTATATAGGTTCTTTTGCCGAAATCGAAAATTCTTATATAGCAGAAGGCTGCAGTATAAAAGGCTGTGTAAAAAACTCCATAGTATCAACAGGCTGCTGTGTGGAAGAAGGGGCATTGGTTGAAGACAGTGTAATTATGCCAAACACTTATATAGGGCAGTCATCAAAAGTTACTTCTGCCATTTTAGGAGAAAATGTATTCCTCGAAAAAAATGTCCGTGTAGGTGACCGCAGTGAGTTTTATTCCAAAGAAGATTGGGGCATTTCCGTTATCGGCAAAGGAAATACTATAAAACAAAATTCCGTCATCCGACCAAAAGAAATTATATAAAGGAGTGTTTTTTATGAATATGGCAGGCATAATATTTTCAAATCTTTTTGACGAAAACTTCGGCCTTTTAACCAAAAACCGTACTGTTGCCTCCATTCCTTTCGGAGGAAGATACCGACTTATAGATTTTATACTTTCCAATATGTCAAATTCCTCCGTTAACAATATAGGAATAATAACAAAATACAATTACAATTCGCTGATGGACCATTTAGGATCCTTTTCCTCCTGGGATTTAAATAGAAAAAACGGCGGAATTTATTTAATTCCGCCCTTTTCCATGGGACGCATGAAAGTTTATCATGGCAAAATTGAAGCACTTTTTTCAGCTCTTCCCTACTTAGAGAAAGCAGGCAGGGATTACGTACTTTTAGCAGACAGTACAGTGGTCTGCAACATAGATTTTGAAAAAGCTTTAGCCTCTCACAAAAAGTCAGGAAAGGATTTGACCATAATCGCAAATAATGTTCCCGTTAACGAATCTTTCCACTATCCCCTTTTAATAGAAACAGAAAATAAGAAGGTTAAACATCTTTATCTTGACTATCCGAAAAGCCAAGAAAACGCTTTAGCCTCTATGGACATTTATATAATGGATAAAGAAAAGCTTTGCAAAGCCATATACGATTCGGCTTCAAAGGGGCTTCATCATCTGGAAAGAGATTTTTTCCTGCCCATGTTTAACTCCGGAAAACTATCCATAAATGTATATGAATTCAAGGGCAGAGTTTTAAGAAATCACAGCATAAAAGATTATTTCAAAAATAACTTTGATTTAATTTCAGATGAATCTTTAAGGGATGATATATTTTCTCAGGAAAGACCTATCTATACAAAAGTCAGAGACGAAGTTCCTACTTTTTACGAAAAAGGTTCATCCGTATCGGACTGCATTGTTGCAGACGGCTCCAAAATATCAGGGCATCTGGAAAATTCCGTAATCTTCCGTGATGTAAAAATTAAAAAAGGTGCCTTTATAAAAAATTCTATAATAATGCAAGGAAGTATCATAGAAGAAGACTGCTTTATCGAAAATACCATTGTGGATAAAGATGTAACCATAAGTAAAGGTACCCGACTTGAAGGGGCAAAAAACGCTCCTTTAATACTGGAAAAAGGTGAAAGAATATGAAAATTTTATTTGCAGCATCTGAATGTGCACCCTTTTCGAAATCAGGAGGCCTCGGAGATGTTTTAGAGGCACTTCCTAAGGCTCTTGCCAAAAATAAGGAAAACGAAATTTCCGTTGTTATACCTTTTTATAAATCACTTAAATCCGACCCTTCGTTTAATCCCGAATTTATAAAAAGCTTCTATTTTTATCTTTCCTGGCGAAATGTTTATGCAGGAATATTTAAGCTCAGAAAGAACAATGTGACCTATTTTTTTATTGACAACGAATATTACTTTAACCGTGACGGCTCATATTACGGACACTTTGATGACGGGGAGAGATTCGCCTTTTTTTCAAAAGCTGTTTTAGAGTTTTTATCAGAGATAGATTATTTTCCCGATATAATTCATTTAAATGACTGGCAAACGGCTCCCGTTTCATTTTTTTACAGAGCCTTTTTTGAAAAAATCCAAGCTTATTCCCGCATCAAAACCGTTTTTACAATTCATAATATTGAATATCAGGGGAAAATGCCCTTTGAATTTATGGACTCCTGCCTGGGTCTTCCTTATAACTACAAAGATATATTAACCTTCGGGGACTGTCTCAATTTTCTAAAGGGAGCTGTTATCTTATCAGATGCCGTTACCACGGTATCTGAAACCTACGCCCATGAAATAAAATTCCCTTACTTTTCTCATGGACTTGATTCTGTTTTGTCGGAAAACGGCTATAAACTAAGGGGAATTACCAATGGCATAAATCAGGAGGCATTCTCCCCTTCAAAAGACAAGTCACTTATTAAAACCTTTTCTTATAAAAATCCCGATGGCAAATCTTTATGCAAAGAAAGTCTTCAGAAGGAATTAAATCTCGAAATAAATTCGGATATACCCATTTTATCCATGGTTACAAGACTTGTCCCACACAAGGGACTTGACCTTTTATTAAGAGTGTTTGACGAAATAATGGATCTTGGTATTGAATTTATAATCTTAGGAACGGGAGATAAAAAATACGAGGACTTTTTTCTTTCAAAGGCAAAAGATTACGGTGGGCGTTTTTCTGTAAACTTAACCTTTGATGATGCCCTTTCAAGGCGCATATACGGGGGCAGCGACCTTTATTTGATGCCCTCTAAATCTGAGCCCTGCGGGCTTTCTCAGATGATTGCCATGAGATACGGTGCCATTCCCATTGTAAGGGAAACAGGCGGACTTTATGACACGGTAAAGCCACTTTATGAAAAAGGAGGTCAGGGCTTTACCTTTAAGACTTTTAATGCCCATGATATGCTTGATGCCATTAAAAGAGCAAGAGATTTTTTCTATGATAAAGATAAATATCTCCCCCACTTAAAAAAACTGATGGCTTCTGATTTTTCATGGAAAAATCCGGCATCAGAATACGAAAAATTATATAATTCGCTTTTATAAAAGGATGGTTAAAAATGAATTTAAGTAAAGAAGAATTAAAAAAACTTTTATCCCAGGAGGCCTTAAAAAGCTTCGGAGTTTCCCTTTCCGAGCTTTCAAAGATACAGATGTATAAAACCTTATGTGCCGTAATAAGGGATATTTTAGCCAAAAAAAGAAAGGATTTTAAGGACGATTTTTTCTCGAAAGAAAGAAAACAGGTTTTCTATATGTCCATGGAATTTCTGGTGGGCAAATCCCTTAAAAACAACCTTTTTAATTTGGGACTTACGGATATTTCAGAAGAAATATTAAAGGATCTTGGCTTTGACCTTTCCTCTCTTTTTGACATGGAGCCTGATGCAGGCTTGGGAAACGGCGGTCTTGGCCGTCTTGCCTCCTGCTATATGGATTCTTTAACTACACTTAATTATCCTGCCAAGGGCTTTTCAATACGCTATGAATTCGGTATATTCCGCCAGAAAATTGTTGATGGCTGGCAGATGGAATTTCCGGATGACTGGCTTTCCCTGGGGGATGTTAATTTAAGACCCCGGTTTGAAGATTCCTTTGAAGTAAAATTCGAGGGCAATATCGTTGAGCATTTTGAAAACGGAAAATTTTTCGTTACCCATGAAAACTACACTTCCGTAATGGCAGTTCCCTATGACCTTTTTATTTCGGGACATAATTCCGATGCTGTAAATCCTTTGGTTTTATGGAGCGCAAAATCCCCTTCCAAAAACTCCATTGACTTAAACTATTTCGTAAGAGGCGAGCACTTAAAGGCTCTTGAAGAAAACACCAGAGCAGAAGTTATAAGCAAGGTATTATATCCTGCTGATGACCATGACGAGGGTAAAATTCTAAGACTGAAACAGCAGTATCTTTTGGTTTCCGCTTCCCTTCAGAGTATAATAAAGGAGCACATAAAAGTCTACGGGGATTTAAGACTTCTTCCGGAAAAGGCGGCAATTCATATAAACGATACCCACCCCTCTTTATGTGTGCCCGAGCTTTTAAGAATTTTGATAGACGACCACGGCTTTTCATGGGAGGAAGCCTTTGATATAACAGGAAGAACCTTATCTTATACCAATCATACCGTAATGAGTGAGGCACTGGAAAAATGGCCTGAAAGAATTTTTTCACGTCTGCTTCCGAGAATTTATCAGATAGTAAAGGAAATAAACAGAAGGCTCTTAATTTCATTAAATGAGTGCTACGGGAACGACACTGCCAAAATCAACTATATGTCTCCCCTGTCCGACGGTCAGGTTAAAATGGCAAATTTATGCCTTGCCACCTGTCATAAAATAAACGGAGTATCAAGCCTTCACACAGAAATTTTAAAAAACAGCATATTCAACGATTACTTTTCTCAAAATCCCGAAAGATTTATAAATGTTACAAATGGAATTTCTTTTAGAAGATGGCTTCTTCAGGCAAATCCAGCTTTAACTTCTCTCCTTTTAGATACACTTGGCGATTCATTCATAAAAGATCCCATACACCTTAAGGAGCTTCTTAAATTTAAGGAAGACGCCTCATTTTTATCCTCTCTAAGAGAAATTAAGAGAAAAAACAAGCTAAGACTTTCAGACCTTGTATTAAAAAATAACGGTATCATTTTAGACCCCGATTCAATTTTTGATGTGCAGATAAAAAGACTTCACGAATATAAAAGACAGCTTTTAAATGCTCTTCACATTATGTATCTATATAAAAAAATAAAGGAAAATCCTTCACTGGATATTCCCAAAAGAACATTCATTTTCGGAGCTAAAGCTTCAAGCGGATATTTTTTGGCAAAGCAGATTATAAGTCTTATAGCTGCCCTTTCAGACACCATAAATTCAGACAGCCAGGTAAGGGATAAAATAAAAGTGGTATTCATAGAAGACTACAAGGTTTCCCTGGCAGAAACAATAATCCCTGCCGCAGAAATTTCAGAGCAGATTTCCCTGGCGGGCAAAGAGGCTTCAGGAACGGGAAATATGAAGCTGATGCTTTCCGGTGCCGTTACTTTAGGTACAAAAGACGGTGCCAATGTGGAAATTTTAGATTTGGTAGGAGAAGATAATATGTTCCTTTTCGGTCTTGATGCCAAAGAGGTTTCAGATATATTCAAAAAGGGCTACGACCCGCTTTATTATTTAAGGCATACTCCCTATCTTTCTTCCGTTGTTGATATGCTTAAAACCAATACTTTCGGCAAAAGCTTTGAAGATATCTATGCCTCACTCACCCAAAACCGCTTTGGCTATCCTGATTCCTATATGACTTTGGCCGATTTCGACTCCTACAGAAAGGCACAGGAAAGGGTTTCGGAAGCCTATAAGGACAAGGATTTATTTTTAAAAATGTCACTTACCAATATTGCCAATGCAGGATTTTTCTCATCTGACAGAGCAGTAAAGGAATACGCCGAAAAAATCTGGTATTTATCATGAGAATTTTATTTGACAGCAAAAAATCTATCCACAAAAATCCTTTCGGTTGCTTAAGAGAAAATGAAATGTGTCATATATCACTTCATATTCCAAAGGACGTGAACACAAAAAAGGCAGCCCTTATTATAGAAAACGAAAGGGGATTTTATTTAGAAAATCCCCTTATAAAAGAGGGCGAAAATGAAAATTACGAATTTTTCGGGACGGATTTTTCACTTTTCAGAAGGGGTCTTTATTTTTACTATTTCAAAATCGAAAAAGCAGAAGATTTCTTTTACCTCTATAAAGAGGGCTCATCTGATACCAATATAGGAAAGGGTGAAAAATGGCAGCTTTCCTGTTTCTTAAAAGACTTTAATACTCCCGATTTTTTCAAAGGCGTTGTCTTTTATCAGATTTTTCCCGACAGATTTTATAAAGAAAAGGTATTAGATGCCAAAGATAAGCTTGCCCCTTATAAAATTCACGAATCGGCAGATGAAATCCCCGACTTTTTGCCTGATGAAAATGGCGAAATCAAAAATTCAGACTTTTTCGGCGGAAATCTTTCTGGTATAGAAAAAAAGCTTCCCTATCTTAAAGAGCTGGGAATTTCCGCTATTTATTTAAATCCGATTTTCATGGCATATTCAAACCATCGCTACGATACCTCTGACTATATGAAAATCGACCCCTTGCTGGGTGACGAAAAGGATTTTTCCTCACTTTGCAAAGAAGCTGAAAAATTAAATATAAAAATCATTTTAGATGGTGTTTTCTCTCATACAGGTTCTGACAGTCTGTATTTTGATAAACTGAAACGCTATGAAAACGGTGCCTTTCACAACTTAACTTCGCCTTACAGAAAATGGTACACCTTTAAGGAAAACAACACATATTCCTCCTGGTGGGGCATCGATACTCTCCCCGAAGTTAATGAAGCTGACCCTTCTTTTTCCGAGTTTATAAAAAATGTTATTTCCCACTGGCTTTTAATGGGTGCATCGGGAATAAGGCTTGATGTGGCAGATGAACTTCCCGATGAATTCATCAAATTTTTAAGACTTACCTTAAAAGAAACACGAAAAGATGCACTTTTAATGGGAGAAGTATGGGAAGATGCTTCAAATAAAATAAGCTACGGAAAAAGAAGAGAATATCTTTTGGGAGAAGAGCTTGATTCCGTTATGAATTATCCCTTCAGGAATTTTATTTTATCTTTTGTTAAAGGCGAAATTTCTTCATTTGACTTTGAATCTTCCGTCATGTCAATATGTGAAAATTATCCTGAAGAAATTCTTCACTGTCTTTTAAATAGTTTATCTACTCATGACACAGAAAGAATTATAACGAATTTAGCAGATATTAAAATTCCCTCTTCAAAAGAGGAAAGGGCAAAATTTACCCTTTCGGAAGAAGAATATAAAAATGCGGTAAAGAAAGAAAAAATGGCGGCATTTTTACAGTTTACTCTACCCGGCTGCCCCTCAATTTACTACGGGGATGAGGCAGGACAAGAGGGCTTTGAAGACCCGTTTAACCGCCGTTTTTTCCCCTGGGGCAAGGAAGACAAAGAACTTTTATCTTTTTATGAAAATCTTGCCTTTGTTAAAAACAACTTTATTTCCGTAAAAAAGGGAAATATAGATTTTTTTAACGAAAAGGAAGAAATCATTCATTTTTCAAGATCATTCGGTGATGAAACTTTATTTTTTACCCTTTGCAGAAATGACTCGTTTTTAATAGAGGGAGAAATTATTTTTTCGGAAAATGAAAAGAACACCCTACTTTCCCCCGGCGGTTTTGCGGTATATAAAAAGAAAGGATGATGAATTCATCATCCTTTCTTTTTATATACTTTTCACATAATCTATAAGCGGTGCGATTGCTTTTTTATCCGTAAGGTCAGCATCAACATCGCAAAGGTCAATTAAAAGTTTTTCCATTTTGGAGGGATTTTTCTTGGCACTCATTATTTTCTTTAAGTTTTTTATTGCCATTCTGTGAACAGGAGAAAGCTCCTCGGTTACCATTTTCCCAAGGAAGTTAAATACCTTTATTTTTTCTTTCATATCTTCCTTAAAGTTCTTTTTGATAACTAAATCATCATAATATTCCCTATATTCTATGGGTGTTACGCCCGTTGTATAAAAAATCAGATTTTTGTCCTTAAGCTCATTAAATCTTCTGGTAATTAAACTCGCTCCGTTTATTACCTCTGCATAAAGTCCGCCCCCGTAAATAATGGTGTCATAGTCATAAAGCTCTTCTGCCTTAACCTCTTTTGCTTCTTTTATGTCGCAAAGAAGCTCTTCCTTAATCCACCTTGCATATTTTTCGGTACTTCCGTATTTACTTTTATAAATTACAATTGTCTTCATATTCTACCTCCGGCAAATTTTCAAGCAGTCCCAAAAACTTTTTTAAGCTTTGCGCCTTTTTTATTTCCTTTATAAGCTTTTGTTCATTTGGGTAATTCAGGAGCATATAAACCCAGTTTTCCTTAAGCTTATAAAGGGTAAAGGTTTCAGAATTTAATAGATTTAAATAGTCATTACATAAACGGTTTGTAAATTTTATAAGTTCTTCTGTTTTAAGGCTTTCTCCTCCTTTTATTTCACGGAAAATGGCAGGATTTTTTATGGCACTCCTTCCCATCATAACAGAATTGAGACGAGGGAATTTTTCCTTTATATTAAAATAATCTGCCATGTCCCATATATCCCCGTTATAGCAAAGAGGACCTTCATATTCATTATATGCCAAGGAGAAAACTTCCATGTCAGGTTTTCCCTTATAAAACTGCTCTCTTATTCTGGGGTGGATAATAAGCTCAGAGAATGGATACTTTTTATAAATTTCAAGAATTTCTGGAAATTCTTCGGAAGAATAAAATCCTATTCTCGTTTTTACGGAAATTTTCATGCTGTCTTCCTTAAATATCTCATGGAAAAATTCGTCCATGGCGGATAAATCCCTTAAAAAGCCCGAGCCTCTTCCCTTTTTCGTCACCATCTGGACGGGACAGCCTAAATTTATATTAACCTCATCGTAGCCCAAGGATTTAATATTTTCCGAAAACTTAAGAAAGGACTCATGCTTGTTTGTCAAAACCTGAACCTTTGGCTTTATAATATTATTTTCGGGCAGAATATCCCTCATGCCCTTTTTACTCACCTTTTCCTGGTCACTGGGGTTTATAAAGGGCGCAAAATAATTGTCACAGTAACCGAAAAGGTCACTGTGAGCATTTCTGTATGTATATGAAGTTATCCCCTCTAATGGGGCAAAATAAAGTTTCATAGGTTACCTCGTAAGTCCTTTTACTTTATAAATTCCCGAATTCTTTTCCGTTTATGAGAAAATCAATAGAAACATTAAAATATTCTGACATCTTAACAATCAGTTCAATGCTGGGTTCTCTTTTATTATTTTCATAGTGTGAAAGAGCTTCACGGGAAATGTTCAAATCCATAGCTACCTTTAACTGTGTCAGATTTCGTTCTTTTCTGATTTGTTTTAGTCCTTTCAAAAAAATCACCTCTTGACACCATTGTAACATTTTGTTACAATAATTATGTTACATTTTGTTACATGTTCAAAATATTTGAAAGGATGTTAGTCATGACTTCAAATTATAAAAATAACATTTTGGAAATACTTTCCCACAATATACTGTATCTTCGAAAAAAACACAATCTTACTAAAAAAGAAATGTCATTGATTTTAGGAGTTGGAATTAAAACTCTTAATGAACTTGAACAGGGGTTATTACCCCCGAGATTAAGTGTTTCTGTTCTTTTTAAAATTAAAGATTCTTTTGGAGTTTCCTTAAAAAACCAAGTAAGTGTAAAACTTTAAACATATCGAAAATCTCGCAAGAGATTTATATCGCCGTGAAGTTGGCAACAACTTCGCAATGGTGTGTAAAGGGAAACATGTCAAAAGGTGCTACCTTTTTTATTTCGTAGCCGTTTTCCTTTAAGAACTTAGCATCCCTGGCAAGGGTTGAAACGTCGCAGGAAACGTAGACAATTCTTTCGGGTTTCATTTTAACTATGGCACTTAAAAGTTTTTCATCGCAGCCTTTTCTTGGCGGGTCAACCAAGACCACGTCTGCCTTTTCCCCTGCTTCAATGAGTTTCGGTGCTATAACCTCAGCCTCTCCCAGATGAATCTCAACATTATTTATTCCTGCCCTCTCAAGGCTCTTTTTAGCGGATTTTACTGCCGAGGGAACAACCTCAACACCGATTACCTTTTTAGCTCCTTTTGAAAGAGCCGCCGTAATGGTTCCCGCACCGCAATAAAGGTCAAAAACCGTTTCCTTTCCGCTTAAATCCGCCAGCTTTACCGCCTTATTGTAAAGCCTTTGGGTGAGATATTTATTCACCTGGAAAAAGGAATCGGGATATATGTCAAAATCCGTTCCGCAAATGGAATCTGTTATAAATTCTTCCCCGAAAATTTTAATATAGCTATCTCCTAAAATCTTATTGGTATCGCTTTTGTTTATGTTAAGCATAAAGCCTTTGACATTTTCTTTTTTAAGAGACGGGATAATCTCTGCAAAATCGATTTTTTCTTTTGCGATAACTGTAAGAAGTATATCTCCCGTTTTGGCCGAAACCCTTGTATATATGTGTCTTACATTGCCGCTTCTGTCCAGTGGATTATAGGGTTGGATATTTTTCTTCTTAAGGTACGAAAGAACTATATCGATAACTTTCTTTGAATTTTCGTCCTGAATTACACAATGAGGCACGCTGACTTTCACGTTTGTACGGTTTTTATACATAGCCTGGGTAAAGTCGTCTGCCACGGGCATCTGGGTTTTATTACGATAGCCCGTCTCCTTATCCGTCACTATTTTTTCAACTGAAACATCCATGCCCCCTATATGCAGAAAGGCGTTTTTAACCTTATTTTCCTTAAAATAGGCTCTCTCCTTTTCTGTCATGTGCATAATTGCACAGCCTCCGCATTCCTTAAAATGGGGACATACAGGCTCGCACCTTTCTTCAGAGGGGGTTAAAATTTCCATTACCTTTCCGTAGGCAAAAGTTTTTTGCACCTTCACTATTTTTATAAGGGCATAGTCTCCCCTTACTGTCATGGGTACAAAGACCGGGAATTTCCCCACTCTACCTACACCGGCACCCTCAGATGTGTAGGAATCTATATAAATTCTTATTTCATCATTTTTGTTAATTTCCATAAAATCAGGCCTTTTTTGTAGAATAAGTCTATTATAGCACAAAAAAACAGAAACTGCAATTAAAAAGAGCGAATTTTAAATTCGCTCTTTTTAATTATTTTTCATCGGTCATAAGCTCTTTAAAAGTAGTTGCCAGTCCTGCAAGTTCCTGAATTTTTGAAGGAATAATAATTTTTGTTGCCTTACCATCTGCTGCCTTTTCAAAGGTTTCAAGAGCTTTTATTGCCACATAAGCATCTGAAGGATTTGCTTCGTTTATTTTTCTTATACCCTCCGCAATAGCCGTCTGTACAGCCAAAATAGCCTGAGCTTCACCCTCCGCTTCACGGATAGCAGTTTCCTTTATAGCTTCTGCCCTTAAAATTGCAGACTCCTTTTCACCCTCTGCCAGCAAAATAGCGGATTTTTTTTCACCCTCTGCCTTTAAGATGGACTCTCTTCTTTCTCGTTCTGCTTTCATCTGCTTTTCCATGGCGTTCTGTATCTCTTTTGGAGGAATTATATTTTTAAGCTCAACTCTGTTTATCTTAATTCCCCAGGGGTCCGTGGCTTCATCAAGAATTGCACGCATTTTTGTATTGATAATATCTCTGGAGGTAAGAGTTTCATCAAGCTCCAGATCACCTATTATGTTTCTTAAGGTTGTGGCAGTAAGGTTTTCTATTGCCATCATAGGCTGCTCAACCCCATATGCAAAAAGCTTGGGATCTGTAATCTGGAAATACACAACTGTGTCAATCTGCATTGTAACATTATCTTTTGTGATAACAGGCTGAGGAGGAAAATCCACAACTCTTTCCTTTAAATTTACTCTTTTGGCTATTCTGTCAATAAAAGGAACCTTTATATGAAGTCCCACCGTCCAGGTAGCAAAATATCCCCCGAAACGCTCTATGATATAAGCATGAGCCTGGGGTACTATTTTAATATTTGATACAACCACAAGTACCACTATAGCAAATAAAATCAAAAATACTGTTCCCATAGTTATTCCTCCTTATTTTTTACAACCAAGCGGACACCCTCGATGCCCACAACCACTGCCTCTTTATTTTCAGGGATAATTTCCCCGTTTTGGCTTTTCACCTTCCATTCAACATCTCCAACAAATGCACTTCCCTGATTCATTTTGTTGTTTACCTCCCGGGAAATAAGAATTTCGCTGCCTATAATTCTGTCAAGATTGGTTTTTTCATCATTTTGCTTTAAGCTCTTAAAAGCTATTTTTCTCAAAAATGCCACAAGTATTACAGAAACCAGTAAAAACAAAAACATCTGAAATCCAATTCCTGCTCCTAAAACACTTGCAATGAGTGCTGCAAGAGCACCTCCTGCAAACCATATACTTATTACTGCAGCAGTTGATGCTTCAATTATAACAAACACCAGAATTGCTGCAATCCATAAAATTTCATTTGTCATGAAAGTTCCACCTCTTTCCTTTGATTTTATACCTTTATTATATCATAAAAAACTCTCTTTGCCAATAGAAATATGGATTTTTTAATTTATTCTTGCTAATTTTGTAAATTAAGCTTATAATATATAAAAGACCATCTAAGAAAGGAAAATCATTATGGATTTAGGATACAAGAATAAATCCGGCTGGGAAAATGCCGACCGCTCGGCGGTTTTTGACTTTGCCGAAGGATATAAAACATTTTTAAACAGCGGAAAAAGTGAAAGAGAAATTATAAACGAGGCTCTTCGTATCGCTAAAAACGAAGGCTTTACTGACATTAAATCCAAGCACACATTAGAGCCTGGGGACAAAATATATTCTCTTAACCGCGGCAAGGGTCTCATGCTTGCAGTCATGGGAAAAGATCCCCTTTCCAAAGGCTTTAATTTAGTAGGTGCCCATGTGGATTGTCCCAGGCTCGACTTAAAGCCCAATCCTTTGGTTGAAGACGGAAAAATGGCACTTATGAAAACTCACTACTATGGCGGTATCAAAAAATATCAGTGGACCAGTATTCCCCTTACCCTTTCGGGAATCGTTATTAAAAAAGACGGAACTAAAATCAACGTGGCTTTAGGAAAGGACACAGATGACTATTGCTTCACCATCTCTGACATTTTGCCTCATTTAGCTTCTGACCAGATGGAAAAATCCATGTCGAAAGGCGTTTCGGGAGAAGACTTAAATGTCCTTTTCGCAGGAATTCCTCTTTTCGATAATGACAAGGAAAGCGTAAAAGATGCAATTTTAACACTTCTTCGTGACGAATATAACATAGAAGAGGAAGAGCTACTCACCAGCGAGCTTCAGTTCACACCCTCGTTCCCTGCAAAGGATGTCGGTCTTGACAGGGGATTTATCGGTGCTTACGGTCAGGATGACAGAGTTTGTGCATATGCTGCTCTTCAGGGAATACTTGACGCAGAAAATCCCGAAAAAACTGCAATCTGCCTTTTAGTTGACAAAGAAGAGGTTGGTTCCATGGGAGTTACGGGGATGCAGTCTAAATATTTCGAGAACATGATTGCAGAAATGATAGATATGTCAGATGAATATTCCGAACTTTTAGTCCGCCGTGCATTTTCTGCAGCCACCTGCCTTTCAGCAGATGTTTGTGCTGCTTTCGACCCTAACTACCCCTCTCCCTTTGAAAAACAGAATACACCTTTCGCAGGATGCGGAATTGCTTTTATGAAATACACCGGAGCAAGAGGCAAAAGCGGCGCTTCTGATGCTTCAAGCGAGCTTTTTTCTTCCATTGTCCGCCTGATGAACGAAAAGGGTATTTCATGGCAGACAGGCGAGCTTGGAAAGGTTGATGCCGGAGGCGGTGGAACTATCGCACAGTACACTGCTAATCTCAACATGGATACCATTGATGCGGGAGTTCCTGTCTTATCCATGCACGCTCCCTTTGAAGTAGTTTCAAAGCTTGACTTATACGAAAGCTACAGAGCTTACAGAGCATTTTATTTAAGCAATATACAAAAATAAAGCGGGTTACCGCTTTATTTTTTGTATATTTAATTTATTTATGCGAATATATCTATATGATTACCAAAAAAAGAGAGAAGATAATCTTCTCTCAGAATAACCATGAAGGCATAGATCTGTCGGGCTTCTTTTCTTCTTTTCCCTCTATCACGGGTGCTTTTACTATAATCTCTTCCTCTGCTTCGGGTAAAAGAATTTCCTCCGGCTCTTTTATATCTTCTATTATTTCTTTTATAACGGCAGACTCTTTTTCCGGTTTAGCCTTTTTAGGCTTTACTGCCTTTTCTTTAATTTTTATAGGAACAATAGGGATTTCCAACGCTTCTTCCCCGCTTGTTATTTTTTCAAGATAGGAAATAATCTCCCTTTTTCCCTCACTTGAAATTTTATAGTAAATCCACTTCCCCTCTCTCCTTGACTCAACAATTCCTGAGTCGCAGAGAATTTTCATGTGATGGGAAAGTGTGGGCTGTGCCACCGCAAGCTTATCCAAAAGCTCTCCTGCAAACATTTCCCCTTCTCCCAGTGCTGTAAGGAGTCTTAATCGGTTTTCGTCACCCAGAGCCTTGAACATTTCAGCCATTATACTTAATTCGGATTTCACTCTCATCACATCCTTTACTATATAATACTACACATATAGATAAAAGTCAATATGTTTTTTAAGAATACTTATTTTAAATTTTCACTTGCATTTTTTATTTTTTGTGTTATAATATAAAAAACAACGAAAGGAGTTGCAGGTAAATGTCTTTGAAAATGAATTATGTCATGTATATGTATAATTTGCCTTGCAACAACGCTTTTTAATAAAAGCTTATTGCAAAGGCTATTTTTCGTGGCCTTTGCATTTTTTATTTTCGAGGAGGTTTTTACTATGTCAGATTATAAAATTGAAACCAACTGTGTCCAGGCGGGCTATACGCCAAAAAACGGCGAGCCCAGAGTTCTCCCAATATACCAGAGCACCACATATAAATATGACTCTGCCGACCATCTTGGAGAACTTTTCGACCTTAAGGCCGACGGACATATGTATTCCAGAATTTCAAACCCCACAGTAAGTGCTGTTGAAGAAAAAATTGCTATATTGGAGGGTGGTATAGGTGCCCTTTGCACCACATCCGGTCAGGCGGCAAATTTACTGGCGATACTCAATATCTCAAAAAGCGGCGATAACTTTATCTGCTTATCTTCAATTTACGGAGGAACCATAAATCTTTTTGCCGTTACACTTAAAAGGCTCGGCATTGAAGTAAGATTTGTAACAGGCGATATGCCCGACGAAGAAATTGAAGCTAAGTTTGACGAAAGAACCCGTCTTGTTTTCGGCGAAACCATCGCAAATCCCGCTCTTAACGTTTTAGATATTGAGCGTTTTTCATCTATTGCCCACAAGCACAATGTACCTTTATTCGTTGACAATACTTTTGCAACTCCCATTTTGTGCAAGCCCTTTGAATTTGGAGCGGATGTTGTAATTCACTCCACCACCAAATATATGGATGGTCACGCTTCAGTAGTTGGTGGTGTGATTGTGGATTCAGGTAATTTCAACTGGGCTAACGGTCGCTTCCCCGAGCTTTGCGAGCCCGACGAATCCTATCACGGCGTAAGATATGTAAATGATTTCGGAAAGGCAGCCTTTATAACAAAGGCAAGAGTTCAGCTCATGAGAGATTTTGGCGTTCTCCCTTCTGCCATAAATGCCTTTTTACTCAATATGAATTTAGAGACCTTGCATCTTCGCATGGAAAGACATTCGGAAAACGCCATGAAGGTTGCAGAATATTTAGAAAGTAATGAAAAAATCACCTGGGTAAATTATCCCTTACTTGAATCGAGCCCCGACTATGCTCTGGCTCAGAAATACCTTCCCAAAGGCAGCTGCGGTGTTATATCATTCGGTATAAAGGGCGGAAGAGAGGCGGCAGTCAAGTTTATGGATAGCTTAAAGCTCGCATCAATCGTAGTTCACGTGGCAGATGCAAGAACCAGCGTTCTCCATCCTGCCTCCACTACCCACCGTCAGCTTACAGACCAGCAGTTAATTGACGCAGGCATAAGTTCTGATCTTATCAGAATGTCGGTAGGAATAGAAAATGCTGATGATATAATTGCCGACATAGCCCAGGCTTTAGAAAAAATTTAAGGAGTTAAAATTATGCCCATTAAAATCCCCAACGGACTTCCTGCCACAGAAACGCTCCACAGTGAGAATATCTTCGTAATTAACGAAACCCGTGCCATAACCCAGGATATCCGTCCTCTTAAAATTTTGCTCCTAAATCTTATGCCCACGAAAATCACAACCGAGACCCAGTTCGCCAGACTTTTGGGTAACAGCCCCCTGCAGGTGGAAATGGAGCTTTTGCAGACCGCAACCCATAAATCAACCCATGTTGATTCCTCTCATATGTTAAGCTTTTATAAAACCTTTGACGAAATTAAAGACCAGAAATTTGACGGAATGGTCATTACCGGAGCTCCTGTTGAACTTATGGATTTTGAGGAAGTAAACTACTGGCAGGAGCTTTGCGAAATCATGGAATGGAGCAAAACCCACGTTACCAGCACACTTCATATATGCTGGGCAGCTCAGGCTGCTTTATATTATCACTACGGGATAAAGAAGATAAGTCTTCCAAATAAACTTTTCGGCATTTATCCCCATGTGGCGGATTATAAAAACTCAATGCTTCTGCGCGGATTTGACGACGTATTCATGGTTCCCCAGTCAAGACATACCACCGTTTTAAGAGAAGATGTGGAAAAAGTGCCCGAGCTTAAAATTCTGGCCTCATCCGAAGAAACAGGGGTTTGTATTGCGGCAACCGACAAGGGCAGACAGATTTTTATTACCGGTCACCTTGAATATGATGCCGACACTCTTAAAAAGGAATACGAAAGGGATTTAGGAAGAAGTGATGTTAAGCTTCCCAAAAACTACTTCCCAGGTGATGACCCTGCTAAATCCCCAATTGTGAGCTGGCGTTCCCACGCAAACTTGCTTTATTCAAACTGGCTTAACTACTTTGTATATCAGACTACTCCCTTTGATTTAGATGAGATAAAATAAAAAAGCACCCTGCGGGGTGCTTTTTTTAACTTTTTATTTTTTTAATTTTTTCCTTCGTGCCGTCAGGTCTCTGAATGTAGGTATTATCCAGCTCCCTTTTAAGCGAAGCTCTGAAAGCAGCAATATATTCCTCTCTTAAAGCCTGCTGCTCCTTTTTTTCTTCTTCCGTAAGACCTTCTGTCTTTGCCTTTTTGGCAAGGGCGTTTATTCTTAATATCTTTTCATCAGTCATTATAGTCCCTCACAAACATTTTCATAATCTCGCAGGAATTATGTGCCGCCTTTTTTACAAAAGTGGGAAAATCAAGATTCGCCTCGTCATCCCCTCCGTCAGATATTGTCCTTAAGACTGCACATTTAACCTTGTTTACATAGCACACATGGGCAACTGATGCCCCCTCCATTTCGCAGGCAACAGAAGAAAATGTGTCCTTAAGCCATTTTTTCTTTTCCCCGTCCGCTATAAATGTATCACCCGTTGCGATAACTCCTGACACCGTGTTCACAGAAAGGCTCTGTGCCGCATTTTTAAGAATTTCAGATGCTTTCTTATCGCAGGGAATATTAACAATATTTATCCCGGATAAAAGCCCCACGGGATCCCCCAGAGGAGATGTATCCATATCGTGCTGAACCAGACTTTCTGCCACCACTGCATCGCAAACAGAAAGTTTATCGGAAAGACCCCCTGCAACACCCGAATTAACTATAACACCGGGGTTGTATCTTAAAATCATAGCCTCCGTGCATATTGCCGCAAAAACCTTTCCCACTCCGCAAACTGCCGCTGCTATCTTTTTCCCATAGAGAGAGCCAAGCAAAAACTCAACTCCGCTTATATTCTCCTTTTTCTCTATTTCCATAGCTCCGCTTATTTCAGAAAGCTCAACCTCCATGGCACATATAATGCCGATATCCGCCTTAAAATTTGTCATAAAATTCTCCTTACAGCATTTTTTCGTATCTGAAAGTCTGCTCTTTCTCCGAAAGAGCTTTAAGATATTCCCTGCATTCATTTTTTGCCTTTTCGAGATTGAGACTTCTGTAATTTCCGCACTCTTTTACGCCTGAGCCGAAAACCTCACCCTCATATTCGGTAACCTTTAAGAGACAATCCTTTAATACAGAAAGCACTTTTTCATTATCAGCATTTCTCACTAAAAGATAAAATCCCGTCTGACAGCCCATGGGCCCGAAGTATATAACATCTTCTTTAATTTCTGAATTTCTTATAAAGGTAGCCAGCATATGCTCCGTTGTGTGCATGGTTGAATGATCCATATAAGAATCAGCATTGGGGATTCTTGTTCTTAAATCATAGGTAGTAATGTCTTTATCAATTCTGGACACATAAATGCCCGGAGTTATAAAATCATGGTCAACAGTAAAGCTCTGTATTTTTTTAACCTCTTCCATGTTATCAGTCCTTTCTTCCAGAATATAATAGCACAACAATCTTTATTAGTCAATAAAAAAGGACTTTCGTAAACGAAAGTCCTTTTTTATTTATCTTGCAAGGTAGTTATAAATCATAACTGCTGCTTCGCCTCTTGTTATGGTTTTTTCGGGATTGAAATTACCCAGTCCGTCACCTTTTATAACTCCAAGTCCGTAAAGAATACTTACATGTCCGGCATTTTTATCAACATCGGTAAAGGGACAGGAGAATATATCCCTAAGAGAAGCAACTTCATCCATACCAAGAGCTCTTATGAAGTAAACCGCTCCGTCAAGTCGTGAAACCACGGCATTTTCATTTATTTCGTCCTTTGCCAGAATTCCGCCGTTATAAGCGTAGTTATAAAGGCTTTTTGCATCATAGTCCTTTGTCAATATAATTCCCTGGTTTCGCATTATTGCCATGGTGAGAAGGGAGATATACTCCTTTTGGGTTATCAAATCATCGGGCCTGTAAAATTTCTCATTAAATCCTATGCCAAAACGTGCCAGGGTCTTTACGGCATTTTCTGAAAAATGACCGTTTATATCCTCATATTCCGGAATTTCCACCCTTGCATAAGGATTTTTAAGTTCTCCCGTAAATGCGTCAATTTCAAAGGGACTTTCAGTAAACATATAGATAAGATTTGTCTTTATCTCATTTTTTTCCTTGTTTTTGGAAATGTAGTAAAAAGGAATATACTCTTTTTGCTCAATAAGCTTATATGCTGCTTCCTTTTCAGTTATTACTCCCTCGGGAGAAGGAAATTCTATATCAGTATAACTGTAGGAATAATTTACTAAGCTTCCGTCCTTTTTACTTACGGTTATATTGATATAATCATTTTCATATGGAATGTCATTTACATGCCTCTGATAAATACGTGTATATGTGTCTCCCGATTCTTTTAGCCTATAGCTTCCGCCATCTTTTATTTCGTCGGGACACAAAACCGCCAAAGCCTTATCTATTGCATCATTTGCTTTAGATAAACCGATTTCTTTATCCCCTTTATAAAAATCATCGCTCTGGTATAAAGAATATATTTTTCCTGTTTTCGCATCAAGCTTGACTCTTGCATAAAAGTCATTGCTTCTGTATGTAAGATTGTGATAATATTTCTCCTCGTCATAATAATCACGGTTGGTGGAAAAACTATCAACCTTGGCATCAGCTACTTTTAAAAGATTTAAATCACTAACCGTTTTTTCAGCATCTTCTCTACCCATTAAGTCCAAAAGCTTTTCAAACTCATTTAATTCGGCTTCGGAAAAATGAACCGATCCTCCAGAGCCATCCATCATCACGCTTTCCTCTGCCGCTGAATTCATGGTCTTATAAGCTCCGCCCTCATAGGTTTCGGGAGTAATGGCCTTTCCTGTAAAAGCCTCTATATATGTACCGTAGGAAATTTTCGGTCTGTATGAAAGATATGCATTCCTTTCCTTCCCATCATACTTCGTGCGGTATTCTATATTCATACCGATTTCAGAATAAAAAGCCTCCTTCGCTTTATCAAGTCCTATGATTTTTTCAGGGTTTTCATATACCGCCCCCTCATCATAGTTTAAGCTGTAGCTTCTTAAGGTTTCCCCGTCGGAAGATATAACCAAAGTGCCCGTATTTCCGTAAACAGGGATGGAATTTTCCACATGAGTCAGATTGTAATAATAGTCTCCTCCATAAAGGCTCTCGGTTTTGTTCTGTATGCTTACCTCTATTTTATCCTTTATGGTGGGATTTATTTTTTCTGAAAGCTCTTTTGCTTTTTCCAAAAACTCCTCCGTTAACGGTCTTTTTACGGTAGGTCTTAAGCTCTCCTTTTCTTCCGTATAGTAGTTATAGCTTAATATAATACCGCTTTTGGTGGTGCGCACAGACATTTCTCTTCTCGGTTCTTCATTGCTATACCACATAAAGGTATAAGTTTCAATGTTTCCCGACTGTCTTTTGGAACTTTCAAAATTAAGAAATCCGTCAGTATCAGGAAGTCTTCCTTTTATAAGAGATAAAACCTCTTTAACATCACTTCCCTCATCTGCCAATACCGTAAGGGAAAAAATCAGGCATAACACCAATGCCAATGAGATTATCTTCTTCATAAAACCCCTCCTTTAGTTAAATCTTTTCAAAAATTCTTCCGTCTTTTCCTCATCTATATTATAAGTCTTTATAAATACATCCGTGTTTCCAAAGGTTTTGCCTCCTGAAATTACTCCACCCTCGTTTTTTACTTCAAAGGGCACGGGATTTACCGAATTTATTAAAATTCCTTCTATTTTGCTGTCTGGTCCTGTAAGAGAGAAATTTATGACAAAGTCCTCTAAAACTCCCTCTTCATTAAAGGTAACCTTTATCTTTTCAGGAATGTCAAGTTCCATTCCTTCAAATAAAAGCATTTCTTTTGAAATGCCAAGAAGCAAGAGAACTTCCTCCGCTCTCATTAAGTTATCATCCTCTGAAGATGCTGAAAACATGGCTGCTTTATTACTTGCACTGCCCCCACCGCCGCCTGCTGCCGTTTCAATATCCGCAGAAATATCCTGTGCGTCATAAGCATCTTCGGGATTGTAGGCTTCTATCGTAACCTCTGTATCTTGTGAAAGAGAAAGAACCGCTATTTCTTCTTTGATTTCTCCTGGAACTGTCGCTTCTTCAATCGAGGTGCTTTCAACTTCCGCCACTTCATTAGATTTAGGTTTTAATTCTTCTACCTCTTTATTTAAAGGAGTCTCTTCATTTATAACTTCTCTTGCCATAAACTTAAATTCTCCCTTAGTTTCTTCTACAGCACTCTGTTCTTTTAGGAGGCTTTCTTTTTCTTTCGACGCATCTTCCTTGAATGAAGACATTAAAGCCACTGTTCCCACCAGGATAAAAGCAGCTGCTATGGTTGTCATTCTATAAAAATAGGGTGTTATTATTTTTTTCTTAGGTTCGTAAATTCCGTCAAGAATACTCATATCACCCTGAATTTTTTCATTTGCTTTTTTGTATGAATCCTTAAAATTCAAAATCAGAACCTCCTTTCAAGGTTTTTTTAAGCATTTCTCTCCCCCTTTTAAGCTGGCTTTTAACTGTGGATTCCTTGGTTTTTAAGGCTTTGGAAATTTCAGCCACAGTCATATCTTCATAGTAGAAAAGATGTATAACCGCTTTGTAATTTTTAGGAAGATTGGTAACTGCCTTATATATGTCAGAGATTTCTTTGTCTTCTATGGGGATGTTTTCATCCAGAGGTGCACTTTTTTTATACCAGGATGAATTAAATACATTTTTACAGGCGTTTATTGTCACCCTTATGAGCCATGCCTTAACGTGTTCCTCGCTTTCAAATTCCTTACCGTAATTTAAAAATTTCAAAAACACATCCTGAGTAACATCTTCTGCCATTTCCTTATCTTTCATCTGGTTAAATGCCAGACGATAGACAGTGTTAAAATATTTCTCTGTCATATCATGCTTAAAAACGTCCGGTAAGACCTTTTCAGGCATAGAAAATTCTCCTTTCACTTATAATACAATTTACATTGGTAAAAAGTTTCAATTATTTTTTATTTTATTATACATTTTATCTTTGGCTTAGTCAACACTTATAGCATAACAAAAAAGGACTGATTTTTTCAATCAGTCCTTTTTATTAAATTATTCAAAAATCGGCAAAAGTAACCTCTGTCCTATTCCAATCTGGCCTCCCGAAATTTCACTGCACTCTTTAATTGCGTATACTGCTTCTCTTATATCCATGGAATCACCGTAGAAATCTTCCGCAATTCCCCATAGAGTATCACCGGGAGCCACATAATATTCCTCGAAATCATTATATGACTTTTTATCTCCGCTTGACAAAGAGGATATACTCAAAAATGCAGTAACTATTACAAGTGCTGCAATAAACATTCTGAACATCTTTATTTTTATTTGTCTTCTGCTTCTTCTTTTCATATAAAAAACCTCCAAATAAGAACTTCTGTTCTGTTTGTATCTACATAATACACGAACAAATGTTCTTTGTCAAGTGTTTTTTGAAAAATTTTTCAAAAAACAAAACAAATGTTTGCATTTTTGTTTTTTATGTGTTATAATAGAGTAAGAACAAATATTCTCATCATAAATTTAAAGGAAAAGAGGTTATTTATATGTCTAAAGACAGAGCGCAGAACATACTGGACTTTATAAACGACTATACCAGAGAAAACGGCTATCCCCCGACCATAAGGGAAATCTGTGACGGTGTTGGCTTAAAATCCCCCTCTACCGTTCACGGACATATTGAAAGACTTAAAAAGGCGGGCAAGCTTGATAAGGCTGATTCCAAGACCCGTGCCATAAAGGTTTCAGAAAAAGAGAGCCAATCCTTTACAGAAAAGGAATTTTTAGAAGTTCCTGTCTTAGGTACAGTTGCGGCTGGTGTTCCCATTGCTGCCCAGGAAGACATTGAAAGAACCTTTCCTCTTCCCATGGACTTTGCTAAAAAGGGCGAAGTATTCATGCTTAAGGTAAGGGGCGAATCCATGATAAACGCAGGTATCTTTTCTGGAGACTATATTATAGTTGAGCAGACAAACGTTGCCAACAACGGGCAGATGGTTGTGGCTCTTATAGACGATGAAGTTACAGTTAAAACCTTTTACAAGGAATCTGACCATATAAGACTTCAGCCTGAAAACGACTATATGGATCCCATTATAGTAAAGGAAGTTGCTATCTTAGGAAAGGTTTGCGGCGTTTACAGAAAGTTTTAATAAAATAAAAAAATCCCCGATGGTAACTCCACCGGGGATTTTTTTATTTCTCTAATGTTTTTTCGCTTCCGTAGGCTACATATAATGTATCTTCATACTTATATATAATGTATGGAACGGCACGAACACTCATTCCCTCTGCCATTACCTTGTTGTATCTGAACATTCCGTTTTTCTCAGCGCTGTAAGATTTAACCTTGGTTACAGAATAGTTATCAACAACTACATCTCCTTCGTAAGTGCCGGAGGCAAAAAGTATTCCTGATTCAACGAGTTCGTAGCCCTCAGGAACATATCTTGTCATTAAGAAAGACGCACCGTTTTCCGCTGCCTCTGAAGAAGCGTCAATTATACTTACTGCAGGAAGAATTTCCGTTTCTCCCTCGCCATATACGGCTTCAATTTCCATATCGCATCCTACTTTAAGTGAAAAACTTTCATCAAAGGATACTGCCTCGCCGTTTACATTCCAGCAGGAAAATTTCTTTCCTTTAGGAATTTCGCCTTTATCAAGGGTGATTAAAATTTCATCATCATACTCATACTCTTCCTTTAAGGGCTCAGCTAATCCCCCCTCTACCGCTACTGTATATGTATAATCCTTTTTCTCGTATTCGGTTTTAATTAAATAAATTTTTCCACCTTCTACATTTTTCCATTCATCACTGTCCCATCCAACATAAGAATAGCCGGCATTGTCTATGGCACTTATACTTGGACTATTTGCACTATTTCCATCATTTACACCTTGCTCTAAAAAAATTCTTCCGTTTACATCGCTGAAAGTCACATACCCTTTATCTGTAAGATGTGTTTCAGATAAGAATACAGCTGAAATTTTAATTGAGTCAATTACAGTAAAGGTATATGTAGTGTCAAAGGAAAGTATTCTCTCATTGCCATTTACCGTATCATCACGCCAATACAAAAACTGACCGCCCATTTCCCTTGCCTCTAAGGTTATCACGGTTCCTCTATTCAACTCTCTGTCTGTATAAGACCAGTCAGAGGTTCCGTTGTAGACTTTGCCACCATTATGAAGAGCTGCAACTGATACAGAAACTCTTTTTGACGAAAGTTCATCATGAGCTGCAGATACACCAAAAGGCACTAAAGTGATAATGAGAGACAAAGATAAAATCCAAATGGCTATTTTTTTCATAGGAAATCCGCCTTTCTATTCTAAAGGAATTATTGTCTCTGTAAGTAATTTACAAAGACTTGAGGTGATGCTTATCTGCATTATCAGATCATTTCTTCTCTGGTTGCTTTCTGTCTCCAGAATGGGGCCTGCAACTTTTTTTACGTTTTCCATAACGTAGGAAAGTGCTTTTTTCTGATTTTCCGAAAAAGAGGAGTATATTGCCTTGACCTCTTCATCTGTGCTTTCTATGGGGATGATTCTTTTAATCAAATCCATACTTAAGGTCTGCTTTAAGAAGCAGATTATAATAAGATAGGCAAGATGCTTTTTTCCGTATCGCTTTTTTACGGGCGCAGGCATAATCCCAAGCTTTACATAGTTATTTATCATTGGCTGTGTAATAGCTTTATCCTCGCCTAAAACCTTTAGGTACTGGCACAAAAGGGTTATTACCTGATCCATATAAAGCTCTATTCCCGGAAGCTCCTCCCAGGAGGGCAGGTAATGAACTTCTATATTTTTTTCCCAATCGTTTAAGGCTTTTTCAAGTTTTTCTTTTTCTACTCTCACTAAAACATCTCCAGTATAATTTAAACTCTTCTATATTAGATTATATAAAAAAATCTTTCTCTTGTCAAATATATTTTATTTTCCTATTGACAAAATTCGGTTTATGGGTTAATATAGTATTAAATACCAGATGCCCTGATTCTAAATAAAAGGAGTTTTTATGGAAACAATTAAAACCATGCTTGACAGAATCTGCGAAACCTATAAGGATAACACAGCGTTTATAGTTAAGGAAAATAGGAAATTTACAAAAATAACTTACGAGAAGGTACTTTCGGATGTTAAACGCCTTGCCTGGGGCCTTGCCGAAAAAGGTCTTGCCGACAAATATATTGCCGTATCAGGAAAAAATTCATACAAATGGGTAATATCTGCCCTGGCAGTATTTTATTCAGGCAATATTTTAGTTCCCATCGACGGTGCACTTCCCGAGGGTGAATTTACAAGAATTATAGAAAGAAGTAAATCCTCCGCACTCATTTATTCAAATGAAATCCGGGAAAAATCAATTATACAAAACGTACCTCTCAAGGTAAATATGAATGAGCTCGAAAGTATTTTTTCAGATACTGAGCAGCCTTTATTTGAAAGAGACAGTGAAAAAATCGGCATTTTGATGTTTACTTCGGGCACTACCTCAGATTCAAAGGCTGTTATGCTTTCACAGAAAAATGCCATTTCCAACGTAGAATCTTTAATGAAATGGGAAAAGTTTACTCCTAAAGATGTAAATTTAGCTCTTCTTCCCCTTTTCCACGCTTTTGGTCTTATTGCAACATTGCTTTTTATGAATAACGGTATGTGTTCTGTATTCTGCGAGGGCTTAAGACTCAAAAAAGCTTTCGACGATTATGATATTACAGTTTTTGTAGGCGTTCCGCTGATTTTGGATAAGGTGAAAGGCTCTGTTGAAGCCACATTAAAATCCAAGCATCTTTTTGGAGTTTTCAATGCCCTCCGCGCATTTTCCAACGGTTTAAGAAAAATTGGCATAGATTTAAGAGTTCCCCTTTTTAAGGTTGTCCGTAAAAACTTAAGCAAGCTTCGTCTTATAATAAGCGGTGCTGCAGCTTTAAGTCCCGAAACCTATAATTTCTTTAACGATATAGGAATTGTTTTAATTCAGGGCTACGGCCTTACGGAGACTGCTCCCGTACTTTCTGCCGAAAACCCCGAAAACATGCGTATCGGTTCAATAGGAAAGGCTCTTCCCGATATAGATATAAAGATATATAGTCCCGATGAAGACGGTATCGGCGAAATTATTGCCAAGGGTCCCAACGTAATGCTTGGCTATCAGGGCGAGGATAATTCCTGCATTGACGAAAATGGATATTTCCACACAGGAGACTTAGGCTATATTGATAAAGACGGCTATATTTTTATAAGCGGAAGAAAGAAGAATGTTTTAGTTCTCCCCAACGGCAAAAATGTATTCCCCGAGGAAACGGAACTTCTCCTTGGCAAAATCCCCGGAGTAAAGGAATCCGTAGTTTATCTTTCCCGTGATGCAAAACCTGTAATCTGCGCAAAAATCGTATATGACGAGGAGTTAACAAATCCTGACATATTAAAAGAAAAGGTTTCGGAGGTAAATTCCTCTCTTGCTGTCTTTAAGGAAATCAAGAAAACAGAATTTACAACGGAAGAATTTAAGAAAACCACCACAGGAAAAATCAAACGAGATATGATATAAAAAAATAAAGCCCATATGGGCTTTATTTTTTTATTCAATTTCCAAAATCGCTTTCTATGTCAGGGATAGGGTCGTTTTCGTCTCTTTCAACACCGTACTGATAGCCTGAAAGTCCTTCTACGCTTCGCTCTAAGCAGATAGCGTCAAGTAAGTTTACTAATCCGTCACCATTCACATCACCCTTGGGAGAAATGTTTTCAGTATATCCGTCTGCCTTAACCGCATATCTTGCGATATAATCTGCATCATCTGAGTCAACTTCCTCGTCGCCGTTTACATCCTTTATATCTTCTTCGGTCACCAAAATATTAGCTGTGGCTTTTAATGTATCTCCTGACTTTACGGAAACCTGATAGCTTCCTGCCGGAGCATCGGGCTTTACAATAAATGTAAGGACAACCGTATTTACCGATTCCGCATCTTCCCAGCTGAGCTGGTAAGCGTTCTCCACCTTTCCGTGGTCAGCATTTTCCAAATCTTCGTCCTGTATATCATATAAAAGCAAGGCAGCCTTATCATATGTAACATCCAAGCTGAGAGAATTTATACCATCGTTTTCAATGAAAAGTCTTAAATCAACCTTTGTACCTGAAAGTCCAGAACCACCGATGGCAGTAACACTAACATCAGCAGCGAAAGATACGGAAAATAAAAGTAAAGCAGTTATAATTAAACAAAATATCTTTTTCATATAAACACCACCTTCTCTTATTTAACCTGAATAATTACGCTCTGGGTAGTACCTTCCCAGTAAACATCTGCGCCCAGGCTTTCGGAAATGAATCTTACAGGAAGATAAGTTCTGTCATTTTCTATAAATGCATGTGAGTCAAGCTCTACCACTTTTCCGTTTACGGTAGCTGTTGCAGCATCTATGACAATTACAATTTCAACATCATCTCTTACTACTTTAACTTCTCTTTTTTCATTGTCCCACAAAACTTCCGCTTTCAACGCTTCTGAAATAAATCTTATAGGAAGCATTGTTCTTGAATTTTTTATAACTGCAGATACATCATTTGTCTTCTTTTCACCAAAGACAACTGCATCCTTCTGACCTATTGTAAGAACAATTTCCTTTTCGGGCTTTCTTTCCCTGGGAGCAGTAAGTTCCGAGGGCTGCTCCGTGGGGGCAGGTGCTACGGGAGTTGGCTCTACGGGAGCAGGAGTTACAGGTGTGGGTGCTACCGATGTAGTATTTCCGCCAATGATGACTTTATCATCGTCATCAGAAGGCACACTTATGCTTCCGCCACCGCCACCTGAATTCTTTTTAAATACCGCCTTAATTTCCAAATCTTCCGTCGCATTAAATTCGTAAGTTCTTGATGTTCCAACGCTCTCCTCGTCTATTTCCCATCTTACAAATTTATATCCGCTTTTCGGAACTGCATTTAAGGTTACCTTTTCTCCAAGCAAATATCTTCCTTCGCCTTTAACCTGGCCGCCCTTATCGGCTTCCACTGTTATCAAAGCTGTTTTTCCATTGGAAATACTTGTAATGAATGTATTCTTATTAAGTTCGTAGTTTTCATTCTTATCACCGGTTAATCTTATATTTTTAACTTCTACTCTTGTTCTTGTTTCATTGAATTTTTCCAAAAGCTCTAACTGGATAAGTGAGAAGTTAATGGAAACTTTATCTGCATCTTCTTCCAAAACCCCATTAAATTCCACGGTGTTATCGTCAAGATTCAATTTCTTTACAGAAATTTCTTTCTTGGTGATTTCTCCCTTTAATTCGGGCATTATAAGATTGTAATTATCCTTATCCGCACCATCCAATGAAGAGGCTATTGTTACTGCCTTGTTCTTTCCTGCATCGGCATTTTCAAAGGTGCCGGTTTCTCCTAAAACCAGAGTAACGTCATCTTCTGCAACAACGCCTTTAAGGCTTCCGCCCTCATATTCTGCTACAGTTGTACCATCGTATATCTTGTCTTTCACTTCTATCCCTATAGCTTCAATGTCTTTAGGCGTTATTTCTATCTTTGCAGAAAGCTCCAAATCATTATAACCCTCTTTTGTAAGGGTAACAGTAACTGTTTTTTCTCCCACATCTATAGCTTCGTTGTTTACATAAGTTACTTCTGTTTCCACGGGAACAGTGCCTTCTATTTCAAGGCTTTTTGCCGTGCCGTCATATACGAAGCTTTTATCTTCCAAGGTAATTCCCTCAAAGTCAAGTTTTTCCCTTACGGTGATTTTTCCGTCTTCGGTATTAAGTGCAACACTTTTAAGATTGCTGTTATAAGCTTCCTTTACTGTTACAAAAACGGGATAGTCCCCCTCCTCTGCTCCTTCCTGAATTTCAAAGGTTAAGGTCGCCAAATCTCCGTTATATGTATAATCTTCAGTAGCTAAAGGATTGTACCATGAAATAAGGTATTCTGACAAAGTATAATCATCGCTGTGATTTTCATTACCTAAATTACCCTTGTCCGAAACCGCCTTAAGTGTAAGATTGTCCGAATCATACTCAACTTCGATTACAGCGGCAATAAGACCGGGGTTTTCAGAAATGCTTAATATAAGTTCCACTTCATTTCCCGGAAGTGATGTAATTTCCGAAAGAGAAACTACACCCCCTGCCCCGAAAGCCAGCGTTGCCGTCATGGAGAAAATGATGCTTAAGGCAAGTATTATTCCCAATATTTTTTTCATATTCGGGTCCTCCTTTAATTAGCTTGTTTATACAAAATTTCTTACTATACATTATAACACAGGGAAAAAAAGATGTCAATTAAATAAAAAAGACTCCGCACGGTGACCGTGCGGAGTCTTTTTTATTTTTACTTATTCTTTGTAGCTGCTTTTATAACCAAAAGTGTACCAACCATAAGGATGATTCCCAAGGGAAGCATAATATATGCATTCTGTACGAAGCCTGCAATCAAGTAGCAAACCAGAGAAACTCCCGCAACTGTAAGTGCGTAAGGAAGCTGAGTGGTTACGTGGTTGATGTGATTTGACTGGCTTCCTGCCGATGCCATGATTGTGGTATCGGAAATGGGTGAGCAATGGTCACCGCAAACAGCACCTGCCATGCAGGCAGAAATTGCGATGATGCAAAGAGTGTTATCTAAGCTGCCACCGAATACTGCAAGTACAATGGGAATGAGTATTCCGAATGTGCCCCATGAAGTTCCTGTTGCAAAGGAAAGACCTACAGCAATCAAGAATACGATAGCGGGGATAAGAGCCATTACGGCAGTTCCGTTAATTCTTACAAATTCTGCAATTAAAACCTTTGCGCCCAAAGAATCGGTCATAGTCTTAAGAGTCCAAGCACAAGCCAGAATCATAATAGCGGGAACCATTGCCTTGAAGCCCTCGGGAATGGAATCCATGCAGTCTTTGAACTTGAGAACTCTTCTTGCCATAAAGTAAATTATGCTGAATATAAGACCTGCGAATGCGCCGTATACAAGACCTACAGAGGCATCAGCATTGGAGAATGCAACCATGAAGTTCCTGTAAGCATCACCCTCTGCGAAGAATCCGCCTGAATAGATAAGACCAAGTATGCAGGATACGATAAGTACCAAAACGGGAGCAACCAAATCCCATACGCTGCCTTTACCCTCTTCATCCTTAGCTTCCAAAACCTTGAACATTTCTGCATCTTCAGAGGAGAAAATGTCTCCTGCTTCTGCAGCGATTTCATGCTTTTTCATGGGACCGTAATCAAATCTCATAAGAGCGATTACTATCATCATAACTATTGTTAAAATAGCGTAGAAGTTCCATGGAATAGCCTTTATGAAAAGTGAAAATCCGTTTTGTCCCTCGGGAACAAAACCTGCAACTGCCGCAGCCCATGAAGAAATGGGAGCTATGATACATACGGGAGCTGCTGTAGCATCTATTACATAAGCAAGCTTTGCTCTTGAAAGCTTGAACTTATCTGATACAGGTCTCATAACAGAGCCAACTGTAAGACAGTTAAAGTAGTCGTCAACGAAAATAAGTACACCGAGTGCAACTGTTGCAAGCTGCGCTCCAACCTTGGATTTAATGTGCTTTGCAGCCCATCTTCCGAATGCAGCTGAGCCACCTGCCTTATTCATAAGAGAAACTATTGCTCCAAGTACGATAAGGAAGATTATAATACCGATGTTGTAGGAATCAGCCACAGATGAAATAAATCCGTCAACGAAAAGATGGTCTATTGTGCCTGTAAAGCTGAAGTTTGAATATAAAAGTGCACCTGATAAAATCCCTATGAAGAGAGAAGAATAAACCTCTTTTGTTATAAGTGCAAGTGCAATTGCAATGATGGGAGGAAGAAGTGAAAGCCAGGTTGCATAGAAAGGAATTTCCTCTCTCACCTTGGCAAGAGCCTGGTCAAGTTCACTTTTGAACTCCTCTGTGTTTTCTACATTGTCTGCATAGCCGTCGATAAACTCGGTGGCAAGAGCCATTTCGTCTATCTCTTCTTCTACTTCTGCCACTTCTATAATTTCTTCTGCAATTTCTGTTTCTTCAGGTTCAGCCATAACGGTCATAAAGCCTGACAGCATAACGGAAAAAGCAAGCATAAGGCAGAAAAGAATTTTAATGTTCTTTGCGTTTTTCATTTTTTTACCTCCATTTTTAAATTAAATAAGCTGCAGAGCCCAAAGGTACCTGCAGCTTAAAAAAGTGTCATACTCTAAGATAGCTCACCGCAGATGCGACAGTGTAATGCATATTCTGCATTACCCCAGTAAGTTAAGCCAGGCAGACTTAAACTCCTTCGGCAAAAGCCCCTTTCCTCCTTCTCCCATGCCTGAAGTTTCAAAAAGAAGTACTTTTGACTTTCGCGCCTCTATCACTCATTTTCTTAATTCTACCATAAACTCCATATTTCGTCAAGTTTTTTATATTTTTTTATTATCCTCCCTTGCAATAAATAAAATTAAATGTTATACTGATAAAAAACATATTATAAGAAAGGATTGAATCACTTGAACAAAAGCATCGGAAAAACAATAACAAAAGCTGCAGCCATCACTCTGGGGGCTCTTTTACTCTTGGCAGGTCTTATCAATCCTTTAACTCATTATGCAGGGCTGGAAAATCCCGCCATATGCGACACCGTCACCTTCAATGAACGGAGCGACGGGCTTTATGACATAAATATAAGCTATCACTACTTTGTCTCCGGCAGGGAGTATCAGGGCTCTTTAAAAACCACTGGGGAATATGATGAGACCATTTCTCTTTCAACCCATTATGTCAGATATCTTCCCCTTCTCCCCTCCCTTGGAATTTTAGATTCTTTCTATAAACTTCCCTTAGAAAGCATCCTTTCAGCTTCCTTTGGCTTTGTCTTTCTTGTTTTGGGGCTTTTTATAAAAACCGCAAGAAAGGAGTCCAAAACAAAGGCAAAAGAAACCCCTATCAAAAAAGCTTTTGTCTGTCCCGCCTGCCTTAAGGAAGTTGATTCCGACAGTATATTCTGTAATTACTGCGGAAGAAAAATATTGTTTTAAATAGTAGCAAAAAAGCTTGTGTGGATTTCACACAAGCTTTTTAATTGAAATCAAATACTACTTTCTTCTCTTCGTCAAGCTTAAGGTAAGCATCAAAGGTTTTTCCGCTTTTCTTAGATACAAAACCCTGTATCTTATACGTCTTTCCCGTTTTTAAGAGCTGTTTTACATTGGCAAGGGAAATTTCCCTCTGGCAGATGTTTCCGCCAATTTTAAATGTACAGCCTTCTTTATACCCCTTACATCCGTAACCGAAGCGGTTTCTTATAACCTCTTTTCCGCAGAGGGGACAAATTCCCGCCACATCTCCGAAAAAGCCGGTGTCCTTATCTCTCTCCGGCGGTGCGGCGTTTTCCTTGAACACCGAAAGGATTTCTTCTTTGGCAATTTTTAGGCTGTCTTCTATTTCAAATTCGCCCCTATAAACCTTTTTAAGAGCTTTACCAAGCTCACTGGTCTTATATTTATCCATGCTTATATTCATTTTAGATAGGGACTCTATTAAAAATTCTCCCCCGGGAAGTATGGTATAAACGTCCTTTTTAAGGCTTATATATCCGCTTTTTTTGGCATTATCGATAATTCCCGTTCTGGTTGCCTCGGTACCAAGCTCAAGCCCCTCAAAGATGGCGCGATATTCTTCAGTATCGTCGTCATCCTTAGCCTCCGCCAGATCCTCCTTGAAAGGATTTTTAAGATAGTTATTAAGTGTTTCTATGGTATAATGCTTTGGCGGCGAGGTTTCCTTTTCTGTCAGCACAAATTCTGTATTTACTTTATCTCCCTTTTCAAGATTGGGCAAAACCTTGTCTTTTTTTCCGTAATCATCATATTTTGTCCAGCCCGGCTCTATCATGACTACTCCCTTTAGGTTAAAGGTCTCCAAAGTGCCTATATCTATGGTAATTTCCGTTTTCTGCACCTTGCAGTCTTCCTTGCAGAAAACAGCTGCAAAACGGCGCATCACAGTGCTGTATACCTTATATTCCGCTTCTGAAAGGCTTTCTTTTTTAGGAATTTTGTGTGTGGGTGTCAGAGCGGAATGAGACTCTATTTTAGAATCGTCAAATATAGTCTTTTTGTCCTTGAATTCCAGATCGTACCCTAAATCAATGAAGGCTGAAATTATATTTTTGATTTTCCCGGCTTCTGCCTTGGCAAGATATTCTGAGTTTGTTCTGGGGTAGGTCACATAACCCTTTTCATAAAGTCCCTGAAGAACTTTAAGACTTTCTTCCATGCTCATTTTATACTTTTTACCAAGTACATTCTGAAGCTTTGTAAGAGAATAGAGCTTCCCCGGTGACAAAATATCCTTTTTTGTTTTCTTTTCCGTAACTCTGGCTTCTGCTTCATTTAATTTATTGCAGTAGTCTGCCCCCTCTGAAAGTTCTTCTTTTGAAAACTTTTTCTTACTTAAAAGCTCAATTTCTTCTCCTTTTGTTTCGCATTTTGACAAAGGAGCATAATAGATTTCGCTCTTAAAGTTTTTAATTGCCATATCCCTGTCGTAAATAGCTTTTACGATGGGAACTATAACTCTTCCCACACGTAAAAGTGTACCTGTTTTCAAAGTTGCATAACGCGTAAGATTTACCCCGTAAAGCCAGTCGATATATGTTCTTGCATAGCCTTCCTTGGCTAAAAGCTCATATTCCGACTCATCTTTCATGGTTTTAAGACCCTCTAATATAGTTTCATTAGTCTGGTCAGGGAGCCATAGTCTTTTAAATTTCTTTCCCTTGGGCTCTGATTTACTCACACAGGTTCTTATTATAATTTCACCCTCACGGTCGGAGTCCCCTGCATTTACGATTGTATCAACATCGCCTCTGTTGCAAAGGCTTTTTATGGTCTCAAACTGATTTTTAACCCCCGAATCCACTTTTCCGTCTTTATCCTTTTTAAGGTCAAACACAAATTTTTCGGGAAAGCACGGAATATTATCCAAAGACCATCGCCCCGTCTCTGAGGGCTTGTAATATTCAATATCACAAAGAGAAAACAAATGACCGAAAGCCCAGGTTACAATGTATCCTGAGCCCTCAAAATAATTTCCCTTTTTATTCATTTTTCCGATAGCCGATGCGATGTTTCTGGCAAGGCTCGGTTTTTCAGCGATTATCAATATCATATTTTCACCAAATTATAAAAACGGGAGTGCGGGAAGTTCCTTTAAGGAAAATTCCGTGCCATCCCGTTTTATTTTATTATAGAACCTTACTTAAGAAGGACTTTGTTCTTTCGTTTTTGGGATTTGTAAATATCTCCTCGGGAGTGCCCTCTTCCATAACGATACCCTCGTCAATGAAAAGCACTCTGTCCGCAACTTCCTTGGCAAATCCCATTTCGTGGGTTACCACCACCATGGTCATGCCTTCCTTTGCCAGTTCCTTCATAACCTGCAATACCTCTCCTACCATTTCAGGGTCAAGAGCACTTGTAGGTTCGTCAAAAAGCATAACCTCGGGATTCATGGCAAGGGCACGAGCAATCGCAACTCTCTGCTGCTGACCGCCTGAAAGCTGTCCCGGATATGCATCTGCCTTTTCAGGAAGCCCTACTCTTTCAAGAAGAGATATAGCCTTTGCCTCTGCTTCCTTTTCACTCATAAGCTTAAGCTTTACGGGTGCAAGCATAATATTTTTCTTAACGGACATATGAGGAAAGAGATTAAACTGCTGAAATACCATACCCATTTTCTGACGAAGCTTATTTATATCCTGCTTGGGATCGGTAATATCCGCATTCTTGAAGTAGATATGTCCCTCTGTAGGCTGTTCAAGAAGATTAAGGCAACGTAAAAATGTAGACTTTCCGCTTCCCGAAGGACCAATTACACATACAACCTCACCCTTTTTGATATGCTGGTCGATACCGTTTAATACAACATGGTCGCCGAACGCCTTTTTAAGACCATTAACGTTTATCACTTTCACGCAACCTCCTTTCGAGAATTCCCAGAAGTTTGGTTAAGATAATTACCAGTACAAGGTAAATAAGCGCAAGGCTTACGTAAGGAATTGTCGCAGTGTATGTTTTACTAACAATAACCTGAGCTGCCTTGGTTACATCCTGTAGTGCAATAACCGTAACAAGAGATGTTTCTTTCAAAAGTGCGATAAGTTCATTTCCCAACGCAGGAAGTATATTTTTAAATGCCTGAGGTATTATTATGTAGCTCATTGTCTGGCGGTAGTTAAGTCCTAAGCTTCTGCCTGCCTCTGTCTGTCCCTGAGATATGGACATAATGCCCGAACGTGCAATTTCAGCCACATACGCACCCGAGTTGATACCCAAAGTTATAACGGCACAGAGTATAGTATCAAAGCTTCCCTTGGGAACCATAACAACAAAGCCCATGATAAGAAGCTGTACCATTAAAGGTGTTCCTCTTAATACAGTAACATAGATTTTGCATATATTATTCAGAATACGCAGAAAGATATTGGGTTTCTTTCGCATACTGTCGCATGAAGAACGGATGACCGCCACAATCATACCGATAATCACACCTAAAATAAGTGCACCTATTGTTACAATGAAAGTGGTTTTAAGTCCGTCAGTAAAAAATCTCCAACGATTTTCATGTATGAACACCTGATAAAATTGGAATATAAGACGCTGCAACCCTTCGGGAAGAGAATTAACCCATACCGGGGCTAAGCCCTCAATCCATTTTGCAAATGTGAGAACACTCATTTGCCTGCTCCTTTCGGAAGTAATTTTTTATGAATTGATACTTAAGGGGACGGTGACTGCAAAAAGCACCGTCCCCTTTTAGTTTCAGTTGGTTTACTGAATTATTCAGCCTTTATGTACTTTCCAACGATTTCGTCGATTGTACCATCAGCCTTAAGTTCAGCTAAAGCAGCGTTGAATGCATCAAGAAGTTCTGTATCTTCCTTAGCGAAAGCTGCTGCATAGTTTTCTGTGATGTATTCTGTTTCAAGAATCTTAAGTCCTTCGTTAGCTTCAACGAATGCCTTTGCAGGCTCGTTGTCAATAACTACACAGTCAACCTGACCATTCTGAAGTGCCTGAACAGCGAGTGCTCCGTTGTCATAACGTGCAACTGCATCTTCGCCGTAGTCGCCTGCACAGTAGATGTCACCTGTTGTACCGGTCTGAACACCAATCTTCTTTCCTGCAAGGTCATCGATAGAAGCGATTTCGGAGCCTTCTGCTACGATAACCACCTGAATACCTGTTGCATAGGAATCAGAGAAGTTAACGGCTTCCATTCTTTCCTCTGTTACAGTCATACCTGCAAGTACAACATCAACTGAACCTGAAGATACTGCTGTGATAAGAGAATCGAAAGCCATGTCCTTGATTTCAAGAGTCTTGCCCATCTTTTCAGCAATAGCAGCTGCGATTTCAGCATCGATACCTATGATAGCGCCGTTTTCGTCAACCATTTCATAGGGAGGGAATGCTGCGTTTGTTCCCATTACAAGAACGTTTGTTTCTTCTGTCGCCTCTTCGCCGCATCCTACTAATGCGAATACCATTAAAAGAGCCAACATGAGTGCCAATAACTTTTTCATAATATTACCTCCAAAATTTGTTTTCCAGTATAACCTCGTACATTATAGCAAAGATTTCATTTTTATGCAAGCTTTTTTTATAAAAATAAATTTTTCCACATTAAAAATGTCAGTTTTTTCTCTCTCGCAACCTCCGAAACTCTCATTTTTTATGCACTTTCACCATTTTTTCGCACCTCATTTTCAGCGTATAAATCCCATTCTCTGCCAAAAGCCTGTACTTTTCTGTATTTTTTCCACATAACCTCACTATTTTCTCCTATTTTTATTAAAAATAACTGTTTACTTTTTCAAAGTAATTTGGTATAATATATAGAAGCGATATAAATTCAATCATTACGTTTTTCCGCTTTTTTAGAGGGAAAACTTTTCAGGGAGGAACGAAAATCCAATGAATAAAAATACATCTTCTAAAACCAAGGGTATCATACCTCTTATAATTGCAGGTGCTTTAGTTCTCGTTATCCTAATCGCGATAACAGCAATCACATTAGGTTATTCACGGAGTGAAACCATTCTGCCCGGCGTTACCATGGGAGGAATTGACCTTTCGGGTCTCACCGTTGATAAAGCAGCGGAAGTTATAAATTCACGCATAAACGAAGTCAGCACAGAGAAAATAAAAATCGTTGCAGGCTCTGATTCTCTGGATGTTACCTACGGAGAGCTTGGTGCATCTTTTGACAGCAGGCTTTCTGCAGAAAAAGCCTATGCTTACGGTCATAGCAGTTTCTTTTCTTCAATCGGTCCCTCTTTGAAGGCCCTTTTTGGAATAGATACTGACATAGATCTTTCTGTATACTTGAACAACAGAATTTTTGATGCCGCAATGTCAGGCTTTACAGACTATGACAAAACCGTTCAGGCAAGCTACGAATTCAAAGAAGGTGCCATAGTTGTTACCAACGGTAAAGGTGCATATACAATCAATCCCGTAACTGCCAAGGAAGCTGTTTCCGAAGCCATGAAAAATCTCGATTTTACAACCATCGAGTTCACAAAGGAAAACATCGCACCCATTCCCTTTGATATCAATTACATCTTAGAAAACTACTCAAAGGAAGCCGTTTCAGCTACATATTACAGGGATACTGACGGCAGTATCAAGGTTACCGAAGGCTATGACAAGGTTACTGTGGACGAAAAGAAAGCAAGAGAAATCATAGCTTCTCACACAAAACCCGGTGAAACCTTCGAAATTCCCGCACAGATTGATTTTGCAAAATACACCTACGACGAGCTTAATGAAGCTTTGTTCAGAGATGTTTTAGGCTCTTATACCACAAGCTATACTTCAAGTAATGCCAACAGAAGTCACAACGTGGCATTGGCTGCTTCAAGCATAAACGAGAAAATCCTTCTCCCCGGCGAGTCCCTTTCCTATAATGAATCTTTAGGCAGACGTACCCCCGAGGCAGGATATAAAATGGCAGGCGCTTATTCCAACGGCGAAACAGTCCAGGAATACGGCGGCGGTATCTGCCAGATTTCCTCCACACTATATGTAGCAGTTCTTAAAGCTAACCTGAAAATAGAGGAAAGACTTTGCCACATGTTTACAGTAGGTTATGTTCCTTTGGGTCTTGACGCTACAGTTGACTACGGAACTGTTGACTTCGTTTTCTCCAACGATACAGACTTCCCCGTAAAGGTTTTATGTCGTACCACTCCCGGAAAGCAGGCAATCTGCGAAATCCTCGGCACAAAGACCGAAAACTTTGAAGTTACTTTTGAAACCACAGGGGTTACCTCAGTTCCCTTCCCCACAGAAATCCAAGAGGATCCCACTCTTCCCGTGGGCACCGAGGAAATCGTAGAAAAAGGCTCAAACGGCTTAAGATGCACCACTTACAGAGTCGTTTCTGTAGACGGAGAAGTTGTTTCCAGAACAAAAGAATCCCAGAGCTATTATATGCCCCACAAGGAAGTTAAAAAAGTGGGTACAATGCCCGTGGATTCCGAGGCTGCTCTTTCTCCCGAAATTACAAATCCCGAGGACACAGTTACCACACCCGAAAGCGGAGTTCCTGAGGTTGTTGCTCCTGAGGTAACCGTTCCTGAAGTTACAGAACCTTCTGTTCCCGAAGTTCCTTCTGAAGCTCCGGCAGTTTCTGAAATTTAATTTTTGACATAAAAAGGGCGGAGTTACTCCGCCCCTTTAATGATTATAAGAAAGAGGTATAAACTATGTGTGCAAAAAACACCTATGATAACCAAGCCATACAGAGCTTAAAGGGTGCCGAGAGAGTTCGTTACAATCCCGGTAATATTTTGGGCTCCAATGGTCTGGAGGGCTGCCAACACACTTTTTTTGAAATTCTTTCAAACTCCATCGACGAAGCAAGAGCAGGGTTCGGTAAAGTAATCGAGGTTACCCGTTTTTCTGACCACTCCATTCAGGTCAAGGACTATGGTCGAGGAATCCCCCTAGACTTTAACGAAAAAGAACAGCGTTATAACTGGGAGCTTGTATTCTGCGAGCTATATGCCGGCGGTAAATATCACGGCAACGATTCGGACACATATAAGTTCAGCCTCGGTCTTAACGGACTTGGAGCCTGTGCTACCCAGTATTCTTCGGAATATATGGATGTAGAGGTGGCAAGGGATAATTACATCTACTCCCTACATTTTGAAAAGGGTGAAAATGTAGGCGGTCTTTTGAAAATAGAAACCACCTCAAAGAAAACCTATACCATACAGAAATGGCGTCCCGACTTAGACGTTTTCACAGATATAAACATTCCTCTTGAATTTTTTACAGAAACATTAAAGCGTCAGGCCATTGTAAATGCAGGCTTAACCTTTATTCTCTTTGATGAAACACCCGAGGGTACCCATAAATATGAATTCTGCTATCCCGAGGGTATTAAGGGGCACGCAGACGAGCTTGCCAATATGACATCCGAGACTGCTGTACGCTATATTGAGGCGGAAAGAGTCGGCCGCGACAGAGCGGATAAGCCCGAGTACAAGGTTAAAATGGAAGCGGCTTTTTGCTTTACTTCCAAGGACCCAATGATTGAATTCTATCACAACTCAAGCTTTCTTGAATATGGCGGTGTTCATGATGCCGCAACCAAAACAGCTTTTGTTTATGCAATAGACCAGTATATAAGACAAGCCAACAAATATCAGAAAAACGAATCAAAGATTACATTTAACGATATAGCCGACTGTCTCATTTTAGTAGTAAGCTCTTTTTCGACACTTGCAAGCTATGAGCATCAGACGAAAAAAGCAGTCACAAATCCCTTTATCAAAGAAGCACTTACAGACTTTTTAAAAAGCAATCTTGAAGTTTACTTTATAGAAAACAAGGCTGAGGCTGACAAAATTGCCGACCGAGTTCTTCTTAATAAAAGAAGCCGTGAAACGGCAGAGCACACAAGGGTAAACTTAAAAAAGAAAATGTCTTCTTCCTTAGATGTTACAACTAAGGTCAAAAAGTTCATTGACTGCCGAACAAAAGATGTTTCAAGGCGTGAACTTTTTATAGTAGAGGGTGACTCTGCGGCAGGAAGCTGTAAAATGAGCCGTGATGCGGAATTCCAGGCAATAATGCCCATAAGAGGTAAGATATTAAACTGCTTAAAGGCTGACTTTGATAAGATTTTCAAAAGCGATATTATATTAGACCTTATAAGAATCATGGGTTGCGGAATTGAAGCAAAGACCAAGCTTAATAAGGAATTTTCTGACTTTGACATAAACTCACTTAATTATAACAAAATCATCATCTGTACAGATGCCGACTATGACGGTTTCCAGATAAGAACCTTGGTTCTGACAATGATTTATACCCTTGTTCCCTCTCTTATAGAAGAAGGAAAGGTCTTTATCGCAGAAACTCCTCTTTTTGAAATCAACACCAAGGAGAAAAAAAGCCGGACATTTTTCGCCTATGACGAAAAGGAAAAGGCAGAAATTTTAGCTCCTTTAGATAGCGAGGGAATTAAATATTCAATTCAGCGTTCAAAGGGTCTTGGTGAAAACGAGGCTGAAATGATGTGGCTTACCACCATGTGTCCTGAATCCCGTCGACTTATAAAAGTTCTTCCCTCTGATGCTAAGGAAACAGCCGATATGTTCGAGCTTTTCTTGGGCTCAAACTTAGACGGAAGAAAAGACTATATAGCCGAAAATGGAAATCAGTATATGGATATGCTTGATATAAGCTGATAAAATAAAAAACTTGTTTCTTACGAAACAAGTTTTTTATTTTATTTACGCTCTTTTGGAAAGAACTTCTGCTTCGTATGCCTTAACGTCGTCATACCAGGAAGCGTCAGCCTTTACGCCGCAACGCTCACAGTATTCAGCCCAAATATCTCCGAAGGGAAGAGTTTTCATTTCTTCCTGCATTACCAGAAGTTCTGTAAGCTTGCCTTCGTCCTGAAGCTTCTTAAGCATATCGTTGGGTGTGCACATAGCCAAAAGAAGAGCCTTCTGCCAGCTTCTCAAACCTACAGACCAGGCTGCGATACGGTTGATAGAAGCATCGAAATAGTCAAGAGCCATATAAACTCTGTCTAAAGCATCATTTCTTACAATTTCCTTTGCCATTTCCTTTGTCTCATCATCGAAAAGCACAACGTGGTCAGAGTCCCATCTTATAGGTCTTGTAATGTGAAGTGCAATTTCAGGGAAGAAAGCAAGAAGCGCAGGAATCTTATCGGATACAACTTCTGTGGGATGATAGTGACCGTTATCCATAAGAGGAAGACATCCGTCATGAGTTGCAGCAAATGTTAAAGAGAATTCTGCAGAGCCTGTTGTATAAGCTTCAACGCCGATACCGAAAACCTTGGATTCAACGCAGGGCTTTACAAGATTCTTATCGAAAGGCTCAGCTAAAATAGCTTCTATGGATTCCTTATATCTTACTCTGGGTCCCATTCTGTCAGCAGGGATATCCTTGAAGCCGTCACCTGTCCAGATGTTCATTACGCAGGGAACGCCTGTTTCCTTTGCGAAATATTCGGAAATTCTGATACAAGCCTTACCGTGTTCAATCCAGAAGTTTCTTACCTCTGCATCGGGGCTTGATAAAGTAAGACCGGATGAAGCCATGGGGTGAGAGAAGAATGTGGGGTTAAAGTCAAGACCCATACCATGCTTCTTTGCAAATTCAACCCAGGGAGCGAAGTGCTTGGGTTCCAGCTTGTCTCTGTCGCAGAATCCATCTTTAAAAATCGCATAGCATGCGTGAACGTTTATCTTTTTCATACCGGGGCAAAGGCTCATTACCTTTTCCATATCAGCCATAAGCTCCTCGGGAGTCCTTGCCTTACCGGGATAGTTACCTGTTGTCTGAATTCCGCCTGTCAGGGGACCGTCATGGTCAAAACCGGTAACGTCATCGCCCTGCCAGCAGTGAAGTGACACAGGAATTGTCTTAAGCTTTTCTATAACCTTGTCGGTATCAATACCGAGCTTTGCATAAATTTCTTTTGCCTTTGTATATCTTTCTGACATATAAATCATCCTCCTATTTTAAGTACTTCCATTTTATTACATTTTTAAAAAATAGTCAAGTATTTCTGAATAAATAATAAAAGGAAATGATTTTATCATTCCCTTTTATTTTTATTTTATTACTTATATGAATTTTATAATCTTTCTGGGACATGCTTCCAGGCATTTTCCGCAGGAAATGCATTTTTCAAAATCAATTTTTGCAACATTGTCAAAAAGAGCAATTGCTCCCTCCGGGCATACCTTTACGCACTTTCCGCAGCCTATACAGCCAAGAACACAGGTTTCTTTCATCTTAGCACCCTTATCGTGAGAATTGCACATAACAGCAATTTTTGCCTTTTCCGGAGCAAGCCCTATAAGTCCTCTGGGGCAGGCTCTCATACAGGCACCGCAACCGGAACACTTTTCCTTTGATATTAAGGGAATGCCGTCAACCAACGAAATAGCCTCATTGGGGCATGCTGCCGCACAGTTTCCAAGTCCGATACATCCGTATGTACAGGTTTTAGGACCGCCCGATAAAAGTGCCGCATAGCTGCAGTCCTCTGCTCCCTCATAAATATATCTTTCCTTTGCTCCGCTCACACAGCCCAAGAAGGCATACTTTTTCACAAAAGCTGATTTCTGTCCCATGATTTCCGCAATATATTCAGCTACTGCCTTACCGCCTACAGAACATTTATCGCAGGAGGCTTCGCCGCTTGCCACTGCCTGGGCATAGGCGGAGCAACCGGCATAACCGCAGCCGCCACAGTTTGCCCCAGGCAGGGTTTCCTCAATCAGAGGAATTCTCTCGTCCTTTTTAACCTTGAAAATCATTCCTGCGATAGCTAAAAGTGCTCCGAAGAAAAGACCCAGTGCACCCACAATAAGGGCAGGTATTAAAATTTCTTTCATATATCTTCCCCCTTATCCTATTGAAAATCCCGAAAATCCCAAAAATGCAATTGCAAGAAGGGACGCTGAAATTAAAGCTATAGGAAAGCCCTCCAACATTTTGGGATATTTAGCATCGGAAAGTCTTTCTCTTATACCTGCCAAAAGTAAAATGGCAAGCAAAAATCCTATTCCTGCCGCCACACCGTACCATACGGCAGAAAGTATATTATTTGTCTCTTCGGCAGCTGTAATGGCAACACCTAAAACCGCACAGTTTGTGGTTATGAGAGGAAGATAAATTCCCAATGATGCATAAAGTGCAGGAAGTGATTTCTGCAAAAACATTTCAACAAACTGTACAAGTGATGCAATAATCAGGATAAATACCGTTGTCTGAAGGTATGAAAGATCCAATGGTTCAAGAACATACTTCTGTACTATGAATGTCAGAAGGTTTGAAAGAGCCATGACAAATGTTACAGCTATTCCCATACCGAAAGCCGTCTCAACTTTTTTAGAAACGCCTAAGAAAGGACAGATTCCCATGAACTGAACCAATACAAAGTTTTCAACCAAAATAGCCGCCAGCGATATGGCAAAAAGTTCAGAAAGTAAACTCATTTATTTTTACCTCCTTTATGGCTTAATACTCCAAAGGCTGCCAGAAGTAATCCTAAAACCAGAAATCCTCCCGGAGGCAATGTGAAAAAGCTTATACCCAAAATAGTTCCAAGAAGCTGTCTTATTGCAGAAATCAATGTAAGGGAAACGGTAAACCCAAGTCCCATTCCAAGACCGTCTAAAAGTGATGCCAGAGGACCGTTTTTGGAAGCAAAAGCTTCGGCTCTTGCTAGAATTATACAGTTTACAACAATCAAGGGTATGAATATACCAAGACTCTTGTAAAGGTCGGGGAAATATCCCTGAAGAAGCATCTGCACGATGGTTACAAAGCTTGCAACCAAAACAATATATGCCGCAATTCTCACTTTATTAGGTATAAAATTACGAAGAAGTGATATAAAGAGATTCGAAAGCATCAAAACCACTGTTGCAGAAAGACCCATTCCTATACCGTTTGCCACTGTGGTTGTTACAGCCAGGGTCGGGCACATACCAAGAACTAGTACAAAGGTGGGATTTTGAAAAACTATACCGCGAAGTAAGCTTTCTTTTAAAAGTTTCATTCTTCTGCCCCCTTATCTTCAAAGTATGCTTTTGCAATTTCAACAGCCTTGTTTACGCCACCGTCCAAAATTCCGTTGGTGGTCTTTGTAGCTCCCGATATCGCAACAATTTCTCCTCCGTTTTTTACTGTGGCAAGAGGATAGGTTTTCTCTCTGAACTGTTCTGTGAAATTTTCAGAATCTGCCAAGGCACCAAGTCCCGGTGTTTCGGAATGTTCCAAAACCTTAATTCCCATAACCGTTTTTCCGTCTTTTGCCACTCCGGTCATTAAAACAAGACCTTTGTTATAACCCTTTATGCTCTGCTTTACGGCGATGCCCAGGATTTCTCCCTTTTCATTAAAACATTCTGCCGCTTCAATTCCATCTCCGTAAGAGGTAAGGTCAACTATTTTGGTTTCACTGGTGCCGGGCATTACATAAAGACAGCCCTCACTGAAAACCTTTTCGTTGTTTTTCTCTATTACACCTTTTGTCAGACTGTTTACAAATGCCAGGACCAGAGTTGATGCAAAACAGATTATAAAAAGTCTTATTGTTATGTTAAGTATGTCTTTTACGCTGCCTTTTTCCATTTTGACACCTCCCCGAATCTCTTATGCTTCGAAACCTTATCAATCAAAGGTGTTGCCGCATTCATCAAAAGTATAGAATAGCTTACACCTTCAGGATATCCACCGTAAATTCTTATAGCAACAGTTAAAACGCCGCAAAGGATACCCGCTATTATCATTCCCTTTTCCGTAACGGGGCTTGTAACATAGTCTGTTGCCATGAAAAATGCACCAAGCATAAGTCCGCCTGATAAAAGATATCCCAATGAGGCATTAAAATCAAAGCCCGTTACAAATAAGGTAAGTACAAAAACTGTTCCTATGTAGCTTAAGGGAATGTGAATTTTAATTACTCCGGACCATATCAGGTAAATTCCGCCAAGTAAAAGTAAAAACGCACTGGTCTCACCGATTGAACCGCCTGTGTTTCCGAAGAACAGGTCAAAAAGTCCTGTCATTTCCCCTTCTTTCGCCAGAGCAAGAGGTGTTGCACCCGTAACTGCATCTGCCGCTTTAAAACTGTAAGAATAGGGAACTGCCCACTTTGTTGTCATTGTTCCGGCAAAGGACGCCACCATAAAGGCACGGCCAGCCAGAGCAGGATTCATGAAGTTACAGCCAAGCCCGCCGAAAAGCTGCTTTACTACGATTATAGCGAAGGCGCTTCCTAAAGCCACCTGCCAGAAAGGCACCAATGATGATACATTCATAGCAAGGAGCAAGCCTGTAACCAAAGCACTCTTATCCCCTATTGTATTTTTCTTTCCTGCAATTAAGTTCCACACCGTTTCAGAAAGCAAAGCTGCCCCGATGGAAACCAAAATTGAAATTGCCGCCCTTATACCGAAAAGGTATATTCCGTAAAGTGCGGAAGGCAAAAGAGCAAGGAAAACCTTCAGCATAATGTCTTTTGTCTTTTTATAACTCCTAAGATGAGGAGTTTCAGAAACTATCAAATTTGTCTCATTAAAATTTTCCACGTTTATCCCCCTCACTTTCCGTTTCTTATAGCGGCTTTACCGCGTCTTATGGTTGCAACGGGATTTCTGTCCGAGGGACAGCTGTAAGCACAGCATCCGCACTCAATACAGGACATAAGTCCCTCTTTTTTAGCTTTTTCCCATTGCTTTTCATTTACCTGCTTAGCAAGTGAAACGGGCTGAAGACCCATGGGACATGCACTTACACATTTACCGCAACGAAGGCAGGGTTCTTCATCCTTTGTTCCCAGTTCCTCTTTTGTAAGTGCCAAAAGACCCGAGCTTGTTTTAGTAAAAGGTACACTCAGAGAATAGAGAGCCGTTCCCATCATAGGTCCGCCTGATATAATCTTTGCAGGTTGCTCTGTAAAGCCTCCTGCTGCTTCGAATATCTCTTCAAAGCTCATTCCTACTCTTACAAAATAGTTTCCGGGATTTTTAACTGCCTTTCCCGCAACTGTAACTATTCTTCTTGTGATAGGAAGTCCGCGTCTTATAGCTCTGCTTATAGCTCCAACGGTATCTACGTTGAACACTAAAACACCTACATCAGAGGGGAGGCCACCCTCGGGAACATACCTTCCCGTAACTGCATGTATAAGTTGTTTTTCGCTTCCCTGGGGATATTTGGTTTTTAAGACTTTTATCTCCATTGCAGAGCCTATAATCTTTTTAAGACTCTTAGCCGCATCTTTTTTGTTGTCCTCTAAAGCGATAACTCCTCTTTTAACACCAAAAGCATGAATTACAATATCCAGTCCGTCAATAACGTCCTCAGGCTTTTCAAGAAGCTTTCTGTAATCGTTTGTAAGATATGGCTCACACTCCGATGCATTTACGATAACTGTATCTATTTTTTTGTCAGTAGCAAGCTTTACGTGAGTAGGAAAGCCTGCACCTCCCATTCCTACTATACCTGCTTTTTTTGTAAGCTCTATGAGCTCTTCTTTGGTCACATAGCCCGTTTCTTTATAAGGCTTTTGCTCTACCGCTTCTTCCAAAAAGTCGTTTCTTACTATTATGGCCGGAGTGGGAATTCCTCTCGAATTCAATGCCATATCAATTTTTTCAACGGTTCCCGATACACTTGCATGGATGGGCGCAGACATAAACTCCTTGCTGTCTGCAATTACCTGTCCCTTTAAGACTCTGTCACCCTTTTGTACCACGGGTTCACAGCCTCTTCCTCCCTGACTGGTCAGATATGTAAGTATTTCACCTGGCTTAATTTTCTTTATTGGTTCGTTTTTTGTCTGTTCCTTGTGGTCATCAGGATGTATTCCACCCTTGAAGCCGGAAAATATCATGAAAATTCCTCCTTTTTAACCAATTATCTTATTGCCTTTTTAATTATATACGGAGCTATTGCCGTAATGGATAAACCGAAAATGGTATATTCTAAAAACCTTGAATACCACACATCCGGGAATACTAAAGACATGAGATATTTCAAAATTCCTATTATAAAAATCCCCAAAAATGCCGCACCGATCTTTTTCCCCAAAGTATCCGGCACTTTATAGAAGATATATTTTTCATCAATCATATAGCCTGTTACGGCTCCCAAAGAAAGAGCCGCCATAGTAAGTATATCATCATCAAAATTTGATACAAACATAGCCACAAGCGAAAACAGCGTTACTGCATGGAGCACCACGGGACATTTTTTCTTTTCGGATAAGTTATAAAGAGAGCACATCAAAAACGCCACCAAAATACCAAGCGTTGCTCCCACAAAAACATCCAAAGGCGTGTGCATTCCAAGATACATACGGCTAAATGCCATTAAAAGTGTCAGTATAAACCAGATAAATGCACCAATAGAAAGTTTTTTTGCTTCCTTGCCCGCCAAAGCTCCCATTCCTGATGCCTGCTGAGTGTGTCCCGAGGGAAAAGAAAAACCTTCAGTATCATCAAGTCTTTTTATTTTATCATTTAATAAAAAAGGTCTTTCAACCTTAAAGATAAGCTTGACTGCCGAATTAAGGGTAACGGAAGTAATAACCGTAAGTGCTAAAATTATCCCCTTTTTCTTGTTGACCGAAAGATATATGATAATTGCAATTAAGGACAGGGGAAGAGGAGTTATTATCTCTGATATAACTTTGAAAAAAACTGTTAGATAAGGATTTTCAAAGTTTTGAAGCAAAATTAAAAAATCCAGCATAAAAACACCCTCTTCTTTCGACCTTTTATTCATTATACCATTTTTCTTCCTTTATTTCAATTAAAATAATTTTTTAACAAACTTCTTTTTCAGCAAATATTTCTTAAAATCACCCCTCTATCCAAAAAATATATCCCATATTTTATTTACGCCGTATGCCTTCTTAAGGTTCAAGTCCTTTCCTTAACATAAAAAAAGATGAGGTACCCTAAAGGGCACCCCAAAAGGGGCCTCTAAAAAGCATTCGCTTTTTGGGGCTAAGGAGAAGCAAGGAAGCGGGCGGATGACTTTTTCCATAAAAAAGTCGAAGCAAAGCTTTCCTTTGCTTCGACGTGGTGCGAGTGTTCATAACGTGTCAAAATTAAAATAACGATAAAACGGCATCAAATCGCATAATTCAGAGATTGAGAAAGATTCGATAAAAAGAATTTTTCTCTTTTTTTATCCGTACATTCGTCAAACTAATCCTCTTTTGATAAAATGTAGACATCAAAACAAAGGAGGACTATACCATGAAAGAAAAAATCATTGAAAACGGAATTGAGTATGTCAAAAGTGGTGATTACTACATTCCAAATCTAAAAGCACCCGAAGGAACTTACAACATCGGCAGGTATGGAAAGTTGCACTCGATATTTATTAAAGAAAATCGCCCTGCTTTTTACTCAATGAAAATGCTCAACGGAACTTGGCTTGCATATCTTGAAGAAATTGACATATCCGCAAAGGAAATGGTTGATAGGCTTATAAAAGATATGGTAGTCAAACAAGGTATTACCGAAGAACTCAAAGCAAAAGACCAAATGGCTTGGGTTGGTGCCATGAACAACATTCGTCATTCAGCAGAAGAAATAGTGTGTAAAGACCTACTTTTTCGCTGAAATAATAAAACGAAATTTTGTATTAGCAAGCACGGCATTTGTACTCCCACAAAAGCCCTTGTTAGGACTTTTGTCCTAAAACCTAAATGATAGGAGGAAAAGTTATGAACTTTATAGAGGAACTATACTACGGAAATATCAATCCCAACGAGAAGCGATATGACAAAGACACCCATTATGCCAAAACAATGCGAAAGTTCTGTAATAGTGAAAACGAGCTTGGAAAGATGCTGAAAGGGAAACCTCTGCATCTTGTAAATGACCTTATCAATGCAAGCGATGAGATTGTTGCCATAACAAGCATTGAAAACTTTAAACTCGGATTCCGTCTTGGTGCGCAGATGATTTGCGATAGTCTTATCTGCGATGATAGTATATTTAAGGATTTATAAGAGGTTACTATGAAAAAGATTATAATATGTTTAATATTTTCAATAACAATTACATCTACAGTAAATGCAGCAGAGGTGCTGAGAGAGTCGGCACCCTGCAATGCCACAAATGAAGCAATTATTGTAGTAGAAAGTTTTATAGGTGATATTTTAACAGAGGTACAGAATGGCTTAGGATATGCAGATGCAAGAGCAAAATCAAATCGCATATTCTTCGATGCTTTCATAAAAGGACAGACTAATGGTTATAGCTATGGTGAACTTGTCGATATAGCAAACTGTGCAATATGGCAATACCGGGATATGTACTTACGACCTGATTTTTACACAAATAATCTTGAAAAGGTCAGAGTCATTATCGCTCCCGTAATCGAAGATTATAAATCGGGCAAAATCACTTATGCAGAAGCAGAGTTTAATGCCCGAACAAAAATTTATCAATCCGTCAATCCGTCATTTAACCCTGATGTTGAATATATGAAAGATCCTCTTTCGAGAGATATTCCGTCAGTTGATAATAGCTTGTTTATCCTTGCTAGAAAGTTGATTCTGGAAAGTAAATAAATTTAATTCAGAGGAAAACAAACCATAATATGGGGAGTTTTCCTTTTTTCTACATAAAACCTTATAAATTATCCAAATTCGGCTCAAAACATATTGACATTAACCAAATTTGGTGATATAATATTCTTATGGATTTTTGGAAGGAGTTATGTGTTTTGGATAGCATTACCTTATTGATTAAGAATGAAATAAAAGCTCAATACAAAAGTGTCAGAAAATTTTCAGAAGAAAGCGGCATTCCCTACAGCACCTTATCTAATGCTCTCTCTAAAGGGGTTGGTGGTACATCTTATGATACTGTAGTCAAAATTTGTCAACTTCTTAATATCAAGCAAAGTTACGATGAAGATATAGTTTTATTTAATAATAAATTCCATGACATTTATTCAAAATTAACTATGTTGGATGAACGAGGACTCCATACAATATGTGCAGTTCTTGATGTCGAATATGCACGATGCACTAACATAAACGGAGATCCGATAATAAAAGCGTTTAATGGTGTAGGATATGCAAACAAACAATTAGATGATTCTAATATGGAAAAGAAGGTGCAGGATGATGAATGAAACACAATATGGAAAATCAATTGCTGCACAAATACTGAAAAAGTATAAATTAGTTAAGCCATCTCTTGACGAATTGGTTTATATTGCATCCGAAAACGGATACGACATTATTGATTACAGCAAAGATGAAAATCTCGACAGTATAATAACTCTTGCAGACAGATTATCGATACAGTCGTACATAGAAACTGGTACAGCTTTTACATATAAAAACAATGAAACAAGACTGATTTTCTTGTGTGAATCAATGACAAATGATGAAAAGTTATATGCTTTTGCCCATGAGCTTGGACATATCTTTTGTAATCATTTTAGCACAAACTCTCAATCTGTAAGTAGTGTAAAGGAAGAACGAGAAGCAAATGAATTCGCTCATTATTTGTTAGAACCATCTTTTGGTGTTAAAGTCAATGTTTTGTTATCTAAATATAAAAAACTGTTGACAATAGTTGCATCAATTCTTCTTGTTATAATAGTAGCGCTTTCGGTATGGAAATATGCTATTGATGAGAAACCTTATTCTCAAGAGTATTACAGAACTACAAATGGAGAAAAGTATCACGAAAAAGATTGTATTGTAATTAAAGATAGGAATAATGTTAAACGAGTAACAGAAAAAGATATGAGAACAAAAAAATATGAACCATGCCAGGTTTGTTTACCATAGGAATTGCGAGGAGGATTTATTATGTATATCGATGTAAAAGAAGGCGTAAATAAAGTAAAGGATGGAGCTATTGTTTTTAAGGTGTTTGGAGTGTTGGCAATTATCTTGCTTATTCCGTTTCTTTTGTGTACAGGAATATCAAAAATAATTTTTGGTGTGCTCTTGGCATTAGATGTTCTGTTTATACTTTTTATGTTGTTTATATGTTTTACAAACAGAGGTTCTAAAAACGAAGATATCACTATTTATGAAAGTTTTGGCGAAGATTTAAAAACATTCAAGAATGTTGATAAGGAATTTGTCCAAGAATTTTGTTCATGGTACTTAGAGTGGCAGAAAGATACCAACGAAAACGACTCCGGGAACTCTGATCAGGTCATGAATTTAGCATTAAATTTGCACATTACTAAACTTTCCGATATGAGTGTTTTTGAAAAATGTGAAAAAATGTATTTTTCTGGAACTGAAATTTCAAAAGCAGATAGGTACAAATTGCTTGAATTGTCGCAAAAATTTGACAAAACCAAAAAAGATACCGAACGGGATTCTATAAAAAAACAAATTGTAGAAGTGATGCAAGGTTACCTGAAGTAACAAATTTTTAGTAAATAAAGTATATGAAAAGGAGAAATAAAATGGGTAAGTTAGAATACATTATGACATCAATTTTCACTGCAATCGGAGTTTTATTTACAGTTATAGCAATATCTGTAGAGTCTACAGTAAACAAGTGGGTTTGGGGAGTTTTAGCAGCCGCAGTTTTTATTTTTACAATTTACTGCGCCGTTGATGCTATTGTTAAAAGCAGAAGAAAACCAAAAAGCTTTGCAGATCTTCTTGTTAGTTATATGGAAAAAGAATCTAAAAAACCTGGATTTAAGGAAGATTTTGCAAAAAGAATGGAGGAAGGTTTTAAAAGAAGAGATATTCTTTTTGAGGGACAGAGACCAAACGAAGAAGATTATGGTTATAGTTCCTCGAATCCTATAATGACTTCAACAATTTCGGCTAGTGATGACTATCTTGGAAAACTACGAACTCTCGATGGAAAAAGCTTTACCTGGGAACGTCAAGGTTCATATTGTATGGCAGAGATAAGTGGGATTGAAAATGTAATGGTTGATGAATATCTATTGTTTTTAAACGGTGAAAAATATAAAACAATTTATATATGTCCATATGGTCATAGTTCTACATATGTTCCTAAAGATATGCAGTTGGTTGATTGAGGAGTGAAAAAGTATGGCAAATGAAGAAAAGCTTAGAGAAAATTTAGTTACAATAGCTTCTGAACTTTTCCGCTTTGAAAAAGTCTTTAAGAAAGCCATTGGAAAGCTTGAAATTGAGGATCAAAATAAATATGTGAGTCAGTTTGCTTGGTTTGCAAAGAAAGTAACCAAAGCATTAGATGAGTCAGGATTGCATTTAGTAAATGTTGAAGGACAAATATACGATCCGGGAATGGCAGTTACGCCGCTTAACATCGATGAATTTGAACCGGATGACAAATTGTTTGTAGAACAAATAATTGAACCGATAATCATGAGCGAAAATGCTGTATATAAGACCGGCACAGTAATTTTAGGGAGGGTTAAATAATGAAATATTACATTGGAATTGATTTAGGAACAACAAATAGTGCTATATGTTCGTATGATGGTCAGACTACTCGAATTTGGAAAAGTCCTGACCAATATGATGTTACCCCGTCTGCAATATACATTGATAAGCGTGGTAATAGATATTACGGAAAAAGAGCGTATGATCAGGCTCCCTATAATCCGGAAAATTCAGCAACCTTGTTTAAGCGTTTTATGGGTACAAGCACAAAAATACCATTTGAAGTATCAGGCACAGAAATGACTCCTGAAGAATGTAGTGCTGAAATCCTTAAAGTATTGTATGGTTATTTACCTGAAGAAATCAGAAACGATCCTGAAACTGCAACTGTAATTACTGTACCTGCGGCTTTTAATCAAATGAAAAAAGATGCCACATTGCAAGCGGCAAAACTTGCCGGCTTGGGCAAGGTAGCACTTATGCAGGAACCTGTAGCTGCGATAATGAGCGTAATGAAAAGCTCAAATCAAGAAGGAGTTTTTGTTGTATACGATTTAGGCGGCGGAACTTTCGATGTTTCAATCGCTGAGAATATAAATGGTAAGGTAAATCTGCTTTCGCATAATGGCATTGAATCATGCGGTGGCAGAGATATGGATAGAAAAATATTCTATCAAGTTGTTGTCCCTTGGCTGAAAGAAAACTTTTCGTTGCCGGAAGATTTGTTGAGTAATCGCAAATATAAAACATTTTGCCGTATTGCTCAATGGGCAACAGAACAAGCAAAAATGGAATTATCCGCAACAGAAACAAGTACAATTGCTTTAAGCGAGTATCAATCGAGAACTACTGATGAAGATGGAAACGAATTGTACATAGATATTGAGCTTACAAGAGAACAAGTTGATTCAATTATAAGTGATTTAGTTGATGAAACGATTAGTGTTACACGAAACACATTATCGAAAGCAGGTCTTTCAGCTAACGATATTGAAAAAATTGTTTTTGTTGGCGGTCCGACAAATTACAAGCCGTTAAGAGATAAGGTGGCGTACGAACTTTCTCTTCCTGCAAGCATTGATGTCAATCCAATGACTGCTGTTGCAGAAGGAGCGAGCATATTTGCTGAATCAATTGATTGGTCTACTCAGAATCATAATAGAAAAGTAGCTAATAAAACATTGAACACTAATATTGAGCTAACATTTAAATACACAGCTCGTGTTTCCGGGGATACAGCAAAGGTTATGTGCGTACTTAGTAAAGAGTTAAACGGATATACGATTAATTTTACAAGTTTAGATACCGGATGGAGTTCGGGAAATGCAGTGCTCGAAGATAAGCTAATGATTGAGTTACCTCTTTCACAGAACGGAGAAAACAGATTTGTCGCAAAGGTTTTTGACGAATATGGTCACGAGAAAGAAATAGGAACCAATACTATTGTTATCGTGAGAACGCTAGCGACAATTGGTGCTATACCTGCTTCTCATTCGATTGGTGTTGAAGTAGTTGATAAACTCGGTGGCGTACCTGTCCTTGAATTTCTTGTGAACGAGGGTGATTCTCTCCCGAAGAAAGGAGAAATATCATTCAAAGCCGGACAAACCTTAAAAGCAGGTTCAAACGAATCAATTAACATAAAATTGTGGGAAGGTAATATTCAATCCCCTATTGATGATAATCGTTTTATTGGTGTTTTAAAGATAAAAGGAACTGATATTGATTCAGGCGTTGTTCCGACTGGCGCAGACATTGAGTGTGAATATGAAATGTCCGACTCAGGCACTATCAACATTGAAGTATCTATTCCTTGCATTGGTGCGTCATTTAGTAATCGCAATTTCTATTCCAGACAAGAAGGTCAGATGGATTTGAATGATATAGATAGTGTTGCAGAACAAGGAAGAAAAGTTCTTGACAGAATTGAAAGTATGTCAGAAAAAGTTGATGATCCACAACTTGAGAATGCAAGAAAGAAAGCCGAACTTGCTGCTAATATTGATAGTCAAGCAGAATGCGATCCCGAAGATGTGCAAAAAGCAAATAATGAATTGCTTGAAGCAAAGAAGATTATGAATCAAACAAGGCAAGAAAATTTATCAGTTATACGTCAAATAGAATTGGATAGTTGCGTAGATTTCTTTAATGAAGTTGTTCGACAGTATGCAAATCCGGACGAAGAGCATTCGTTTGATAATCTTGCAAGGACTGCACAAAGGGCAATCGAAAGAAATGAAAATAACTTTGATAACATTCTTGATGATATGCGTACTAAAAATACTATTATTCTGTTGCGTCAGGATTGGTTTATTGTAGATTGGTATCAGAGAGCAACTTCATCTTCTGCTAATTATATTGATATTGCTCGTTTTGAAGAATTGAAGAGACTTGGAGACCAGGCTCTTGAATCTGATGATATCGATCAACTCAGACAGATTTTGTTTGATCTTCTTGCCATTCAGATTCATCCTAATTCAGGAGACGGAATGTTTGATGTTGCAAACATCGTGAAAGGATAATGCATATGAATCAATTGTTGCCAAGGGGGTGTCAACTCCTTGATGATACAAAAATTACAAGAATGATTGCAAGTGGCACGGATTGGCAAATTTATTTAACCAATATGGATACCTATGCTCTTGCAGTAGAATTGTCTTTGTATGATAAATGGATAGAAAAATGTTCTTTACCGGAAGGGATATTTCTTCCGGTAGAGAGATTCTCTTCGTACAGAGTGTTCGTTAGCAAAGGCAATTATATCATTTCGTCAATTGATAAAGGCCCATATCCGGCTAATAACGGTCAGGTTGAAGCCTTTTCAATTGCATTTAATACTGCAACCCATTTATATGATAACTTTGATGTTTTAAATGCAATTTATATTGAGGAGTATTCTTTGTTATTGCCTACAGCGTTTGATGTAAAAATACACGATAACAAGACTGCCTATGGCAAGTGGCTTACCGGTGGAGTCAACATTTCTATTGATTCTTTTAATCGTGTAAAGAAAATTATGTCTTGGTTGCCAAAAGAATCTCTTGCAAAATCTGTTGAATTAGCAGGCTTTACAGTTAATGAACAACAAGAAGACGAAACTGTTGATGGTGATACAAATATACAAATTGACAATACAATTCAGGAAACCTTGACACAGAAGAATTTTAACGAAAAGTTTGTGTTGATTGGCAGACCTGAACTGGAGCAATTCTTCAATGATAATATTATTGATATTGTTTTGCATCAGGAACAATATAAACGAATGGGAATATCATTCCCCGGTGCTACTATCCTACATGGACCACCTGGTTGCGGAAAGACATATGCCGTTGAGAAACTTTCTGAATATTTAGGTTGGAAGAGATTTGACATTGATTCCAGTACTATTGCAAGCTCATATATTCATGATACCAGCAAAAAAATATCAGAAGTATTTAAGGCTGCTATTGATTCTGCTCCATCAATCCTTGTAATAGACGAAATGGAGGCATTTCTGTCTGATAGATCAATGAGTGGGCATTCAGGCACGCATCATATAGAAGAAGTTGCAGAGTTTTTAAGAAGAATTCCGGAAGCAATTTCAAAAGGTGTTTTAGTATTTGCTATGACAAATATGATTGATTCTATAGATCCTGCAATTTTGAGAAGAGGTAGATTTGATCATATAATCGAAGTGAAGATGGCAAGCGCAGAAGAAATTGAACAGCTTTTAAAAACAAAATTTGCAGAGCTACCCGTAGAAAAGGAAGTAGATATTCAGGAAATTTCTAAACAACTTTCTGAACATCCGATGTCCGATGTTGCTTTTGTTATAAGAGAAGCAGGTAGATTTGCAGTAAAAAACAATTTAGAGCTTATGGACAAAAAATGTTTTACCGAAGCTTTAAATCTATTACCAAAAAAGAAGGAGCGTAATCCAATAGGATTTAATACGCAAACATAAGATAAATAAGGGGTGTTTTGTTATGTCGATGCCAAATAAAGCAACTGTGAATTGTCCGGATTGCAATGCGGCTTTTACAACTACTGTTTGGAGTAGTGTTAATACAGATTTATCAGAAGATTTAGCTGAGAAAATTATAAGCGGTGAATTTTTTGATGCAAAGTGTCCGGAATGCGGATTTACAGCACATATGGAATATGATGTGCTTTATCATGATGTAAAAAGAAGTGTTATGATTTGGGTTGTTCATACAAACACACCTGAGTATGAGAAAAAATGTGCTGAAATCAAAAGCACACGTATGCTTCCCGGTTACAAAACCAGAATGGTAAGGGATATGAATGAGCTTCGGGAAAAAGTTGCTGCATTAGAAGCTGGCAGAGATGATAGAGTGATAGAAATATGCAAATATTTTTTGAAATATGAAGCATCACAGCAACATCCTGAGTTCGAAACAAGAAATCTTTTCTATACTTATGCAGATGGAAAGGAAATAGTTTTTCTGTATGATATAAACGGAAAAGATATGAGTTGCTATTTAGATCCAAAGCTATATGATATGATGGAAGAAAGATTTTCTGAACGTCTTTTGGAGTTTAAAGATAACGATTATGCAATTTACGACGCACAATGGGCAGAAAAATTATTTTTACAACACCTTGACGAAGATTTTGACGATGAAATCAACGAAGATTATAATGATAATAAGGAAGGACAGCTTACATTATTCGATGCTTTAGAGGATGATAACAGTTCATCAGAAGATAATAAAGAGTCACCAACGATATCCAATAAAAAAACATCTTGTTTTGAGGGGAACCCGTACTTGGTTTTAGGCGTTTCATGCTTGGATGACCGTAGAAAAATAATTTCTGCTGCGGAAGATATGAGCTTTTTGTCTGATGCTGATGAATGCACAGAGGCACAAAACACTCTTATAACTCCCAATAAGCGTCTTTCAGCAGAATTAGACTGGTTTATAGAAACGGATATTTCTCTTCTCAATGAAATAAAAACATGTTTAAATAACAACAATCCGATTTTCATAGATAATCTTAACGCTCTCTCGAAATTAAATGCAATGATTTATAATTGCTGTATTTCAGACGAAGCAGACTCTTTTAGTTTGGGATTAGAAATACTGGATATTGATAAGCAATTTGGAGAACTTAACCCAATAACTTTAACCGAAATTATTAATAATTGCCGTAAAATAGCTAAAATGGCTGAGGCAACCGAATCAGATGTGTCAATTGAGTTGAGCAAAAAAAGAGTGAGAATTCGCAGCATCATTTCGGAAAAACTACAATCACTCAGTGAGTCCGATTATGTGGAATTAGTTACGCTTTTTGCAGAAAAATATATAGCTGATGATGAATATAATGATAGTGGTATTATATCTGATATTATAGATCAGTATGAAATATGGGCAAAATCCATTATGGAATCCAAAGAAGAGAAAATAAGAGAATGTATTGATAGTATCAAAAAAATCGACAATGATTCCAAAATGAAGCAGGCGGTTTCCAATCTTATTGCTTTAATTAAAGAATGGGATATGTATGCACAACCTTTACAGGTGACATTAACATCTAGAGGGGTCGAAGATAGGAACAGTCGAGATATTGCAATTGATATTCGTGATCTCGCCATTTATCTACATAACGAGAAAGGGGAAACTGCTTTATCATTAGAAATCACAGAAGCATTAAAGGTATATTTTGCAGAATTGTCAGAGGTATTAGAAGTTGTTAGTAAAGACTCAGAAACACTTCAAAGATTACAAAAGGAAAAAGAAGAGTTTGAACTAAAAAAGAAACAAAACAAAAGGGCAGATAAAAAATATTCAGTTGGAATCTTTGGCGAAAGATTTGTTATACCTCCTTTTTGTACATGCTGTATGAAGCCGACTGAAAACAAAGAAAATGTTAGTTACTCAATCACTATTCCAAATGGCAATACACGCACCACGAGAACAATAGGAATAGATATGCCTATATGTAATGAATGTTTGGAACACAGAAATAAATATAACGGATTTCTTGTTCTTATCTGTTCCGCAGCAATTGTAGTTGCAGGAATAATAATGGCTCTTTTTATGCTTGCGGAAGTTGATGGATTTTTTAGCTTTCTTCTCTCTTCAGGGGTAGCTATTGGTGTTTACTATTTATTGTCACATTTAATTAAAACAAAAGAATTAGGGATAGATCACTCTACACGAGGTAAGAGTGCAGAAATATTCTCTTTGTTTATGGGGGCAGGTCTGTCAGGGTTACGTAATAAAATGAATCTTCCTGACGTTACTTTTACATTTACAAATTGGGAATATGCTCAATTGTTTAGTGAAGCAAATGGAGAACAAGCTGGTGAAGTAAAAGAAAAAATTGATGTTAATACTGCAAAAAGTACAAGCTTTTTGAAAGCAAATGCCCATCATGTAGCTACGATGTTCAAAATGTTGGCTGCTTTTGCGGTGGTTGCACTTATAATTGGAGCTATAATAAGTGAAAGTGGAAATACGTCAAGCTATTCCTCGTCCTCTTATAACTCATCTTCTTCCTATAGTTCCAGTTCGTCATCTTCGAGCTCATCTTCATATGGTTCAAGTTCGTCATCTGTGGAAAAACAGTTTTCTCAGAGTGTAAGTTCAGGAACAAAAGTTTATGCGAATATTGTTTCTATTTTCCCTGAAATGGGAATATACACTCAAGGTTCATCAAATTATTCGAGCTTTGTATGTAAGTGCAAAACATCGGCTGGTACAACTGTTTGGGTTCATATGTCTGTTTCGGAATATAGGAGTAATTTCGATTCTTCTGCATCGTCCAGTATATATAATGAGTACGCAGAAGAGGTGACATTCTCATCTTCTAAAAAGATACGAGGTACAGCCAAAACATCAAATTCTGTTTTATCGGGCTTATCTTCTGATATAGGAGCGTCGATGTTGATTGACTTTTCTTCGGTTAATTAGTAACTAAACGTAATAGGAGGCACATATGGGCTTAGAAAATAATAATAAAGGACAGTCTTTTAGCAGAGATATAAGTAAACAACTTAGTTGTGACTTTAAAGGGCATGAAAAAGATTGCACAGAGAAATGTGATAAATGTGCCTTTCACATAAAGGAAGCTGCAGATGTGGCAATGTCGCAAAATAAATTAGACGAAGCAATTAAGCTCTATAAAAAAGCTATATTTATAGAGTCTCGTTATGCAGATGCCTGGGTTTGTATCGGGAAATCATATATGCAGAAAGGCGATTATAACAAATCTCTTGATGCATTTAATAGGGCTTTGGGTATTGATACCATATACGGTGAAGCACTTTTTAACAAGGCGGTTGTATTACAAAAAATTGGTCATATAAACGATGCTATTGACATTGTAAATGACCTGCTTGCATCATGTGATAATGCTGAGGTAATCGCCCTCAAACAACAGTTAATTGATTTGGGTGCAAAAGATGTATATCAACTTGACACAGCTATTGAAATTATGACCAATAAAGCTCGTGAAATAGCCGCTCATAACAATCTGCTTGATAAAGACGGTAAAGTGAGAACTGAAAGAGCTATTTACAAGAAAGCTGAATTTGCTTCTCAAATTTTTGATTATTGCAAAAGAAAGCATTCTTTGTTAGGAGAAGAAAAAGTTCGCAGCGAAAGCATAATTACCGCTTTCTACGCATCTCTTTGTACAACGTTATTTTACTATAAGGATAAAGATGGTTTTGAAAATATTCATCCGTTTGAATATATAAAAGACCATATTGATTTGGAAAAAGCAGATGCTACTGCTGAACGTATGCTTGAAATGAAATCAGGGGATGCAGAAGCCGAGACGTTGTGGAATATGATATATGATTATGCACAATTTTCGGGTAATATTATAAGTAAAGTCGAAGCTGACGATATAGAGGCAGCAATTATTGATGCAACAGAAAGTGCATATGTATTAGGCATGTTATATGCTATGCGTTCTGTTCGGGAAAAGACTTCAACCGGAAGAGAATCTATAGATGCTGCTTTAGAAAAGTTGGCGGAATCTTCAAAAGATTATGTAAATCCTCCACGTGAAAGTGCAATGTGTTATTCGATTAGTATACCCGATGAAGTTGAAATACGATATCAATGTAATAACTGTGGCAAAATAGCTATTTTGAAGGTTTGGGAAGGCGAAGAGAACTTAATTGAAAATTATCGCAAACTTACATCTAAATTTGCCGAATTAGGACATAAAACAGATGTGTTATGTTATTGTGATGAGTGTGCATCTTTTCTTTTTCCGTCTAACTCTAAATGGAGCACTAATAATATCGTGTTCTCTTTTTTGGCAAATGGTTTGAATACGCCGAATTATTCAAATATTTCGAATTTGCCTGTTTACAGTTTCCCGTCAACTCGTAGATATAGCGATTTCGAATATGAGGTAGCACTGAGTTTTCTAAAAGGTGCTGATACAATTAAGAAGTTGTCGGAAGATACCGGAACTAAGTTAGACGCTGAAGTGTATTTGAAGCATGTAAGAAATGTTATAGGTTCAACAGATATATAAGGGTGATAATATGGCTGAGCAAACTACCTATTCTAAATTAATGCCAAAGGTTGCAGCATTGGAATTGACGTATCGTTGTAATCATAAATGCATTTTTTGTTCTTGTCCTTGGGAAGCAGAAAAGGATTATTTAGAAGATGAACTTACATGTGAACAATGGACGCAAGTTGTAGATGAATTAATGAAAAACGGAACATCTTCCTTTACACTTACTGGTGGCGAACCGTTGATGCGTGATGATTTAAAAGATATTGTTGATTACATTTTGTCGCACGGAGCAAAACTGAACATTATCTCAAACGGGCGAAAAATAGATGATGCCTTTCTTGATTTTATTGCAGAAAGAAAAATTTCAATGTGCATCAGTGTCCCAGGGATAAATACTTTTAAAAAACATACCGGAGTAGACAATATAGATCATGTACTCTCTTTGTTTGAAAAAACAAAAGAAAGAGGTATTCAAGCAACTGCAAATATAGCTGTGACTAAGAAGAATTTGCCTGAATTATACGAAAACATCGCTTTACCGTTGATACATGGCGCAGATTATGTGCTACTTAATAGATTTCTTCCCGGCGGAAGAGGATTATCTAACACTGAATATTTATTGTCAAAAGAAGAAACTAATGATATGCTCGATATTGCTGAAGAAGTTCTTTCAAAGGCAAATAAATATGGGCATGTAGGTACAGAGTTGCCGTTATGTGCTCTAAATAATCCTGATAAATACAAGCATGTTAAGGTCAGCAATTTATGTTCAGCGGCAAAAGGTTTCTTTATCGTTGATCCAAGCGGTTACTTAAAAGTATGTAATCATTCTCCTACACGTATATGCAGATATGATGAGTTGGAAACGTTAAAAGACAACTTGTATTGGAATACGTTCAGGCACAGAGAATATCTGCCGGATATGTGCAAGGATTGTGATAAAACTGATATTTGTGATGGTGGATGTCGCGAAGCGGCACACGTTTATTATGGCAAAATAAATGATAATGATCCTATTTTTGAAAAATAGACATAAAAACTACTTGTTTATTAAAGGATGGGGCTTGCTGACTGCATCAGTGGTCATTACAGCCCTATTTCTATTTCCATGATAAGTATTATGCGTTAGGAGGTGTGGTATTGGACTCTATTCAAGTAATTTTTAACAACAGAGAAATCGCCATTGGTATATGGTTAATTATTGCTGTGATCAGTTTGAGTTTTCTGAAACCGATGCGAGATGCTATGAAAACAATTATCCCTATTTTATTCAGCAAGAAATTTGTTGTTTTCTACCTTGTCTTTTTCGCTTTTCTTTATATCGTTATTTATTTTCTCGAAAAAACAAGGTTTTGGGATATAGGTTTACTTAAAGACACTATCTTTTGGGTTGTATTTGTACAGTTTCCGTTGTTTGCTAAGGCGATAGAAAAAGCAAAAGATGGGCGCTTTTTTAGCAAAATCATAAAGGAAAACCTTGCATTTATCGTTATCATAGAATTTTTTCTTGGTTTTTGGACATTTAATATATGGTTAGAATTGGCTCTTGTGCCTATTACTGTTTTGATATCGGCAATATATGCCTTTGTTGAGCATAAAAAACAACATAAAAGAACAAAGCATTTTGTAAATGGCTTATTTGCTATTTGGGGAATTATAGTTGTTGTATATTCAATTTATAACACCATTAGATTTCCGGAGCAAATTTTCAATCTTGACACAGTTAAAAGTTTTTCAATTCCTCTCGTTTTGCTTTTGTTAAATCTACCTGTAGTATATGGATTAGCTTTATATTGTGGGTATGAACAATTATATATTAGATTAAAAGGTTCAAGGCTCGAAAAACTAAAAATGAAAATTCTGATTATATGGTTTTCAGGAATAAAACTATCAAAAGTTACAGCGGTAAGAAAGAAGATTTCCGAAACAATTATGGTTAGTACTACTGCTGCAGAATTAAAAAAGAATCTAAACAAAATTAAAAAACATTTATCGTTACAAATAGGAGAAAATTATATGAGACGTTCACGATTTTATATTACTATGTTTATATCTACATTCGTTGTAAGTTTATTAGGCTTAATATGGGCTAATTCTAATATAACTTTTAATGACATCTTAACATGGAATATTAAAATTGATTTTGTTAGAATAAAGCAAATATCAACCTATATTTTTTCTGCAATAATAGGTTGTGGAATTTTCGCACTAATTTATGCTATTGGCTTTAGCAAAAAGAAATATGAAGAAATATCTCAAATTAAAAAATTCATTTTATTCGAATTACTGTCAGCTGTTAGACGTCAGGAGCATCAGTTGCAAGAATTTCTTCCGCTGGATGAGCCCGGGGTTCTATATACTTCGTATGTAGTCAATGCTTATGAAATAGAGACGGCTTGCAGTAGAGTATTAGATGGATATGATAACATTCTCAAAGTATGGGAACGAGAAGATATTGAATATTTGAAAATGTATGCTATGGCAGTCGTTAATGATATAGATATAGCACGTGAAGAATTTGAAAAATATACTATTGACACTTTTGTTAAGCACTATAATGATAAAGTGGCATCTGCGCCACAAAGTAAGGATTTTAACAATTTTACATACCTTCTAAAAACCGATTTAGAAAAATATGTAGGCAAGATAAAAATCATATGTGAAGAATTTAAAAACTATTAAGAAAAGAGGAAAGAGACAATGCCCCGGACAAGCAAAAACACATTTTCCTTGAATGGAGATGTAATATCAATCTCTCATCCAGATTGGGACTTTATTGCCCATGCATCCATACGAGATGATTATTTAGAAGAAATACAATCTGTCACTTGGAGTAAAAACGGAAATTATCTCTACAATCAAAAACTAGGTGGATATCTTCATATTTACATCATGAGAAAATGGTATGGAGATGAAGTGTGTAAACAAATGAAAGCAGATGATTATGTTGTTGATCATATGGATAACAACGGATATAATTGTTGCATAGATAATTTGTATTTTCTTATTTCTGATGAAAATAAAGCCAAAGGTATGACAGTCGATAAACTAAGTAAAGAAAAAACACATATAGCACTTTCTTTGTTCAAAGATTTTTCAACGAAAAACATCCAAATTACGATTGTCTTTAATTATCCAGCTGTTGCTAAAATAAGTACAGTAGACAATTCGGCGGTAATTGAACTTGCTTTTTTACTATATGACTGCGAATATGAAATGGTAATCAATGATGCAAGAACAATTTTATATGATTATAGAAATAGAAATATTTTTGAACCGGAAAAATTGCATAACATTGATTATCACATTGAAGGTGCATATGGAACGCCGATCCCTAAAGAAATTTATGATAAATACATAGAAGGTGGTCACGGACATTCAATATGTTTTTTTGTAAAAAAAGCACCTATGCTTGGTTGGCAAGCAAGTGATAATAAAAAGTTCTTTTATCTTAGAGGTGAACCGATAGATAAAAGTGATGCCTGATAAAAAGTGTAGTTACTCGTTATTTTGTGTGTAGCTACACTTTTATTTATCCTCAACACGTTAGGAGGATAAATAAGCATAGTAAATTTGTAGTCTAACAACATTTACTATGTAATCATCACAAGGTTCAATACATCAGTGATGATTAGAAAAAAGAGTATATAACTGCGCCGTAATTGCAGATATATACTCTTTTTTAGGGAATCCAAAGGGAACATTTGGTACACTTCTTTGCTTGCAAAGTGTAGTGTGTTACACCTTTGCCGACGGGGCGGGTGTGAAAATATGTTGCTCGCTGTATTTGAGCAATATATTTTCACAGACGGCAAAATTACAAAGGGATGGTCGTCTGCCGTAATATTGGCAGACGGTCAGACCTGCAGTAATTTGTGGAGTCGGTAAATGGTGTATAAGACCACGAAGATTAGCCTCTGTCAAACAGACCGTGCATCATCATGATGTCATCAATAACGCCTCTTTGCTCAATGCACCATTCATAATATCTATTGTGAGAAAGCAAACCATCGTTAACTTGCTTTTTCTTAATAAGTGAAAATTCTTTAAATTTAGCAAAAGCTTTTTCGATGTCGGAAATAGCTTTCTCGTTATTTTTTCGTTTTGCTTTTGCAAGGCGATTGAACCAATACTGATATTCTGCTTTATGGAGCTTTTCAGTATAATCTCCTTTGTGTGCATGGTCATATTTCTGCTTGTTAATCTTCTGCTGCTTTGCCTTGCACTTATCCGAGCAGATGAAAGTTTTGTTATTATCCGGTGCAAGAAACAGCTTACCGCATACCTTGCAGTAACTGAAATATTTCTTATGTTCATAGATAGTTTTCAGGTAATAAACAATCAGCGGAAACAAAGTAAAATCGGATGCAATATATTCTGTTGTTCCTTTAGCCTGCGGAACAACCAAAGTCAATGCAGAGTATCTGTAATATTCAAAAGGCATATCCATAAGAGGATTAAATGGCTTATGCTTCTGCCAAAATAATATATTATCTATCAAGCTATATCTGAACGGAAGTGTTAAATCTTCCATTCTTTCTAAGACGGGGTATTCCTCGTCTTTTTCTTTGTCCGCTTTTAGGATTTTACCGTATTCCTCCCATAATGACAAAGCCAAGAATTTCAAAATAGGATTCTCGGCTTCATATAAGCCTTCAACCACACGCAGATTTTCTGCATATTTTTCCTTGGAAGTTTCGCAGAAGTTGGCTTTTACATCAGCAAAATACTCCGGCTCGGTAATGATGTCAAGCAAAAATGAACCGAGTGGGCGAATTTTCTCGAAAATTATTTCAACATTTTTTTGACCTCTTACATACCTATTTACATTATCAAAATCGCCGATTACAAGATGCTCTTTTTTCTTCTTAAAGTCAATATTTATAGCTATTACGGGCTTTTTGAGCATCGGTATGTTCGGATGTTCGTTTTTCTTTTTCAAGTGTAACACCTTCTTATTATGGGAATTGTGTTTTTATGTTTTTATCATTACCTAAAGTATACACTAAACCTCTTTACAAGTCAAGTTCTTTGTGATTTAATCGAATTGTAAACCTGCAGATTTACAAAACAAAATTACATCACAAGGAGGCTGAAAATATGGCTACAAATCAAAAATATTACTACATGAGGCTCCGTGCAGACTTCTTCAACAGAAAAGATATTATTCTTTTGGAGAGTATGCCAAACGGTGCCGTCTACTGTCTTATATTACTCAAGCTTCTTACCGCATCTTTGGAAAACAACGGACACTTGATGCTCAACGAAGAAATTGTAATGACACCGGCAATGCTCGCAACAATAACACGATATGATGTAGGCACGGTTGAAAAGGCACTACAGATATTTATTCAGTTGGGATTGGTCGAGCAGCTCCCCGATAACTCCTATTTTATGATGGAGCTTGAAGGGATGGTCGGTAAAACATCAACCGAAGCTGACAGAAAAAGAATTACACGGGCAAAGGTAAAAGCTCTTAAAGAACAAGAGTCGGACAAATGTCCGCCAAATGTCCAAGCTTTGTCCGAAAACTGTCCACCAGAGATAGAGATAGAGAAAGAGAAAGATATAAAGACAGAGATAGATTCAGATAGAGAGATATACGGGCGATACAAAAATGTATCGCTCACTCCCTCGGAATATGAATCTCTAAAAAATGAATTTCCCATATATGCAGATAAATACATCGAAAGATTATCTGAGTATATGGAAACCAAGGGCAAATTCTACAATAACCACTATGCCACAATCCTTAGTTGGTTAAAGCAGGATATTAAACCTACAAACTATTCTTGTAAGGAGGGCGAAAGCTTATGACAACAAAAGAATTTGAACGTATGCAAAGGCTTAATATGTTGAAATCTCTCTGCTTTGAGGATCATGCCTTATACAGTTGGACTTTTGATAAGGACAACGGTAAAAATCCCGTAATGAAAAAAGCAAGGGATTATATTGAGAAGTGGTCCGATGCTTTGTCAAGTAATACCGGTTTAGTCCTTTGGGGTGATGTCGGAACGGGCAAAACCTTTTTTGCCGCTTGTATTGCCAATGCATTGGTAGAACAACACGTATCCGTTAAGATGACAAACTTTTCAACCATTCTCAATGATTTGTTTACAGAGAGTGATAAGAACAAATATCTTAACCTACTCAATGACCATAGTCTTCTCATTATTGACGATTTGGGCATTGAACGTGGTACGGAATATGCCTTAGAGCAGGTATATAACGTCATAGACACCCGCTATAAAAGCGGAAAGCCGCTTATCATAACAACAAATTTAACCTTAGACGAACTTAAAGCCCCTACCGATATTCCGCACAAAAGGATATATGACAGAGTTCTCGGTATGTGCGTTCCGGTTATGTTTAACGGAGTTAATTTCAGAAAAGAAGAAGCCGCAGCCAAAATGGAAGCGGCAAAGAAACTATTCGGAATGGAGGATAGAAAACAATGGCATCTGTAATTTTAAGATTTTCAAAACAAAAAGGTAACCCGGCAACAAAGATAGAGGCACATCACGAGCGTACCAAAGAGGAATACAAGAGTAATCCTGACATTGATACCTCAAAGAGTAAGAACAATATCCACCTTATCGCACCGCAGATGAGATATAAAGCAGAGGTCGATAAAAGAATTAAAGAATCGGGATGCCGTGTCCGCAAAGATAGCACAAGGTTTGTAGACACTTTAATAACTGCAAGTCCTGAATTCTTTTGGAATATGACACACGAAAAAATGGTTGAATATTTCCAAAGAGCCGTAGATTTTATGAAACTTAAAATCAGACCGGATATGATTTTCTCAGCGGTAGTTCATCTTGATGAAAAGACACCGCATCTGCATCTTTGCTTTGTCCCTTTAACAGAGGACAACAGACTTACTGCAAAAGAAATCCTCGGCAACCGTGCAAAGCTTTCCAAGTGGCAGGATGAGTTTCACGAATTTATGGCGAAATTCTATCCCGACATAGAACGAGGCACATCAGCAACTCTTACCAACAGAAAGCATATTCCAACCTACATATTCAAGTCTGCTGCAAAGCTTGAGAAAATGCAGGAAGATATTGAAAAGGTATTGAAAGAAACTAATTTTACCAACGCTTCAAGGAACTCTGAAAAGGCAATCAAGCTGATTGAGGATTGGGTGCCGAGAGTGGAAACTTTCAGAACAAAGGTAAATATGCTCTACAACGCCTTAGAAGCAGAGCAAAAGGATAACAAGGCGTTAACCGGCGCTTTTGTTGAGGCTCGTGACAAAGCAGACAGTCGTTTGATGGAATTGAATGTGTTGCGTAAACAAGTTGAATCCTTGCAAAAGCTATATGCAAAGGTTCCTGAAGAAATCCGTCAGGAAATCGAAGCTAAGAAACGCAGTAAGGAGGTTGAAAGATAATGAAAACTCCTGAAATGATACAAGTCGATAGATTAAGGACTTTTGAAAACCATCCATATAAAGTTGAGGAGAATGAAGAAATGGAAATGTTAACCCAAAGTATAAAAGAAAACGGAATACTATCACCGCTTATTGTAAGACCTATCGAAAACAGCGAATATGAAATAATCTCAGGACACCGCAGATTATTTGCGAGCAAACGGGCAGGGCTTACAGAAGTTCCTGCCTTTGTTTATGAAATGGACAGAGATAAAGCAACCATTGCTTTGGTGGATAGCAATTTACATCGTGAGCATCTTCTCCCCAGCGAAAAAGCCTTTGCCTACAAAATGAAAGTTGAAGCCATGAACAGACAAGGTGAGCGCACAGATTTAACTTCTTCCCAAGTTGGGAAAAGGTTAAATACCTATGAGGTTATTGCCGAAGAAAGCGGCGAAAGTCGTAATCAGATACATAGGTATATACGTTTGACCAATCTTTTACCCGAACTTTTGAAATATGTTGATGACGGACAAATTTCTTTCACACCTGCAGTTGAGCTTTCTTATCTTAATGATATTGAGCAACGGGACTTACTTCAGGCAATGGAGCTTAACGATTGCACTCCCTCATTATCTCAGGCAGTTCGTATGAAGAAGCTAAGTCAGCAAGGTCGGCTTGATGATGACAAAATCAATGAGATTATGGCAGAGGAAAAAGCTAACCAAAAGGAACGAATTAAAATTCCTACAGAGCGTGTTAGGAAATACTTCCCCAAAAGCTTCAGTAATTCTCAGATTGAAGATGCAATCGTTAAGATGTGCGAGGCTCAATACAGAAAGAAACAAGGTCCTGAAAGGTAAGGTGTAAAAAATGGCAAAACAGATTAAATTTGATAAATGCTATTTGGTAACAAGACCAAGACGGTATAACGTAAACGGAGTAACCTTCACGGTTACTCCCGTCTATGACGGAAAACAAGGTGTAGACATCAAGAAACAGTTTGAAAAATGTGTACTAAACAATGTAACAGATTTGTATATTGACGATTCAGGCGGTACAATTACATAAGAATTATGTGATTTGACTGCCGGAGAGGAGGACTTAATGCAGTCAAAAAAGAAAATTGAAAGTATTGGCATAACTGCTCTCTATTGCAGATTGTCCCGTGATGACGGTATGGAAGGTGATAGTAACTCAGTAGCCAATCAAAAGAAATTACTACAAAAATATGCAAAAGAAAATGACTTCAGTAACACAAAGTTTTATGTGGATGACGGATATACAGGAACTAATTTTAACAGACCGGGATTTCAGCAGATGATTGATGACATTGAGTTAGGATACATTACAACGGTCATCGTGAAAGATATGTCCCGACTTGGTAGAGATTATCTTCAGGTGGGATATTATACCGATGATTACTTCCCTGAAAAGAATGTCAGATTCATCGCTGTAAACGATTGTGTAGATAGTGCAGACGGAGAAAATGAATTAGCACCGTTCCGCAATGTAATGAATGAAATGTACGCAAGGGATATAAGCCGTAAGGTGCGTTCTTCACACAGAATCAGAGGTAATGCAGGAGAGCCGTTATCGCAACCGCCTTATGGGTATATGAAATCTCCCGATAATCCGAAATTTTGGATTATTGATGAAGAAGCGGCGCAAGTTGTCAGAAGTGTTTTCAAAATGTGTATTGAGGGTAAGGGCAATGAAACCATTGCCCGTATCCTTCAAGAAAACAAGGTACTTGTACCAATGGCATATTGGCAATCCAAAGGACTTGGCAGAGGCGGTAAGAAAACACAGAGCAATCCGTACAAGTGGTGTAAAACCACTATTGCTAAAATGCTTGCTCAACAAGAATACTGCGGTGATGTAATTAACTTCAAAACATATTCAAAGAACTTCAAAAACAAAGCTCGTATTCCTAATCCAAAGGAAAGCTGGTCAATATTCAAGGATGTTCACGAACCTATTATTGAGCGTGAAATGTTTGAACATGTGCAGGAACTTGTAAAGAAGCAAACAAAACGCCGTCCACCCAAAGCAGGCAACGGCGAAAAAAATATGTTTACGGGACTTTTATACTGTGCGGATTGCGGAAGTAAGATGTGGTATCACGTCAGGCACAATAAAGAAACTACATATTTCTTTAGTTGTTCCAACTACAAAGGTGACAGAGGAACTTGCGAAAGCACACATTATATCCGAGCTGATTCTGTTGAAATGATTGTCCGTGCCGAGCTTGAGAAGCTTGCACAGATTGTCACAATGAACGAGGATACCTTTGCAAATCTTTTGGAAGAAAAGGTTAATAAGGACATCGTTAAGGAACAAAAAGTTATTGAGCAATCCATAGCAAAAGCTACTGCACGAAGTCAGGAGGTTTCAAGACTTTATGAACGGGTTTATGAAGATAACGTCAACGGCAAGGTAACAGATGCTTGGTTTATGGAGCTATCGCATAAATATGAGGTGGAACGTGACGAGCTTAAAAAGAAGCTTCTTGAACTTAATCAGCAGCTTGCAAAGATAAACGATGTTCGTGACGGAAAAAAGCATTTTCTCTCTTGTGTCAGAAGCTTTGCGGAAATGAATGAAGTTACACCTATGATTCTTCAGGAACTAATCGAGAAAATCGAAGTATATGCAGTAGAAGGAACAGGATTAAACCGCACCCAATCAGTAATAATACATTACAAGTTCATTGGTGAGCTTGATATGCCGGAGAATTTCGACAAGATAAAAGTCAACACAAGAAAAGGCGTTGAAGTTGAGTACTTAAGAACAACCAAAACGGCATAAAAACAAAAAAATCGAGTGTTCATAACTTCATACACGTTATGAACACTCGATATGGTGCGAGTGACAGGACGTATATTGCTTCGCAATCTACCCCGCTCGGTTACCCAAATGCTTCGCATTTCGGTACCAACCTTCGCAACATACGGCTAAAAACGATATTCAATCGTTTTATTCACGCCGTATGCCTTCTTAAGGTTCAAGTCCTTTCCTTAACATAAAAAAAGATGGGGTACCCTAAAGGGTACCCCATCTTTTTGGTGCGGGTGACAGGACTTGAACCTGCACGCCAAAGACACAAGAACCTAAATCTTGCACGTCTGCCAATTCCGCCACACCCGCAAATATTAAATTTTCTATCAGTCGATTAGGACAACTGCATAAGCTTTTACCATTTCGCCCCTGCCCACAGCTTCCATGCCCTCTTCGGTTTTCGCCTTAACGCTTACGTTGGAAACATCAGTATCAAGCACCCTTGCAAGATTTCTCCTTATTTCATCCATGAAAGGTGCCATTTTGGGCTTTTGTATCAAAAGGGTACAGTCTATATTTACAATTTTACCTTTCATTTCAGAAACTGCTTCTTTTAATAAATCTATGGAATTTACATCCTTATACTTTTCATCTGTATCAGGAAAATGTCTTCCTATATCCCCGTTTGCCTCAGAGCCGAATATAGCATCAATCACAGCATGGGTCAATACATCTGCATCGCTATGTCCCAGAAGTCCTTTTTCAAAGGGGATTTTAACCCCGCCGATAATAAGAGCTCTGCCCTCTTCCAAGCGGTGACTGTCATAGCCAAATCCTATTTTCATAAAGCTTTCCTCCTTACGAAAAACCTTCCTCTGCTCTTTTTCTTACAAGCTCCTTAGCTCTCATTAAGTCTTCTCCGGTGGTGATTTTTATATTCTCTTCGCTTCCCTCTACCACCTTTATTTTTTTGCCCGTTTTTTCAAACAGCATACAGTCGTCTGTAACTGAAAACCCCTGCTTTATAGCTTCTTCATGAGCTTTCAGAATTCCATCTCTGAAAAACGCCTGAGGAGTCTGAATTCTTACAAGTTCTTCCCTGTTTACCGTTTCTTCTATAAAACCATCTTTAACTCTTTTGACAGTATCAGTGACCAAAAGTCCGGGGGCCGATGCACCGAATGAATCAACGCCGTCCAAAACCCTCAAAATTATATCATCACTTAAAAAGGGTCTTGCTCCGTCATGAATCATGACGATGCCATCTTTGGCCTCTTTTACGCCCAGGTATGATGATTCACTTCTTTCTTTTCCGCCCTTTATTACGGAGTAAGTTTTCTCTTTTATTTCCTTTTCGGCTATTTCCCTCACAAACTCCATTTCATTTTCTGCCGCCACTATTAAAAGGTGGTCAACATAAGGATTTTTGTCAAAAACTTTCACCGTATAGGATAAAATGCTTTTGCCTGAAATTTCAAGCAAAAGCTTATTTATTCCTGCTCCTATTCTTTTCCCGCAACCTGCCGCCAGAATGACAGCGGTAACCAATCTTGATTTATACATATAAACCCTCGTTATGTACTACTTGAAAACCTTTTCATCCAAAATTGCCGATATTTTTTCCTTGGATGAATTTTTTGCCAAAACCAACTCGCTTATGAGTATGTGTCTGGAATCAGAAAGCATCTTTCGCTCTCCTGTTGAAAGCCCTTTTTCCTTGTCTCTTACCATAAGGCTTTTCACAACCTCTGCCACATGGAAAATTTCACCTGTTTTGATTTTTTCCATATTCTCCCTGTATCGCCTGTTCCAGCTTACTGCATCTTCATCTATGGAAACTGACATGAATTCAATTACCTCATCGGCGGTTTTTTCATCAACAATGGCTCGTAATCCCGCATTATTTCCGCCGTCGCAGGGAATCATAACTTTCATATCACCCACAGGCATATGCATGGTATAGTACTTATGAACGGTTCCCATAACCTCACATTCTTCTATACCCTCTATTAAACCTGCACCGTGCATGGGATAAAGAACCTTGTCTCCAACCTTATACATAAAAATTCCTCCGCGTACAAAACCTTTTATTGGTTTATGTCAAACTACTATGCAGATATCTTCTCCTTTATTATATCACACTCTTAATTAAATGTCAAAAATAATTTAATTTAATATTGAAAAAACGGGGAAAATATGATAAAATTATATAAAATCTTTTAAGAGGTGTATTTATGGAAATTACAAACGATATCAAATACGCAGGAGTGCACGATAAAAAAGTTGATTTATTTGAGGGACAGTATGCAGTTCCCTTGGGGATTTCCTATAATTCCTATGTTATGGAGGATGAAAAGATTGCTGTTTTTGATACGGTTGATGTTAACTTCACGGAAGAATGGCTTTCAAACATAAAAAGCATCCTAGGGGATAAAAAGCCCTCCTATCTTATTATTCAGCATATGGAGCCTGACCATTCCGCAAGTATTTTAAAATTCACCCATGTATATCCCGATGTCAAAATCGTTTCCTCCGCCAAAGCTTTTTCTATGATGAAGGGCTTTTTCGGAACTGATTTTTCCACAAGTCAGGTTGTAGTCAATGACGGTGATACTCTTTCTTTAGGAAAGCACAACTTAAAATTTGTAACTGCTCCAATGGTTCACTGGCCTGAAGTTATTGTTACTTACGATGAAACTTCAAAGTTCCTTTTCTCCGCCGATGCCTTCGGTAAGTTCGGAAACCGAGATCTTTTAAATGACTGGGTTGATGAGGCCAGAAGATACTATATCGGCATTGTGGGCAAATACGGTGTTCAGGTTATGTCGCTTATAAAGAAGCTGTCTTCATTGGAAATTGCCGGAATCTGCCCCCTCCATGGTCCTGTTTTAACCAAAGACCTTGGCTTTTATATGGACTTATATGTAAAGTGGGCAACCTACACCCCTGAAGATGACAGCATTTTAATTGCCTACACTTCCATTTACGGAAACACCAAAAAAGCAGTATTGTATCTTGCAGAAAAGCTTCGTGAAAAAGGCTTGAAAGACGTTACTTTATTTGACCTTGCAAGGCACGATATGTCTGAAGCCATTGCAAATGCCTTTAAGTCAGAAACATTGATTCTTGCAACAACCACTTACAATGCAGATATATTTCCTCCAATGCATCAGTTCTTAAAAGGACTTTGTGAGCGTAACTTCCAGGGAAGAAAAGTTGCCTTCATAGAAAACGGTTCCTGGGCCCCCACCGCTACAAAGGTAATGAAATCAATACTTGAGGGATGCAAAAACTTAACCTTTATAGAACCTGAAATTAAAATTCTTTCATCAATGACCGAAGAAAACAAAAGAGAGCTTGATTCTCTGGCAGAAGTTCTTTAAGGAGTTAATTATGGAAATTGTAATTCTCACCGCCATCGGAGTGGGCGGTGCCACACTTTTCGGCGCTTTAATCGGTTTTATATTCAAAAATATTTCTCACCGCTTTTCCGATATTGTCCTATCATTTGCAGCAGGTGTTATGCTTGCTGCCGCAATCATAGGCCTTATAATACCGTCCGTTGAATACGGTGGAAAATATGGTCTTTTAACAACAGTAGCAGGAATATTTATAGGTGCGGTATTTCTTAACCTGATAGATAAGATGGTCCCCCATCTTCATACCACTTCGGGAGATGACATAGAATCCCACAATAATGAAAAGCTAAATAAGGTGCTTTTATTTGTTTTCGCCATCGGTATCCACAACCTGCCCGAGGGCATTGCTGCAGGTGTCGGCTTTGGTTCAGGAGATTTAAGCAAGGCGCTCACAATTGCAGGCGGTATTGCTCTCCAGAACATTCCCGAAGGAATGGTTATTATAGCTCCTCTGCTTACCTCGGGAGTTTCCAAAGGAAGAACTTTGTTTTATGCTTTTCTGACAGGACTGGTTGAAATTATAGGAACCTTCTTAGGTTTCTTCGCAGTCAGCGTTTCCTCTTTTATCCTGCCCTTCGCACTTGCTTTCGCAGGAGGTACAATGCTTTATGTAATAAGCGATGAAATGATTCCCGAAACCCACGCCCACGGAAGTCAGAGGGGCGCTACATACGGACTTTTAGCAGGCTTTTGCCTTATGCTTGTAACAGATGTCCTTTTAGGTTAAGTACTAAAAAGAGTGTAAAAAACCATGGTTTTTTACACTCTTTTTTTATTCAAAATAGTAGTACATCTCATCTTCACGGACAAGCTTCAATCCGTTTTTCTCTATCATGCGGCGTGATGCTTCGTTTTCCTTAAAGCACCGTGACCATACCTTAAGATCAAGTTTTTCCCGAGCAAAGTCCAGAATGATACCGAAAGAAGTTCCGCCATAGCCTTTTTTATGGTATTCACGTCTTATCCTTAAACCCAACTCCGCCGTACCATCATAGGTGAAATTCCAAAGTATCCCTTCACCTATCATTTCCCCATCTTCACTTTCGCGTATTGCAAAATTTATGGAATCTCCGGTCTTCATGTCATGCATTACTGAATCAAAAAATGTATCCTCAGTTATATCTCCGGTTATAAACGGGTCTTCACGATAGTCATATCCCCAGAATTGGTTGTTCAATACATCGGTGTTAATTAAAAGATATTCTTTTTTATCTCTTTCCTCTATTTCTGTTATTACCACTGATCCTTTTTTAATAACAGGCATCTTTTCAATCTTTGCCATGGGAGAATTAACATGAACCATGTATTTATGCACCTTTCCTATAGGCTTATACTGAAGCTTTGAGGTTCTGAGTCCCATATCTCCCGAATCGTCTTCTCTGTTTATTATATTAAGAGTTTCTCCATTTACTTCATATACCAGATTCACAAATCCCTGATACATAGTGGGATAAATCCCCTCGTATTTCTTTAGTGCCTTTTCTACATGGATTAAAAGCATGTCTCCCGCTATCTCACCTATGCTCAGTGCTGCCATTTCTCCGTCAACCTTAAGATAAGCTCCAATAAGCTTCAAATCTTCAAAAGCTTTTACGAGTCTTTTTGTATGTTCAAACTCCAGTCTTTCCAGTTTGTTTTTAAATATGTGTTCTTCCTCATACTTATCAAGAAAACCATAAATTTCAGGCAACTCCTCTTTTGTTAAAAGCCTTATGTCAGGCTCGCCGTACAATTTTTTGAATTTATTTATATGATTTCTCTGCCCTGAATATTTTTTTCCGCTGAAGGTAAGAGTTTCGGCAAAAGAATAGATATAATCGCTCCAGCGTTCGTCAAATGACCAGGTTGCATTTTTAAGACGCGCATCATTTTTTATAAGTTCAAGAACTTTTTCCTCCACCGCATAAAATCTCAAAGGAATGTTATTTTCCAAAGCATATTCCAAAAGTTGGTCTATCATATCGTTTGCATAAGGACCGAAAGGATAGCTGAATGCTTTCTGTCCCCCCACTGACTGATATATTACCAGAGTTTCATTCCAGAGACAAAACTTAGCATCGGGGGAATGCCACATAAAAATCGCTCCGCTGTAAAGCTCACTGCATAGGGAAGTATTTTTCCTTAGATAAGGAGTCATTTTTTTTATTTTTTCATAAGAAAAAGGTTCAAATTTAAGCATAATCTTTCTCTCTTGTTTCAATTTATTTCCAGTAAATTCTACCATTTATTATTTTTCCTGTCAATATAAAAAAGCATTCCCCTTTTTCAAAGAAATTTTCATTATAATTTCTTCTGTATTTTGCTTTTTTTGTGCAATAAATATTGAATTTATGAAAAAAACATGATACAATAAGATTTAAAGGTTAATACCTCGCAGAAAATGACTTGCGAAAGGAGATTTGTAATGAAAATTACAGTATGTATCGGAAGTTCTTGCCACATCAAAGGATCAAGACAGGTAGTAGAACAGCTCCAGTATTTTATAAACGAAAACAACCTTGGCGACAAGGTTGAGCTTGACGGCACATTTTGTATGGGCAAATGCCAGCAGGGTGTATGTGTAACAGTGGATGATGTATTCCACTCCGTTACACCTAGCACAGTTGAAGAATTCTTCAAAAAAGAAGTTTTAGCAAAGGTGTGAAGATATGTTAATTCAAGTTTGCGTTGGTAGTTCATGTCATTTGAAAGGTTCTCCTGAAATTGTCGAGTTACTCACCAAAGCAGTTGAAGAACATCATCTTGAAGACGAGATTACGCTTGCCGGTAGCTTTTGTATCGGCAAGTGTAACCGAGTTGGTGTAACTGTTCAGGTGGATGATGAAATACATACAGGAGTCACACGCGAGAATTTCAAGGAATTTTTTAAAGACAAAGTATTAGCAGTAATAGAAAACGAAAGGAA
>JBGVKY010000024.1:0-17813 GCA_045123995.1 Clostridia bacterium
TCTTGCCTCAGTCTGATCTGCCATGGCAGTATCTACAGTCCAGTAGTCAGCACCGGTACCGTCGGGCTGTTCAACCATTTTCTTTAATGCCGTGTACTTGTTGTATCTAGCGTTCCATCCGCCGTTGGAACCAACGGAGCCTATGTATGAATCGTAAGGTGAAAGATAGTCATAGCTATAGGTATCTCCAAGAGTTTCCTTTACTGCAGCTGTAATATCTTCGGGAAGCTCTGCTGTTTCTGCCTCTTCTCCGATTAAGCTCAAGCCTGAAATATCCCATGCAGCGCTTGACTTTATTCTTACAAACTTTGCATTCACAGAATAGGGAGTTTCACCATCCGTGAAAAGAACATCTGCAAAAGAGTCTTCTTGAGATACTTCAGCAGTTACATCATAATAGTAAGCTCCGTCATCCGAAACCTGCACTGTAGCAGTTGCAAGTCCGTTAGTTCCTGCTGTGCTTTCAAAAAATCTCATGCCGGAGAAAGCAGTAGCAAAATCTTCCGCAAATTCAAATGTCAGCCATTTTCCTGCGGGAACGGAAATGTATGTATCTTTGTCATCGTCAAACAAAGCATCCGCATCTGTCTGCTTTTCATAGGAAGCGTTGGGCCAGTGAATTTCTTCAAAGTCCCCCGCTGAAACATTATCGCCTGACCCTGGCTCGTCCGGATTACCTCCTGAGCCTGTTTCCGAGTCTGTAGCTTCTTCAAATTCCGGGTCCTGTCCAAACGCAGGCACGGTTGTAAGACCTGTGCACAAAGAAACAAGCATGCACAAGCTTAAAATGATAGATAAGATTTTCTTCATGAAACCACTCCTTTACAATTGCTTCTTATCACTTTCTGTTTGTATGATTCACAGCACAAACGCCGCATTCACGGGCTTTTTTGCCTTTTCCGCAAACACAAATGAGTTTTCGACATTTACTCATTATGCGACAATGAGCGCATTATGACGTCATACTGTATCTTATATAATACATCAAAATGCCCCCCAATGTCAACAAAAATAATTTTTTTTCACTTATTTTTTTACCTTTATTTTTACCGCCAATTTCTTTTCGGTCACTTTGCACAAAGACGTCTGTTTTTTATGTGCATATTAACCAAGCAAAAGCCGGTTTTACATAGAAAAGTGACGGAGAAATTTCTTCTCCGCCACTTTTGCCGTCTTATTCGGTCCGACATAATTATTTTCACTTATATTCTTATGCCCAGAAGCTTTTGAGCATTTTTGTAAAGTATGTTGTCAGTTTCCTTTTTTGAAAAACCTAAGCTTAAAAGTTTATCTACCGTTCCCTTAGGTTTGTGCATTGGAAAGTCGGAACCGAAAAGGATTTTGTCCGTTCCGTGGTTTTTTATAATTCTTTTTGCCTGTTCCTCATTCATAAAATCAATGGAACTTGATGCATCCAGGTAAAGATTTTTAAATTTACCTACAAGATATTCCTCCGCCTCGTCCCAAACGCTGTATCCTCCAAGATGTGCGGCAATCACAGTAAGGTCAGGAAAAAGCCTACATACATTGGCAACCCGTTTAGGATGAGAAAGGTCTGATTTCTTATCCCCCACATGAAAAAGTATGGGGAGTTTCCCTCTTGCCGCTTCATATATTGGAAGTGCTTTTTCCTCATCCAGAGCAAAATCCTGGAAATCAGAATGTATTTTAACTCCTAAAAGTCCGAGGCTTTTTATCCTTTCGGTTTCTTCTTTTATATTTTCAAAATCAGGATGCATTGTCCCGAATCCCACGAACTCCGGATTTTCCGAAACCAGCTTTGCTATATAATCATTTATATGTACCACCTGCTCAGGCTTTGTAGCGGTGGAATGAATAAGGCATCTTGTTATTTTGCCCTCTTTCATTTCTTTTTTTATGTTCTCCACATTTCCCACGCTGTACATCTTTACCTTATAATAATCCCCTGTTGCCTTAGTAGCCTTTTCAGCGATTTTTTCGGGAAAAACATGAACATGTGCATCAAAAATTTTCATTTCGTCATCTTCTTTCAACCCATTCATTATAATCGCCAAAACCCCTTTTGTCAACAAAATCAGCTTATAAAATCCTCAAATATCATAAGGGCTTCTTCAAGATTGTCTGTAATAATCCCTTCTTTTAATATTTCCTCGTCATTTTCCCTTAAAGGCGAAGTTTCTTCCTTTCTTACAAGTTCTACTTCATCCCCGGTCAATGCCAAAATTGCAATCTCTCCGTCGTTTTCAAGAACAAGCTTATATAAAATTTCCGCTTTTTTTTCCATATTCGCAGAACTTACCTCTTTTAGATACGGCTTTTCTTTTTCCCCTATGAATATAAATGCAGAAGAAAAAAGAAATAAAAGAAGCCATATAAAACCGAAAATTCTCTTATACATGAAAAATCTCCTTTTTTATCTTTCTTTTGCCATAGTATTCCCAATATAAAAAAAATGATACTTTGTAATACTTTTTTAAAAAATATATGTTATAATCAGTATCGTGGGGTTATATCCCCTGTAGAAAGGGATGATTTTTTTGGCTGAAAGAAAAAGTGTTTCTAAAAGACGAAAAAGAAAAATGAAAATAAATATATCTACTTTCCTTTTCAAGGGAGTTTTGGTTTTAATGGCTCTATTCATTCTGGCAGGCGCCGCCGTTTGCATTTTCACCGAGCCTATTGACGCAACCTTACTCAACATGAAAATGTCCTCGGTTATATACTATGAAAATGACGAAGGCGAAAAAGTGATTGTACAGAATCTTTACAGTGACGAAAACCGAACCTGGGTGGATTTTGAAAAAATTCCTCTCGATATGAAAAATGCCTTTATCGCCATTGAAGATGAAAGATTTTATTCCCATCCCGGCTTCGACTTAAAAAGACTGGGTAGTGCGGTTATAAATACAGGTCTTCGTATTTTTGACAAGAACAGACCCGTTTATGGCGGAAGTACCATTACCCAGCAGCTTGTAAAAAACTTAACAGGTGAAGACAAGCGTTCTTTCCTTCGTAAGGCAAAGGAAATTTACAGGGCTTTCCGTCTGGAAAAAGACATGGAGAAAAACGACATTTTAGAGCTTTACTTAAACTCCATTTATTTAAGCCAGAACTGCAACGGTGTTGGTGCTGCGGCAAGAACTTACTTTGCCAAGGAGGTTACTGAGCTTTCTTTGGCCGAGTGTGCTTCCATTGCAGGCATAACACAGTACCCCTCCCTTTACGACCCCTACAGAAATCCTGAAGCCAATAAGGAGAAGCAGCTCCTGGTTTTAGGCAAAATGCTGGAGCTTGAAATGATTTCAGAAGAAGAATACGAAAAGGCTAAGGAAGAAGAGCTTACCTTCGCAAGAGCAGAGGGGCACTCCAATTCATACTATTCATACTTTGTAGATACCGTAATTGAAGAGGTTATGGACGATCTTACAAATGAATACAACTACACCGAGGCCATGGCAGAGAGCATGCTCTATACCGGTGGACTTCAGATCAAATGCACCATCGACCCCCAGATTCAGGACTCGCTTGAAAAGGTTTATACATCTGAAGAATACTACATAAAAAAAGGTGAAGAAATGATGCAGTCCGCAATGGTTGTCACTGAGGCTTCCACCGGACAGATCAAAGGAATCATCGGCGGCATGGGAGAAAAAAGCGGTTCCAGAACCTTTAACCGTGCCACTGCTTTAAGACAGCCCGGTTCCTCCATCAAGCCCATAGCCGTTTACGCCCCTGCAATAGAAAACGGAGTTATCAACCAAGCAACCGTTATAGACGACTCGGAAACAACATTTGTTATTGACAGCAATACCACCTGGACTCCCAGAAATTCAGGAAATACGTTTTTGGGCAATGTTTCCTTAAGGACTGCCGTAGCAAAATCATTAAACATCCCTGCTGCAAAGGTTCTGGAAGAAACCGGCATAAATACCGCATATAACTTTTTGACCCAGAAGCTTGGCATAACCTCCCTGGTTGACAAAAGACAAACCCAGGATGGCGTTGTGTCAGACAGAGCTCTTGCCGCCCTTTCCTTAGGCGGACTTACTGACGGGATTTCTCCCATAGAAATGGCAAGTGCTTATGCTCCCTTTATAAATAACGGTTTTTATATAACGCCTCATACCTATACAGAAATTTACGATTTCTCAGGTGAACTTTTATTCAGGAAGCACCCCGAAACGCACCGAGCCATGAAGGACTCCACCGCCACAGTCGTAACCGACCTTTTAACATCCGTTGTCAGAGAAGGAACGGGAACCTCAGCTTACTTCCCGGGTCCTGAGCTGGCAGGCAAAACAGGCACAACCACCAATAATCACGACAAGTGGTTTGTAGGCTATACCCCCTCACTGGTTGCCGCAACATGGGTGGGATATGACAATCCCTCCTCCATAAATTCCTACGGTAATCCTGCGGCAAGACTCTGGCAGGCGGTTATGTCAAAGATAGACTATTCAAAAAGACCTAAAAGCTTTTCAAGAGTTCTGTCCTATGATGGACTGGAAGAATACGAGCTTTGTTCAGTCAGCGGTCTTTTAGCCTGCGAGTTCTGTCACGAAGAGGAAACCGTTTACAAAGTCCTTTTAGATGAAAAATCATACAGAGACTTGGACGAATGTCAGGAAGATGAGCACTTTGAAGAACTTCCCGAAGAAACAATCCCTCCCGAAGAAACAATCCCTCCCGAAGGAGAAATTCTTCCCGGCGATTCTCTTTTCCCTGACTCTTCCGTAATTCCAGAAAACAATAATGAGACGGAGAATAATGAATCTCCATTGGTAACGGAAATATAAAAAAAGCCTTGAGCGATAGCCGCTCAAGGCTTTTTTTATAAAGATTAGTTACATTCAGCAACAAGGGGACCTGCCAGTTCAGAAAGATAGAATAATCTTCCGGGCATGGTGGGCATAAAGGTTGAAGGAATGCTCTTGTCGGGTCCGTAGTGGAGAGTTGTAAGGAAGCTCATTCCCTGCCATCCCATTCCACGGCCAAGGGCACCGTCGCAACCTCCAATGATGTAATCAGCCTGCATGAAGAGACCGGGGCCTATTGTATTAGCACGGCAAGGAACCAATGTTGTACGGCTCTTGAAGCTGGTAATTGCATTCTGTTCTATTGTTAAAGGATGAAGCTTTGCAGCAATTCTGTAATTCTGGCTCTTCCATTCTTCAACAGTCGCAAATTCTGCTCCGAAGTGGGGTTCCCAGAAAGCGATATGGCACATTCTGCCGATACCGAATACCAATACAAGCTTTGCGCCTTCTGCCTTTAACTTTGCAATCTTTTCAGGATATGTAGGAAGATTTGCCTTTGTAGCAAAGTTTCTCTGGCTTTCGGGAACTGTATTTTCTCCAAGCTTGTTGAAGAATGCTTCTTTCATGCTGTATTCGAAAGATGCAGGATTTGTGTTATCAAGTGTGTTACCCTCAGCATCTGCCCATTCGTCCATATTGAATGTGTAAACGTGGTCACACTTGATGTTCCATTCGTTGATGAAGTAAGATGCCCACTTGTACATACCCATAGGACCAACAGGAAGAATCATAGCAAGCTTCTTGCCCTCCTCCTTTGCGATTTTAATCTGCATCGCAATTTCATGACCCATAAGTGTGTCAAATTCGTAGATGTTCTGACATTCAACGGGATTGAAATCCTTGTGCCAGAAATCTTCTCTTGCTACACCCTTTTCGCAGCAAGCATCGATTTTCGCCATATCCCATCCTTCAGGATAGAAGCCTTCCAAAAGGCTGCCTTTTACTGTTGATAAAAAGTCCATAATCATATTCCTTTCTTATATAAAATTTATTTTACGGTAATAATCTCTTGGTTACCATTCTGGGCCAGGAAAGTTCCTGAATGAATCCCTCTGCATAACCAACGCCTGACTGTATTCCTCTGAAACGTGAGCAGGTCTTTACAAATTCAGCAAAATCAATGCCGTCATGGTCTCTCATCCACTTGAGCTGACTTTCGTGGCACTCAAGCATTTCAAGCTTTAAATCGATTTCTTCTGTGATGTCAACATATTCTGTAGGAATGAAGTTCATTCCTGCTAAGTTGTCCATGTAGAAAATGGGAGTTACTTCCGCAACACCCTCTCTTCCATAGTGAGGAACGCTTGCAGCAAAAGATGCATCAAAAACAAGCTTTGATACTGCAAGATGGTCGGGCATATAGTCATTTTTGGAGTGTGTTATAATAAAATCAGGTTTCTTTTCTTTTATGAGGTCAACGATTTTATCTCTCTGGGCTATATCGCAACCGTTGGGAAGAAGATCTCCAATATCAATGGTAACAACCTCGATTCCGGCAAGACTTCCTGCCTTCTTTGCTTCGCCTATTCTTATTTCACGAAGCTCCTTGGGCTGGATAATTGCATGACCCATGTCACCGTTTGCCACGTGGCACACTGTAACCTTGTCACCTCTTTTTACACATTTAGCCAATGTTCCGCTACATGCGATTTCAATGTCATCAGGATGACATCCGATTGCCAATACATTCATGAATTAACCCTCTCTTTCAATATTATTGTAACTTTTTATATAGCACATCTATTGTATCATATAAATGTTTAAATTTCAAGAATTTTCTTTTATATTAAAAAAAAGCTGAACGACAGTGTCGTTCAGCTTTTTATCACTTATTCATTTTTAAGATAACCGGTGAAAAATTCTGCGATTTCAGCTCTTGTTGCAAAAGCCTTAGGCATAAGATTTCCTTTGCTTCTTTCTTTTATAAATCCTTTGCCGACTGCCCAGTTCAGTGCAGAAATTGCATATTCAGAAATTTCAGAAGCATCATCAAAGTGGAGATTTTCCTCCATTGTAAGAGCGTTCATTCCTTTGTATACAGCATATCTTAACATAATTGCTGCAAGCTGTTCACGGGTAACATTTTTATCCGGCGCAAATTCGTTTTCCGTTACGCCGTTTACAATACCATTCTGCTTTGCCCAGGATACTGCATTTCCGTAATACGCCCCCATATCCACATCGGAGAAGGGTATTGAACGATTTGTTGCAGGCTCTCCCTCTGCACGATAAAGAATTGTAACAAGCATTGCTCTTGTGAGATTACCTTCCGGTTCAAATTCGTCATCCGATACTCCAACCATAAGATTATTGCTTACAACATATAAAACATAAGGGTAGAACTTATCTGTTTCCTTAACATCTTTGAATTCAATTTTTTCCACCTTATTCCATTTAGCAAAAAGTGTAAAGCTCTTTATCACCTTTGTATTAAAATCATAAGCTTTTTCCAGTAACTCATCGGTATACCAACCACCAAATTCAAATCCTTCTCTTACGGGAGCTTCAGGCTCTGCAATAGTTTCATTCATTTTCACAGATTTCTTTTCCACATTACTTCCGCCATTGGTTTCAAACTTCACAGTATAAACGACACTTCCTCCGCCACCGCCTGTGGCAACTCTCTTAGGTGTGTCTTTATCATTATATACAACTGCATAGGTTGAGAATTTATCCGTTTTGAAGGAGAAGCTGTTATCCCCCTTGTTGAAATTGCCTTCTATTACATCTGTAACAATATTTCCTGTTTCATCCTCGTGAATACGGATAATTCTGTAAGTTCTCTTTTTTGATTTATCCGTGTTTATAAGTTCTTCGGGAATCTCAATCGTGATAGTTATTTCGCCCGAAGTCTCCGTAATCTGTGTTTCTGCTACTTCATTATCTGAAACAACTTCCTTGAACAGTTCAATATTAAGATACATACCGATTTCCGTTGTTTCATCAAGCCCGTTTTCTTCCTCTCCGATTACAGCTTCCGCCACTTCCTTATCAGTTGCAGAAACTTCATTGACCGGAATATCTGTAACATCAAGATAAACTCCTACTGTAGCATTTCCACTTGCAACAGATGCCTGTTCCTCTTCAGTAAGAACACTGTTAAACAATTCCACTCCGTTTTGAACTTTAAGTGTTGCATTTGCTCCATTGTTTTCTGCTTTTGTTGTATTTGTAACAGCCTCTTCAACACTCTGTTCTACTATAAGAGTATCGTATGCACCGCATTTGCAGGTTCTTTTAAAGTTACCTTCTCTGTCTTCTTTCCAGTCCCCAAAGCTATGAGCTTTTACAACTTCTTCAGAACATACAGAGCATTTTCCGCTGTGCGTTCCATCCTTATTATCAGCCCAGGAATTCACCTTGTGCTCAGCCTTTTCTGCTGCCGTACAGGTTTCGCCGTTTTCACAATAGCGTATATGGCCGCTTTCGCCGCCTGTTTCCCAAGCTCCAAAGCGATGCTTATGCTTAAGCATGGGAATTGCTTCATCCACGCTGTGACTGCATACAAGGCAGGTATAGGTAATTACGCCTTCTTCAGTTTCTGTTGCTTCCTTTGTTATTTCGCCGTCATTCCACATATGGTTCTGACGCTGATATGCCGTGCATCCGTTTTCGTTTATGCAAACGTGTGTATGTGTTGCATCATCATCGGCAATCCATTTACCAAAGCTGTGGTCGCACACAATTTTTGAAATAACCTCGGATTTTTCAAATCCGCAATCAACGCAGGTATATTTCTTAATACCGGTTTCTGTTACTGTTGCCTCTTTTACTGTCTCGCCTTCATCTAAAGCATGCTCCCTGGTGCGTTCTCCTTTGCAAACAGAACAGATCTTTTTATGAGCAGTGCCTCCTTCTGAAGTCCACTTGCTCCATTCGTGGTTTTCTGTTTCGGATACACCGCATCCTTCACGCTTACAGCTATGCGAATGAACATCCGCCACCGCATTAACGCCGGTATCTTCCCATTCATCCCAGTCGTGGTCTAAAGCAGGAAGTATTACATCTTCTGCATTAAGCTTACTGTTTCCTTCTATATCACTAAATTTGCCCTTACATCCTTCGCAGTAGTAATAGGAAATGTTTCCGTCTTCGGTACAGGTAGCAGCTTTTCCGGGGATATTCGTCATTTTATGCTTATGTTCAAGAACCGGAATTTCACGTTCCTCCGTATGTTTATTGTCATTCTGACATATGCGCTGTTCCGTACCTTCCGTTGTTTCTGTGGGAGCGACAACTACTTCCCAGTCACTCCATTTATGACCGAGGGCAGGACGTGTTGTATAATTTTCATAGCCGCATACATCGCAGGATATGTAATTCTGTCCCTCATCATCGCAGGTCTCGGCCTGAACTACTTCGCTTTTAATGTTATGCGTTTCCGCTTCGGAGAAATCGCAGCCCTCGTTAAGGCAAAAATGTATATGCTCATCTGCATCTTTGCTTTCCCACTTGCCTAAATTATGATTATCAGGCTCAGATGCCACACTTTCTTCCTTGTTTTCCGGACAATGCTGGCAGGTGTAGAGTATGGATCCTTCTTTTACGCAAGTAGGCTCTGTTATGCTCTTTCCATTGTCCCATTCGTGTTCTTCAGTACGTACACCCTCACAAACAGAGCAGGTCTTTTTGTGATTTTCTTTTCCGTCTGTATCCCATTTTCCAAAATCGTGAGTTCCTTCTTCCGTTTCACCACATTCCTTTACAAGACAGATTCGGCTGTGCTTATCTTCGCCGACATCTTCCCACTTGCTCCATTCGTGCTCTGTAACTTTGATAGCTTCGGTCTTTTCAGCACCGCATTCGCTTGTACAGGTATATGTCATTTCGCCTTCTTCATAGCAGGTAGGAGCTTTTGTTTCCGTTCCGTCATCCCAGGTGTGGTCTTCGGTTTTAGTTTCGCCGCATTCACAGCTTCCTGTATGGGTGCCGTCTTCGTTATCCTTCCAGTTTGTAAATTCGCAGGTGTGTGAATCTACTGCAGGAACATCGTAGCGGTAGAGGCTTATGGCATACTGGTTATCATTGGTGGGTGTGGTATCAGTTTCGGAATCCCAACCCTCAGAACCTACCAGAGCCCAGTCTTCACCGCAGATAAAGTAATATTCGGTATCGCCATCTTCGTTGACGTACTCACGGAAACGAAGTGTAAACATGGCTCCGCCTATAGCGTAGTAGTTGGCAGGATACATAAGCAAGTCGCCTTCTGCTATGTTTTCATCTATGTTGCCTCGCGCTACCTGTTCGGCGTGGGTATAACCGTCCATATCGTCACGGTATGTGTTTTCATCCACCTCGGTGGTGTAGAAATCGATTGCCCACGCACCGCCGTCCCACATACCATACTCACCATTAACATAACGTGGAACACCCATATAGCCGGTATTATAAAGGCTATAGCTCTGGAATGAATAAACGCAATAGTTGGGAAGCAAAGGCATAACCGTAGTCAATCCCATTTCCGTAAAATTCCATCGTTCGGGATTTAAGTCAAGCATAAATTCAGAAGGAACAGCATTTCCCACATAATTCTGATTGAGCAGTGAAATGCTTCCGTCCTCATACGGAACAACTTCAATGGCATTGCTGTTTTCACCGCAATCAATAATTCCTTGTTCATTTCCATCTTCATTGGTTTCTCCCGAAGTTCCTTCATTAAGACCGCCCAAAGCAAAATACTTATCGCCGATTTTTGCAACAAAGATATACAAATCCTCTTCGTTGACATCATCAAGTGAAGTTATTTTTGTGTAAACGGGATTTTCGAGACCGCAGTTATCGCATTTTCCCGTATCTGTATTAAATGCGTGACCAGTAGCCGGAATCTTTGAAGCCATAGCTTCTTCCCAATACTCATTTTCTTTGCTCTCATCCATAAACATTCCGCAATCTTCACAAAGCCAATATGGGCCGGAACCCGGTTCAAAGCAAGAAGGTTCTATTACCTCACCTTCTATGTGTATTGCATTCGGATGCCATATCTCGCCGCAGTTGTCACAATAGTTATCATCGCCGTATTCATGACCTGGAGCATAAACGGTGAGATAATATTCATAATTGCTGTAACCTTCGGGAAGCACGATATACTCCGTTGCTTCGGCGTTGGCGAAATATATATTACAATCTTCGCAGTACCAGTATTCAAGGTTTCCGTCCTCTGTGCAGGTTGCTTCAACTGCCGCATTATGTATCATATCCGGGTGCTCACAACGTTCCATATACAGCATAATGTTATGGGCACGGTTGTCAATAGCGTCACCGTTTTCATCCTCGGACCAGGAAAGTACCGCGGAAAATTTCGGCTGAGCACCACTGTCATCAAACAGTATCAGTGGGCTGTTAAGTGCCCATCCGAAAAGATATCCCTTGTCAGCTGCGTAATCACTCAGTTCCGTACTCTGTTCAAAACGGATGGACTGGGGAAAAACGTCATAAGAGGTATCTACGTCGCAGAGATTCTCTCCGTGAACCACGATTTTTCCGTCCAAAACCGTCATATATCCATTATCGGGCGAAAGGGTATATGTATCCGAAAGTTCTTTATAGGTGAAAAACTCTACTGTATCAGAATCTACCGTAACAGAACCGTCTTCTTCAACAAATTCGGAAAGGTCTATTGCCACACGTGAACCGTCTTCATTTGTTTTGTTGCCCATTGCGTAGAGCTTTCCGTTATACTCTCCCACAAACAGGAATTTAAAACCGTCCAGATATGGGGTTAATGTGTGCATACCGCTATTTGCATAGTCATCCTCGTCATAATAAGGATGCTCGGAAGGCACAAAAAGTTCAAAATTCTCTTCAGTTTTACCGTACTCACAGCCCACACAATCATTGCTGTGTACTCCGGGGGTGATAACAACATCTGCCGGTGAAATTTCCTCAGTCATCCCCTCGTCAGAGTAACATTTATCGCAGGTATAATAACTGCAGTACCAGAACTCGATATTCCCCGGCGTGGTGCAGTTGCCCATAGTAGCCTCGATATGGGTAACACTGCCGCTGTGCGATGCATGAGCATTTTCTTCCGCAAGTGCAACCGCCGGCATCAAGCCCGCAATCATAATTATAGCCATAACTACGCCCATCAGTTTCCTGAATTTTCTTATTTTCATATCCGTCTCTCCTTTTCATATTGCATAATCGCACTTTCCGTTGACTAAAACAACCTCTTGTGCTATAATCTTATTATAAAATAAGTTTTATAATAAAACCCCACACTTTTAAAAAAAATTGGTGTGGGAAAGATGAAAAAGTGTGGGATTTGGTGTGGTACAGGTTGAAAAAGCTGCTTTTAAGAGGCGGGATCTTCTGGGAGATAATATGATGAAAAAGAATTTTTCCGGCATACTTTTAATGCTTATTATGGCGATTTTCCTATCAGGCTGCAGCACTATCGGAAGCAAAACAGCCAATATGTCCGTTATTTACTTAGTAACTTCGATAGTTTCTTTGCTGCTTTTAATTGCATACTTCATATTTATAGAAAAGAAGGAAATCTGGTTTTCGCTTTTGTTTATTTCGGTATTCATTGTTAATACAGGTTATTTTTTACTGTCTGTTTCTGAAACTCTCGAAAAAGCACTTGTCTCTAACCGCATTGCTTATTTGGGCTCGGCATTTTTGCCCTTGTCAATGCTTATGACAATTATAAATGTTTCCAGGCTTAACTACAGAAAGTGGGTTCCTGCTGTTTTACTAGGAATTACACTCATCGCCCTTTTCATTGCTGCCAGCCCCGGATATAGTGATATTTACTATAAATCTGTTACACTTGAAGTCATAAACGGGGTATCCTTCCTTAAGAAAGAATATGGAGCATGGCATACTTTTTATCTTTATTATCTGGTATTATATTTCGCTTTGATGATCGCCATAACTATCTATGCTGCAGCAAAAAGAAATATTAAATCGGGCATTCAATCGGCAATAATTTTAGTATCGGTATTCGTAAATCTCTGCGTATGGTTGTTGGGCCAGCTTATAGATATGAACTTTGAATTTTTATCCGTATCCTACATAATCAGCGAGCTGTTTCTCATTTCTGTATATCTGATGGTACAGAATGTCGAAAGTCGTTTGAATGCGGTTTCGAAAAGTTCAGCTGTTTCAGAAGACTCCCCAACTGGAAAAGAAACAATCTCTGAAATGTATATGGAAAAATGCAGATATCTCAAAAAAAATGTTTCAACTCTTACACCAACCGAAAAAGTTATTTATAATTTTTATCTTTCAGGTAAATCCACCAAAGAAATCATGAAGGAACTGAAAATAACCGAAAACACCTTGAAATTCCACAATAAGAACATTTATTCAAAACTCGGGGTAACATCCAGAAAACAGCTTTTGGAATATGTAAATATCCTTAAATCAATTTAAAAGAAAATAAAAGAGTCCGAAGGACTCTTTTATTTTCTTTTAAATTTAGTTTCTTTGAGGATTTCCCAGAGAATATCTCTTGATGCCGCGTCCTTTCCCTCTTCCTCCCTGGAATTGGTGGTGAACATAAGATTATTTCCGCTGAGGTCATATTTTATATAGAAAGTAGCTTTTGAAAGAGCCTCTGGATTATCTGCAGAATAAAGCTTGTCTCCGTCGGTTCTGTAGTAAAGCTCTGCATCTACATTTCCCAAAACTCCTATGACATCTACGCTTTCTATCATGCCTTTCAAAACCTCATCCTCGCTCATGCCCTTGGATGTTAAAACATCACTTAAATTAACACCAAGCTCATCTGCCAAAGCACCGAGATATGCCAAAAGGGGCTTTCTTAATTTTTTGAGCATTGCATCTGAAAAGCCCTGGAATGTTTCTTTGTCAAGATACATCTTATAGGTTCCGTCTTCTGAAAACTCGTAAATCATACCAATTTCAAGACCACTATAATTTACATTTTTAAAGTCTTCCGAAACCTCAGAAAACATTTCCTCGGAAAGATTTCCAAGGTCCAGCTTTCCGTACCATGTACCCACCAAAGTTTCCTCTTTACATCCCGTAAAAAGAAGTGATGTCAAAAGCACGAAGCATAATATGAGCGCAATTTTTTTCATAACATTCTCCTTATAAATTAGTTACTTTTCTTATTGTTGCGGCACCCTTTTCCAAGGATACGCTTCCTGTACGGCATATCTCCAGGATGTTGAAGTCACGCATAAGGTCGATAAACTCATCAATCTTTCTGGTATCGCCCGTAAGGCGGAACATAATTGCCTCTTTTGTATAGTTGACGGTTTTTGCACCGAAAGCATCTGCCGCCGTTAAAATATCCTCTCTTGTTAAAGGATTGTTTTCCATCTTTATCAGCATAAGCTCAGAGCTTACGGTCTCTTCCTTATTAAGCTCTCTTATAGAGGATACGTCGGGCAATTTATAAAGCTGATTTATAAGCTGTTCCTTATTAAGTTCGTCACCGTCGAAAACCACGGTAATTCTGGAAAAATCGGCAGATTCCGTTTCACTCACAGTAAGAGCGCTTATATTAAAACGTCTTCTCCTGAACATACTGGTAACTCTGTTCAAAACTCCGAATCTGTTTCTTACCAAAACCGCCAATGTATATCTTTCCATTATTATTTCTCCTTACCCTTAATATTATCCTGTTTTCCGAAAGACTGCCTGGGCAAAACTTCCTCCTCTTTGTCAACCATACAGTCTATTACGAAAGGTCCTTCGTGAGAAAAGGCTTCTTCAAATGCTTTTTTAAGTTCCTCCATGGTTTCTGCCCGCATACCATCCGCTCCGAAAGCTTTTGAAAGCGCCACGAAATCTGTTTTTCTCGTAACTTCAGTGCCCGAATATCTGCTTTCGTAAAAATGTGTCTGCCACTGACGAACCATTCCCAAAACACCGTTATTCATTATAAGAATAACGATGGGGATTTTTTCCGTTACCATGGTTGCCAGTTCATTTAGGTTCATGGAAAAGCTTCCGTCTCCGGTTATCAAAACAGCTCTTTCTCCAAGGGCAACCGAAGCTCCCATGGCAGCTCCCATCCCAAATCCCATGGTACCGAGCCCCCCTGAAGATAGAAATCTTTTTTCCTTTTTGAATTTAACAAACTGTGCAGTCCACATCTGGTGCTGTCCTACATCTGTTGCCACGGGTGTATTTTCACCAAGAAAGCCTGAAAGCAAGCCGAGAATATTTTCAGGGGTCATTCCCTCTCTTTTATTCTCACTCTTTGATGCAATTTCTCTGAATCTTTTAATCTCTTTCTGCCATTCAGGTTTTTTCTTTTCATTTACCAACGGCAGAAGCTTTAATAAAGTTTCCTTAAGGTCTCCCCTTAAACAGTGGTCTGTGGGCATAATCTTGGAAAGCTCTGCCCCGTCAATATCTATATGGACTATTTTTGCAGAATCAGAAATCCTGCTTTTATCCCCTCTTGCTCTTTCGGAAAAACGAACTCCCAGAGCAATTATCAAATCGGCATTTTGCATGGCAAGAGAATTTGCCGTGTTTCCATGCATTCCCGAAAGGCCTAAAAATCTTTCGTTTTCCGAAGAAAGAGTTGAAATCCCCATAAGCGAACTTCCCATAGGAGCGTCTATTTTTTCCGCCAGAGCGAGCATCAGATCCTTCGCCCCCGAAGTCGAAAGTCCGCCTCCGAAATAAATATAGGGCTTTTTGGAATTATTGATACTCTCTGCCGCCTCTTTAATCCTGATTTCCTTGGCGGGGAAAGGCTTGTCGAGAGTTATCCCTGTCTTTTCGGTATATTCCCACATAGCTGATTGAACGTCCCTTGGCACGTCAATTAAAACAGGACCCTGTCTTCCGGATAAAGCCAGAGAAAACGCTTCAATTATTGTGTCCTGAAGCTCACTTACATCATCAACAAAATAGTTGTGCTTTGTGATGGGAAGAGTTATACCGGTTATATCTATCTCCTGAAAATTATCATTACCTATCTGGCTTGAATCCACATTTCCCGTAATTGCCACCATGGGAACCGAATCAAGATGTGCTGTGGCAATACCTGTTACAAGGTTGGTAGCTCCGGGGCCTGAGGTTGCCATTACAACCCCTACTTCACCGGTTGCTCTTGAATATCCGTCTGCCGCATGGGCCGCCCCCTGCTCGTGGCAGGTCAATATATGACGGATTTCATCTTTATATTTATATAAAGAATCATAGACGTTTAATATCTGTCCTCCCGGATAGCCAAAGACAACTTTGCAATTTAAATCAATCAATGTTCTGACTAATATATCTGCACCTGACAAAAGCATATAAACGCCTCCTCTTCTTTCATTAAACCTTATTTTATATCTATAACCTTATTTTGTCAACTACCATATAAAGTTGGATTTTGCCGCTTCTCCGTTATCTATCAATATATCCTGTGCTGTCATGGATTTATTTATAACCGTCACAAAATATGCCCAATCGGCTATTTCTTCAGGCTCTGCCCATTTTTTTATAAGGGTTTCGTCCATGATTTTGCCCCAGAGATGGGGGTCATTCATAACTCTTTCGTTAAGCTCCGTACGGACTCCCCCGGGAGATAAGCTGTTGCTTGTGGCATTATATTTCGCAATTCTCAAGGCCACGTTTTTCATGTAGCTTACCATTCCGCCCTTGCTTGCAGCATACTCCGGGAATTCCGCACCTGTAGAAGCGGATGCTGATGCTATAAATAAAACACTTTTTATATCTTCTGAAACTCCGTATTTTTCAGTTACACGGATTGTTCCTTTAAGATTTACGTCAATGTCATCAGCTGAATCCTGCACCCCTGCATTGTTGATTAAAATATCTATGCCTGAAATATCGGGAAGTTCTGAAGAAAAGATATCCCCCTGAAAGTGAGTATATTTTTCATGTTTAAGGCTTTCTTTTTCTATATCGATGCCAAAAACCTCATGGCCCTCGTCCAAAAACTTTTTGGCAATGGCATATCCTATACCCTTAGAAGTTCCTGTAATTAAAACTCTCATTTCGTTCCCACCTTTATAAGATATTCTTTTCCCACTTCTTCTTTTTCCCATTTCTTAAGTATTCTGTATCCTAATTTCGCAAAAATAAGTTCTGTCAAAAGCTCAATTAAAACACCGGTCAGGGCACAGTTTATACACTGAATAAGACTCCAGCCGAAAAAGGCACGGCTTACCAAAAGGGCGAAAACCAAATTGTCTGATAGTTGCCCTAATGTAGTTGATATATATGTCCTCTTAAAAAATGCGAAGAATCCCTTTTTGTTTTTACATATCCTCTTTCCCACGGCGTGATTGGTGAAGTTGTTAACCACAGCCGATACTAAAAAAGATACGGCACTTCCGAAAATAACGTACCAAGAGCCACCGAAGGTTACGTCCAGAGCATTATTTATGACATCAGCTGATGAAGAATCCAAAGACGCTCCCCATGTGCCGGGAATTAAGCTTACCAGAAAGAAAATAAGACAAAGGCCAAGATTTATTAAAATAGCAATTACTGATATTTCTGTTGCCGCCTTTGGTCCGAAACGATTGGTTATTATATCCATGGTTAAAAAGGCAAACCACGAAATTATCATTCCGCAGTCTAATGCCATAAAGGAAACGGGCAAACGGATACTTTTATTCGCCAGTAAATTCATGGAAAAAACCGTCAGAATAAAAAGCACGAAAATAATTGACGGTACTGACTTTATCAAAATACTGAGTTCTTCTTTTTTTCTTTTAATCTTACCAATCATTTTATCCTCCAAATATAAAAGGGTAGCATAATGCCACCCTTTTTTCCATAGTTTTATTCTGGGCTTACGCCCGAACAGGATGGTTACGAACTGTTCCAGGTAAAAATTTTTCAATAAAGAAAAATTTTTACCGAAGTTGACTCTTCGTTAAAAAATGCGAATAGCATTTTAGAAGATGTCAACACATTATTTACCAAAATGCGAACAGCATTTTGTTTTTTCAATAAAGAAAAATTTTTACCGAAGTTGACTCTTCGTTAAAAAATGCGAATAGCATTTTAGAAGATGTCAACACATTATTTACCAAAATGCGAACAGCATTTTGTTTTTTCAAT
>JBGVKY010000025.1:0-100039 GCA_045123995.1 Clostridia bacterium
GGGAGAGGAAGGGAAAATTCGGAAGAAACAGGGAGTATCGCAAACGACAGTGTAGCGAGACGACTATGTTTCTGAGCGAAAATGTCGTTGGTCATAGGAGATTTTTATGCAAAATCTCCGCAGCTTTAAGTCAAGTCCAACAGGGGGAGCCAGAAAAAACGACTTGTTTGACAAGTCGTTTTTTCAGTTATATTTGCCTTTGGCAAGTGATATTGCTACGCAGTTATATTCGGCTATGCCGAGTGATATTGTGATTCGCACAGTTTAATGGCAAATATAATATCGCTGAAACCGAAGGATTCAATATCACTTTTACTAAGTAAAAATATCACTCCAACGAAGTTGGAATATCACTTAAATTGTATATCTCTATAGTTCTGCTTTCCCAAAAAGAAAGACTACACAAAAGCGTGGTTCTTTTCTTTTTATTTCTGATGAAACTTAAGCGACTACATTGTAGCTAACAGCCACGTGCTATATTGCTAGGCGTTGCTGTTCGACTATTTTTTTAATAGAGGGTTTCCATTAAATATTTATCTTGGGATTATTGGTAAGCCCTAATATATAATCGCAGGATACGTTGTATAGACTGGAAAGTTTAATTAAAATATCAGTAGGAATATCTCGTTGTCCCAGTTCGTAGTTGCTATAAACTTGCTGAGAACAATTAAGCTTTTGAGCTAACTGTTTTTGTGTTAAGTCGTGGTCTTCTCTTAAATCCCGTATTCTTTTATACATTATATAACACCTTCTTTTTAATAAATTATACAATACAACAAAATGCGGTATTGACAAATACTGCATTTTGCGGTAAAATAATTTTAGAAGGAGGTGCGGTATTGTGTCTGATTTTGGAACAAAAGAATTTTCTGAAAAATGGAATGTGACACAAGCAACAATATCAAAATGGTGTAGAGAAGGTAAAATTAAAGGGGCTACACAAGATAAGAAAGGTAGTCCTTGGCATATACCGAAAGATGCAAAGAAACCTATTAAATAAAGGAGGAAAAGAGAATGTATGACAAAGCTAAAGATGAAAGGGGTGCCCGAATTATTATAGGGGCATTCTGCGTTTTTATTGTAATTGTAGTGGGTGCAATAGCTTGGATGATTGATGATTTGATTGGAGGAAGCTCGAGTAAAGAGTATTCTGATTTGGAGCGAGAAAACTTGCGATGGTCGCACGAAGCCTATGATTATATACATAGCGGTAAAGCAGCAAAGGATATGGGGTATTAATAATTGATTGTTATCTTATTACAAGCAAGAATAAAAGAACCACGTTTGTGGTTCTTTTTTATTTTATCCCCGGTATCCGGAAAATATAATTTGCAAAAAATAAGCTTAAAACGAAAAAAATTCTCCTTAATGATAAAATGCAGAAAAAAATACATTGTTTTCCGAAAAGCTTTACTTTTTTCTTCGGTTTTTGTATAATTATTCTTAAACTAAATGAAGTGAAATTCTTTAGTTTATTGGGGGGAAAAAAGAAAATGGACAGTATAGACAAGAAGATTCTTAAGTGCCTGAAAGAAAATTCAAGAGAAAATGCCACCAACATCGGGGCGAAAATAAATCTTTCCACATCAGCGGTTATAGAAAGAATTAAAAAACTTGAAAAGTCGGGGATTATAGAACGATATACTATTTTAATAAATCAGAATGCCCTTGGCCGTGACACAAAAGCATTTATATATGTAAGTTTAGAGCATCCCAAGTACAACGGAGAATTTATAAGGCTTATAAGCGAAAACAATTCCATTGTAGAATGTCATTATGTAGCAGGTGATTTTGATTTCATCCTTAAAGTAATCGTTCCAAAGGGAAACATGCTTGAAGATGTATTAAATTTTATAAAAGCCATAGAAGGGGTATCTCTCACACGCACCTCGGTGGTTTTATCCACTAATAAATGTGAAGTTTGCATGCTTCCTGATATGGATTAAAGGAGAATAAGCTAATGGGATTGATAAGCTTAATAAATTCTAAAATAAACGGAGTTGTATGGGGTCCTATAATGCTGACTCTTCTTATAGGAACAGGCCTTTTCCTTTCTATAAAAACCAATTTCCTGCAGTTCAGGAAATTTGGTTACATGCTGAAAAATACAGTTTTAGGCCTGTTTTCAAAAAATCAGCACGAAAAAGACAGCTCGGGCGTAAGCCCTTTCCAGGCTGTAGCTACTGCCATGGCAGGAACAATAGGAACCGGAAGCATAGCCGGTATTGCTACTGCCATTGTGTCAGGTGGCCCCGGTGCGGTTTTCTGGATGTGGGTAAGTGCCCTTTTGGGAATGGTAACAAAATATTCTGAAATTATTCTGTCTCTTAAATACCGTGAAAAAAACAAAGAAGGCAGATGGGTCGGCGGACCAATGTACTACATAAAAAATGGAATTAAAGTTAAATGGCTGGCCGGAATTTTTGCAATATTCGCCATGTGCGCCTGCCTTGGAACAGGAAATGCAACCCAGTCAAACTCCATTGCCGTGGCTCTTGACAGCACACTGGGAATAAAGCCCTGGATTACAGGGCTTGTACTTACTGTTATTGCCGCAGCGGTAATTCTGGGGGGAATGAAAAGAATTGCATCGGTAAATGAGAAGCTGGTTCCTTTCATGGCTGTGTTCTATTTTGCGTGTGCAGTAGTTGCACTTATTGTGAATATAGAGAAAGTTCCCGTTGCTTTCAGTCTCATTTTCAGAGAAGCATTTAATTTCAGGGCGGCGGCAGGGGGAGCGGCAGGCTACGGAATAATGCTCGCCATGCACTACGGTTTTTCAAGAGGTGTATTTTCCAACGAAGCCGGACTCGGTAGCGCACCTATTGCCCATGCCGCATCAAGTACAAAGGAGCCTGTGAAACAGGGTCTTTGGGGAATGTTCGAAGTATTTTTTACAACTATAATTATATGTACTCTTTCAGCTCTGATAATTCTCACAACGGGAATATGGGAGGGAGGCTCTTTATCAGGCTCCGCTTTGAGCATAGCATCCTTTAATACAATACTTCCTGGAGTCGGCGGGATTATAGTGACTCTGGCAACTATATTCTTCGCCCTTTCCACCATTTTGGGCTGGGCATATTACGGCGAAGTCAGCATGGAATTTCTTTCGGGTAACTCTAAAAAAGCGGTACTCATCTACAGATGTATCTATGTTGTATTTGTTTTCCTGGGCACAGTGGGAAGCCTTGATTTAATATGGAGCATATCAGAGACAATGAACGGGCTTATGGCAATCCCCAACCTTATAGCTATAATAACCTTAAGTAAGATTATAAAATCCACGACAAAAGAATATTTTGATAAAATATGAGGAATCAGAAAGGAGGCACTCTTTATGAGTGCCTCCTTTCTGATTTTTGGCAAAAAGAAATAATAAAAGCCAGATAAAGAGAAAAGGACTTGACAAAAAATACAACTTGGGGTAATATAGCCGTGAAGATATGAGGTAGATTTTTTTGACTAAGTAAAAGGAAGTGTAGAAGATGGCAACCGCAAAATTTCAGCTTGACATGACAAAAGGTTCCATATTTAAAAACACGGTAAAATTTGCAATTCCGCTGGTTTTGGCAAGTATGCTTCAGCTCTTTTACAATGCGGCAGACCTTGTAATTGTAAGCCGCTTTGCAGGTTCCGATGCCATGGCTTCGGTGGGAGCTACAAGCTCGCTTACCAATCTTTTGGTAAATATTTTCATCGGTCTTTCTCTGGGAGCCAGCGTTGTTACATCAAGAAAGTTTGGGGCAGAGGATAAAAAGGGTGTGGAAAATACCGTTCATACAGCAATGCTTTTAGGTCTTCTGACAGGAATTTTATCAGGGATTATGGGATTTGTTTTTTCAAAGTCCCTGCTTATAATCATGGAAACTCCCGAAGGTAAAGTTTTAGACGGCGCTGTTTTATATATGAAGATTATCTTCCTTGGGGTTCCTGCATCTTTGGTTTATAACTTTGGGGCCTCGGTACTTCGTGCGGTGGGCGATACAAAGCGTCCGTTATATATACTTTCAGCATCGGGACTTATAAATGTTATATTGAATTTAATTTTAGTAATTTGCTTTGATATGGCAGTTGCAGGTGTTGCTATTGCAACCGCTGTTTCAAACTACATCTCTGCAATAGTTGTTATTTATATAATGATGAAAGCGGACGGGCCCATACATCTAAACCTTAAAAAGCTCAAATTCCACAAGGATGAATTTAGGCAGATTTTAAGAATAGGAATTCCTGCGGGCATTCAGTCGTCATTTTTCAGTTTATCAAATTCTGTTCTTCAGTCAACGGTAAATACCTTTGGAAAAGCTGCAATAGCAGGAAATGCGGCGTCGGGAAGCATAGAAGGCTTTGTATATGTTGCTATGAATGCCTTTTATCAGGCCACTCTTACGGGAGTCAGCCAGAATTACGGAGCGAAAAATGGAAAAAGAATAAATAAAACCATATGGACATCACTTTTGTGTGTTTTTGCGGTGGGATTTTTCCTTGGTGCTATTTGCGTGATTTTCTCAAAGCCTCTTCTTTCTATATATATAACTGACTCTGCGGAAGCTTTAGAATTTGGGGTCAAGAGAACGCTGGTTGTTTGTCTTCCTTATTTCCTTTGCGGAATGATGGAGGTTTTAACAGGAAGTTTAAGAGGGCTTGGCTGCTCCATAACGCCTGCAATAACCGCCTTTTTGGGAACCTGCGGATTCAGGATTTTATGGGCAAAGGTGCTACTTTATACCCTTGGCGGCGGCGTAGAGATTTTATATCTCTGCTGGCCTATTTCGTGGCTTTTGGTTATTATATTAAATACGGTGACACTATGGATTATAAAACCAAGAAGCATGAAAAGAATGATGCTGGGATAAAAATAAAGCATTCATTTGCATTTTAAAAAGTGCAGATGAATGCTTTTCCATTTGACAACTAAGGCAAATTTCAGTATAATACTTGTATTACTTTTATAGGAGAGCTTTATGAGTATTTTAAATGCAGAAAATATAACCCATGGCTTCGGGGGCAGAGAAATTTTAGAAAACGCCAGCTTTCGCCTATTAAAAGGTGAGCACATTGGCTTAATCGGTGCCAACGGCGAGGGAAAATCAACCTTTCTTAAAATTATAACAGGGGAAATCGGCCCCGATTCGGGAAAAGTTGAGTGGTGTCGCCGCATTACCTACGGCTACCTTGACCAGTATTCCACATTGGAGAAGGGAAAAACTATTTTTGATGCGCTTCGTGACGCCTTTTCTCATCTTAGTAAATTGGAAGAAGAGATGCTTTCCCTTTACGATAAAATGGCAGAGGCAACGGATGATGAAATGGCAAAAATGATGGAGGAAGTAGGAGAAATCCAGGAAATACTGGATTCTTCCGGCTATTACACCATAGATTCGAAAATTTCCGAATATGCCAACGGTCTGGGTCTGGGCGAAATAGGTCTTGATAAAGACGTGTCCGAGCTCTCGGGAGGCCAGAGGTCAAAGGTTCTCCTTGCCAAAGTCCTCCTTCAAAATCCCATGATTTTGATTTTGGACGAGCCCACAAACTTTTTGGACGAAAACCACATCTTATGGCTTACGGACTTTTTGCAAAACTACGAAAACGCCTTTATTTTGGTTTCCCACGACATTCCATTTTTATCGGCGGTAACAAATGTCATATATCACCTGGAAAACGCAAACCTTACAAGATACAAGGGGACCTATGATGACTTTTTAAGAATGTACGACTTAAAAAAGCAGCAGATAGAGCAGGCATATATAAAGCAGCAGAAAAAAATTGCCGACCTTGAGGATTTCGTGGCACGAAACAAAGCAAGAGCGGCAACTGCTACATTAGCCCGTTCACGACAGAGGGAGCTTGACAAAATGGAGAGGATTGACCTTGTGAAAGAAAAGGTGAAGCCTACTTTCAATTTCACGCCCGACAGAGCACCGGGAAAGGTGGTAATTTCTGCGGAAAATCTGGTTATAGGCTATGACGAACCCCTGACTAAAAAAATAAATTTAGAAATTGAAAGAAATAAAAAAATCGCCATTAAAGGCGTAAACGGACTTGGAAAATCCACACTTTTAAAAACGCTTCTTAAGATTATTCCTCCCCTGGAGGGAAAAATAGAGCACGACCAGTTTATGAAAGCAGGCTATTTTCAGCAGGAGGAAGTGACCTCGGACAAAACGGCACTTTCGGAATTCTGGGATGAGTTTCCCTCTCTTACCAATGCCGAGGCAAGGGCAGCTCTTGCAAGATGCGGTCTTACAACCGAGCATATTACAAGTCAGATGAAGGTTTTATCAGGCGGCGAAAATGCAAAGGTCCGTCTATGTAAGATAATGCAAAACCCCTGCAACATACTGGTTTTGGACGAGCCCACAAATCATCTTGACATTGATGCCAAGGAAGAGCTAAAAAGAGCAGTAAAGGAATTTAGGGGAACGGTTATCTTAGTCAGCCATGAGCCCGAATTTTATAATTCGGTGGTTGACGAGGTATTAGATGTATCTGACTGGAGTACAAAAATTGTATAAACAGAGCTTCTTTATATAAAATTGTTATAAACGAAAATAAAAATCTCCCGCACATCGGGAGATTTTTATTTCCTCTTTTTTTTGTATTCCATCAAGCTTACGCCCATTTTATTCTTAAAGGCGACGCTTAAGTATTTGGAGTCAGAAAAGCCGCATTTTTCCGCAATCTCTGAAAAAGTGAAATAGCCTGATTCTACCAAAAGAACCGCCTGTTCGATTCGGATTTTATCTAAATATTTTTTTGGGGAAATACCTATATGCTTTTTAAAATTCTGTCGGAATAAAGATTCGCACACAGAGAAGTTTTCTGCCACATCAGAAATCTGAAGATAGGGGTTTGAATAGTTTCTTTTAATGTAATCTGCGGCTTCTTCATAAAGGTTATAAAATTCCTGGTCTGCTGTTTCCTCAAGTAAAAGCCCCATGATTTTATAAAAGCCTGAAAGAGCGTGGTATTCATAGCCTCGTTTTTTATCGTGCCATATTTTATTTACTTCAGAAAAAAGAGCTTCAAATCTGTCGGGATTTTTCGGTGTTATCTTTAGTATTTTATCGGTGGAGAAGTTGTGGGGGATAAAGGCGATGCACAAAACTTCTTCCTCCGAGGTGTCACAGGTATATCCTATTTCGCTGGGGACAATTAAAATATCTCCCGACTTTGCACGGAAGCTTCCGTTTTTATAAGTAAATAAATTGTCCGAGGAAATCCTGTAGGAAATGGCAAAATATGACCTGGGGGATGTGAAATACAATCCCTTTCCTCTTTTAAAAATTTCGGCATTTATTACATGGGCAGATAAATTTCCGGGTATTTTCATAAGGGACACCTCCCATTTTTAGAGTATATATTAAACGGATAAAAAAAGCAACTGATTAAAAGAACAGTTTTATATTATACAATTTTCCTTATCTATAAGGCAAGGATTATTTTACCCTGAGATATTTTATGGAGTTTAGAGAGTCATATTTGTATTTTGAAATACATTCGCCGGTTTTGTTTTTAAAGGCACTTCTGAAATACTTAACGTCCGTATATCCGCATCGTGCAGCAATTTCCTCGTGAGTGAAATAGTCAGAATTCATAAGGAGGATTGCATATTCAATCCTCAAATTATCCAGATACTTTTTGGGGCTTATGCCGATTTCTCTTTTAAATTCTCTCCTGAAAAAAGAGTCGCACACTCCCACCTTCTTTGCCACATCAGCGATGGAAAGATACTGGTCGGAGAAATGTCTCTTCATATATTCTGCGGCGAAAACAAAGCGGTTTTCTGTTTGCTCAGTTTCATATTCGGCTTTTTTAATCTCAGCTAAAACCTTGTAAAAAAGGGAAGTTGCCAATAGCTTATAGCCAGGCTTCTTTTCTTCCCATACTCTTAATATATCCTTGAACACGGCCTGGAATTTTTCGGGATTTTCGGGGGAGAAGCACTGGATTCTATCTGTATAAAGATTGGTCATATCAAAATGAACAACAATCATTTTTTCGCTTTCTGTATGGGATGTGTAGTCCAGGGCTTTAGGGACAAGGCATATGTCGTTGGCTTTTGCAAAAATCTTTTCATCCCGGGTAACATAGGTGGTTTCACTGTTAAAGCGCATAGTAAGGGCAGAGAAGTTTCTTCCGTTTGTTTTATACACGCCTTTTTCACGCTCGAAATAAACAACGTCTAAAATATCTATAAGCACGTCCTCGCTTATCTCCATGGAACCACCTCCTTTATGTATAAATCATAATAGCATAGAAAGTAGCGAAAATCAAGTGTTTTTTGCTTTTTCACGGGTTATTCGGGTCGAAAATTACACTTATTTTAAAATGTAAAACGTTTGACAAAAATCTCACAAAATGATATAATTACTAAAAAGTATTTTAGGGAGAATTTATATGATTAAAGAGATTATAGGAAAAATGACACTAGAGGAAAAAATAGCAATGTACACAGGCAGTGAAGACCTTAAAACCACGCCACTGCCCAGGTTTAATATTGAAAAGAAAAGTATGTCAGACGGCCCTCACGGCATCTGGGACCTGACTCCGGGAAGCAACTGCACGCTTTTTTCATGCCTTTCATCTTTAGCATCAAGCTGGGATAAGGAAATGGCAAAGAAAATGGGAAATGCCATTGCATACGACTGTATAGAGCATGATATTGATATGATTTTGGCTCCCGGAATCAATATAAAACGTTTTCCGCTTTGCGGAAGGAATTTTGAATATTTGTCAGAAGACCCGTATCTTGCGGGGAAAATGGGAGCTTCCTACATAAACGGTGTTGAGGAAAAGGGAATAAAAAGTTGCCTTAAGCATTATGCGGTTAATAATCAGGAGGAATACCGCACGGTAACTAGCGTTGAAATTGACGAGAGAACTTTAAGAGAGATATACTTAAAGGCCTATGAAATTGCAGTTAAAAATTCCAAACCTCAGTCCGTTATGTGTGCTTATAACAAGATAAACGGTATCTGGGCATCTGAAAATAAATTTTTATACAGGGTTTTAAAAGATGAATGGGGGTTTGAGGGATACACCGTTTCTGACTGGGGTGCCGTACACGATGCAGCAAGATCCCTGGCAGCAGGACTTGATCTGGAAATGCCTCCCCAGGGAGAAAGAACGGCTATTCAACTTAAAAAAGGCCTTGAAGAGGGAATTATAACAGAGGAAGATTTGGACAAGGCACTTTTAAGAACGCTTCAATTCTGTACGGCAAAAAAGGCAGAGAAAATACCTTATAACAGAGATTCTCAGCACGCTCTGGCAAGAGAAATTGCCGCTTCAGGCGTAGTTTTACTTAAAAATGACGACGAAACCTTGCCCATTACAAAGGAAAAATATAAAAAGGTAACTTTAGTGGGCGAATATGCAGTTTCGCCTCTCATCAGCGGCCAAGGAAGCACGGAGGTTTTATGTAATGAAGAATATATAGACAGTCCTCTTGAAGAGCTCCAAAAGGCGTTGCCGGAAGTTGAATTTGATTATATAGAAATGTACAAAAAGGCGGAGTTTTCGCCTACGATGCTCTGGCCTAAGGATTATGATTTCAGAATGGCTATAAAGGATTCTGATCTGGTGGTATTTTTTGCGGGTTCCATGGAATCTGAAGACACCGAAAACTTTGACAGAGCGAGTGCCAGAATAAATCCCAATCAGGAATTCTTTATAAATGCCGCCTTAAATGGAGGTAAAAAGGTTGCGGTTATACTTCAGTCAGGCGGAGCACTCATTTTTGCCAACTGGTGCGAAAAGGTTTCTGCCATTGCTGAAATGTGGCTTGGCGGTGAGGCGGCAGGCGGAGCTATTGCGGATGTGCTGACAGGAAAGGTAAATCCCTCAGGTAAGCTTGCGGAAACCTTCCCCAAGAAGCTTAGAACCGATTTGGAATATCCCGGAGATGGCCTTAAGGTTGAATACAAGGAAAAGCTTGAAGTAGGCTACAGATATTACGATAAGCATCTCGATGAAATCAAATATCCCTTCGGCTTTGGTCTTTCCTATACAAAGTTTTACTACAATAATTTGGAAATCAAAAAGGAAGAGGGAAAAGTAAAGCTTTCCTTTGATATTTCTAACGTGGGTGATTTTGACGGTGCAGAGGTTTATCAGATTTATGTAAGGGATGTTTTAACCACCGTTGTAAAACCCGAAAAAGAACTTAAGGAATTTGGAAAAGTGTTTCTTAAAAAGGGCGAATGTAAAAAGGTAAGCGTCGAAATCCCTTTTTGTGATTTATCCTATTATAATATTATGATTGACGAGTGGGTTGTAGAAAACGGCGAATACGAATTTTTAGTTGGTGCATCGTCAACTGATATACGTCTTAAAGCAAGCGTTGACATCCAGGAGGATATGGGCTTTACCATGGGGCCAGGCGGCACAGCGAAAGTAGGCGGAAGATAAAATGAGAAAGCTTGAAATAGGGAAAATTTACAGGCATTTTAAGGGAAACCTCTATAAGGTGGAGGATGTGGCAACACATTCGGAAACAGGCGAAACCTATGTAATCTACCGTCAGATGTATGGAGATGAAAGCCTGTGGATAAGGCCTTTAGAGATGTTTCTTTCAAAGGTGGATAAGGAAAAATATCCCGACGTGGAAGAAGAATACAGATTTACATTAGTTGAATAAGCAAAAAGGGTTTAAGGTTTTTCTTAAACCCTTTTGGTGTTTTGAGGTTTTTAGAAGCGAAAATTAGGTATTTTATATCGTTTTTGTGGTTTATTTATGGCGAAAAGTGTGTTAATATAAAATCAGAAATATATACTTTGAGAAAAGGAGATATATTATGAGTGAAAATTTAAGAGAAATGATTTCCGAAAATGTAAAAATGTCATCAAGCCCGTCGGAGCTTAAAATTACCGATATCCGTGTGACTAATTTAAACGGAGCGCCCAAGCATTGCCCCTTGATTAAGGTTTATACCAATCAGGGCCTTGTTGGCTACGGAGAAGTAAGAGACGCATCAAGCGCAACCTATGCACTTATGCTTAAATCCAGACTTATCGGCGAAAATCCCTGTAATGTGGATAAAATATTCAGAAGAATAAAGCAGTTTGGTGGTCCCTCACGTCAGGGTGGCGGTGTATCCGGTCTTGAAATTGCCATGTGGGATCTGGCAGGTAAGGCATGGGGTGTTCCACTCTGGCAGATGCTGGGAGGGAAATTCCGTGATAAGGTGAGAGTTTACGGAGATACCGACGTTGACGGTAAGCATACAGGTCGTGATATGGGCTATGCCATGAAAAAGCGAATAGAAATGGGCTTTACCATTGTTAAAATGGACCTTGGTATCGAGCTTTTATATGACGAGCCCGGAACGTTAAATGCACCTTTGGGAATGCTTGAGGAATTACAGAAATATTCCATGAAAGCTATCTCCCACCAGAGCGGTTCCATTGATATGGACATGATGCTGGGCAAAAACTACGAGGTTTTCACAATTCCTCATTATGCTACAGGAATACATATAACCGAAAAGGGTCTTGACTATCTTGAAAACTATGTAAAGGAAGTAAGAGATGTAATCGGCTATGAAGTGCCTATTGCCATTGACCACTTCGGGCATGTATCCATGGAAGACTGCATCAAGTTCTTAAAGAGACTTGAAAAGTATAATATTGCATGGGTTGAGGATATTCAGCCCTGGCATCTTACGGGACATTTTGAAAGAATTGCAAAAAGCTGTAACGTTCCTCTTTGCACAGGTGAAGATATTTATCTTGCAAAGAACTTTAAGCCTTTATTGGAATGTGGCGGAATTTCCGTTGCACATCCTGACCTTTTAACAATCGGCGGTGCACTGGAGACCAAAAAGCTTTCTGATATGTGTGAAGAGCACGGCGTGGCTATGGCAATTCACATGGCAGAAAGCCCCATTGCCTGCATGGCAGCAGTTCACACTGCGGCAGCTCTTCAGAATGTTTTAGCAGTTGAATTCCACTCTGTTGACGTTCCCTGGTGGAATGACCTTGCTATCGGAATTGAAAATCCCTTATTCAAGAACGGATTTGTAAATGTTCCCGATACTCCCGGTCTCGGCATAGAAGCCCTTAATGAAGAATTGATAGCTCAGCACATTCACGATAAATATCCCGGTCAGTGGGAGTCTACCGAAATGTGGGATAAAGAATGGGCAAACGACAGGGAGTGGAGCTAATGCTTAAGATAAGATGGATCGGGCAGGGCGGATACATATTAAGTGACGGACAAACTGAAATTATAATAGACCCCTATCTTTCCGATGTTGTATTTAAAGTGGCGGGAAGAAAGAGACAAAGACCCGTTCCGGTAGAGCCGGAGGACGTAAAGGCAAATGTCTGCATCTGCACTCACAATCACTTAGACCATATAGATACCGAGGCAATTCCCCAAATGAAGAAAGATAACATGCTGTTTTTAGCACCTTCTGACTGCGAAAAGATTCTTTGCGAACTGGGAGTTACAAAGTATAAAAAATTTGACGAGGGCGATAGCTACAAGGTGGGGGATTTTGAAATAACGGCGGTATATGCCAATCACACCGTTCCCGCATCGGGAGTATTGATTAAACATTCAGGACAGTCTCTTTACTTTACGGGGGATACCTTGTATGATGAAAAGCTTAAAGATGTAAAATGTGATATTTTATTCATCTGCATAAACGGTCGTCTTGGAAATATGTCAGTTACGGAGGCTATGTCAATCACGGAAGAAATCAATCCGAATGTGGCAGTTCCCAATCATTATGATATGTTTGACTCCAATATGGAGGATCCCCAAAAATTCAGGGTTCCCCAGAGCTTTATAATGGAATTTGACAAAGAATATGAGGTGAAGGGAAAATGTTTGATTTAAGAGGAAAAACTGCCCTTGTTACCGGCTCCTCCCAGGGCATAGGCAGGGAAATTGCCAAAGCTCTTAAAGATGCCGGTGCAGAGGTTTTTGTGCATGGAACAACCATAACGGACAAGCTTAAAAAAGCGGCAGAATATGTGGGAACAGAAAAAATCACCTACGGTGATTTAACAGATAGGGGCATTTCAGAAAAGCTTTACGGCCAGACCGGAGGCGTTGATATTTTAATTTTAAACGCATCGGTTCAGGATAAGAAAGTCTGGAATGAGTTTACCGAGGAGGAATTTGACAGACATATTGCCTGCAACCTTAAAAGCTCCTACTTTCTGATCAAAAAATATACGGAATATATGAAAGAGCAAAAATGGGGCAGAATTGTTACCATAGGAAGCGTAAATCAGTATAACAATCATCCTGAACTTATGATTTATGCAGTAACCAAGGCGGCGCAGATGAAGATGGTTTCAAATATTGCAGCGTCACTTGCTCCGTTTGGAATCACAGTTAACAACATTGCTCCCGGAGCCATAGATACCCCCAGAAACAAAGGGGTAACAAAGGACGAGGAAATTCTTAAAAAGGTTCTTACAAAGATACCCATGGGATATATGGGAGCAGCAAGCGACATGAATGGAGCAGCCCTTCTGCTCTGCTCGGACGAGGGCAGATATATAACAGGCAGCGATATAGTGATAGACGGCGGAATGAGACTTTAAGGGAAGGAAGATAAAGATGGAGTTTAATAAAAGAGAAGAAATTATAAAGATAACCCCTCAGTGGAAAGGGGAAAGACTTCCTGACGGAAGACCCAAGGTGGATGAAAAATATTTAAAGGCCCTTAAAAACCTTACTCTGGAAGAGGTGTGGAAGCCTATTTTCGTAAAAGGATACGAAAGTCAGTTTGAGGGAAGATTACACACACTTCACGATGACGGCAGAAAGTTAATAGGACGAGCTGTAACAGCTTCCTACTGCCCCTATAGACCTGACCTTGACGAGGTTGTAAAGGAACAAGGAAGAACTGAAGGCAGAACAGGTACATACAACCAGTGGGTAATAGACAATTTGATGGAATATGACGTGCCTGTTATTGATATGTACGATAAAATTTATAAGGGCACTTATCTTGGCGGAAACCTTACCACTGCTCTTAAGAATAAGACTAAAAACGAAAACGGCGGTGCAGTAATCTGGGGAGGAATAAGAGATACCGAACAGATGAAAAAGGTTGAAAACACTCAGGTTTATTACAGAGGAATCGATCCCACACCAATCCGTGAATTTATTATGCTTTCCTACAATGTTCCCACCCGTATAGGAAACGCAATCTGCCTTCCCGGTGACGTTGTTTTCGGTGCGGGCGGCGGTGTTTTATTCATTCCCTCTCATCTTGTGGAAGAAGTTGTCGGCGGTGCTGCAAAGACTCAGGTTAAGGACCTTTTCGGCTTTGAAATGATTGCCGAAAACAAGTTTACAACAGCACAGATTGATAAAAATACATGGTCAAAGGATATGCTTGACTTACTTATGGATTTTATTGAAAAAGATGACAGAGCGGCTGAGTACAGAGGTCTTGACTGGTCTGTTGAATACGATCTGGCAATTAACGGAGATCCTAACGATACACAAAGCGCATTATAATAAATAGATAAAAATCCCGTGCACAATGCTTGTGCACGGGATTTTTATTTTCCACTTTTTAATTTGAATTTAAGTTTACCTATAACGTTTTCCACAGGAACTGCACCGATAACACGGCTGTCGGTAGAGTGATTTCTGTTATCGCCCATAACCCATATGAAGCCATCGGGAATTGTAACTTCCAAACCCGAATAAGCGGGAAATTCATCGGGATTTACATACTCTTCCAATAGCTTTTCGCCGTTTCTGTAAACATGGCCGTTTTTCATTTGGAGGGTATCTCCCGGAAGGCCGATAACTCTCTTCACCCAGTATATATCCTGCTGGGATGAGGTTATTAAAGATGTTACGGCATTATATTTTATAATATCCTTAAAGTCATCGGAAAGGGAACGGACACGGTCCGTACGGCTGTCAATTACAATTATGTCTTCATAGTCGGGATAGGAATTAAATACATTGCCGATTTTGGAAATAACATATAAATCACCGTGTTTCAAGGTGGGAACCATGGAAGAGCCCTGCACCTTAGTGATTTGAAAAACAAAGACATTGAGCAAGGAAGCGATTACGAAAGCCACCAAAACATACATAAGCCAGCTTCCTATTTCTTTTAAAAGTTTCATTTATATAAGTCCTTTCAGATTTTTATATCCATTATATTATAGTACGAACCTTTATCTTAGTCAATAAAAATTAAGTAACTTTTTGTCCGAAAATTTTTTTAAGAATCAGACCTGATACGACAAAAAATACTCCCCCTTAATTGTATAATGAAAAGGGTGATGAAGTGACTGTCTATATAGATTTATTTTTTTTAGTGAATTTCATTTCTGACTTTTTTATTCTCCTTTCAGCTCAGAGGATAAGGGGGGTAAGAATTTCTGTTTCAAGAACCCTTCTGGGGGCTTTTATAGGAGCTTTTCCTTTGTGTTTTTTGTTTCTTTTTCCTGTTCTTCAGAATTCCGTTTTTAAGATACTGATTTTTATTTTAATGGATTTATCCGTTTTCGGATTTAAAAATTTTCTGCAAAATACATTATGTCTTTTTATGTGCTTCTTTATAAGCGGAGGGGTCTTTTACTCACTTTCAGTTATGATGGGAAATAAAAAACTATATATACTCTTGACATCTTTGATAATTGCACTTCTGGTATGCTTTTTTGTATCAAAAAGGATAAAGATTACTAAAGCAAAAAGCTTTTTGAAAGTTACCATATATAAAGACGGGGAAAAGCATTTACTCAATGCACTTTTTGACAGCGGAAATTTATCAGTTGATAAAAGAAGCGGACTTCCCATGATTATATGCGAAAACATTTTTGGGGATTTAAGATTAAAAAAAACAAAATTTAAGACGGCGTCAGGCTATGGGGACATAGGAGTTTTTCTGCCTGACTTTATAAAAATAGAATATGAAGGAGAGGTTTTTTTCGGGAAAAATGTGGCTCTTGGAGTCATAGAGGGAAAGCTCTCTTCGGACAATTCATTTAATGCTTTGGTTGGAGGGATATGTTTTGATGGACTTTCTAAAGAAATTAAAGGAGCTGCTTGGGAAAATAACGGCAGAGGAAATTTTTTATATAGGGGCTCCCCAGCCTCTTCCGCCTCCTCTTACGGGGAACGAGGAGACGGAACTTTTGGAAAAACTTTCAGAGGGTGATGAAAAAGCAAAGGACATTCTTATAGAAAGAAACCTAAGGCTTGTTGTCTATATAGCAAGAAAATTTGAAAATACCCTGGTTCCTGCTGAGGATCTTATATCCATCGGGTCAATTGGTTTAATCAAGGCTATAAATACCTTTGATAAGGGAAAAAATATAAAGCTGGCAACCTATGCTTCACGCTGTATAGAAAATGAAATTTTAATGTATCTTCGAAAAACCAGCAATCAGCGGGCAGAAATTTCATTGGACGAACCGTTAAATACCGATTACGACGGAAACGATTTACTTTTATCCGAGCTTTTGGGGACAGACGAAGATGTGGTAAACCGCAATATAGAAACAAAAACAGAACATGAGATGCTGAAAAGTGCCGTGGCAAGACTGGGACATAGAGAAAGAATAATCATGAATTTAAGATTCGGACTTTCGGGAGAGGAGGAGAAAACACAAAAAGAGGTGGCGGATATGCTTGGAATATCACAAAGTTATATTTCAAGGCTGGAGAAAAGAATTTTAATCAAGCTTAAAAAAGATATAGTGAAATTAAGTTAATAAACTAAAGGAGGAGTTTTAATATGTTCATAAATAAAGTAGAGCTTTCAGGGGTAAACACTTCAAATCTTCCGGTTTTGACAAGGCAGGAAAAGGAGGAGCTTCTTAAAAAAATCAAGGAGGGGGATAAAGAGGCCAGGGAAAAATTTATAGGAGGGAACTTAAAGCTTGTATTAAGCGTCATGCGGAGATTTTCGGGAAGAGGAGAAAATGCCGACGATTTATTTCAGGTAGGGTGTATAGGTCTTATCAAAGCCATAGATAATTTTGACGTTACTCAGAATGTTCAGTTCAGTACGTACGCAGTGCCGATGAATGTATAAAGGCATGAAAAACAAAAGAAAGGGTGTTTTTATGACGGAAACTTATAAGGAAACCAAGGGTGCACTTATTGTTTGCCTTAAGGGGGAACTTGACCAGCACAGTGCGGTGAGACTCAGATGTTCTTTGGACCAGAAAATTTTTGAGGGAACCAGTCATCTCATTTTGGATTTATCTGAGCTTGATTTTATGGATAGCTCGGGAATCGGAATTATTGTGGGAAGATATAAAAATCTTTCTGCTCTTGGAGGGCGGCTTTCTGTGGTGGGAGCTAAAACTTATGTGGATAGAATATTGCGTCTTGCGGCAATTGACAGAATAATTCCCATGTACTTAAGTGTGGAAGATGCATTGCTTTTAAAAAGAGGTGAAGAAAATGGATAATTTCATGAGAATTGAATTTTTAAGCAAAACCTCAAACGAAAGCTATGCCAGAGTGGCAGTGGCAGCATTTTTATCCCAGATGGATCCTACAATAGAGGTACTTGCAGAAATCAAAACAGCAGTATCCGAGGCAGTGACCAATGCCATTGTTCACGGATATGAGGGGACAAGCGGTTACGTTATACTTTCTTGTCAGTGGACGGGGAAGCTCGTTACCATAACCGTGGAAGACCGTGGGAGGGGAATAGAGGATGTGGATATGGCAAGAACACCTCTTTTCACAACCAGACCTGAACTTGAAAGAAGCGGTATGGGCTTTACAGTAATGGAAAACTTCATGGATTCCGTAGAGGTTTATTCAAAACCGCATATGGGCACAAAGGTGGTTATGGTTAAAAGCATATGACAGATAATAAAAGCCTTATACAAAGAAAGAACGAAGGGGACAAAGAGGCAAGAGATGAGCTTATATTAAACAATATGGGGCTTGTACATAGCGTAGCAAAAAGATTTCTGGGGAGAGGCTATGACTTTGAAGATATATGCCAGATAGGAACATTGGGACTTATAAAGGCGGCAGACCGCTTTGATGTAAACTATGATGTTAAGTTTTCCACTTATGCCGTTCCTTTGATTTTCGGAGAGATAAGAAAATTTTTAAGAGATGACGGCCCTTTAAAGGTATCAAGAAGCTTAAAGGAGCTTTCCGTCAAAATAATAAAGGCCAAAGAAGAAATGGAAAACCAAGGAAAAGTTCCTACGGTAAGAGAACTTTCAAAGGAACTTTCCATAGAAGAAGAAATGGTTTTAATGGCACTTGAGTCGTTAAACCCTGTCAAAAGCATTTATGAAAGTGTTGACGCCGACGGAAATGAGCTCCTGATTGATAAAATATCCCAAAGAGGCTCTTTAGAGGAGGAGTCTTTGGATAAAATGGCTCTCTCAAAAGGCCTTTCGCTTTTGGGAAAGAAAGAAAAAAACGTAATTATAATGAGATATTTCAGAAATATGACCCAGAGTGCAATAGCGGATTTAATGGGGATTTCCCAGGTTCAGGTGTCGAGAATTGAATCTGCCGCAAGGAAAAAATTAAAAGAGTTATTGGAGTAGTAAAAAGGTTTCTTGTTATTACAAGAAACCTTTTTTTATTTATCTTTTTGTTGAATTATGAAAAAAACTGTGCTATACTATATAAATAAAAAACTTTTAAGGACTAAAGGAAAATGAAATTTATTTCAAGAAGCGAAGAAGAAACTGAAAAATTTGCAATGGAAATTGCTGAAAAATTTAATGAAAGCCCTACCTTTTTGCTTTTCGGGAATTTAGGGGCGGGAAAAACTGCTTTTACAAGAGGTCTTTCCAAAGGTTATGGTTCTTCTGAAAGGGTGTCAAGCCCTACATTTACTCTGGTACATGAGTATTTCGGGGATAAGAATATTTATCATTTTGATTTATACAGGTTAGAATCGGAGGAGGAACTTTTTGATATAGGCTTTGAAGACTATTTTAAAGAGGGGACGGTCAGGGTTATCGAGTGGCCTGATAACTTTTTATCCTCCATGCCGTCTGATGCCGTTAAAGTCAGGATTTCTTACGGAGAAGATGAAAATACCAGGATAATAGAGGTGGAAGAAACTTGAATATACTTGCGATAGATTCCTCAAGCGTAGCTGCCAGTGCGGCTGTACTTTCTGACGGAATATTAAAGGCGGAAGAGTTTTCGCAAAACGGACTGACTCATTCGGTGACTTTACTTCCTATGGCAGAAAGCGCCTTAAAGAAAGCAGGTCTTGATATTTCGGATATTGATTTATTTGCGGTAACAGTAGGGCCCGGTTCTTTTTCAGGCTTAAGAATTGGCGTTACCATAGCGAAAACCCTTGCCTACGGAACAGGAAAAAAGCTTTGTGGAATTTCAACCCTTAAGGCAATCGCCTCAAATCTTCCTTTCGCAGACAGGCTTATCTGCCCTATAATGGATGCAAGGCGCGACCAGGTATATACTGCGCTTTATAAGTGGGAAGCGGGTAAACTTACAGAGGTTATGGAACCTTCCGCCATCTCGGCAGAAGAGCTCATTTCCAAAATAAAAGAAGATGTAGTCTTTATTGGTGATGGAGTTTATAGATTTTCTTCTTTTTTGGAGGAAAAACTGGGCGAGAAAGCAAGCTTTGCTCCGGGTAATCTATGCTGCGTGAAGGCTTCTTCCGTAGCTTATCTTGCACAAGGCGAAAAAGGGGAAAATCCCGAAAATATAAATCCCTGCTATTTAAGGCTTTCCCAGGCAGAAAGAGAATACAACGAGAAAAATAACAAAGGAGAATGATCATGATAGGATTAGGCGCAGACCACGGAGGATATCAGCTTAAAGAATTTATTAAAAAGCATCTTGAAAAAAAGGGTATAGAATATAAGGATTTCGGAACATATTCGGAAGACAGCGTAGACTATCCCTTATTCGCAGAAAAGGTGTGTAAGGCAATCGGGGAAGGTGAGTGTGAAAGCGGGATTTTGTGCTGCGGAACAGGGATAGGAATATCAATTGCTGCCAATAAATTCAAGGGCATCCGCTGTGCATTGGTCCGTGACTCATTCTCTGCCCGCCTTACCAAGGAGCACAATAATGCCAATGTTTTAGCTCTCGGCGGAAGAGTTACAGGCACAGAACTGGCGGCAGATATTATAGACTCTTGGATGAATGCGGAATTTCAGGGTGGAAGACATCAGGGGAGAATAGATATAATTTCAGGCTTTGAAAAATAAAAGCGAAAGCTTTGTTTAGAAAGGAGAAATATTATGCTTTGTCCTTTTTGCGGTTATGAGGAAACCAAGGTTTTAGATACCCGTGATACCGACGAAAACACAACGGTAAGAAGAAGGAGAGTTTGCCTTTCCTGCGACAGACGTTTTACCACTTATGAGAAAGTGGAGCACGTTCCTGTAATGGTTATTAAAAACGGCGGAAAGAGAGAGCTTTTCTCAAGGGAGAAAATTTTAACGGGAATTATCCGTGCCTGCGATAAAACAGAAGTGGGTGTTAAGGAAGCGGAAAGAATTTCAGAAGAAATTGAAGTTGAAATTTATAATTCCATGATAAAGGAAATTACATCGAGACAGATAGGCGAGATGGTAATGGAAAAGCTTAAAGATGTTAATGACGTGGCCTATGTCCGCTTTGCCTCGGTTTACAGAAGATTTCAGGATGTATCTTCGTTCATAGATGAACTGGAAGCCTTGATACGCAACAAAAATGAATAGAGGTTAAAATATGAATATACCTGACATTTTCGGAAGTTTAGTATTTAATGACAAGGTTATGAAAGAAAGACTTCCTGTCGAAGTTTATAAAGCGTTAAGAAAGACAATAGATGAAAGAAAAAGCCTGACCACAGAAGTAGCAAGTGTTGTGGCAGGAGCTATGAAAGACTGGGCAATAGAAAAAGGAGCTACACATTATACCCATTGGTTCCAGCCTATGACCGGAGTAACTGCAGAAAAGCATGACAGCTTCATTACTCCGGCAGGTCCCGACAGGGTTATAATGGAATTTTCGGGAAAAGAGCTTATAAAGGGTGAACCGGATGCTTCAAGTTTTCCCTCGGGCGGAATAAGAGCGACATTTGAAGCCAGAGGATACACCTCCTGGGACCCCACCAGCTATGCTTTTATTAAAGACAATACTCTTTGTATTCCCACCGCCTTCTATTCCTATGGCGGCGAGGCGCTGGATAAAAAAACCCCTCTGCTTCGCTCTGTTGAAGAAATAAACAAGCAGGCATTAAGGATTGTAAAGCTTTTCGGAAACGATACCGCAAAAAGCGTCAAGGTTACGGTTGGCCCCGAACAGGAATATTTCCTTATAGACAAGGAGCTTTATGAAAAACGTAAAGACTTAATTTATACAGGCCGTACCATTTTGGGCTCAAAGCCCCCCAAGGGTCAGGAAATGGATGACCACTATTTCGGGGCAATAAAGCCCAGAGTTGCAGCCTATATGAAGGAGCTTGATGAGGAGCTATGGAAGCTTGGGGTTTTCGCGAAAACCAAGCATAACGAGGCGGCGCCTGCCCAGCATGAGTTGGCTCCCGTGTATTCTGATGTAAATGTGGCAACCGATCACAATCAGATTACCATGGAGGTAATGAAAAAAACGGCAGCAAAGCACAATCTTGTATGCCTCTTGCATGAAAAACCTTTCCAGGGGGTTAACGGAAGCGGTAAGCATAACAACTGGTCTATTTCCACCGATACGGGAATAAATCTTTTAGAGCCCGGAAAAACACCTCATGAAAACTGGCAGTTTCTTTTGTTCTTATGTGCGGTAATAAAGGCTGTTGATGAATATCAGGATATGCTCCGTATTTCCGTTGCAAGTGCAGGAAATGACCACAGATTGGGAGCATCGGAAGCACCTCCTGCTATTGTATCCATTTTCCTGGGAGATCAGCTCACGGATATTTTAGAATCCATTGATAAGCACGAAGAATATGACTTAAAGGCAAAAACAAACATGGAGGTAGGCGTTCACGTTCTTCCTACTTTCCCTAAAGATACAACTGACAGAAACAGAACAAGTCCCTTTGCCTTTACGGGTAATAAGTTTGAATTCAGAATGCCCGGGTCTACATTGTCTATAGCAGGGCCTAATACTATCTTAAATACCATTGTTGCGGAAGAACTCCAGGAGTTTGCTGATATTTTGGAAAATGCAGAAGACTTTGCTAAATCCGTTGTAAGGCTTGTACGTCATACATACAGAGACCATAAGAGGATTGTATTCAACGGAAACAACTATTCTGATGAATGGGTAAAAGAAGCAGAGGCAAGAGGCCTTTCCAACTACAAGAGTACACCGGAAGCAATTCCTCATTTTGCAGACGAAAAGAATGTGTTGCTTTTCCAGAAGCACGGAATTTATACGGAAAGAGAAATCCACTCGAGATGTGAAATTCTCCTTGAAAATTACTGTAAGACTGTAAATATAGAGGCTCTTACCATGGTTGATATGGTTAAAAGGCAGATAATTCCCGCTTCGGTTTCCTATGTAAAGGAACTTTCTCTTGCTGCATCAACTAAGAAAAAGGTTATAGGAAAGGCGTTTGCTTTGGCTGAAAAGGCACTTATATTAAAGCTCTCTGAATTAAATGACGGTGTTTATAAAGAAGTGGAAGAACTAGAAAAAGCTATTATAAAAGCATCTTCATTCCATGGAGATATCAAGGATAAAGCTATGACATACAAAGAATTAGTTGTTTCCGAAATGGAAAAAGTAAGAGCGATAGCCGATGAAATTGAAGCCAATGTGGCAGAGAATAACTGGCCCTATCCTACATATGAAGATTTACTTTTCAGAGTATAAAAAATATCCCGCCGTTAGCGGGATATTTTTTATTTATATTCAACGTTATAATATTTTTTATAGGCGTAGCCGTATTTGTTATAATAGTGGCCGTACTTATAGGAAAACTTATCATAGTCAACAGAATTTAAGACATAGCCTAAAATATTGGCGCCGATATTATTAAGAGCTGTAACTGTACGGCAGAGGGCGTCCTTTTCAGTAGAGTTCTGACGAACCACTAAAATGGTACCGAAAACCTGCTCGCTTATAATAACTGCATCGGTAACTGCATCCACAGGCGGAGCATCAAAGAAAACGAAGTCATACTCTTCTGAAAGAACTTCTATGAGCTTTGAAAAATTAGACGAATGCAAAAGCTCCGAGGGATTTTTAGGGATTGTACCTGCAGATACTATATACAAATTCTCATGATTGGTTTCGTTTATCTTCACTTCTTCGTCTTTCCCGGAAAGATAATCAGAAAGTCCGGGGGCCAAAGGGAGAGAAAATGCATTATGAATCATGGGTCTTCTCATATCCGCATCCACTATTATAACCTTTTTTCCAAGCTGTGCAAAGGTTATTGCAAGGTTGGAACAGGTTGTGGTTTTACCTGCTGCAGCATAAGGACTTGTGAACAAAAGTTGTTTCTTATCTGCATTTTTTAACAAATGAAGTATGTTTGTTCTTATGGCCTTATAGGACTCTAATGATTTAAAATCAGAAGAAGGAGTTAGAATTGAATCTTCTGGAGAAGACGGAACTGCTTTTTCAAAAAGTTTCTTAGGCATTGTCACCCCTGCCTTTCTTTTTTGCGATAACCGGAACCGCTCCTAAAGAAGGGATTTCGGGGAACAACTCATCCATATCACTTTCTGTGAGAACCTTTGAGTTTATAAGGTCACGGAGAATGAAGAACAAAGCGGAAATTGCCGCACCTGCGAGAAAGCCCATTGCGACATTTCTTGTGATGTTGGGAGATGAAGGTGACAGGGGAACTTTTGTTGCTCCTGATATTAAAGTTACCGTGCCCGCTTTAAGTATTTTCTTTATATAACCTCTGTTAGGGTCATTGGGGTCGGAATCTACTATATTACCATCCACAAAGGTTGCATCCGAAATAACATCTGCAAAAGCATTGACTAAAATCAGTGAATGCTCCGGATTGGGACTTGAAACCTTTACAGTAAAGTTCTCGGTTCCGCTGGATGCGACAGAGACCATAGAACGTATTTGTCCGAAAGAATATTTATCTCCAAGACCTGTGAGTTCATCTACCATAGAGATGCAGGCTTCATTTTTTATGAGTTCCGATATTGTTGAAACCAGCTCTACCGAAACGGAATGGTCACCGCTGCTTACGGATTTGTAGCTTTCACGATTTTCGTTTGCCTGTACTGAAAGGGCAGCAGAAGATGAATATAAGGGAACCGCAAAGAACTTGGTGTAAGAAAAAGATAGAAGCGCTAAAACAACGGCACAGGAAACAATTATAGGAAGCTTTTTCAAAAGTATAAGAAAAAGCTGTTTTAAATTGATATCCATTGTTTCACCCCTTTTTACATACTAATACACATAATATATTACCACAAAAGTTATGGTTTGTAAAGGGGGTTTAAGAAAATAAAATAAGCTTTTATTATTGACGATTTTTTAATGAGGTGATATAATTGAATTACTGGAGTCAAGAAGTTTAAGAAAGGAAAAAGAAATGAGGAAAAAGATAGTTGTATTTGCCATCATTGTTGCAATTTTGTTGGGATTGGGCCTGTGGCAGAAAAACAATTTAAAGGCAATTTATATGTATTTTACCAGCGACACGGAAGAAGTAAGTAAAATTCTCGAAACCAACAGGGAAAATCTTGAAAAGGAAATATCAAAATACTCAGAGGATGTTCCCAGAACTTTAACAAAGGAGGAAGAAGAACTGATTGCATCCGGCGAGCTTTCTGTGGAAGATGCAACCAAAATGCTTCTGGAAGAAAATAATAAGAACGAAAATGTACCTGAAAACGAAAATCCGGGAAAGGCAGAAACAGAAAATCCTCCTCTTAAAGAAGAAAAGCCTGAGAAAGACGGGAAGAAAAATGACGAAAGTGCAATAATAAAAAAATATACCGCACAGTTTTACAGCATGAAAGCCTATTACATGGGGCAACTTTCCCAGATTGAATCAAAGGCAAAGGCAGAATATACTTCTTTAAGCACGGAAGAAAAGAAAAATCTTTCCAAGGCGGCGTTTGTGGGGAAATATGCAAGCTATGCCTTAAATCTGCAGAGCGAATGTGACTCTAAAGTGGACTCTCTTCTTAAGGATATGAAGAAAGAACTTAAGGAAGCAGGGGCGGACACAGGAATCATAACAACCATAAAAGAAGCATATGAAGCTGAAAAAACGGCCAGAAAGGCTTATTATCTGAATCTTGTAGGATAGGTGTTGGATTTGAAAAAAATAGTTGCTTTATTATTGATTTTAATCTTTTGTATTTCGGGAATTTCGGCAGAAGCGGTGTTTTACGATGTGGACACAGGTACTGAAGGGGGAAGGGCTATTTACGCCCTTAGTCAGAAAGGGATCATCGCAGGCTACGGAAACGGATTTTTCGGACCCGAGGATACGCTTACCCGTGCCCAGGCAGTGAAAATTATAAACAGGGTGTTTTCTTATACTGTGCCGGGAGAGATATCTTTTCCCGACGTGGATAAAGCATCTTGGTACTATAATGATGTGGCAATAGGCGTTAATGCAGGATATATAAAGGGCTATGAGTCGGGGCTTTTCGGACCTGATGATACCCTGACCCGCGAACAGATATGTGTTATGCTTGACAATATAATGCACTTTGTTATGCTCCCGGGAGAGATTGTGTTAAATGATGAGGTTTCGCTCTGGGCGGAAGAAAGTGTGAAAAAGATTCTATCCAACAGACTTGATAGTGTTGATGAAAAAGGCAATTACAGAGCAAAAGAAGATATTACAAGGGAAGAGGCGTGCCTCATTTTAAGCCAGTTTGTAATGGATTCTCTTCCGGAAATACCACCCTTTGACATAAAGGCTGTGGCAAGGAAAGAGCTTGAGGACAGACTTGCCAGAGTTATAAAGGGAGTCAGAGAAGAACTTTTATTAAAGACGGAAATAAGTGAAATAAAAGCACTTTTCACAGCTATTGCCGATAATATGGAAAACTATCTTAATGATGCTTCCTTTGACTATAAAAAAGAGGCTGAAAACACAAAGAAAATGTACAGAGACTTGCCTAAGGAAACCAGGCAGAAAGCAAAAAATCTTCTGGTAAACTTCTTTTTGGACGATAAATATGCAGAAGATATAAATATTTTATACGATTTCTTTTTCTGAGGTAGAATGTGAAAGTTTTAATTGATGCAGACGGTTGTCCTGTTACATATATAACCGTCAATGAGGCAAAAAAAAGAAAAACGGAGGTATTGGTTTTTTCAGATACCTCCCATATATTCAGTATAAACGGAGTGGAAAACATAACCGTGGACAAAGGAGCTGACAGCGCGGATTTTGCCATAGCAAATAAGGCAGAAAAAGGCGACCTTGTTATTACCCAGGACTACGGTCTTGCCTCCATGTGCCTTGCTAAAGGAGCTTATGCCTTAAGGCAGGACGGGGTCTTTTACACAGAGGATAATATTGATTTTCTTCTGGCAGGGAGATACGAGGCGAAAAAAGCTTTGAGAAGCGGAGCTAAAATTAAAGGCCCGAAAAAAAGAACGGGAGAAGAAGACAAAGCTTTCAAAGAGGCTTTGATAACATTTTTGGATAAATACATAAGAGAAGGGACAGAGTAAATGATTTCTGAGATTTTGGGTTATTCCTCTACATTGGCATCGGTAGTGGGCTTTCAGCTTAAAAAACAGTGGCAGATTGTGGTGGCACAGCTTTTTGCCAATGTACTTGTTGCCTTGAGCTATCTCTGGCTGGGGCCTGAGCAGATGGTTGGAGGTATAGTGTGTCTGGCAGGTGCAGCACAGACCTTTGTAAATTTCCTTTATTACAAAAAGGGAAAAACACCCTCGGGACTTTCCGTGGCAATATTTTTCGTGGTTTATGCCTTTGCGTCCGGAATCCCGATGCTTTTCATGGAAAGCATAAAAATCCCCTATGACCTTTTGCCGTTTTTGGGTTCAGTTGCATTCCTTTTTGCAATAAGTGCAAAAAATGCTTCCATAACAAGATGGCTTTTCGTTCTGAATGTATCAATATGGATAGTATATGACGCAGTATCTTCTCCCATTGCTGTGGGAGCGCTGGTATCTCACTCCTGCATTTTGGTATCTCTTATTTTAGGGATTTTAAGATATGACATATTTAAGGCGATAATCGAAAAGAAAGTGGCAGGTATCGGAAAATAAAAAAATCGTTCTTCCTTCTGAAGGAAGAACGATTTTTTATTATACAACCTGGAAAACGTAAAACTTGAGATAATCTGTTTCAGGAACATTCCATAAAATCGGATGGTCAGCACTTTGCTGACGGCATTCAATCTGGCGGAGGGATACAGAGGCTTCGGCCGCTGCTTCTTTAAGCATATCCATAAAAAGTTCATTTTTCATGAAATGTGAGCAGGAACAGGTGGCGAGATAACCTCCCCTGGGGAGAATTTTCATGGCTTTTTTATTTATTTCCTTATAGCCGAAGTAGGCGTTTTTAACTGTTTCGCTGCTCTTGGTAAAAGAAGGGGGATCTAAAATGATGAAGTCGTAGTAGCTTTTTTTGCTTTGTTCCATTTCTGTAAGCAAATCGAAGACATCAGCTTTTGTGAAGTCAAGATTAAGGGAATTTAAGGCTGCATTTTTTCTGGCTGAATTTAGGGCATCCTCGGAAATATCCACGGCATTTACATATTCAGCACCGCCAAAAGCTGCATTTAATGCAAAAGCACCTGTATGGGTGAAGCAGTCTAAAACCCTTTTGCCTTTTGACAGCTTTCTTACTAAAAGCCTGTTATATTTCTGATCCAGGAAAAATCCTGTTTTCTGCCCGTTTATATAGTCAACGTCAAATAAAATTCCGTTTTCATTTATAATGACATGCCCGTCTTTATCTGTGCTTAATCCCGGAGCATCATAAAATTCCTTATATTCTATTAGCCCCTCTTTTTGCCTTATTGCTACATCATTTCTTTCGTATATGGCATTTACGGGATGTCCCTCGTTTTCTAAAAGTTCCTTGAGAAGAGAGAAAATCATAGGCTTTATGCGTTCTATTCCAAGTGACAGAACCTGAACGGACAGGACATCGGAAAACTTATCTACAGTAAGACCAGGGAACATATCCGCTTCGCCGAAAATGAGACGGCAGGAGGAAAAATCATCTCCCATAACGGTTTTTCTGTAATCTATCGCCCACTTTAATCTTCTTCGGTAGAAGTCTTCGTCAAAGCGGTCATTGGCGTTTTTAGATATGACACGGATACGGATTTTGGAATTGTCATTTATAAAACCTGTACCCAAAAATCTTTCCTTTTCTGAAAAAACATGTATGAGATCTCCGTTTTCATAAGCACCTTTTATGCTTTTTACTTCACCCTCAAAAACCCAGGGATGCCCACCTTTTAAAGCACGTTCACCCTTTTTTGTTATTGTAGCTATGGCAAAAGATTTTTCCACAAGAAAACCTCCTTAGATTGTCTGCGGTTTTCATTATAATAAAAGCTTAAGATAATGTCAATAGTTGTATTTTAATTGACATTTATAAAGAAAAATAGTATAATATAAAAGTCTTATTTCAAAATTACTTGTAGGAGGGGAATTTATGAGATGGGGAGACAGATATGACGCGAAGAGAGTGCGTGATATTGACGGAATACATCACTATATGGCATATTTAATGCCTAAAAGATGTGATGCTGAATGTTATATAAATCAAAAGATTGATATAACGAAGCTGCTTAAGTATATAGAAGAGAAAAATGCAAGCGGAGAAAGAAAGGTAACTCTTTTCCATTGCTTCATTGCAGCTATGGCAAGGACAATTAAAATGCGTCCTTTGTTAAACAGGTATATTTCGGGTAAAAGGTTCTATGACAGAAATGAAATTTCCATGGGCTTTACCGTAAAGAAAAAATTTACTGACCATGCGGAAGAAACTGTTATGGTATACAGGCCCAAGGACGAGGAAAACTTAGTTGCTATAACAGACAGACTCTCGCCTAAGGTAAAGGAAGCCAAAAAAGAGTCGGACAACGGGCAAAGCGTGGATGATATACTGAACATTGTAAAGAAATTCCCGAAGCCCATCATGCACCTTTTTATGGCGTTTATGAGGTTTGCTGACAATAACGGACTTATGCCCAAGGCCTTTAGCAGTGTGGATTTCAATTACTGCACAGTGCTTTTGTCCAATCTTGGTAGCATAAAGTGCGATGCTGTGTACCACCATCTCAATAATTTCGGGACAAACAGTATTGTAATTACGATAGGAGAGATGCATAAGGAAGTAATGCTTGACGAAAACGGAGATCAGGTTGTAAGAGATGTTGTGAACATCGGTGCAACCGTGGATGAGAGGATCTCCGACGGATTTTATTTTGCAAGGTCATTAAAGCTTATAAAGCATCTTTTCAATAATCCGGAATTGCTGGATAAACCCTTGTCAGAGGTGATAGAATTTGAATTCTGAAGCATGGTATAAATTTTACGGAGATACTCCGAGGTCAATAGATTACCCTGAAACTTCAATGTATGAACTTATAAAAACAACAAAGGATAAATACCCCTCGTACAAGGCATATGATTTCATGGGGAACACAAAAACATATGCTGAATTCATAGAGGAAATAGACCTTTGTGCCAAAGCTCTTTTGGCTGAGGGTGTAAGAGCTGGCGACAGAGTTACTATTTGTATGCCTAATATGCCTCAGGCGGTGGTTATGTTCTACGCAATAAATAAAATAGGCGCCGTGGCAAATATGATTCATCCTCTTTCGGCAGAAAACGAAATTTTGTTTTATTTAAATAAAAGCAAAAGCGTTCTGGCTCTTACTCTTACAAGCTTTTACAGTAAGTTTGAATCCATAATGAATCAGACTTCATTAAACAGGGTTATAGTAACCAAAATCGGGGAAGCTCTTCCTCTGATTAAGGGTGTGGCGTATAAGTTTATAGGTCATGAGAGAACGGTAAAGACCGATGATAATGCCATTACATATTCCGATTTTATAAAAAAAGGAAAAAAGTATATGGGTAAAATGCCTCCATGTCCTAAGGATCTGGATGTGGCGGTTATTTTATACAGCGGCGGCACAACGGGAACGGCCAAGGGGATTTTGCTTACAAACAGAAACTTCAATGCTCTGGCACTTCAGACATCAGCGGCGAGCGGTTGCCTTATTCCCGGTGATATAATGCTTTCGGCAATGCCTATATTCCACGGCTTCGGTCTTGGTGTCTGCATACACACAATCTTGGTTACAGGCTGCATGTGTGCACTGGTTCCTAAGGTTGATGTTAAAGAGTTCGCCGGTCACTTCAAGAAGTACAGGCCAAATTATATGGCGGGAGTTCCTACCTTGTTTGAAGCAATGATGCGCTCCGAGGGCATGAAAGATGTGGATTTGTCGTGCCTTAAAGGTGTTTTTTCAGGAGGAGATTCACTTTCTGTTTCTCTTAAAAAGAAAGTTGATGCATTTTTAGCCGAGCACGGTGCAAAAATTCAGGTTAGAGAGGGCTATGGTCTTACGGAGTGTGTTACGGCAAGCTGCCTTACTCCCAAAGATTATTACAGAGAAGGCTCAATCGGTATACCTTTCCCGGACGTATTTTATAAAATTGTTATTCCTGATACCTTTGACGAAGCGGAAGCGGGCGAAATGGGCGAAATTTGTATAGCAGGTCCCACTCTTATGGAGGGCTATCTTGACGAACCCAAGGAAACAGCCAAGACCTTGCAGATTCATGAAGACGGTATAACCTGGCTTCACACAGGGGATCTGGGATATATGGACGAAGACGGCTTTGTTTATTTTAAGCAGAGACTTAAAAGAATGATTATTACAAGCGGTTATAATGTGTATCCTTCGCAGATTGAAAATGTAATAGATTCTCATGAGGCGGTAATGCTTTCTACGGTTATAGGTGTAAAGGATGATTACCGTATGCAAAGAATAAAGGCGTTTATTGTATTAAAGCCCGGTTATACACCAACTGACGAAATAAAGCAGTCGATAAAAGAGCTTTGCGAGAAAAATATTGCAAAATATGCTCTTCCCAGAGAATATGAATTCAGGGATTCACTTCCCAAAACCCTGGTGGGTAAAGTCGCTTTTTCTGTTTTGGAGAAAGAAGAAAACGAAAAAAACAAAGAATTGGTCACCAATGTTAAATAAATATTAAAATTTGATTTCTTCTATTGAAAAATTATGGAATAAGTAGTATGATAGCAAAAGAAAGGACGGTGTAACCGATGAATATAGAAAATACAACGATGTTTAACCTTCCCATAGACAGAGGGGATGAAATAAAAAAGGCTCTTGAGATAGTTGCTTCGGCGCTTCGGGAGAAAGGCTATGACCCCATTGGGCAGATTGTGGGTTACATCATGTCGGGTGATCCCAGTTATATAACAAGTCATAACGGGGCCAGAGCTATCATGAGTAAAATCGAACGTGACGAGCTTTTAGAGGTCGTGTTTGGAGACTATCTTTCAGATAAGTAATTAAAATAAAGATTTCGGTAAAAAAGTTTTCCGAAATCTTTATTTTTTTTTGGTGGTTTTGCTTGACTTTTTTAAAAAAAACATATACAATTATTATAATACGGGGATATTGTTGTTTTCATAAAGATGCTGGAGAACATCACCCCGTTTCATATAAAGGAGGTCGAAAGACAAATGGATATCTTAATTGGCCTCGGTATCGGATTAGTTGTTGCTATAATCTCAGGGTTTGTAATGTTCAAAGCCGGAATTACATACAACCGTAAAATATCCGAAGCTGAGATAGGAAGCGCTGAAGACGAAGCTAAAAGAATCGTGGACGAAGCCTTAAAAGAGGCAGAAAGCAAGAAGAAAGAAGCTTTGTTGGAGGCTAAGGAAGAAATTCACAGAAACAGAAACGAGCTTGACAAGGAAGTCAAGGAAAGAAGAGCGGAAATTTCCAAGCAGGAAAACCGTCTTCACCAGAAAGAAGCTGCTTTGGACAAGAAGACAGAGGCTTTGGAGCAGAAGGAAGAAGCTCTTTTGGAAAAAGGTAAGGAGCTTGATGTTGAAAAGGAAAAGCTTTTGGAACTTCAGAAAGAAGAAAGAGCGAAACTTGAAAAAATTTCAGGACTTTCTGTAGAGGAAGCTAAAGAATATCTTCTTAAAAATCTTGAAAGTGAAGTTCGCCATGAAGCAGCCATCATGGTGAAGGAAATTGAGCAGGAGGCAAAAGAAAATGCCGACATGAAGGCTCGTGAAATCATTGGCTACGCAATTCAGAAATGTGCCGCGGACCATGTGGCAGAAACCACAGTAAGCGTGGTAGCACTTCCCAACGACGAAATGAAGGGAAGAATCATCGGACGAGAGGGAAGAAATATAAGAACTCTCGAAACAATGACGGGTATCGACCTTATAATAGACGATACACCCGAGGCGGTTATTCTTTCGGGATTTGATCCTGTAAGACGTGAAATCGCCAAAATTACTCTTGAAAAACTTATTGTTGACGGAAGAATTCATCCTGCAAGAATTGAAGAGACCGTTGAAAGAGCTAAAAAAGAGATTGAACGCACCATTAAACAGGAGGGAGAGCAGGCAACATTTGATACAAATGTTCAGGGTCTCCACCCCGAAATTGTCAAGCTACTCGGTAAGCTCCATTACAGAACCAGCTACGGACAGAATGTACTCATTCATGCCATGGAGGTTTCATATCTTTCGGGACTTATGGCAGCAGAACTGGGTGCTGATGTTACCATTGCCAAGCGTGCAGGCTTGCTTCACGACCTTGGTAAAGCTGTTGACCACGAAATCGAGGGCTCTCACGTTGCTATCGGTGTAGATATTGCCAAGAAGTACGGTGAAAGCTTTGATGTATGTCATGCCATTGAGGCACACCACGGAGATGTTCAGCCTCAGACATTGATTGCTTGTATCGTTCAGGCGGCAGACGCAGTTTCTGCAGCAAGACCCGGTGCAAGAAAAGAAAACATTGAAAACTATATAAAGAGACTTCAGAAGCTTGAAGAAATAGCAAATTCCTTTGAAGGAGTAGAAAAGTCCTTTGCTATTCAGGCAGGAAGAGAAGTAAGAATTATGGTTAAGCCCGAAATTATTTCCGATGAGGGAATGGTTTTAGTGGCAAGAGATATTGTTAAGCGCATTGAAAATGAGCTTGAATATCCCGGCCAGATCAAGGTTAATCTCATAAGAGAGACAAGAGCTTCAAACGTAGCGAAGTAAGAAAAAGCGGACTGCTTAGCAGTCCGCTTTTAATGAAAGGAATATTTATGAACATTCTTTTTATAGGTGATATTGTGGGAAGAAGCGGAAGAGAAGCGGTTTTTACTCACATAGATAAAATAAAGAGCGAATACTCTGTTGATTTCACCGTTGCCAACGGGGAAAATTCTTCGGGAGGACTTGGAATGAGCCGCAGGGCCTACGAGGAGCTTTCTTCTGCAGGCATTGATTTTTTCACCATGGGAAATCATACATTCAGCAAAAGTGAATTAAAAGTGCTTTTGAAAAGCGGAGAAAATATTGTAATTCCGTCAAATTACCGGGATAAAGAATTCGGTGACGGCTATGCCATCGTAAGAACAAAAAACGGAGTGAAAATTGCTTTATTGAATCTTCTGGGCGAAGTATATATGGATATGCCTATAGAAAACCCGTTTTTATGCGCGGAAGCTCTTATCGAAAATATCAGGAAAAGCACCAACATTATATTGGTGGATTTTCATGCGGAAGCAACCAGTGAGAAAAAAGCTATGGGTTATTTTCTGGACGGAAAAGTAAGCTGTATTTTGGGAACCCATACACATGTGCAGACATCAGATGCAGAAATTTTGCCCGGCGGCAGTGCCTATATAACTGATGTGGGTATGACAGGGCCTAAAAATAGTGTTCTTGGTCTTAAAAGTGATATAGCCATAAAAAGATTTTTAACCGGTGAAAAGGTGAGATATGAAGCCTCAAAGGATAAGGCAGTATTTTCGGGAGTTGTGGTATCGGTAAACGAAGATACTGGACTGTCGGAAGATATAAAAACTATTTATATAAAATAAAAGCTTTGTAGCTTTCGCTACAAAGCTTTTATTTTATTTTTTATCAGGAATTGAACCAACACCATCCAGAATATATGTGGGGGTATAGGGGAACTGATCAACTGTTTCACGGGTACTGCATCCGGTCAAAACCAAAACAGTATCAAGACCTGTTTCGATGCCGGCTATGATGTCTGTGTCCATTCTGTCACCAATCATAACCGCCTCGTCAGAGTGCACGCCCAAAAGCTTAAGACCTGTACGCATCATAAGGGGGTTAGGTTTGCCGATGAAATATGCGTTCTTGCCGGAGGCAAGCTCCACGGGAGCAATAAGACTCTTGCAGGCAGGGGCAATTCCACCCTCAATAGGGCCTGTAAGGTCAGGATTTGTTCCAATTAGCTTTGCTCCGTTTAATACGAGCTTTAACGCTCTCTCAAGGCTTTCGTAGTTATAGGTACGGCATTCGCCGATTATGACATAGTCAGGATTAACATCGTTTATGGTGATGCCCTCTTCATAGAGAGCGTTGTATAATCCGGGAGCACCTATAACATAAGCTGTGGCTCCGGGGCACTGCTTTTTGATAAACTTAGCAGTTGCCAGAGCACTGGTGTAAAAGTGGCTTTCGTCTATATCAAGTCCCATTCTGGCAAGCTTTTGCTTGAGCTCGGTTCTTGACCTTTCGCTGGAGTTTGTTAAAAAGAGAAAATGCTTGTCATTTTCATAAAGCCAGGAGACAAACTCCTTTACTCCGTCAAGCAATTTGTTGCCGTGATATATAACTCCGTCCATATCGCATATAAAGCCTTTTTTGCTTCTTAAATCGTCTAAATTCATTTTACTTCTCCTCTTCTTTAGAAATTTCGGAGGCACATTTTTTACACACATTTTTATCCTTATATGTAATTATATTTTCATTTCCTCCGCAGAATATACAAAAGGGAGCGTATTTTTTAAGCACAATATTGTTTCCGTCAGTAAAAATCTCCACTCCGTCTCCATCGTTAAGACCAAAATTGGTACGGATGGATTTGGGAAGTACAATTCTGCCCAGAGAGTCAATTTCTCTTACAATCCCTGTTGATTTCACAAAAATCTACATCCTTTCGGTTGATATGCTTTTATTATACAACAAATGGCAAAAACTGTCAATAAGACATATACATTTAGAAAAAATTGGAAGCATCGATAAAGAGTCAATATTACTATTCACAAATATGAGATAATCTCATTATAATAAAAATGTAGACCAACTAATTTCTTAAATATAAATTCCCAAAAAACAGTAGAAACCCCAGAGCGTTGCTCTGGGGTTTCTACTGTTTTTATGGAGCTGGTGGCGTGACTTGAACACGTGACCTTCTCATTACGAGTGAGATGCACTACCAACTGTGCTACACCAGCCCGACCGAAACACATATAATTATAAAAAAAATCGGGTCATTTGTCAAGAATAACTTGAAAAAGATAGAAAAATTTGATAAAATATATAAGTGATAAAAAAGAAAGGAGGAAACGGCGTGATTGAACAGCAGATTTTCATAAAATCCGGAGTGGGTCTTGAAAATTTTGGATCATCATCCGGTGTCAATGGAGTTTTTTTGGATGCTTTTATTCGTCCGTACTATTCCTCTTTGGACCTTTTTTATCTTGAGGGGAAGGACTCTTTTGGATTTAAGTCCATGATTCCGCTCTCAAACGGCGCTCTTATGATAGGAAGCGGAGCAAGACAGGACAAGCCCCCCTTTTCTTTTATACATAATTATATTGTGCCCCAGAGTGAAGTGGAAAAGATTTTGGAGGACCCATCAAACCTTCTGTCGTCTCCGGGAGAAGGAGTAACAGATTCAAATCTAATTGCTTTATCCAAAATACCCTCGTTAAAGAAAGATAGGCTGGAGCAGAAACTTAACGAGCTTAGTGTACAAAACAGCGAATTCACGGTGATTCTGGCTGCTATTTTTGCGGCGGTAGAACAAAACAGAAATGTGTTTATAGCGCTTCCCAGAAAAGCGGGGCTTATTGAAGCGGAAGCTTTAATGTATGGACTCTATGAAAAAATGCCCTATTATTTAAGAGGGAAAACGGGCTTTACCACCCTTTATGGAGAAACTGAATTAAAAAACGGAATAAATGTGTATTTCATTCCGGATGAAAAGATAATAGCCACCAAAAACGGGACATACATAGAAACCTACAATGCATCGAGGGATTATATTTTCAATTTCCAGAAAAGAACCCATCTTCATATAGGAGAACTTAAAGAGGATGTGGAATCTGACTATATTTCTTTGGCTGCTGAAAGCATGTCAACCGGAAAATCACTGAGTGACTTTTTTGAATTTGCTAAAGAAGCAGGGAAGAATTTATCTCACGAAAAGAAAATATCTTTAAGATTTTATAATGACCTTGCGTATATTTATAACCTGGAGAAAAATGAGGAAAGTCTTCCCTATAAAGCAGGAAGAGTAACAATTATTTTTACGGAGCTTTTGCGCTATGGTGCAGGTGAGAGGATTTTTGCTGCTTACTCCGAATTTATAAAACTATACAGGAGATTTATAAAAGGGAAAAATATACCTATGCCGCCCGAAATCATAAAAAGACTGGCGGCAAACTACGACTTTTGTCCTCAGGATAAAAAGGACGAGCTTTACGATTTATTAACCCTTGATATTGATATATGCTTAAAGGAAGCGGAAAGTGAAATTCTCTTTTTGCATATAGACTCATTAAAAGGAAGCCCGGAGCTTTATAACAAAGTTATCAGGCAGAAGATGACCCCCAGCAACCGTCTTATTAAAAAATATTTTACCTACCTTCTGGCAAGGAGAAAAACCATTCATTCCTTAATGGAATTTTTGGAAAATCTTTGCCTTGAAATGCCTGAAATATCCCAAAATGAGCTTATTGGCGAAATGATTTTGGAAAGTGGCCATGAGCTTTACGACACGTCGGGCGACAGGCTTGAAGCTGTGTGGTATTTGGACTCCAAATGCTCCTACCTCAAAGAAAAATATCCTTATAATAAGGAACTGTTTTCATCTATATATAGATATGCTCTTGAAAACTACATGAATTACCTGACAGTTTTAGACCTGGATTGTCAAAGAATAGATAAGTTTCCGCTGACAGATGCGGAAAGCATAAATGACCAATGTACCTTAAAGCATAAGATTATACTTGCGGCCAAGGAAATTCTGGCACTGACCAATGATGTGGCTCTTTCCTTTGTTCATTATGATGCTTTTGGATTTGAAAATATTCCCGGGAATTTATCAGACGATGAAGAAGAGGCAAAAATAGCGGAAGAGGAGCTTAAAAAACTGGTGTTATCCTGTCTTAAGGAGAAAAAGGATGCACCAAGATTTATTCAGTATATAATACTTTTCTATGTGTTTGAGACCAAAAATTCAAGAGTACAGCATGATTTTGACGGGATTTTTGAATATATAGAAAAAGAACTTAAAATTCCCGCTCTGGATTTCATGAAGTGGTATCTTTCTTCAAAACTTTTTGTTCTGCCTGTGGTAAAAAACGGCAAAAAAGTAAGAGAAAGTATTGGTGTAAGAGCAGATTTAACCTTGCTCACCGCTTTCTATGAATCCGTAAGAAAGTATTTTCTCAGAAACAGAGACCTTTTAAAGGGCGACAGAAATATGAAGATACTTAAAAAGGAAATGGAAAAATCCTCTTTGATGCATCAGGACTACAGGGATCTTACCTTGGAGTTCCGCAAGGTTCTTTCCAATATGAAAAGGGAAAATTATTCCGCTGTAAGACGGCTTACAGATAAGGTGATTTCGGCTAAAAACTTTAAGTTTTCTTTAATGGTATCCTGCCTTTTAATAGTAATTGTCGGAGGATTTGTTTTAGGGAAGGTTGCCTACGATAAATTTTACGGGAATTCAGAGGAGAAAATTAAAAGAGAAGGTCAGATTGTCGGGACAAACAGAGTGGGATGGTCTTCATACATTCTCAAAAAAGACGGCACATATCTTCCTTTGACGCTTTTGCTTGATGGGGAAGATACAGGATATGAAATGTCTTTTGAAAGTGACCAAGCAATCACATTAAAAGTTTCCAATGATGGCGGAATGGTGGTAGACGGCATCAGCATAAGCTCGGCACACACAGAAGAAAGTGTAGGATTTTTAGTTTATGTAACAGATGCCGGTGGAGAAAAGCATCTTATCGGCATTACCGATTATGACATTGAAAGCGGGGCATCGTTATATACTCTCCCTGAAAGCATGTGTATAAGGGAAATTATAATTGAACCTAAGGACAGAAACGATAAGGGTAAAATCGTATTAAAAGAAGTAAATGCTTATATCATAAAATAAAGCTGTTGACCTTTGGTCAACAGCTTTATTTTATTTGCTTGCTTCTTTTTTTCTGAGTTTAATTCTTAAAAAGCCCAGAACGGCAACTGTGAGAGCACTTGCCGTATCCAAAATTAAATCATTCATGGTATCGATAAGCCCCGCATCATAGCACCAGGTATCAGAATAAAGAGTGGTTACTCCATAAGGAGGACGGAACTTTTGCATATTCATGGAAAAAATTCTGTCGCATCCGTATTCAAAGATTTCCCAGATGGCTCCGCAGGCAACCGCAAAGAAAAAGGCGAACGCTGCGATAAAAAGAGGACTTAAATGAAGATTTACTTTTTCTGCTTCGTTCATGGCATAAACCAGCATAAAGCCGATTACCGCCAGGATTACTCCTGAAAGGGAGTGAAGCATACTGTCCCACCAGAAAATCTTGTCATAAAAGCTGTTTATTTCTCCTAAGAGTTCGGAGGCGAAGATAAAAAGAACAATGGCAATTTTCATTCCGCTTGAAAAGCGCAGTCTTTTTTTGGAAATGCTTTCAACCGCCCGGGGAACAAAGGTGAGAACAAGTCCTAAAAGAGCGGTAAAGGCATTTATTATGTTTGATAAGTCTTTTTGTATGATGGCTAATATAATTGTTTCTGCAAAGGCTAAAACAAATAAAATTCTGACAATGAAATTTATTCTTTGGTCAAGGGTTTGTTTTTTCATAATATCACCTGTTCCAGAATTTGTTTTCAAGCCGTCTGTAAGAGATGGCTTCGCTTAAATGGGTTATATTTATGTTCTTTGAGCCGTCTAAGTCTGCTATGGTGCGGGTTACGGTCATTAAGGAATTATATCCTCGCATACTTAAGCCTAAAACCTTGAAAGCGTTTTCGAGAAGGGCTTTGCAGTCAGAATCCAGAGGACAGTATTTTTTGAAATCGTCTTCGGTTTTCATATCGGAATTTAATAAAGTTTCGCTGCCAAATCTTTCTTTCTGCATTAAACGGGCCCTCATAACCCTTTTTTTGATATCGGCGCTGGACTCTCCTTTTTGCTCGCTTAAAGTAGCATAGGAAAGGCTTGATGCTTCTACCTGAATGTCAATTCTGTCCAAAAGAGGACCGCTGAGCCTTGAAAGATACTTGTTTATGGCATTCTGAGAGCAGGTGCATCTTCTTCTTAAATCACCGTGGTAGCCGCAGGGACAGGGATTAGCGGCGAGAACCAGCATTATTTTGCAGGGGTATGTATTGTTGGAGTTAGCCCTTGCGATGGTAACCTTCTTGTCCTCTAAGGGCTGACGCATTCCCTCCATGGCTTTTGGAGGGAATTCTAAAAATTCGTCAAGAAATAAAACTCCGTTGTGAGCTAAAACCAGCTCTCCCGGTTTTGAATCGCTTCCGCCACCAATTAAGCCGGGAATGGAAATGTTGTGATGGGGAGAACGGAAAGGTCTTGTTGCAACCAGAGGAGTCTTTTCATCAAGAATTCCTGCAACGCTATGTATCTGCGTGGTTTCAATAGCTTCCGTTATTGTCATATCCGGAAGAATTGTGGGAAGTCTTTTGGCAATCATGGATTTACCTGAACCGGGGGAGCCCATGATAAGCACATTATGACCGCCTGCTGCTGCAATTTCCAATGCTCTTTTTAAAAGAGGCTGGCCCTTGACATCTGAAAAGTCCACATCATAGACCATGTTTGATTCTAAAAGGTTTTCTCTGTCGCTTACGGTTTTTTCTATGGTTTTTTTGCCCGTCAAAAATTCAAATACTTCGAAAAGTGTTTCTGCACCGTAGACATTTACTCCCTGGGCTACCGATGCTTCTACGGCGTTTTCCTTGGGAACAATTATGTTTTTTATGCCGTTTTTAGAGGCCCCCAGAGCCAGGGACAAAATTCCGTTTATTTTTTTAAGCTCTCCTGCTAAAGAAAGTTCGCCAAACAAGGCAAAGCCCGAAATGGCAGATGCATCTATTTTTTTGTCGGCGGAAAGAACGGAAAGAGCAATAGCCAAATCGTAGCCGCTGCCTTCCTTTTTTATATCTGCAGGAGCCAGATTTACTATTATTTTCTGGGGAGGCAGATTAAATCCGCTGTTTCGGAGGGCTGCCTTAACTCTCTCCTTTGCCTCTTTAACGGCGGCATCGGGCAATCCCACAATATCAAAAGCGGGAAGTCTGGGAGATAGGTCTGCCTCCACTGTAACGGTGTACGCCTCAATGCCGACCAGAGCGGAACTAAACGCCTTAGAAATCATTGTTTTCCCTCCGTCAAATTCTTTAAGTAAATTGTGTAAAGTCCCGATAAAAGCAGGTTGGGATTATATATAATATCCTTATTGCAATGGGGAACGATATATTTTGCATGACCGCCTGTTGCTATAACTTTAGCGTCGGTTTTCATTTCCGATAAGAAGCGGTCAATCATTCCGTCAATCATGGAAGCGGTACCGAAAACAATACCTGAACGCATACAGTCGGGAGTGTTTGTTCCGATAACCTGCTTGGGAGCTTCAAAGCTTATTTCCTGCAAAAGAGCTGCTTTTTTGGTAAGGGCATTAAGGGAAGTGGTTATACCTGGCAAAATTGCACAGCCGATAAAGCTGTTATTTTCGTCGCTGGCGGAAATTGTAGTAGCTGTTCCCATGTCGATTACAATAACGGGGCCTTTGTAAATGGATAAAGCCGCCACATTGTTTGCAACAATGTCGCTTCCTAGCTGAGAGGGATTGTCGGTTTTTATGTTGAGCCCTGTTTTAACACCGGGACCTAAAATTAAAGGCTTTTTCCCTATAAGCTTTTCCACTGCATGGGATAAAACTGCAGAAAGGGGAGGAACAACGCTGGAAATAATAGCTCCGTCGAAGACGTTTTTATCAACTCCGTGGAGGTTTAAAATACCCAGAATGTAAGTGGCATATTCATCTTCCAGGCGGTTATGGTTGGTTTCAAGACGAGAAATGAAAAGAATTTCCCCGTCCTTTATGGCACCTAAAACGATGTTGGAATTTCCTATATCAACTGCAAGTATCATAAAAACACTTCCTTTTAATGGATATATAGGTAGTATATCACGAAAGAGTCATAAAATCAAGGAAGAAGTAGGAAAAAGGAATTTTTCAGGCAGGGGGTAAAAAAATCTTGACAAAGATGAAAAAACGTGTATAATATAAAAGGTAATGGCCTTATCGTCTAGTGGCCTAGGACGGAGCCCTCTCACGGCTCAAACCGGGGTTCGACTCCCCGTAAGGTCACCAAAAAAGTAAAAAGCACCCGAATGGGTGCTTTTTTTTAGTCATCTTTTTATAGATATGCCATATATCCATTTTTAACATTATATGACATAATTTTATTAAAATAAATATATAATATATTTATTTTGGAGTGATAATATGTCTGTTAAAAGTGTATCTATAAGGATAGAGGAAGAAATGCTTGAAAAAATCGCTTATGTTGCTGATTATGAAGGCAGGAGTGTAAACAGTCATGTTCTTGTTCTTATAAGAGAAAACATAAAAGCCTTTGAAGAAGCCCATGGAAAAATTGACGGAAACATTAAATCAGACTTAAATGTAAAACCTACAAGGAAATAACTCAAAAGTCTTGGGAAGGGGTTCTTATACCTTGAATTTTTTGCGGAATTATGGTAAAATATTTATAAAATATTACTAAGGAGTGACTTATGTGACGGAATCCAATTCACATTCAAATCACAGAGAAAGAGTCAGAAAGAAATTTGCTGAATTCGGCTTCGATGGATTTTATGACCATGAAGTTTTGGAAATGATGCTTTTTTATGCCATTCCCAGATGCGATACAAATCCTATTGCACATGCCCTTTTAGATGAGTTCGGGACTCTTGCCCAGGTACTGGATGCCGATGTGAACTCTCTTAAAAAGGTTGATGGAATAGGGGAAAGTGCGGCAGTTTATTTGAGTGCTTTAGGTAAAATAGTAGGAAGATACAACCGCTCCCGGTGGGAGGATACGAAATCTGCATTTGCCAATGTTACTTCCGCAGGACTCTGGTGTGCAGACTACATAGGAAATGAAACTGAAGAGGTTTTTGCCTTAATCTGTCTTGATACACAAAAGCAGGTGAAAAAACAGGTTATTTTAGCAAGAGGAGTGGTGGATAAAGTTCACGTTGACGTGAGAAAAATTGCGCAGCATGTTGTAAGCGTCAATGCGAAATACATAGTTCTTTGCCACAACCACCCTTCGGGAATATTACAGCCATCCTATGAAGATATTGAAATGACCGGAAAACTGATAGCGGCATTAAAACCTCTGGAAATAGAAATTATCGACCATTTTGTGGTTTCGGGCCGTGGCTTTACCAGCATGGCTGAACGGGGACTTTTGAAAAATTAAGGCATTTTTAAGCCTCTCTTTTGCATATAAATTGCAAAGGGAGGTTTTTCTATGCTTAAAAAAGTATTGTCGCTTATTATACTTATGACTATAATGCTTCAAGGAACGGCGCTGTGCGAAGGGGAAGAAATAAATCTTTCCTGCAAGAGCGCTGTTTTAATAGAAAAAAAGACAGGAAAAGTACTGTATGAAAAAAATCCCGATGAACCACTTCCCCCAGCAAGCATAACCAAGATAATGACGCTTTTGCTTATTATGGAAGATATAAATGAGGGCAAATTTACATTTGATGATGAGGTTACGGCATCAGAAAGAGCCAAATCCATGGGAGGCTCCACAATTTTTCTTGATACTGGCGAGGTTATGACGGTGTCTGATCTTGTAAAGGGGATAGCGGTGGCAAGTGCCAATGACGCCTGCGTTGCTATGGCTGAATTTATGGAGGGAAGCGTAGAGGCCTTTGTCGAAAGAATGAATAAAAGAGCAAAGGAACTTTCTATGGAGAGCACGGTGTTTAGGAACACAAATGGTCTTCCTGATCCTGAGCATAAATCCACAGCTTCTGATATAGCGAAAATGTCAAAAGCTCTGCTTAGTCATCCTGAAATACTTAGCTATACCACCATATGGACGGATTCCTTAAGAAATGGGGAGTTTCTTTTGGCAAACACCAATAAGCTCATTCGTTTTTACGATGGGGCTACGGGACTTAAAACGGGTTCTACCGATGAAGCTGGGTGCTGTATCAGCGCCAGTGCAAAAAGGGATAATCTGGAGCTTATAGCGGTGGTTTTGGGAGCCCCCACATCGAATGACCGCTTTTCCGATGCCAGGGCTTTGCTTGATTACGGTTTTTCCAAAGTAAGTTTGTTTGAAGATTCAAATCTTGAAGAGATAAAGGGAAAGGTAAAGGTGGTAAAAGGGAAAGAGGAAGAAGTTTCCCTTAAAATGGAAAGCGGCCTTTATTATCTTAAAAAAAGAGGGAATTCCGTGGATGAAGAAATCATTACCGAAATTCCGGAACAAATTGAAGCTCCTGTAATAAAAGGACAAAAAATAGGAAAAATATATGTAAAGACAGGGGGAGAGATTGTTTCGGAAAGCAATCTTATAGCAGCTCAGGATGTGGGAAAGATAGGTTTTTTCAAAATGTATAAAAACATGTTAAAATATCTTCTGAGGCTTAAATAAGTGGAAGTACGCTTCCACTTATTTCTATTTATACATATTTACATATAATAATATATTGATATAAAATAATCCCTTGAAAAACAAGGAATTTTGTGATAAAATTATAAATAAAACAAAGGACAAAGGGAAATATTAACCTAAAGGAGTTTTTTATGAATAACTTGATTGATTTGAGACCGCGGGAATTTTTTAAATATTTTATTGAGATAAGCAAAATACCAAGGGGCTCTGAAAACAGGAAGGGAATAAAAAATTATCTCATTTCTTTTGCAAAGGAACATTCCTTAAACTACTATGATGATGAAAACGATAATGTAATTATATATAAAAAAGGAAGTGTCGGCTTTGAAGAAAGTAAGCCTTTGATTTTGCAGGGACATACTGATATGGTGTGCCAGGCGAAAGAGGGCTTGGAATTTGATTTTGAGAAAGATGAAATAAAGCTTTTAGTGGACGGAGACTTTATAAAAGCTGATGGCACTACTTTGGGAGCTGATGACGGCTTTGCCGTTGCTCTTATGCTTTCTCTGCTTGCATCTTGTGATATAGAGCATCCTCCAATTGAAGCTGTATTTACCTCTGACGAGGAAATCGGTATGATTGGAGCGAAAGGACTTTCATTGGACAAACTTAAAGGAAGAAGAATGATAAATTTAGACGCCGAGGATTTTTCATCTCTCACTGTCTCCTGTGCAGGAGGAAGCGATTTTGTATTCACTCTTCCATTAAAAAAGGAAAGAAAGTCGGGAACTAAATTAAAGCTCATCCTCAAAGGATTAAAGGGTGGTCATTCCGGCGTGGAAATAGATTCCGGCAGCGTAAATGCCGATATGCTTTTAGGAAGGATATTGAATCACTTAAAATCAGAACTTCGGTTTGATATTATAAATGTAAATGGCGGAACCAAGGCGAACGCCATACCATCCTATGCGGAAGCCACCCTTCTTTTAAGTGACATAAAAGACAGTGAGAAAAAAATAAATGACTATCTTATGGTTGTAAAGGAAGAAATTTCAAAAAGAGAAGAAAATTTCACTTGGGAAACAGAAAATAAAGGATTGGTCGAAGAAGAAGTTTTAAGTGAAGAAACTAAAAGGACTTTAATCGCAGCTATTACATTTTCTCCCAACGGAATTATATCTATGAGTAAGGAAATAGAAAATTTAGTGGAAACCTCCTTGAATCTGGGAATACTTAAAGAGGAAGAAGGAGAAATTATTTTCCACTATGCATTAAGGAGCAGTAAAAAAAGTGCCCTTTTCGCTCTTGAGGAGAAAATGATTGCATTTTCAGAATTCCTGGGAGCAAAATTTGAAGCTTTCGGTCACTATCCCCCCTGGGAATTTAATGATAAAAGTACCCTCCAAAAAATATATAAGGAAGTTTTCATAGAAAAAACAGGAAGGGAAATAAAGGTTGAAGCCATTCATGCAGGATTGGAATGTGGAGTTTTTGCTTCGGGAATAGAGGGATTTGATGCCATATCGGTAGGTGCAGATATAAAAGATGTTCACACCCCCGGGGAGAAAATGTCAATATCTTCCGTAGAGAAGTTTTGCGATGTATTTTACGAGGTATTAAAAAGACTTAAATAGGCTTGATTTTTCCCTCTTTTTATGGTACAATTTGTCAGTATATGATTTATTGACGAAAGGATGATTTTGTGGAGAATAAAAAAGAATTCAAACCCTATGTTTCTCATGAAAAGACTCCTGCAGAAATAACGGTAACCTCTCTGGTTGTAGGCATTTTGCTTGCCATTATATTCGGAGCGGCGAATGCTTACCTGGGACTCAGGGTAGGAATGACGGTTTCGGCTTCAATTCCTGCAGCGGTTATATCCATGGGAGTTATAAGGGTTCTTTTGAAGAAAAATTCAATTCTTGAAAGTAATCTGGTTCAGACTATAGGCTCTGCCGGAGAATCTCTGGCAGCAGGTGCGATTTTCACTCTTCCTGCTCTTTTCCTCTGGGCGGCAGAGGGAAGAGAGGGAGCGGCGAAACCCGGAATGCTTGAAATTACATTGATTGCTCTGCTCGGCGGACTTTTGGGCGTGTTTTTCATGATACCTTTAAGAAATGCACTCATCGTTAAAGAGCACGGAATACTTCCCTATCCAGAAGGAAGTGCCTGTGCAGAGGTTTTGCTGGCAGGAGAAAACGGTGGTTCATCTGCCACATCTGTTTTTGCGGGTATGGGATTTGCAGCAGCATTTAAGTTCATAATAGACGGGCTTAAGCTGGTGTCAGGAGAAATAAGCCTTAAAATAAAAGGTTTTGCCGGAGAAATCGGAACGCAAATTTATCCTGCAGTAATGAGCGTCGGCTATATCTGCGGACCTAAAATTTCTTCTTATATGTTTGCCGGCGGTATTTTAAGCTGGATGGTAATAATTCCTCTTATTGTGCTTTTCGGTAAAGATCTGATTCTTTATCCCGGAACGGCACCCATTGGTGAAATTTATGAAGCGTCAGGAGCATCGGGAATATGGTCAAGCTATATCCGTTATATAGGAGCAGGTGCTCTTGCGGCAGGAGGTATAATAAGCCTCATTAAGTCTCTTCCTCTCATTATAAAGACCTTTGGCGGTGCTATGAAGAGCATGACAAATGCAGGCGGTACAACAGACAAGAGAACAGACAGAGATATAAATATTGTTGTTGTTTTAATTTCTGTAGCAATTCTTACTCTATTGGTATGGCTCGTTCCTGCTATTCCCGTAAGTCTTATCGGGGCGGTAATTGTTGTTATCTTCGGATTTTTCTTTGCAACCGTATCTTCGAGAATGGTAGGTTTGGTAGGAAGCAGTAACAATCCTGTTTCAGGAATGGCTATTGCAACACTTTTAATCGCAACTTTAATTCTTAAGTTCACAGGGCAGACAGGAATACTGGGAATGACAAGTGCAATAGCAATAGGCTCCATTATATGTATTGTATCTGCTATTGCGGGAGATACATCTCAGGACTTAAAAACAGGTTACTTACTTGGTGCAACACCCAAAAAGCAGCAGATTGGAGAAGTCATCGGCGTTGTAGCATCAGCTATCGCTATCGGCGCCACTTTATATCTTTTAGATGCTGCATGGGGATTTGGTTCACAGGAGCTTGGAGCTCCGCAGGCTACACTCATGAAACTCATTGTTGAGGGTGTTATGGAGGGAAATCTTCCCTGGACACTGGTTGCAATAGGAGCTATAATTGCCGTTGTTGTAGAAATAGTAGGAATTCCCGTACTTCCTTTTGCTATCGGTATTTATCTTCCTGTTCAGCTTAATGCATGCATAATGATTGGCGGTCTTATCCGTCTTGGTTTCGATAAGATGAAGAAGGAGAAAGAAGAAAAGGAAAGAATCGTAAACGACGGAATTTTGTTCTGCTCAGGTATGATTGCAGGAGAAGGTATAATAGGTATTGCTCTTGCAATATTTGCAATATTCGGCTTAGGCGAAGCAATTGACCTTTCAGCAAAATTAAATCTCTCCGCATCCTTTATGTCAATAGGAGGACTTGTCCTGCTGGGAATTATAATTTTAAGTCTTCTTAAATTCTCTTTATGGAAAAAGAAAAAATGAAAAAAGAAAAGATTTCTTTAGAACACAAAGTAAGAATAAAGGGTATTTCTTTTACAAAAGATGAAAAGGGAGAGGTAACCCTTTTGAAAGAGAATAAAGGGATTTTGAATACCATTTGTCAGAAAGTATTAAAAAAGCCAAGAATAACCAAGATTCATTTAGACGAAATGGGAAGCTTTATATTTCCTCTTTTAGACGGGGATATGACGATTTCTTCTCTTGGCGAAAAAGTGAAAGAACACTTTGGAGATAAGGCAGAGCCTCTTTATGAAAGACTCGTAAAGTATATAAAAATCCTTGAAAGCTATGGCTTTGTGGAGATTACAGAATAAAAATAAACCGATGAACTTTTCATCGGTTTATTTTTTTGATATAAATTCTTTAATTTTCTCAAAACTCTCTTCGCTTATATGATGTTCTATTTTACAGCTGTCAGAAAAAGCAGTTTCTTCACAGACGCCTAAATGCATCAGTGCTTTTGCAATAATTCCGTGACGCTCGTACATACGCTCGGCAATTAAAAGTCCCTTTTCGGTAAGGGATATTCCGCCATCTTTATCAATTGTGATAAAGCCCTCTTCCCGGAAATTTTTCATAGCCACGGAAACACTGGGTTTTGTAACCTTAAGCTCATTGGCGATATCTATGCTCCTTACATGGCCGTTTTTCTTTTTAAGCATCAGTATGGTTTCAAGATAGTTTTCGCCGGATTCTTTTATAATCATAAAAATACCTCATTCCACTTATGGAAAAAGTATACCATATATTTTTTTTAATGTCAAATCAGAGGGGTGTCAGAAAAGTTTTTTACTGTCTAAAAGTATGGTAACGGGGCCGTCGTTAAGGAGTGATATTTTCATGTCGGCACCAAAAATTCCGCTTTCAACCTTAAGCCCTGCTTCCTTTAATCGGGATTTGAAAAGCTCGAAGTACTTTTCTCCCGTCACGGGGTCTGCCGCAGAAGAAAAGGAGGGACGAAAGCCTTTTCTCGCATCACCGTATAAGGTAAACTGAGAAATCACAAGAATTTCGCCGCTAACATCAGATAATGCCAGGTTCATTTTTTCATCGGAATCTTCGAAAATCCTTAAGCCTAAAGTCTTTTTTACAATATAATCAAGGTCTTCATCGGTGTCACCTTCTCCTACGCCAAAAAACACCAGAAAGCCCTTTTTGATTTCTCCTGTAATTTTATCATCCACCGTGCAGGAAGCATGGGTGACTCTCTGTATAACAGCACGCATAAAAATACTCCTTTTTTAATTAAGTATACTCCATATTTTTCTTTTTTTCAAGTAAGTATTTACTTTTATGACATTTTTATGCTATAATAAAAGAAAGGGGGTCATTACATGAAGAAGTTTTTTTGGCTGGTTTTGGTATTTGTTTTTTTAACTTTGCTCTTTTCATCCTGCGGACCTAAGGAGCCCTTGGTGGAGGAAGTTATAAGCGAAGAAATCATAGAAGAAAAGGAACCTGATGAGTTCTATCTTAAAATGCAGAATAACGAAAGAGCAATTGCTCTTATGATAGATAATGATGCTGATTATAAAGGTCCCCAGGCAGGCCTTCATAAAGCTTACATGGTTTACGAAGCCTATGTAGAGGGCGGAAATACCAGAATGATGGCACTTTTTAAGGAATCCTTTTTTAACGAAGAGGAAAAGACTATGAAAATTGGCCCTGTGAGGTCGTCACGCCACTATTTTTTGGATTTTGCCATTGAAAACGATGCAATATACGGCCATTGCGGATGGAGTCCCAAGGCACAAAGCGAGATTTCCTCAAGAGGAGTAAATAACTTAAACGGACTTTATGAAGCAAAAACATTTTTCAGATATTCTGAATATAACAATTCCTGGCACAACCTTTATACAGATTTTAACCGCCTTTCTTCTTCTGCCGATAATCATGGTTACAGAAGAGACACGGAAAAAAACTATAATTATCTTAAAAATTACGAGGTGTCCGAAGAAGGAAATACAGCATCAAAGGTTGAAATTCCCTATCTTCAGTGTAATATCATCTACGAGTTTGATGAAGAGGCGGGTACATATAAGAGGATAAGACGTGGCAGTGCTCATAAAATGCAGACCGGAGAAGAACTTTCCGTTATGAATATTGTCATTTTAAGAATGCAGAACGTGAACTTAAATGACGGTGAGGGAAAGGGAAGACAGGACCTTTATAATACCGGAAGCGGAAAAGGAAGCTTTATAACAGGCGGAAAAGTAAGGGACATCACCTGGGAGAAGAAAGACAGGGATTCAGAAATCAAGTTCCTTCTTAACGGTGAAGAGCTTTCGTTAAACCCGGGACTAACCTTTGTACAGATTGTACCGAATGAAATGAATGTTACGGTAACTTCCGTTACAGAATAAAAAAGTGGGCATTGCCCACTTTTTTATTGTACAAATCTTTCCATATCGGACTCAGACAGAATGTAAATTTCTTCCTGGCGTCCGGAAGTTGCATTTATATAAGTTAAAAATGTTTTGTTTTCCGATTGAAACTTGAGTTCAATACAGGGGATTTCCTTTCCGTAAGAAGATAAAAGAAAGGTTTTTTTCATGGAATTTATTCCGTAATCATCACGGATTATCTGAATTACAGTCTCTGCCTTTGCACTTATCTCGGGAAATATTCGGCTTTTTAAATTCATTAAATATTTGGATGCATCAAAAGCTACTATTTCGCCTTTATCTAAAGCTACTTCCACGGTGATTAAGTCGGGATAATGATAAACATCATTTTCATATCTTGCAAAAAATAAGGTTAAAACAGTGCCAGGATTTTCATAGTAAACCTCCTGCATGGAAGGAAACCCTGTATTTTCAAGAAAACTTTTAGCTATATTTATGGCTTCGCTTAACCCTACCAAAGGATCAGAAAAGCTTCTGTTTACAGAAAGACTTAAAAGCTTTCCTCCGTTTTTTGTGATTTCAGTGGAATAGGAAGCGTTTTCGCCCTTATAGTAAAATGAAAAATAGGGAATATTTCCACCGGTTTCAGAATAAAGCGTTAAAGGAATCCCCTCTTTTGAATAAGACAGAGCGGCTTTTAATGCAAGGGCGGAATCAACAGGGGGAAGTGAGGATAAATGTCCCGAAGATACAAAATCCATGTGCCCTGAAAGTGCTCCGTTATAAGAGAGCTTTTCGTATCCTGAAAATTTTTCCTCTATATCGCCTAAAGATGTACCTAAAGTGGCATCGGCTTTTCTAAGTGCAGTAGAATAGGAAATTTCACCCGAAGCGGTCTTTTCTCTTAATGAAGAAAGCTCGTTTTTAAGAAGAGTTGCATGATAGGAAAGTTTTTTAAGATTTTCCTTTTCCGTATCAGTAATTCTGCTTCCGTCAGAATGTGAAAGTGCAACAGATTTTATATAATCACCTGACTGATTTAAGAAAGTATTTATGTTTGTAAGTGGCCTTTCGGATTCGAAATCTCCCAGATCAGAAATGGCAAAGGCGGCACTTTCATCTATTTGGGAGGAAAGCTTTAATAGTTGATAGAAATCCTCGGAATGATTTGCCTTGAGTAGAGAAAGCTCCATTTTTTCCACATTTTCCAAAAGCTCATAAAAGGATTTATCAAAGGAGGAGTAAATTAAATTCTCGCTTTTTTTTCCGTCTATTGCCTGAGTAACTGAAAATATCAGAGCGAAAATTAAAAGAGCAGATAGAACGATAATTATAACAGAGGAGAGGGTTTTCATTTTTTTAATCCTTTCTCATTTTTTTATATATTTTGTTCAAAAAATGAAAACATATACAAAATAAAAACGGAATGCCAAAGGCATTCCGTTTTTATTTAAGGTAATTATTCTTCTACGATAGCTTCAACGGGGCACTGCTCAGCACAAGCACCACATTCAGCACAAGCTTCCTGATCGATTACGTAGATACCGTCACCCTCTGTGATAGCTTCAACGGGGCACTGACCTGCGCAAGCGCCGCAAGCGATACAAGCATCAGTAATTTTGTAAGCCATGGATAGTACACCTCCTCCAAAGAGAATTCCTTAATACATTCTATCATATTTTTCAGAAAATACAAGAGATTTTTGAATACTTTTTTATTTTTTTTAATAAAAAGCTCTTAAAAATGAAAAAAATCTTGTAATTTAAGGGATTTTTTATTATAATTTAAGAAAAAACTCATTGTCATAAATTTACAAAAATAACCCCTTTTTAATTAAGGATGAAAAAAGAAAGGAAAAACAAGGTGAAATTTTTAAAAAGATTATTTATTGACGGATTGTCAGGGATGGCTCTGGGACTTTTTGGCACACTCATTATCGGTACAATATTAAAGCAGATAGGTGCATACATACCCGGACTCATGGGATACTATCTTATTTTAATCGGACAGGCAGCGTCATTAGTTACCGGTGCAGGTATCGGCGTGGGAGTGGCTGTTAAGCTTGGCAAAAAAGCTCCCTTATTGGTTGTGGGTGCGGCTGTTGCCGGTCTTGTGGGCGCTTATGCAGCATCCATATTAAACGGGACTTTTTTAGTTGACGGAGTATTTATGATTAAAGCTCCCGGTGAACCTTTAGGAGCATTTATTGCGGCATATGTTGCAATTGAGCTTGGCTCAATTGTATCGGGAAAGACCCCTGTTGATATTATAGTGACTCCGTTGGTGTCTATTTTATCAGGCTCTGCAGTAGGTCTTATGCTGGGACCTCCTATTTCAGGCTTTATGTTATGGCTTGGAAACCTGGTAAACATAAACGTTGAAGCTCATCCCATAATGGGCGGAATTGTAGTATCTGTACTTATGGGAATATTTTTAACACTTCCCATAAGCTCTGCGGCAATAGGTATTGCCATGGGACTTTCGGGACTGGCAGCAGGAGCTGCAACAGTTGGCTGCTGTGCCAATATGATTGGCTTTGCGGTTATAAGCTACCGTGAAAATAAATTCGGCGGACTTTTAGCTCAGGGCCTTGGAACAAGCATGCTTCAGATGCCCAATATCGTTAAAAAGCCCATCATATGGCTTCCTGCTATTTTAACAAGCGCTATTTTAGGTCCCATAGGTACGGCTATCGGCATGGTTGGAAATCCAATGGGCTCAGGAATGGGGACAGCAGGACTTGTTGGCCCCTTGCAGTCATACAGTGTTATGACTGCTGTGAACGAGGCAGGAAATGCGCTCTTTACACCCTTTGCGGCAGTTATGTTAATAGCTTTAATGTACTTCATACTTCCGGCTGTTATTTCCTTATTCTTCTCGGAATCTATGAGAAAAATGCACTTAATTAAGTCAGGAGATCTGAAACTTGATTTATAATAACGATGTTTATTTAGCACCCATGGCAGGTGTGGCAGATGAGGTATTCAGGGAAATATGCTCATCCTTTGGAGATATTATCACCTTTACGGAAATGATAAGTGCAAAGGCACTTCATTTTAATGATAAAAAGACCAAAAGTCTGCTTCCGGGTGAAAAAGAGGGAAAGATGATTGTCCAGATTTTCGGGCACGAACCTTCTATCATGGGGGAAGCTGCGAAAAAGGTTACTTCCTATGCCACGGAAATCAATATCAATATGGGCTGTCCAATGCCAAAAATCGAGAAAAACGGCGATGGTGCTGCCCTTATGGAAAATGCACCTCTGGCAGGGGAAATAGTAAAGGCGGTAAAGGACGCTACAGATTTGCCCGTAAGTGTAAAGATAAGAAAGGGCATAGATAAGGATATTTCTGTAGAATTTGCAAAAGCCATGGAGATGGCAGGAGCAGATAAATTATATATTCACGGGCGAACCAAGGAAGAACTTTATTCGGGAAAAGCTGACTGGAAAGCCATTAAAAATGTGAATGAATCTCTTACTATTCCTGTGGTGGGAAACGGTGATATCTTTACGGGCGAAGATGCCTTAAGAATGATAGAAGAAACGGGAGTCTCTGCCATAATGGTAGGAAGGGGCTCACTGGGAAATCCCTTTATATTCAGGGAAATAGAAGCTCTTTTGAAAAAAGGAGAGAAAATACCGCGGGCAGAGAGCTGGGAAAGGATAGAATTCTGCATAAAGCATCTGCTTCTTGCGGTAGAAAAAAAAGGCGAAAACCGGGGAATTTTAGAGTCGAGAAAACATCTGGCTTGGTATCTTAAAACCATTCCCGGTGCCGCTAAAATAAGAGCAAAGCTGTTTACGTCCACAAGTATAGATGAAATAATAACTATGGTAGAATCATTAAAATAAAAAATCAGGCATACAAAGTATGCCTGATTTTTTTGTTCTGATTAAACACCGCTGTAAGCTGAGAAACCGCCGTCAACGGGGATTACAATTCCGTTTACAAAGCTTGAAGCTTCATAGCACAAAAGGTATAATAATGTTCCTGTGAGTTCTGATACATCACCGAAACGGTTAAAGGGGGTCTGGGATAAAATCTTTTCAGAACGGGGAGTTAAACTTCCGTCAGGATTGGTTAAAAGCGCTCTGTTCTGGTTTGTAAGGAAAAATCCGGGAGCAATGGCGTTTACTCTTATGCCAACCTTGGAGAAGTGAACTGCAAGCCACTGAGTAAAGTTTGAAATTGCACTTTTAGCTCCTGAATACGCAGGGATTTTGGTAAGGGGAGTAAAGGCGTTCATTGAGGAAATATTTATAATGGAAGCTTTTTCATTTCCCACCATATCGCCTGCGAAAACCTGAGTGGGAATAAGAGTTCCCAGAAAATTTAAGTTGAAAACGAATTCAACACCACTGGGGTCTAAATCGAAGAAAGAGGTAACATCTTCTTTCTCTTCGTCACCCATTTCGTAGTATTCCTTGGAGGTGGAACCCTTGGGGTTATTTCCGCCTGCACCGTTTATCAAAATATCTACCTTACCCAATTTTTCGTTTATTATTTCCTTTGCGGAAAGTAAGCTTTCCTTTTTAAGAACATTTGCAGAAAGACCTATTGCTTTGCCACCGTCTTTTTCGATTTCCTTAGCGAGAGCATCTGCTGCATCCCCATTTAAGTCGAGAACTGCAACTTTAGATCCTGCTTTTGCCAGAGTTTTTGCAAATTCTGAACATATAATTCCTGCACCGCCTGTTACAACTGCAACAGAGCCTGTGAGGTCAACTCCTAAAGGTAACTTTGTCATAAAAAACACTCCTTAATTATTTGTTCTTTTCCAGGGCTTCAAAAAGGCCTGTAAGATAGGTTGCTCCAAGAGCTCTGTCGAATAAACCGTATCCGAATCTGCCCTTTTCGCCCCATATCATTCTGCCGTGGTCAGGTCTTACATAGCCGTCCCAGTTATTGTCAACATAAGCCTTTACAATTCCGTATATATCAAGGGAACCACATTCTGTTTTGTGACCGGTTTCAACAAAGTCAAACTCATTTTCTCTTTTTATATTTCTTATGTGAGCAAAATGAATTCTGTCGGAAAATTCATTTATCATGTCTATAATATCGTTATCACCAGAAACGCCTAAAGAACCTGTGCAAAGGGTAAGCCCGTTATAAGGACTGTCATAGAGCTTTAAGAAACGCATAAGGTTTTCCTTGCATGTAATAACTCTGGGAAGACCGAAAATAGAAAATGGGGGATCATCGGGATGAATTGCCATTTTTATTCCTACTTCTTCTGCGGTGGGAATGATTCCGTCTAAGAAATATTTGAGATTTGTCCACAAATCTTCCTCGGATATGGAAGCATATGTAGTGAGCAAGTCCTTCATCTGGTCCTTGGTATAGCTTGCATCCCAGCCGGGAAGTGTAAGATCTCCCTTAACAGGGTCCATCTTCATGGCTGTGTCGTGAACGTATGCTAAAGAATTTGAACCATCGGCATTTTCGTGAATAAGCTCTGTTCTTGTCCAGTCAAAAACCGGCATGAAGTTGTAACAAACACAGTCAATTCCCGCCTTGGCTAAATTTCTTAAGGTCTGGGCATAATTTTTGATATATCTGTCTCTGTCGCCCACACCCATTTTTATATCTTCATGAACAGGAACACTTTCGATTACCGATAATTCCAAGCCGGCATCTTCGATTTCCTTTTTGAGAGTAAGAATTCTCTCGAGAGGCCAGGTTTCGCCAACGGGGATATCGTAAATTGCTGATACAATTCCGGTAACTCCTGGAATCTGACGGATGTGTGACAGTGTTACGGGGTCGTCATGTCCGTACCATCTCATAGTCATTTTCATAATAGAACTTCCTTTCCGTTTTGTTTAGCGCTTTCATAAATTGCATAGACTGTATGCATGGTATTTTTAATATCTTTTATTTTAAGAGATTCATTTTTTGCATATATATTGTGAAGTGCAACGGAGTGTCCGTCGCCCCAGCATATTTTACCTGCATATTCGTCTGAGTCTTTCGTCAGAAGCTCACCGTTTCTATAAAGCTTACCGTCCGAAATTAAGAAAAGAGCGTTTTTGAAAGAGATTTCGATCATTGGGGGAGCGTGATAGCCATTGGCATTGGAAGCGTAGAACAGTCCCTTGGTACCATTTTCGAAATAAATAAGGGCTTCCATGGTATCTTCAACCTCTATTACATCTTTTAATGAATGGTTAGCCATGGTTGCTTTTACAGAAGAAACCTTGCCCGCTGCTTCCAGCATAAGGTCCAGGGTATGGATGGCCTGATTTATTAAAACACCGCCACCCTCGGTTGCCCATTTGCCTCTCCACTCACCGCTTTCATAGTATTTTCTGTCCCTGTCCCAGGTAAGAAAAGCACGAGAGCCTTTAAATTCTCCGATGGAAGAATCGCTTTTGATTATTTCCATAAGCTTCATTGATGTACTGTTTGTGCGGTTCTGGAAAATGCAACAGAGATTTTGAGTGTCCATGGAAGAAAGATTAGAAAATTCCTCCTTCGTCATTACCAAAGGCTTTTCGGAAACCACCATTTTACCCTTTTCAAGGCACTTTTTAATCATCTCAAAGTGCAGATAGTGAGGGGTTAAGATATGAAATGAGTCGACGTTTTCGTCTTTGAGAGCATCGTCGATATTGTAAAAGGACTTGACAGAATATTTTTTTGAGATTTCGTCTGCCTTTTCTTTTACTATATCGCATACGGCATAAAGCTTTGTATAATCTGACAACTTTGATATAGCGTCTATATGAAGAGGGGATATTGCACCCAATCCCACAATACAAATGTTTTTCATAAGTAAAACCTCTTTTATCTAAAAAAGTTAAATGCTTTCTATAATTTTAACCAAAGTATCATGTGCTAAAGCGAACTTTGTTGCATCGCTTGCTTCCTGACTTACGGTATCTTCTGCAGTATCGTCAATGTCGGAAAGCCCTACAAACGCACCCAGATGAGGCTCTAAGCTTAAAAATCCCACATATCCGCTTTCCTTAAGGTCGGATAAGATATAGGGGATATTGCCAAGACCCCGTCCTGCAGGAACGACAGAGGCATCAGAAAGGGCATCCTTTATATGCATATATTCTATATAATTTTTTAAAAGGGAGTAAGCCTTTTTTGTATCCACCTTTGCCTGAACGAAATTTGCGGGATCGAAAACGGCCTTAAAGTTATCAGAGTATAAATTTTTCATAAGGTCAAGACAACGGTCATCGGTTTCGCCGTAAATGTCTTTTTCGTTCTCGTGGAGAAGTACGATATCTTCTTCTTTAGCGTAGTCAATCATTAAAGAAAGCCTTCTTAAAACTTCATTACGGTATTCATCGCACTTTTCTTTTTCAACGAAAAAGCTGAAAATTCTTATGTATCTTGTTCCTAAAAATTTTGCTATAAAGCACACTCTCTTAAATGTTTCAAAGTGGGGGGCAAAATCATCGGTTATCTTTATTTTTCCTATGGGAGAACCTATAGAAGAAACCTTTATGTTCTTTTCAGTCATTTTTTCCTTGAGGGCATGAAGTTCTTCATCTGTTAAGTCGGCTATATTTTTTCCGTTTACGCCTCTGACTTCAAAATATTCTATGCCAAGATTATTGAGTGTTTCAAACTGTTCGTCGATATTGGGGGATATTTCATCAGAAAAGCCTGTAAGAGTAAAATTTTTGTACATGTAAATCACCTCTCAATAATGATATCACGGTTCAAAAATTAAATCAATGCCGATATTAACTTTAATATTGCCGATATTGACTTTAATATTGCTGATATTGACTTTTCTGGGAGAGCATGGTAAAATGATTTTGGGGTGAATAGCGTGATTAAAGATTATTATATCTGTGATTATGAGGATGAAAAAAGTTCGAATGATAAATTTAAGCTTCACAACCATGATTTTTACGAAATATATATTTTCCGTGAGGGAGAGGCCAATTATATAGTCGAGGGTGCTTCCTACGAACTTAAAAGCGGTGATGTGCTGGTTTTACGTCCCGATGAAATGCACAGAATTTATCATAAAGGGGAAGCTCGTTACAAAAGAACGATAATAAGCATCAAGCCTTCCTTTTTTGAAAAGAACGGAATAGAGGACTATCTTGATGTGTTTGAAAAAAGAAGAAGCGGTGAGAAAAACAAAATCGAGGGAAGCTTCTTTAATGATTCCGGAATATCGGAGTGCCTTGAAAGAATAAAAAAATACAGCGAAGGTTATAAAAAGCAATATACTCCTTTGGTGAAATTCTGTTTTTGTGAATTTTTATATCTCGTAAATGAAGCTAAGGATTTTTTGAAAAGTGCCGACGAAACCAACAAGGTAAGTCATGTTATAGCTTATATAAATGAAAATTATAAAGAAGATTTGCGCCTTGAAAAGTTATCTGAACGCTTTTTCATTTCAAAGGAATATCTTTGCAGAACCTTTAAAAAAAACACGGGATACACCGTTGACAATTACATAAAAAGAAAGAGGATTATGGAAGCAGAAAAGCTTTGTGCCAAAGGAGAAAAACTTACTGTGGCATGTAAAAAGGCTGGGTTTATCGACTATTCAACTTTTTATAAAGCGTACATGAAAATTTACGGAGTCAATCCTAAAAAGGGACTGAAAAAATAAAAAAAGAGAGTGCAAACAGCGGTTTGCACTCTCTTTAATTTTGTTAGTTGAGAATTGTACGTTCTGTTTCCTTGTCGAAAAGGTGAAGTCTGTTTGTATCAAATACGACGTCAATCTTTTCGCCGGCCTTAGCCTTTGTTCTGGGATTAACTCTTGCAACAACGTGTGTTCCGTCGATATCAAGATGTAAAAGGGTATCAGCACCTAAAGATTCTGTAAGGTCAACATCAACTGTTGCCTTGGAATCCTGCATGGTAGCCATGTAGATATCTTCGTCGTGAACGTTTTCAGGACGGATACCCATGATAACTTCCTTGCCGAAATATTCGGAGCAAGTTTCAATAACCTGCTTAGCCTTGTTTTCAACAAGATAAATCTTATGACCTTCACCGAAGGAAAGGGAAACCTTATCATCTTCTCTGTTAAGAGTTGCATTGATGAAGTTCATTTCGGGGCTTCCGATGAAGCCTGCAACGAAGAGGTTTACGGGATGATCGTAAAGTTCCTGGGGAGAGTCAACCTGCTGAATGTAACCATCCTTCATAACAACGATTCTTGTACCCATGGTAAGAGCTTCTGTCTGGTCATGAGTAACGTAGATGAAAGTTGTCTGAAGTCTCTGATGAAGCTTGGAAATTTCCGCTCTCATCTGTACACGAAGCTTAGCGTCAAGGTTTGATAAGGGTTCGTCCATTAAGAATACCTTGGGTTCACGAACGATAGCACGGCCTAAAGCAACACGCTGTCTCTGACCACCGGACAAAGCCTTGGGTTTTCTGTCTAAAAGATGACCGATATCAAGGATTTTAGCAGCTTCTTCAACACGTCTCTTGATTTCATCCTTGGGAGTTTTACGAAGCTTAAGACCGAAAGCCATGTTGTCGAACACTGTCATATGGGGATAAAGAGCATAGTTCTGGAAAACCATCGCAATGTCTCTGTCCTTGGGAGCAACGTCGTTCATGAGCTTGCCGTCTATGTAGAGCTGACCTGAAGAAATATCTTCAAGACCTGCAATCATACGAAGAGTTGTGGACTTACCGCAACCGGAAGGACCTACAAGGATTATAAATTCCTTGTCTTCGATTTCAAGACAAATGTCATTAGCAGCAATAACGCCACCGGAATACTTTTTGTAAATGTTTTTTAAACTTAAACCTGCCATATTTATTATTTCCTCCTAAAACTTGTTTGAAGATATCAACATCAAAAAGATACATTTATAGGATATCACAAATCAAGGTAAAAAGAAAGTGTGATTAGTCACAAAAAAAGAAAAATATCTTTGGTATAATTGCATAAATATATCTAAAAAATGGTTTCATGAGGAAATAAAGGACGATATTCCCCTTCTTTTAAGGACGAATCCAATAAAAGATTGCCGAATTTTATCCTTTTTAAATAAGTGACTTTATTGCCCAATGCTTCGAACATATATTTTACCTGATGGAATTTTCCTTCGGTAATTGTAAGGTTGGCTTTATTCTCTCCTAAAATTTCAAGATCGGCGGGAAGTGTTTTGGTGCCCCCCGGAATATAGACACCCTCAGAAAAAGCTTTGGCATAATCTGAAGTTATGGGTTTTTCCGTTTCCACATAGTAAGTTTTTTCCACATGAGATTTTGGTGATAAGGCCTTGTGGGCAAGCTCGCCGTCGTTGGTAATTAAGAGAAGTCCCACAGTATCTATGTCAAGTCTTCCGCAGGGGAAAAGGTCAAAATGTTTATACTCTTCGCCAATAAGAGAAAGAACTGTGGGCTTATCTTTGTCTTCTGTGGCGGAAACAACACCCTTTGGCTTATTCATCATAAGGTAAACGAAAGGACAGTAGGGAATTGCTTGTCCATTTAAAGTTACGGAAGCTTCCTTTTCCACAGAAAAAGAGGGGTCTTTTATGACAAGGGAATTTACTGTCACAAGCCCCTTTTTTATACTGTCTTTAATTTCCTTTCGGCTGCCCTTGCCGGAATCAGTCAGATATTTATCCAGTCGCATATAAACTCCTTATTTCACTTTGGCAGGAGAGGGAGCATTTTACCATGAACAGAAATGTTTGCGATATCCCCGCCGCAGATTTTATCTTCAAAAATAAGTATATTTGCAATTAAATCTTCTTCACCTTTAAGATTGAAACTGTACCTGGACACAGTATTGCCTCTTAAGTGAGTAAGGTCAAAACCGGCCTCTTTTTGCAAAAGGTTGTAATTTTCATAAACCTTGCCAAACCCCTCAGGCACTTTAACCTCCGATATTTCAGGATCTTCAGATTCGGGGAAGTATCCCAAAGACTCAATAAAGTCAATACAAAGGGAAGTATTTTTATTCTTCTCGGCAAAGGAATAGATAAAGGCAAAGGTTATGGTTGCCAAAAGCATAAGACAAAGGATGATTTGTCCTTTTTTGAATACTAAAAACATAAAAAACCTCCTTACCATACTTTATGTGTAAGGGGAGCATATTTATTCCTCCAAAGCCTTTTTTAATGCTTTTGCTAATTGATCGGGGCAGGAGGTGGACTTGAAACCACAGGTAATTCCCGAAAGAAGGGGGATTACTTCAGAGGCTTTCTTTCCCTCTGCCAGAGCGGAAATACCCTTTAAGTTGCCGTTACATCCGCCCTCGAAAGATATACCTCTTACGATGCTTTCTTCATCAAGGTCAAAGGTTATTTTTCTTGAACAGGTACCTTGTGTTTTATATGTGTATTTCATACTTTTCTCCTTTATAAAAGTTCTCTGGGTATATGATTGGGGTCATCTGAAAGCATTCCAAGCTCCTTAAGGTCGGAAAAATCTTTCTGCCTTAAAGCTTCATAGAGCATGATGGCAACGGAGTTTGAAAGATTCAGGCTTCTGGCATCTGAAATCATGGGGATTCTCACACAAAGGTCGGGATTATCCCAGATTAAGGTTTCAGGAAGTCCTCTGGTTTCCTTGCCGAAAACCAGAAAATCTCCGTCTTCATAGGAAACCTCGGAATAAACCTTTTTTGCCTTTGTAGTAGCAAAAAAGAGCCTTTTGCCCCTGGCGAAATCAAGGAAGTCTGATAAACTGTCATGATAGGTAATATTTAAAAGGTGCCAGTAGTCAAGCCCCGCCCTTTTTAATTTCTTATCATCAATTTCAAAACCCAGGGGACGGACAAGATGCAATGCCGCACCTGTGGCAGCGCAGGTTCTTGCAATATTTCCTGTATTCTGAGGGATTTCGGGCTCAATTAAAACAATGTTGAACATAAAAAAATCCTTTCGTTTTTTTAGAGTTATTTTGCATAAAGGGTAGGGACATCTCCAACTATAACAGTTTCAGTAAGAGGGACTTTTGTGGTCACAGTGTGCTCAGTACCGTAAAAAGGGGATATCAGCCTCACTTTTGCCTTTGCCTCAATATATACTGAATGCTTGGTCTGATTTATTCCTGCCTCGGAAAATTCCGATAAAATATCGGCTTCAAAGCTTCCCAAAGGCACTATTCTTATATGTATAAGGGGACCTCTTCCCGAAAGAAGGGGCAATTTAAATAAGTTACCCAAAGGAACTTTGTAAGTAGCGTAGTTTTTGTCCTTGAAAAGGGAATTTATGCTGTCTGCTACAAAAGAACGTATGCGGTTGGCTTTTCCTGAGTTTAAGGAGATGCTTCTTATTTTTCCGTTATCTTCAAAAATTTCCGTAAGGTCATTAAAGTCGCTTTCGGGTAAATCCAGTATGCTTTTATAGATAAGTGAGCTTGTATGGTTTTTGCAACCGGATGCTGCAAGTTCAAAGTATACCGGGGAAAGAGTTATGTAAAAAAATAAAAGGGTAAAAATAAGCAAAAGGGACAAAAGTATAATAAAAGGAAGAAATCTTCTTCTTTTAAGTCTCAGCCTTCTCAAGCACAACCACCTCAATAACATTTTATGCATTTTGAGGAAAGAAGTCACATAGTATTATATACTATTTTGCAGTATTTTGCAAGAGAAGAAATCTTGACTATTTTATGTAAGTGGTATATAATAACAGAGAATGAACATTAAAGGAAGATATTATGTACGAAGTTTTTATAAACGGAATAAAAATAAGCTACAAGGATGAGGGAAAGGGTAAAACGGTTTTACTTTTACACGGCTGGGGAGCCAATAAAGAAAGCCTTGATTTGATATTTTCAAGCCTTAAACCCTCTTTCCGAGTTGTAAGTTTAGACCTTCCGGGTTTCGGTCAGTCGGGCGAACCTGATAAAGTCTGGAATTCAAAGGACTACTCTGATTTCTTAAAAGAGTTTTTAGAGGAAACGGGGATAGAACCTTTCTGTGCCCTTGGTCACTCAAACGGGGGCAGGATTTTAATCAAGGCATCATCTGACTGGTTTAATCCCGAAAAGCTTATTTTAGTGGATTCCGCGGGGCTGAAACTTCACCACGGCCCGGTATATTATATAAAGGTATACTCATATAAACTGGGGAAAAAGATATTAAAGCTTCCTTTATTAAATAAGACAAAGCTTTACGAAAAACTCATAGAAAAAGCAGGAAGCTCGGATTACAGAAATTCAAGTGCACTAATGAAAGGAACTATGAGCGCTCTTTTGGCAGAGGATATGACAAGACTTTTGCCGAAAATAAAAGCGGAGACTCTTCTTATCTGGGGAGAAAAGGACACGGCTACACCTTTATGGCAGGGAAGGAAAATGGAAAAGCTTATAAAAGGATCAGGTCTGGTTTTAATTAAGGACGGAGGGCATTTTTCCTTTATCGACAATCCCGGAAAGGCGCTTTCCGCCATAGGATATTTTCTCAATCATTAAAGAGGTTTGGTTATGGAATTTGTTTCGTTTATCTTGGCAGGAATATTTTTTCTCTTATTTTTTGCCGCAAAGGGAATTGAATATATACATATGCTTCAGCTTAATTCCTATATGCAAAAGCGGTATTATCTTTGGTTTTCCAAGAATAAAAAACGTCTTTTCGCAAAGACGGCACTTATTACTCTTTTGTCTCTTTTATTGGCTTTCCGCGGAGAAAAAACAGTTTTTATTGCCCTGGCATTTTTGTTTATCATTATAACCCCGCTTAAAAAGAAAAAGGCAAAAACTCCGCTGGTTTACACAATGAGAGTGAAAAGACTTATCCTTATATATCTCCTCCTGGGAATAGCTTTGGCGTTTATTGCTTTCGGCATTAAGGAAAACATGTTTTTAAGTGTGGCGGTTTTGTCTTTGGGTGCCTTTTTGTCACCTCATTTTGTAACATTGGCTCTTTTTATATCTATGCCGATGGAAAAGGCCATTTCAAAATATTACTATAATGACGCAAAAAGGATTTTGGAATCCAAAAAGGATCTTATTATTATAGGAGTAACAGGAAGTTTCGGTAAAACCAGTGTGAAAAATATAGTACATAGTTTGCTTTCTGAAAAGTACGAGGTTTTGATGACTCCCGGAAATTTTAACACAACCCTTGGAGTTGTAAGAACCATAAGGGAACACTTAAAGCCTACTCACCAGGTTTTTATTGTGGAAATGGGGGCTAAAAATAAAGGTGATATAAAGGAAATATGTGACCTTGTGAAGCCCGACTTCGGAATAATTTCATCCATTGGGCCTCAGCATCTTGAGAGCTTCAAGACTATGGAAGCAATAGTTGACACCAAGTTTGAACTGGCGGATGCAGTCTGGAAAAAAGGCGGAATAATGTTCTTAAATTACAGTAACTCATATATAAAGGAATGCCCTAAAAACGGAAAGGTTGTTTCCTTTGGTATAGATGAGGGATTTGATTACAGGGCAAAAGACATGAAATATTCTTCAAGTGGGGCAGAAATGCATATTAACGGAAATGAGATTAAAACGTCCCTTCTTGGCGAATTTTCAGCCATCAATATAGCAGGCGGTGTTGCAATAGCCGAAACGCTGGGCGTTGACAATGAAAGCATAAAAGCGGCAGTGAAACGCCTCTCTGCTCCGGAACACAGACTTAAGCTTATAAAAAATTCAAGGTACTCGGTTATTGACGACGCATATAACTCCAATCCCGAGGGGGCAAAGGCTGCACTTAAATCCCTTTCCCTTTTTTCCGAGAGAAAAATTTTAGTAACTCCCGGTATGGTTGAGCTTGGGGAAAGGGAAGAAGAACTTAATAAAGAGTTCGGGCGTGTGGCTGCTCATTCGGCGGACTATATTGTTCTCGTAGGCAAAAAGCAGGCTCCTCCCATAAAAGAGGGAATTTTAGAAGAGGGCTTTTCGGAAGATAATCTTTATGTGGCAGAAGATATAAATGAAGCATTTTCCTACATATATAATATAACGGATGTGCCGTCGGTGGTGCTTTTGGAAAATGATTTGCCGGATAATTTCCTTTAAGACTTATGGGAGATTCCCCGGACTTAATGAATTTTGAAAGAAGGGCTTTTATGAAAATAAATCTTGCTGTGGTTTTCGGAGGAAAGAGTGTTGAGCATGAAGTGTCGGTTATATCCGCAGTTCAGGCCATGTATTCTTTATCCCGGGAAAAATATGAAATCATTCCCCTTTATATGACTAAGAAAAATGAGTTTTATACAGGAGAAGCCTTAAAGGATATAGATAATTATAAAGATATACCCTCCTTGTTGGCAAAATGTAAAAGGGTGGTATTTACCAATAACAATGAAGAAACTTTCATTGAGTATTATCCTTCGAAGAAATTCGGGAGCAACAAGGCTTCAAGAATAGATGTGGTACTTCCTATCGTTCACGGAACCAATGTGGAAGACGGTTGCCTTCAGGGATTTTTTGAAACTTTGGGAGTTCCTTATGCAGGATGTGACGTTATATCAAGTGCCATCGGCATGGATAAGTACGTTATGAAGGTGATGCTTAAAGAAGCGGGGGTTTCCGTTCTTCCGGGATTTTGCTTTAACGTAAAGGATTATTTAAGGGATGCAGATGAGATTCTTTCGGCAATCGAGCTTGAAATAGGATACCCAGTTATAATAAAGCCTGTAAATTTAGGCTCCAGTATAGGAATAAAGGTTGCAAAGGACAGAATTTCTTTGGAGGAAGCCTTGGATTATGCATCTAAATATTCAGAAAGGATACTGGCAGAAAAAGCAATTACAAATTTAAGGGAAATCAACTGCTCTGTCTTGGGCGACTATGTAACAGCCAGAGCATCCGTGTGCGAAGAACCTATATCGGACGGTGAAATATTAAGCTTCGGGGATAAGTATCAGGGCGGCGGAAAGGGAATGAGCTCTGCCGAAAGACGCCTTCCAGCTGACCTTACGGACAGGGAAAGAGAAACCATTGAAGCTCTGGCAGTTAAAACTTTCCGTGCATTAAACTGCTCGGGAGTTGCAAGAATTGACTGCATGATAGATAAGGATACGGAAGAGATTTACGTAAATGAGATAAATACCATTCCTGGTTCGTTATCTTTTTATCTCTGGGAACCCTCGGGGGTTACTTATGAGGAACTTTTGAATGAACTTGTCGACCTTGCATTAAAGAGAAACAGAGAAAGAAAAAGACTTTCATTTTCCCATGATACTAATCTGCTTTCCTCAAATGCCCTTTCGGGACTTAAGGGAGCAAAAGGTGTAAAAAAAGTACTTGACATAAGTAAGAAGTTGTGATATAGTACTATTGCTGCTTCTTCGGAGGGGGCTTTTTTAGAGTGCAAAAAACAGGCTTTGGAGAAAGCCGTTATTTAGGAGGTTATAATAATGAGAGTAAAGATTACATTGGCATGCAGCGAATGCAAGCAGAGAAACTATGACACAGTAAAGAACAAAAAGAATACTCCCGACAGATTTGAGATAAACAAATACTGTCCTTTCTGCCGCAAGCATACTTTGCATAAGGAAGCGAAATAATTTAGTTTAACCAAAAAGGAGTGTATCCAGATGGCAGAAGAAAAAAAGGGTAACATCTTTAAGAGAATGATAAGATTCTTCAAGGATGTAAAATTTGAACTTAAGAAAGTTACATGGCCCACAAAGAAGCAGGCAGTGAAGAACACACTGGTTGTAATTGTATTTCTTATTATCGTGGGTGTTTTAGTTTTCTTGATCGACCTTTTATTCCAGGGAATTTTCAGAAATCTTTTCTGATTTTCCACTAAAAGCGAATAGAAAGGAGGATGGGCGTGTCGCATAAATGCGGCCACGCAGATTTGTTATGGCTGATAGTTCAGAGGCTAAATGGTATGTAGCCCATACTTATTCGGGATATGAAAACAAGGTTAAGGATAACATTGAAAAGTCTGTTGAAAACCTTGGTATGCAGGACTTGATTTTTGAAGTTAAGGTTCCTGTTGAAGAAACCATAGAACAGAAAGAAAACGGTGAACAGAAAGTTGTTCAGCATAAAATTTTCCCCTCTTACGTGTTTATTAAAATGATTGTTACCAACGACAGTTGGTATGTTGTCAGAAATATTAGAGGCGTAACAGGATTCGTAGGCCCCGGCTCCGAGCCCATTCCGCTTACGGATGAGGAAATTATCCGCATGAATATCGAAAAGAAGGAAATCAACATTGATTTCGCTGAGGGAGATAGCGTGCGAATCACCGAAGGTCCGTTCTGCGATTATGTATGTACCGTGGAAAAAATCGATATGGACAAGCGTATCGTTACAGTGCTTGTTCCCATGTTTAACGGAGATACTCCCGTTGAGCTTGAATTCGGACAGGTGGAACTTTTATAATTTCGTTAATAAACCGCTTGTCGGTTTGTTATAGTGGGAGGATGTAAATTATATACATCCGCTCTTTACCACATTTTTTAAGGAGGTGCAATTTCAAATGGCTCAGAAAGTAGTAGGTTACATTAAACTTCAGATTCCTGCTGGTAAAGCGACTCCGGCTCCCCCCGTTGGTCCTGCATTAGGTCCCTACGGTGTCAGCGCTCCTCAGTTTGCAAAGGAATTCAATGAGAGAACATCTAAGGATGCAGGTCTCATCATTCCCGTTGTAATTACTGTATACGCAGACAGAAGCTATTCCTTTATCACAAAGACTCCCCCTGCAGCAGTTCTTTTAAAGAAGGCTTGCGGACTGGAGTCAGGAAGCGGTGTTCCTAACAAGACAAAGGTTGCTACTGTTAAGAAAGAAGACGTTAGAAAGATAGCAGAGCAGAAGATGCCTGACCTTAACGCGGCATCAATCGAAGCTGCAATGAGCATGGTTGCCGGAACGGCAAGAAGCATGGGCATTGTAGTAGAGGAATAATCATTTAATTTAATTTTGTGGGAGAAAGTGTAGACTTTTGTTTGACCACAGGGAGGTTTTGAAATTGGGTAAAAAGTATATAGATAGCGCAAAGACTATCAACTCCGCCGAATTATATGATCCCGCTGCTGCAGTTGCTCTTGCAAAGAGCACAGCGAAGGCTAAATTCGACGAGACAATTGAGTGCCACATCAGACTTGGTGTTGACTCAAGACATGCAGACCAGCAGGTTAGAGGTGCAATCGTTCTTCCTCACGGCACAGGCAAGAAGGTTAGAGTTCTTGTTTTTGCTAAGGGAGATAAGGTTGACGAAGCTCTTAATGCAGGTGCAGATTTTGCAGGTGGCGAAGAACTTGTAGCTAAGATTCAGGGTGAAAACTGGTTCGAGTTCGACGTTGTTGTAGCTACTCCTGACATGATGGGTGTAGTTGGACGTATCGGTAGAGTATTAGGTCCCAAGGGACTTATGCCCAACCCCAAGTCCGGTACAGTTACCATGGACGTAGCAAAGGCTGTTGCTGAAGTTAAGGCAGGTAAGATTGAATACCGTCTTGACAAGACCAACATCATTCACTGTCCTATCGGTAAGGCTTCCTTCACCGAAGATCAGCTTAAGGACAACTTTGATGCACTTTTAGGTGCAGTTATCAAAGCTAAGCCTGCAGCTGCAAAAGGTCAGTACATTAAGAGTGTTGCGGTTGCAAGCACAATGGGCCCCGGCATAAAAATTAACCCCGCTAAGGTTGGCTAATTTTTTACTTGACAAAAGAAAGATTATATGATATTATAATCAAGCAATTGTTCCATAGACAGCAGGCAAAAAGTAAGTCCTGCCGAGGAAGGTGCGTAATCTATAAGATTAATGCGGCTTTGTCTATGTGACTAAGCCGCTTTTTTGTGGCTATAGTAAAGACAAGAAAATAAAGAAGGAGGTGCCACATATGCCCAGTACACAGATTTTGGAACAGAAGAAACAGATCGTTAACGATATGATTGAAAAGTTCAAAGAGGCTTCTGCCGGTGTTTTCGTTGACTATCGTGGTCTTACTGTTGAAGAGGATACAGAACTTCGTAAGAAATTCCGTGAAGCAGGCGTTGAATACAAGGTAGTAAAGAACACTCTTACATCAAGAGCAGCTAAGGAAGTTGGTTTAGAGGCTTTAGAGCCCATTCTCAACGGTCCTACAGCACTTGCTATGAGCGTTGACAACCCCGTTGCTCCCGCGAAGATTATTGAAGAATTCGCAAAGAAGCACGAAGCACTTGAAATCAAAGCAGGTTTCATGGATGGCTCTGTAATGACAATAGCTGAAGTAAAGGTACTTGCAGCTACACCTACAAGAGAGGAACTCTTGGCAAAGATGATGGGAAGCATGAAGTCTCCTATTTCCGGTCTCGTAAGATTGCTTAATACAATCGTTGAAGGCGGAGTAGAAATGGCTGAACTCGCAGCAAATAATGCAAAGGACGAAGCTCCTGCAGAAGAAGCTGCTCCCGCTGAAGAAGCTCCTGCAGCAGAAGTTGCAGAAGCACCTGCCGCTGAAGCTCCCGCAGAGGAAGCTCCCCAGGCAGAATAATTAAAGTAAATTAAAATTTATAAATGGAGGTATATTAAAATGGCAGATTTAAATCAGATCTTAGATTCCATTAAGGAATTAAAATTATTGGAAGTTGCTGAACTCGTTAAGATGATGGAAGAAGAGTTCGGTGTAAGCGCAGCAGCTGCAGTAGTAGCAGCAGCTCCCGGTGCAGCAGCAGGTGCGGCTGCAGAAGAAAAGACTGACTTCGACGTAGTACTTGTAGAAGCAGGTGCTCAGAAGCTTCAGGTTATCAAGGTTGTTCGTGAAATGACCGGTCTTGGTCTTAAGGAAGCTAAGGACGCTGTTGAAGGCGCTCCCACAACCCTTAAGGAAGGCATCGGCAAGGAAGATGCTGAAAAGTACAAGGCTCAGCTTGAAGAAGCAGGCGCAAAGGTTGAACTTAAGTAATTTTGTTCATAAGAAAACCACTCGCATTTGCGGGTGGTTTTTTCTTTTGCTCTTCTTGACGAAGCCTTTTTTCTGGTATATAATTATTATACTAAAAGCCCCTATAAGGAGAAGATTATGGATATCATAAAAATACTAAAAGAAGAATTTAATATAAGGGAAGACTACGTTAAAAACGTGGTGGAATTGATTGATTCTGACAATACTATTCCCTTTATTGCCCGTTACCGAAAGGAAATGACAGGCTCCATGGACGACCAGGTACTAAGGGAGCTTTCTGACCGCCTTTCGTATTTAAGAAACCTCGAAAAAAGAAAAGAAGAAATCATAGCTTCCATTACCGAGCAGGAAAAAATGACAGAAGAAATCATGGAGGATATAAATAATGCAACCACTTTGGCAAGACTTGAGGATATTTATCGCCCTTACAAGCAAAAACGCCGCACCCGTGCAACCGTGGCAAAAGAAAAGGGACTTTCTCCTTTGGCTGACCTCATCTTTCTGCAAAATGAAAAAAACGGTAATCTAAAGGATTTTGCCAAAGAATATATATCCGAAGAAAAAGGGGTTCTTACTGCAGAAGACGCAATTTCAGGAGCAATGGATATAATTGCGGAAATCGTTTCCGACAGTGCAGATGCCAGAAGTGTACTTAAAGGCTATATAAATAAAAATGCACTTATAAAATCCGTAAGTGCCAAGGAAGAGGACTCGGTTTATTCCTTGTACTACGACTATGCCGAGCCGGTTTCTAAAATCCCGTCCCACAGAATTCTGGCAATTAACAGAGGAGAAAAAGAGGAGTTTTTAAAAGTTACCGTAGAGGTTGACGAAGAAGTTTTGATTAAAAGCCTTTGCGATATGTTTATTAAGGGGGAAAGCATAGGTAAGGAAGTAATGAGAGAAGCCATAGAGGATTCTTTTAAAAGACTCATTTTTCCGTCTTTAGAAAGAGAAATTCGCACAAATCTTACTGAAATGGCAGGGGAGCAAGCAATAAAAATTTTCGGGCTTAACTTAAAACAGCTTCTCCTTCAGCCTCCAGTAAAGGGGAAGGTTACATTGGGTCTGGACCCTGCCTATCGAACGGGATGTAAAATTGCAGTGGTTGATGCAACGGGAAAGGTTTTAGATACTACGGTTATTTACCCTACGCCTCCCCAGAATAAAACAGAAGAAGCAAAAGAAATTTTGAAAGCCCTTATAGAAAAGCACAAGGTTGATGCCATTTCAATAGGAAACGGCACCGCTTCCAAGGAGTCGGAAATTTTCGTTGCCGACCTTATAAAAGAACTGGACCAAAAGGTTTCATACATGGTGGTAAACGAAGCAGGAGCCAGTGTTTACTCTGCATCTAAACTGGGAGCTGCGGAATTTCCTCAGTTTGACGTGTCCTTACGAAGTGCAGTTTCTATTGCCAGAAGAATGCAGGACCCTTTAAGTGAGCTTGTAAAGATTGATCCTAAGTCTGTGGGAGTAGGGCAGTATCAGCATGATGTAAGCCCCAAGAGGCTTGATGAAACCTTGGGCGGAGTTGTGGAAGACTGCGTAAACCAGGTGGGAGTGGACTTAAACACTGCCTCAGCTTCCCTTTTATCCCATATAAGCGGATTAAGTGATACCGTTGCTAAAAATATTGTGGCATTCAGAGAGGAAAACGGAGAATTTCTGGAGCGTGGCGGTCTTAAAAAGGTTCCCAAGCTGGGCCCAAAAGCATATGAACAGTGCGCAGGATTTTTAAGAATTCCGGGCGGTAAAAATGTTTTGGATAACACCTCGGTTCACCCTGAAAGCTACGGCGCTGCCAAAAAGCTTCTGGAATTTTTCTCCTATTCTAACGAAGATGTTAAAGCAGGAAAGCTTACTGACCTTAAGGGAAAGGTTAAAGAAGCGGGAGAGGGAAAAATAGCAGAACTTTGCGGTGTGGGAATTCCCACTTTAAGAGATATTGTAGAAGAAATCATGAAACCCGGGAGAGATTTAAGAGACGACCTTCCTCCTCCAATGCTTCGCACCGATGTGCTTGACATGAAAGACTTAAAAGAGGGCATGGAAATGGAGGGAACCGTAAGAAATGTAATCGACTTCGGTGTCTTTGTGGACATCGGCGTTCACCAGGACGGGCTTGTTCATATATCCCAGATAACCAACCGTTATATAAAACATCCCTCGGAAGTTTTAAAAGTGGGAGACAGGGTGAAGGTATGGATTTTAAGCGTTGATGTTAATAAAAAGAGAATATCTCTTACCATGAAAAAACCTAACTGAGGGGATAGACTATGTATAACGAACTTACAAAAATCGACATTCAAAAAATGAAAGAGGAAATTGAGTACAGAACAGTTACTTTAAGATATGAGCTTTTAGAAGAGGTAAAGCGTACCCGTGCTTACGGAGATTTAAGCGAAAATGCAGAATATAAAGAGGCAAAAAGACTTAAGAATAAAAACGAAAGCCGCATAAGATACCTTCAGAATATGATAAAGACCGCAAAGGTTATAGATGATAATTCGGACAGCGAAACCATAGGTCTTTATGACATTGTGGAAGCTTTCATTCCCTCTATGGATAATACTATGACTTTCAGAATTGTTACCACCATAAGAAACGACTTTGAAAAACAGTTAATCAGCAAAGAATCTCCTTTCGGCAAGGCTATTTTAGGACATAAGGCAGGAGACAGGGTGGAAATAGATGCCCCAAATGGAAAGTATGATGTAATAATAAAGTCACTTAAAAAAGCGGAGGATGACGGAAGCGCCCCAATATCCTCATATTAAATTTTTGTAGACAAGTAAAAAAACTTATGATAATATAAAGATAGGAAAACTAAAAAGTCAGATGTTTTAATATAATATAGAGACTTTCTTAAATTAAAGGAGGATTTATATGAAAAAACTTATTTTTGAAGGAACGGCAACTGCCATGGTAACACCCTTTAACAATGGAGAAATTGACTTTGAGGCGTTTTCAAGACAGATAGACTTTCAGATAAATTCAGGCATAAGTGCTTTGGTTATCTGCGGAACAACCGGTGAAGCTCCGACATTGGAAGATGATGAGCATTTGGAGGCAATTTCCTTTGCAGTATCAAAAGCCAAAGGAAAGGCAAAGATTATTGCAGGAACAGGCAGTAACAACACAGCCCACGCAGTAATGATGAGCCGTGAATCCCAAAGGCGAGGGGCAGACGGTCTTTTATGGGTCACACCCTATTACAATAAGACCAGCCAGAGAGGTCTTATAAAGCATTATGAAACATTGGCATCCGCCACGGATTTGCCGGGCATATTATACAATGTTCCCTCCCGTACAGGGGTTGATATTTTGCCTGAAACAGCGGAGGTTTTATCTAAAATAGATACCATTGCTGCGATTAAGGACGCTACCGGAAATGCGGCAAGGGCGGTTGAAATAATAGAAAGATGCGGAGATAATTTAGCTCTTTATTCGGGAAATGATGATATAATTGTTCCCTTAATGAGCGTGGGCGCAAAGGGTGTAATTTCAGTTTTATCCAATGTATGTCCTGGAAAAACGGAAGAAATGTGCCTCCTTTGTAAGGAGGGAAAAATCAAAGAAGCCGGTAAAATGCAGGTTTTATACTATCCATTGATAAAAGCACTGTTTTCTGAGGTTAATCCCATTCCTGTTAAAACAGCACTGGCTCTTATGGGGCTTGACAGTGGAGAATTAAGACTTCCTTTATACGAAATGGAAGAAAAAAACAAGGAAAAACTTATAGCTGAAATGAAAAAATTAAATATAATATAAAAAGAAAGCTTTTCTCCAAAAGAGAAAAGCTTTCTTTCATTTTTACTTATTCATACCTTAAGGCTAATTAAAATAGTTTGTAAGCTTGTCAATGAGTGCGGAATACCTTTTTCGCTCGGAAGTATTTCTTACCATTTCTTCCGAAGCCTCTGCCATTCCCACCAGAACCACAAGACTTTTTGCTCTTGTTACGGCAGTGTAAAATAAATTTCTGGTCATAAGCTGGGGAGCACACTTATATACCGGCATTATGACGCAGGGAAATTCACTTCCCTGACTTTTGTGAACGGTTATTGCATAAGAAAGGGTTATTCTTGACATCTGGTCATAGGTGTAATTGCAATTTCTTCCGTCATCGAAATTTATGGCTATAACCTTGTGGAACTTGTCTATTGTTTTGATAATACCCATGTCACCGTTGAAAATACCTTTCCCGTTTTCGGAATTTTTTGTCCATTCAATGTTATAGTCGTTTTCCGTCTGCATTACCTTGTCGCCTTCACGGAAGATAATTTCGCCTGTACGCAATTCATTCTTTTTTGAAGATGGAGGATTGAGAACTTCCTGAAGGCGTGAATTAAGCTCAAAAACGCCGATTAAAGACTTTTTTACGGGAGTTATGACCTGAATATCGGAAAGTGGATTAAACCCGTATTTTTGAGGCAGACGGTTTATGCAAAGGTCTGTTATGGTACTGCCGATAGATTCCGCAGAAGACCTTGAAACCAAAAAGAAGTCATTATCTCTTTTATTATATACGGGCATCTCACCCGAATTTATTCTGTGGGCATTGGTTACAATCATGCTTTCTGCAGCCTGGCGGTAAATATAGGTAAGGTGCATGGTTTTTATGGTGCTGCTTAAAACTATATCGTTTAAAACACTGCCCGCACCAACTGAGGGCAGCTGATCTGCATCTCCAAGAAAAATAAGCCCGGTTCCGGGAGCGACTGCCTTAAGAAGACTGTGCATTAAAAGGGTATCTACCATGCTGACTTCGTCGATAATTAAAAAGTCTGTATCCAAAGGGTTGTCTTCGTCATGGGAAAAATAGGGAATGGAGTCCTTGGAATATTCTATTTCCAAAAGCCTGTGGATAGTTTTGGCTTCAAAAAGACAGGCATCCGACATTCTTTTGGCGGCACGGCCCGTGGGAGCAGCCAGAGAAAAGGTAAGCCCCCTTTCTGAAAGACAGTGAATAATCGTTCGGATAATGGTGGTTTTACCTGTACCTGGTCCGCCGGTAATTACGGTAACTCCGCCTAAAATACCCCTTTTCACAGCTTCCTTCTGTTCCTCAGAGAGAATTATGCCACTTTTTTTCTCCGAATTTTTTATGTGGGGGATTAGTGTTTCTTCTTCCTTCTGGTCAGGTTCTTTGGCAAGGGATAAAAGTTTTTTTGCAATATACCGCTCCGCTTTATAATAGGAGGCAAGCTGAAAGCACTTTCCCTCGTTATAGGACTGGAATAGATATAATATCTTTTCTTTAAGTAAGTCTGTATACTGATTTATGACAAGCTCTTCGTCAACATCTAAAAGTCTTGATGTATATTCGGTGAGCTGACTTTCGGGGAGATAGGTGTGTCCCATGGTGGAGGCAGCAACCTTTAATACATGGCAGATTCCGCTGTTTATCCTGCCTTTTGCGGATAATTCTCCGTTCATTGCCATGGCAATTTTATCGGCAGATTCAAAGCCGATGCCCGCAACCTCATCACAAAGGACATAGGGGTTTTTCTTTATTCTTAAAACCGCATCATTTCCCAGGACGCTGTGAGCTCGCATGGCAAATTCCACAGAAACCCCGAAGCCCTGAAGAAACATAATGGTAGACTGAACGCTTCTCTTTTCAATGAAGGCTTCATGAATAGATTGAGCCTTATCTTTTGTTATTCCTTTGATTTTGGCAAGCTTTTCAGGCTGTGATTCAATTATTTCTAAAGAATCTGCCCCAAATTCATCAACGATTTTTCTTGCGGTTGCAGCACCTATTCCTTTTATAATTCCTGAGGATAAGTAAAGTAAAATGGCGCCGGCTTCTTTAGGCATAAGTCTTTCGAACAAAGTTACGGAAAACTGCTCGCCGTAGGAGGGGTTATTTACCCATGTGCCTGAAAGACGTACCTTTTCGCCGCAAGTCAAGGAGGGCATACAGCCTACCGCAGATATAAGTGCATTATCTACGGAAATGTCGCACACCGTATAGCCGTTATTTTCATTCTGGAAGGTAATGTGGTAAACTGTTCCTTCAATTATCTCTGTGGACAAGAAAAAAGGCCTCCTCCAAATAAAAATTCTTCTTAAGGTAAGAAAAAAGGACATCGTCCTTCTTATTGGTAAGTATGTAAAAATTATCTCCCGAATTTTTTAAGTTCTGTATTATCGGGAAAATGTCCCCGTTTTCAAAGTCTTTTACTATAAAACTATGAAAATCCTTTTTGAATAGGGAATTTAATAAAATAAAAGCAAAGGAAAAAATAAAGACCGATATAAGCGTAATTAAAATTGGAATCATATAAATCCTCCTTTATATCATTTTATGAAAAAAAGAGGATTTGGTTTATTAAAAAAAGGAAAAGAGCCACTTTACTGCCTGGGAACCGAGAGTCATTAAAATTCCCGCCCCCACAACTCCAAAGCAAATGGGAGGAACACTGTTTTTAATACGCATATCAAGTAAAGATGCGATTAAAGCCCCGGTCCAGGCACCTGTGCCGGGAAGAGGAACAGCTACAAATATAAAAAGCCCCAGTTTTTCATATTTTGTGATTTTATCCATATTTTTTTCTGCCTTTTTCTCAAGCTTTAAGGCCAGGGGAGAAAAAAGTCTGGTACCCTTAAGCCATTTAATTATACGTTTTGAAAACATGATAATAAAGGGAATGGGAAGAATATTTCCTATAATGGAAAGAAATAGTACAAAGAAAGGATCAAGCCCCAGAGCAGTACCTACGGGAACAGCTCCCCTGAGTTCCACAATCGGGAGCATGGAAATCAAAAAAGTCATTATGTACTTTAAACCATCCGAAAGGGAAGTAAACTGCTCCACTAAAAATTCGGTCAAAGAAGACACTCCTTTTAATTTTTACTATATTATATTTATCATACAGTAATATTAGTTCAAAGTCAACAAAAAAACAAAAATATTCTTATTTTACTTGCTTTTTAAAGAAAAAAGGTGTATTATAAATTGTCAGTATTTTTAGTTAAGGAGTGAAGAAAATGTCAGGCCATTCCAAATGGAACAACATTAAGAGAAAAAAGGAAAAGACCGACGGTGAAAGAGCTAAAATTTTCACTAAACTGGGAAGAGAAATTGCTGTAATCGTGAAGATGGGCGGACCTGATCCTGCTGCCAATGCAAGACTTAAGGATATTATTGCAAAGGCAAAGTCCAACAATATGCCCAACGATAACATTCAGCGTTGCATAAAGAAGGCTGCAGGAGAGGGAGAAGCAGACAACTTTGAAGATATCACATATGAGGGATACGGTCCCAACGGTGTAGCTGTAATGGTAAAAACCCTTACAGATAACAGAAACAGAACGGCTGCCAATATGCGCCACTATTTTGATAAATACGGCGGAAATTTAGGAACAAGCGGATGTGCTTCCATCATGTTTGAAAGAAAAGGTATTATTCTGGTGGAAAAGGAAAACGCAAAAGACGAGGATGAGCTTACAATGGCGGCACTTGATGCAGGTGCACTTGATATTCAGGATAATGATGACTACTTTGAAATTATTACTGAGCCTACAGATGTATGGACGGTGTCTGAGACTTTAACCAATGCAGGAATCACCGTTTCTGATACGGAAGACACTTTTGTTCCCGTTACTGAAGTTGAGCTTACCGATGCTGACCATCTTAAGAACATGACAAAGCTTATAGAAATGCTTGAAGATGATGATGACGTTCAGGACGTTTACCATAACTGGGACGAGCCTGACGAAGAATAAAAAAATAAAACATACGCTCTGCGTATGTTTTATTTTTTTACTTGAACTGTGAATTATACATAGATGCATATACTCCGCCCTTTGAAAGAAGATCTTTATGTGTGCCCTGTTCTTTTATTTCGCCATCGTCTATGACTAAAATGGTATCAGCATTTTCAATGGTTGAAAGTCTGTGGGCAATTACAAAGCAGGTTTTGTCTTTCATGAGGTTAGTCAGGGCTTCTCTTATTTCTATTTCTGTCTGGGTGTCAACATTTGATGTTGCCTCATCTAAAATGAGCATTTTGGCAGGTAGCAACATGGCTCTGGCTATGGTTAAAAGCTGCTTTTGACCCTGGGATATGTTTAGCCCGTCTTCGGAAAGATAGGTGTCGTAGTCTTCGGGAAGAGCCATTATATAATTATGTATTTTGGCTGCCTTTGCGCATCTTATAACATCTTCTCTCGTGGCTTCCTTATTTCCGTAGGCGATGTTATCATATATGGTACCGCCGAAAAGCCAGGTATCCTGAAGAACCATGGCAAAGGAAGAACGAAGAGAGTCTCTGGTTACGGATGAATAAGGAATATTATCTATTTTAATAGTTCCGCTCTCTGGGTCATAAAAGCGCATAAGAAGATTTATAATAGTGGTCTTTCCTGCACCGGTAGGGCCTACAATGGCTATAAGCGAGCCCGGGGAAGCATGAAGATTTACATTCTTTAATATTGTCCTTTTCCCGTCGTAGGAGAAATTTATATCCTCAAGCAGGATGTCTCCATGAGGATTTTCTATACTGATGCAGTCGGGATTATCCAAAGGCTCAGGCTCTTCATCTATAAGCTTGAATACACGTTCTGCCGCAGAAAGAGAGGACTGAAGCTCGCTTAAGATATTTGCAATTTCGTTGATGGGACCTGAAAATTTACGGGAATATAAAACGAATGTGGATAAGTTTCCCGGGGTAAGAGTGCCTGAAAGGTACAAAATAGCCCCGAAAACACTTATCAAAGTAAGAGAAAGATTATTTACAAAGTTAACGGAAGGACCCATGGTACAACCGTGATATTCTGCTTCGTAGTATGCGTCTACTGCTTCTTTGTTTTTGGCGGAAAAGCCCGAGATATAGTGATTTTCTGCATTATATGCCTTTATGCTTCGCTGACCGGATACAATTTCCTCGGCATAGCCGTTGAGTTCGCCTAATTTTGCACTTCGCTTCTTGAATAAGGGTCTCACTTTTTTCGCTTTATATCTCGTCATCATAATGGAAATGGGTATTGTAACGGCAAAGATTAAAACAAGAATGGGGGAGATTGATATCATCATGAAAAGAGAACCAAAAATGGTTATACTGCTGGTAGCTATCTGCACTGCATCGTGGGAAAGGGAGGAGTTTATGGTATCAATGTCATAAGACATTCTGCTTACTATATCTCCTGTCATATGAGTATCGAAAAAGCTCACGGGCAAAGAAAGCAATTTACCTGAAAGGTCCTTTCTCATGCGATAGATTATCTTTTGGCTTAAAGTAACCATAATCACCGATAAAAGATAGGAGAAAATGGCAGAAAGACAGTATATTATCAGCATGAGAACGCAGTAATAAATGATCTTTTTAAAGTTTGCCTCCCCCCTGGAAAGTCCTATTGCATCTATGGCGAGACCTGAAAGTCTTGGACCTGCCAAAGATAAAATATTTGCCGTAATAGTCAAAATAACTGCAGATAAAAGAAGAAGCTTATGCTCTAAGAGATATTTTCCCAAACGGAGAAGAGTCTTTTTTCTGTCTTTTACTTCGGGAGTTTTTATTTCACTCAATTAACTCGCCTCCCATCTGCGTATCGGCAATTTTCTTATAAAGGGGACAGGTCTCAAGGAGCTCATTGTGGTTTCCCTTACCAATAATTTCGCCGTCCTCCAGAACTAAAATGAGGTCCGAGTGTTTTATGGAGCTTACTCGCTGAGCAATTATTATGGTTGTGGTTTTTACAAAGTTATCCTTTATTTCCCCTCTTAAAGCAGCGTCGGTTTTGTAATCAAGAGCGCTGGAGGAGTCGTCTAAAATAAGAATATCGTTTTCATTGGCAAAGGCTCTGGAAAGCAGAATTCTCTGCTTCTGACCGCCTGATAAGTTACTTCCCTTTATGGAAAGCATATGGTCGAATTTATCCTCGAGAGTATCTATGAAGTCAAATGCCTGAGCTCTTTTTGCGGCAGTTACTATCTTTTCAAATGGTAGGTTTCTGCCAAAATCAATATTGTCTTTTATGCTCTGGGCAAAAAGAACATCGTTTTGAAAAACTGCACCGAACATTTTATGAAGACGGTCATGCTCTATGGATTTTACATTTTCTCCGTCTATGTAAATGCCGCCGTTATCAATATCGTAAAGGCGCATTAAAAGGTTTATTATTGTGCTTTTCCCGCTGCCGGTAGCACCAATAATGCCGAGTGTCTGACCGCGCTTTAATTCAAAGCTTATGTTCTTAAGATTATCTTTTTTCTTATTATAGGAAAAAGATACATTGTCAAAAATTATATGACTGTCGGTTTCAATTTTTTCTGAGGGGATAATTAAAAGCTCGTCTTTGGTATCTAAAACCGCTGCAATTCTAATGGCAGAGGCACTGCCCTTAGAATACATAACGAAAATACGGGTAATGGTCATCATGGCGTTTAATATGATGGTGAAGTATGATAAGAAAGCGATTATTTTACCAACCTCGGAAACGCCCATATTGACCCTTACAGCACCTATTAAAATTACTAAAGTAAGGCCGGTATTTAAATAGATGTTCATTATGGGATTGGTAAGGGCCATGGTAAGACCCGCTTTTTTCTCGGTTTTTACCACGCCCATATTGGCATCTTCAAAACGCTCTTTTTCGTAATTTACCTTGGAAAGGGCCTTTATAACCCTTATCCCGCCTACATGTTCGCGGACAACTCTTACCAGAGTGTCAACTGCTTTCTGCAGCGAGGAATAAAGGGGAACACCTTTTTTTGAAATAGACCATACACTCCATCCCATAAATGGGAGAATAATAAGTAAAATAAGAGCTAAAATGGGTTCTAAGGAAAAGGCTATAAAAAGCCCTCCTATAAGCAGTATAGGTGCACGGATACCCATTCTCTGCATCATTCCAAGCATATGATGAAGGTGATATGTATCGCTGGTAAGGCGTGATTCCAAAGATGGAATAGTAAAGGAGTCAATGCTTTTGGAAGACAGATAGGAAATTTTTGAAAACAAATCAAGTCTTACCTTTTCTGTTACATTTCTTGCCACGGATGCCGCCATTCTGTTAGCCACTATATTTCCTATAAGGGCTACGGCAGAGCATATAAGCATTAAAAGACCGTAAAAATATACCGCTTTAAGTTCCCCCCTGGGGATTAAATCATCTATAATAAAAGCTAAGATATAGGGGAGAAAAAGATCCATAATTGTACCTATAAATTTAATTACAAGACCAAGAATCATCATAAGGATATGAGGCTTTAAATATTGCCATATTCTTTTCACAAAAACACCCCCTTCAGGTAAAATAATAACATTAACGATAGATTTTGTCAAATAAAAAAAGGAGCTAAAAGCTCCTTTTATACTTCGGATATTTTGATTTTCAAGTCCTCTAAGACATTTGCTATATCGGAAGATAAAGGCTTTTCGGTTATAAAGTGGTCAATTTCAGAAAAGTCTGCCAGCTTTGCAAAACCGACCCTGCCGATTTTAGATTTATCGCAAAGATAGAACTTAGAGTCAGAATTTTTAAGCATGCATTTTTTAATTCCGCATTCACCCTCATTACTATCCAATATTCCGCCGTTTAATGTAATGCCTCGGCTTGAGAAGAATACTTTATTGGCAAAGAAGTTTTCTTCTATATAAGATGTTGCCAAAGAACCTACAAATGATTGGTTGGCACTGGCAAAACCACCGATACCTATAACTCTGATATTCTGATAGCCTGCAAGCTCCGAAATTATACGCATGGAGTTTGTAACTATCGTTATATCTTTTAGATTTTTAAGCTCACGAGCCATGTAAAAGGTGGTGGTGGAGGCATCTAAGAAAATGGTGTCACCGGGAACCACATATTTTGCAGCTTCCTTGGCAAGGCGTTCCTTAGCCTCGGTATTTAAGTACTTTCTTTTTTCAAGAGACATTTCTCTGTTGCTTTCGTCAACGGGAATGGCTCCGCCATGGGTTCTTACCAATGCTTCCTGCTTTTCCAGTTTTTCAAGGTCACGCCTTACGGTTTCTTCAGTAACTCCAAGCTCCTGACTCAATTTACTGACCCAGACAGAACCATCGGTTCTTAAGGTCTCCAGTATCCTTTTTTGTCTTTCTACAGCAAACATATTTTTCTCCCTTAAAAAAAGCTACTGCATCCTGTTGTTGTTACTCTTTGCAGCAGCTTTTAAATACATATTTTATTTCTTTATAATTGTTACCAGATCTCCGTTTTTGATACCTGCGGAGTTTGCATCGTCGGTATCAATGTGCATTTCTACATTGAAATCGTCTCTTACTCTTACCTGAACATCGTAGAATTTAGTGGGCTTTACGCTCTGTACCAAAACATCTACATAGTCGCCGTCTTTAATGCCGTGACGGGTAGCATATTCAGGAGTTAAGTGTATGTGACGGTTAGCGATTATAACGCCTTCCTTTAAGTAAACAGTACCCTTGGGACCAACGATAACCATCTTTTCAGAACCTTCGATTTTACCGGAAGGTCTTACGGGAGGGCTTACCTTAAGTATAAAGGTATCGGTTCTTGAAATTTCTACCTGTGTATCTTTTCGTACAGGACCTAAAACTCGTACCTTTTCAATGGATTTCAAGGAGGGACCTACCAAGGTGACACATTCTTCAGCGGCATATTCTCTTCCCATCAATGTCTTTTTCTTGGTGAGTTCATAGCCTTTACCGAAAAGAGTATCAAGATCAGCTCTCGAAAGATGAATATGTCTCTGGGAAACACCAACCTTTATTTCACCATTCTGATCCTTTTTATATTCTGCAAGAATTTTTTCTACGGCTAAACCTATTTTTTCAGCATCATACATTGTCTAATACCCCCTTACTCTTCAATTGAAGTTACATCGAAGAACTTCATAAGCTCAGGATGAGGGCTGGGGATGCATTCGGAGCCGAAAACTTCGCCAAGAGGAGCAGATTCCTCTCTGCCATGCTCCATTGAGGCTTTAACAGCGGAAACTTCACCTGTTACGATTAAAGTAACAAGCCTTCCGCCCAAACGTTCTTCTTTGTGTAAAAGACGAACGTTTGCAGCTTTTAACATAGCATCTAAACCAACAACTGCTGCGGTAAAGCCTGACACTTCGAAAATGCCGATAGCCTTGCCGTAGGGAGTCATATCGGTTTCTACACCCTTCATGTTTTTGATGAATTTCTTGTTATACTTATCTTTGTTGAAGTCCATGAGATATGCCATTTTCTCGGTATCCTCGTCAGGACGGGGAATAATGTGAGAAACGATATATCTGCCTTTGGATTTAGCATATTCAACGCCGGCTTCAACTGCCGCTTTAACAGCCGCAACGCTACCTTCGATTTTAACACCCATAATAAGGGGCGCGGGAATTTTAGGAGCAAAAGGACGGTTTCTGTCAAAAGCAATAATCTTGACATCCGCTGCCTTAGCCATTACATCAGCGGCGCAAAGTGCGGTTGTTAAGCTGTAAACTTCTATCATGCCCAGTGCATTCATTTGTTTCAATCCTCTCAATTAAAGTCTGTCAGATTATACTATATGGAATCCGTCAACCAATACACAACGTCTGCTTCTTGTGAAGGAATGAGCAGCAGTAAGGCCCTCACCGGTGGGACCTGCGATAGTAAATGTGGTATAACCTTCTCCGCCTGCACCGATACCTGCATAGGAAGGAGCATTCTTAACAAAAATTGTTGTTTCAACTTCGCGGGCGAATCTTGTAAGAGTATCAACATTCTTAGAGTGAATGTGAGCAGAATGACGGTTGCCGTGTTCTGCCTGTACAGCAAGTGTAATAGCCTCGTCTATATTATCAACTCTAACGATTGCTAAAATGGGCATCATCATTTCAACCTGAACGAAGGGATGGTCTGCATCTGTTTCGCAGATTATAAGCTTTGTTCCGGAGGGAGCGTTAATTCCTAAAGCTTCTAAGAATTTAACAGCATCCTTTCCAACCCATTTTTTATTTATATCGTACTTTCCGTTCTTATTTACAAGGCAAAGGTCCATAAGTTTCTGGACTTCAGCACCCTTTATAAGGTATGCACCATGTTTCTGCATTTCGGAAATTAAGATGTCTGCAATGTTACGAAGCGCAAAGCACTCTTTTTCTGCAATACAGGGAAGATTGTTATCAAAGCTTGCGCCGTCAACAATATCCTTTGCAGCCTTGTATACATCAGCTGTATCGTCAACGATAACAGGGGGATTACCTGCACCTGCACCTATTGCCTTCTTGCCGGAAGATAAAAGTGCCTTAACAACGCCGGGACCACCTGTAGCAACGAGCATTCTTACTATGGGGGACTGCATCATTTCGTCAGAAGATTCCTTGGTGGGATTTTCTACGGAAACAACTAAGTTTTCGGGACCGCCTGCCTCAAGAACTGCACGGTTTACAAGGTCAACTGCATAGTTGGCTGTATCCTTAGCATTGGGATGAGGATTAAATACAACAGCATTGCCGCCTGCAATCATACCCATGGAGTTACAAAGAACTGTTTCGCTGGGGTTTGTTGAAGGAGTGATACTTCCGATAACACCGTAAGGAGCCATTTCTATTAAAGTAAGACCTTCGTCACCTGTTATAGCAGTAGGATGTAAATCCTCTGTTCCGGGAGTTTTCTTTGCAACTAACTGATGCTTTATAATCTTATCATGAACGTTACCCATTCCTGTTTCCTTAACTCCGAGTTCAGCCATGATTTCTGCTTCTTCCAAGGTGAGACGTCTGATATTCTTTATCATTTCTTCTCTCTGAGCAACGGTATAGCCCTTAAGCTCCTTATAAGCCTTGCTAACAGCATTAAGTGCATCTGTCATGTTGGTGAAAACACCTTTTTTACGGGTTGCAGCGGGCTTTACGCCTTCCATAGATTTAATTACACTTGCAACGATTTCGCTTATCATCTTTTCGTTATCCATAGTTCATCCAGCCTTTCTTATTAAAGAATAGATTTCCAAATCGAGTTATCAGGTCTTGCTATAACCGCACTGTCAAGATAAGTACCTTCATCACTTATAGCCTGCTTAGCTTTTTCAATTGCAGCTTCTACTGCCGCAACCTCGCCGGTTATAAACATATAACTTTTTCCGCTCATGCCCTTTGCAATTCTTAATTCAATAAGTTTTACAATGGCAGTTTTTGCGGCAATATCTGCGGCAACTATGATAGAAGACGCAGTAAAAGTTTCTAAAATTCCGAGTGCCGAAACATCTCCGACTTCGGATGCCCCGTAAATTGCGGGGAAAATATCCTCATGAGGATTTCCAAGTATGAAGCTGTCCACAAGCTTTGCCGGAAAGTGAGTCTTAGCCGCTTCTACCGAAGCTTTTACGGCACTTAAAGCACCGGAAATTATAACTATGAACTTGCCGGGGCAGACTGTCATAGCGGTGATGATTTCAACATCGCTGGTCTTTGCCATGATATCTGCTGCCTGTACGCCGGTGGTAACATTAAAATATTCCACCATTCCTATTGCTTTTGGCATAGTGAGCTTCCTTTCAGTTTATAATAATTGCTTTTTCCGTAATGTCGGTTATAATACCGTCTATGGGCGAATGAAGGGGAAGGGATAAAGCATTTTCCTTGGAGTCAGCAATTAACTGACCGCATTTTACCGCATCGCCTTTTTTAACAACTGGCACCGAGGGAGCGCCGATATTTTCGCTTAACGATATTTTTAACTTTGTAATTGGTAAAGCTGCTTCGTCTAAAGGAGCGTCCACATCATACTTTGTGATGTCAAGACGGCTTATAAGTCTTTCCATGGGAACTAAACGGCCACTTCTTTCCGGTTTTGCAGAAAGAGGAGCCTCTTGTTTCTGGGGACTCAATCCGTTTTTGCGAAGCTTGGATTTATATATTCCTATAAGTGTTGCAGGACTCAATCCCTGTGGGCATGAGTACATTTCACAAAGACCGCAGGAAGAACAGTAAAGGGTGTCAATTAAAGGTTTAACCTCTGCATGACCGCCTGTTACACACTTCATAAATGCTGCAGGATCTATTGGGTGATTTAAAAGATTTCTGGAGCAAAGGTCAGTGCAAGTCTGACACTGACAACAAGCACCAAGAGCTCTTTTCACACTTATGGTAATTTTCTGAGTTCGTTTGCCGATTAAATAATGATTTTTCGGCAGTACTATAATTGCATTGCTTGTTTTTGTAACGCTACAGCTACGGTCGGCAAGTCTGCCTGTCATAGGTCCTCCGTGAATTATAGCATAATCATCTACGGTAGCACCGCCGACTGACTCTATAATATCTGAAAAAGAGGCACCTATGGGAGCTAAAACCGTTTTCGGGTTTTTAACTTCGCCTGTAACTGTAAGATATTTGTGAGTAACGGGTTTATTTTCGTAAACCGCATTGTAAACATCAAGTGCGGTTTCGACGTTTATAACCAAAGCTCCCACATCTAATGGGAGACCTCCGGCAGGAACAACCTTGCCCAGGGTATCATAAACCAGGACAACTTCATCGCCTGCAGGATAAACTTCTTTTAAAAGGTGAAGTCTGCCTTTCTTTTGGTCGGTAAGAGCATAGTTTACAGCATCAACAGTGCTTTTGTACGCCCCCTTAACCGCAATAACAAATTCCTTTGCATCCAAAACCTCAGTCAGCAAAGAAAGAGCAGATACTATCTTGTCTGCATACTTTGCCATAACCTGCCTGTGAACTCTTAAGAGAGGCTCACACTCGGCACAGTTAAGAATTATGACTTCAGCTTTTTCGCTTAACTTAGCGTAAGTGGGGAAACCGGCACCACCGGCACCGGCAACACCCGTCTGCTGTAATATCTTTTTTAAGTTTGAGATATCCATCTAATTAAAACTCCAATTCTGTGCCGGCGTCCACGATACCAACTATTGCGGCATCAATGGGACAACTTTCCTTTCCGCAGCCTACTCTGGCTGCACTACCCTGTGCAACTAAAACAATTTCGCCGATTCCGCAGCCTACATTGTCTACTGCAACAAAGCGTTCGGATGGTTGAGCCTTGCCCAAGGCAGGCTCAACCACCATAAATTTGCTTCCGACCAGATTGTCATTTTTTCTTGTGGATACGATGCTTCCGACTACTTTTGCAATAATCATTTAAGAGCATCCTTTCTTGGAAAAAATGAAATTTTGAAAAAATTATTTAAGAGTAGGAATAATCTTTTCAACATCGCCGTGAGGTCTGGGAATTACGTGAGTAGCGATGATTTCGCCAAGCTTAGAAGCGTTGGTCTGACCTGCTTCAACAGCAGACTTAACAGCACCTACATCGCCTCTAACCATAACGCTTACAAGACCGGAACCGATCTTTTCTGTTCCAACTAACTGAACGTTAGCAGCCTTGAGCATTGCATCGGCAGCTTCAATTGCAGCTACCAAACCTCTTGTTTCAATGATTCCTAAAGCTTCGAGTGACATCTTTTTTTCCTCCTTGATAATTTTGGTTTCTTTTACTTCTTTTATTTCTTTAACAACGGGAGCTTCGGCAACTTCGGCCTTAACTTCCTTTTCAGCAGCCTTGGGAGCCGCCTTTTTTGGGGTTACTTTCTTTTCTTCTGCCATGTTAAATTACCGCCTTTCTTGATAGAGGTAATAAATTAGAACTTGGGAAGAATCTTTTCAACGTCTTCGTGGGGTCTGGGAATTACGTGTGTTGCAATAAGTTCGCCAAGTCTTGCTGCAGTTGTGCTTCCAGCTTCAACAGCAGCCTTAACAGCGCCTACATCGCCTCTAACCATAACGCTTACAAGACCGGAACCGATCTTTTCTGTGCCGATTAATACAACCTCGGCAGCCTTAACCATTGCATCTGCTGCCTCAACAGCTGCGGTTAAACCTCTAGTTTCAATCATACCTAATGCTTCTTTTGCCATTTTAATATCCTCCTAAAAATTATTCATTTATTATTGCTATTTTAAGTCCCGACATCGCAAGGTTTGTTCTGTGGGCCTCGTTTATTTCAGAAAGTGGGTATTTATGGGTGATAAGCTTATTGATGGGAAGACCGATACCCTTAGCACGCTTTAAGAAATCAAATGTTGTTGCGTAATCACGAAGTGTGTATACCCAGGAACCAACAGTTGTGATTTCTTTAGCACATATATCGAAGTGGGGGTTGATTGTAGCGTCTCCACCATTGATGAAGAAACCAAGTTCGCAAAGACCGCCGCCGCTTCTTATGAACTTATAGATGTTTGCATGAGCGATGGGAGAACCTGTGCACTGGAATGCAAAGTCAGCAAGATATCCGCCGAAAGCATCCTCTACGCCCTTTGTAAGTTCTTCAATTCCCTTGTGGTTCTTGAAGTTAACAGATGCTGTTGCACCCATTTCCTTAGCAAAGGAAAGTCTCTTATCCTCACCGTCAACTGCAACGATGTTTTCGATACCCATTGTACGAAGAATTGCGATACAGATGAGACCGATGGGGCCGCAGCCCTGAACAACTACTCTGGAGTTGAAACGAAGAATTCCTGTTGACTTTGCTCTTTCAACTGCGTGAATTAAAACTGCGCAGGGCTCGATTAAAATTCTTGATTCCAAATCCAAATCGCTTACGTTGAATACTGATGAGCCGCCTCTTATTACCATATAATCAGCGAACCAACCGTTTAAGTGAATGTCGTCGTCAGGCAAAAGTCCGTAAACGTCTGCACCACCAACATTCTGTTTATTTAAGTCGAACATTGTAATGTCGGGATTGTCCTTGAAAATCATGCAGGTTACAACCTTATCACCAACTGCCAAAGGCTTGCCTGCGCTGTCTTTCTTAACGTTTTTACCCATCTTTACAATCTCGCCTGTTCCCTCGTGACCTAATACTACGGGAATGAGACCGAAGGGATCTCTTTTGAATTCATGAGCATCTGTTCCGCAGACACCGCAGCCTTCTACTTTAACAAGGATGTCATCATCGCCAAGCTCGGGGATGGGGAATTCCTTGATTTCGTAGTTCTCAAGCTTTGTGAGCATAGCTGCACGGCTTGTTTTCGGAATTGAACCTGAGGATGCTTTAGCACTTTTGGGAGCTGCACCTGTGTTCATCTCTGAAAGAACCTGCTGAACAATAGCCTGAATTTTTTCCTGATTGATATCCATAGCTATTCTCCTCTCAGTTTTATTGATTTTTTTAGCATCATACGAAATAACTCCGATGGCGGGAAAGGGAAGAACCCTGTCCTTACAAGGATCATCCGAAGAAGATTCGTAAATGATGAATTTTGGTGTGTCTATGCAAATTGCGTTGCAGGCAAAAAGCGCAGCTTTAAGACTCTTCGTTGAGGAAGATGTCTCAAAAATGGTTTTAACCTGACTTGCCGATGCCGGGTAACCTCCTGCTTCAACCAGGTGGTATATAAACTCGCCTTTCTTATCGGAAGGGACTAAAACGCTTGTGTTTCCCTCTAAAGAACAAGATAAGGTCTTGGCACGCTCTTTGAAGTTATCTTCTATAACATACTCCGCCATGAAACCGATCCCTTCTTTCAGTTGATTTTGGGAGCTATATTTTCTTTGAAATATTTAGCTCCGAAATCAGAAAGGTAGGTATCAAGCTCCTCGGAACCACCGGAAACCCCAAGTCCGCCAACGATTGTATCGCCAACCGTTAAAGGATCACCTCCGCCGAAAATCACAATTCTACCGTTATTGGTAAACTGGATTCCGTAAAGAGGGGAGCCTGGCTGCGCCATTCCTTTTAATGTGGAAGTGGGCATCTTAAGTGCTACCGAGGTGAAAGCCTTTTGCAGGGCCACGTCGTAGCTTGCTATAAAAGAATCATCAGTCGCGTGAATCAATACGGGATTAGCTCCTGTATTCGTTATAGCGATTACCGCCTTAACGCCGACTCTCTTGGCTTCTTCTTCAATAACATCAGCTAAAACTTTTGCTGCAGCTAAGGTTATGTTCTCTTTTCTGTAAGTAACAGGCGTGCTGCCCGGTGAGGAAGGGGAATTTATATTTTTCTTAACGGCTTCGACAATTTGCGCCAGTGTATAATCGTCCATGAAACCATTCCTTCCTATATAATAAGGAAATTATTTTCCGAGGCTTTCCATTACCTTCTTAGTAATCTGAGCAATAAGGTCAGCGTCAGATGCGGAAGAAGCGCAGGGAGAATCAACGCCCTGGTGGCAGTTGTGGCAGCTTTCAACACCGTTTCTTGCATTTAAGCAAATGTCAGCGGGATGCTTACCTGTCATACCGAAAGCACGACGTACTTCATAAAGTCTCTTAACCTGGTCTTTGGAAAGCTCCTTAGGACCGCCAAGCATCTTTGACTGATATAAAAGCTGAGCATAGAACTCAAGGGATTCCATCTTGTGATAAGCTGCAAGGAGGTTATCAGAGAAGGAAAGAGCACCGTGGTTAGCCAAAAGCACAGCGTCAAAGTGCTGAAGATATTTTTCAACTGCATCGGGAATTTCTTCTGTGGAAGGTGTGCCGTAGTCAGCAATCGGAACGCAACCTAAAGCAATAACAGCTTCGGGCATAATGGGAGCTGTAAGAGGAATACCTGCGATTGCAAAGCTTGTTGCATATAAGGGATGTGCATGAACAACAGCCTTTACGTCAGGTCTCTGCTTATAAACTCTCATGTGCATCTTGATTTCTGAAGAGGGACGGAAATTTCCTGTTGCGGAAATTACTTTGCCCTCTGCATCAACCTTACAGATATAGTCGGGAGTCATAAAGCCCTTGGATACACCTGTAGGTGTGCAAAGGAATTCGTTCTCACCGATTTTAACAGAAATGTTACCGTCGTTGGAAGCAACCATTCCTTTGTCATAGATTCTCTTACCGATGTCGCAGATTTGTTTTTTGATTTCGTATTCGTTTACCATAACCATTTCTCCTTCTTAAAGAATATTCGACAACATAATACTATCACATAAATGTGGGATTGTCAATAGAAAATGTTGTTTTTTTTACTTTTTTTCTGTGGATTTGTTGTTTTCTGTGTTCCAGCCTAAATAATCCCTGAGTTCAGCTATTCCCTGGCTTGCGTGGGAATTAACAAAAAATATTTTTTTACAACCGGCTAGTCTGAGCCAGTTTTCGGCTCTTTTTACGTTGGCGTTTTCTGTGTCTATCTTTGTTACTATCCCGATAACCTCTTTCGGGGTCATACATGTAATACAGGGACTGTATAAAGAATAGGGTTCGGTAGCAGAAAGCAAAAGTCCTATTATATCCGCCTCGTAGGAATAAATAGCAAGAGCGGTTCCTAAGTTTCTGGTCTGTATGTATTCCCCCGGGGTGTCTATCAATAAATCGTCCATTGAAACCGATTGTGTTTTGGCATATCCTATTGCCTCGCCCTTGAGAGCCTGGGTGAGGGTGGTCTTTCCAGCCTCACTCCTTCCTATCAAGAGCAACCTTTTGTGCTTTCTTTTAATCATGTCTTGGTAATCTTACAAACCTCATAGCCTAAGGTTTCCTTTGTATATTCGCAAATAGCCCTTAAAGATTCTTCAACGGACGAAACTGTTCCAGTTATAATCAAGGTTCCGCTGAAACGGTCAACAAAACCAAGTTCCGCACCTGATGCCTTGATTGCAATATCTCCGCAGATAATTACTGTTTCGGCAGGGGATACGGTCATTATGCCAATGGCGCTTTGGTTATAATCTATGGAAGTATCAAGCCCCAGTTTCTGATATAAAATTTCGTCGGGATTTGCTATTATGTGGGCAAGTGTTATCTGTTTTCCGGGAACAAGTTCCTGGACGATTCTTGCTTTGTCGAAAATTGCATCCATGTTATCAGTCCTTTCTCAGCCGCCGATTTGACATCTTAAGCCTTCAATTTCAGCCACCGCTTTCAAAGGAAGTAAATCTTCCTCGGTAAGAGGTGTTATATTTTCCAGTTCATAGGTTCTTCCAAGACCTTTGTACTTGTCGGCACCAAGACGGTGATAGGGTAAAAGGTGGATTTCCTCTACATTTTTAAGAGTCTTGGCGAATCGGGCAATGTCCCTTATTTCTTCGGGAGTATTGTTGAATCCGGGAATTACAGGAACTCTCACCGTTAGGTTTACTCTCTCGGCTATTTTTGGAGCATTTTCCAAAATAAGCTCATTGGGCTGAGTTGTAAAAGCTTTGTGTTTTTCAGAATTCATATGCTTTATATCCATCAGATAGTAGTCGAGATGGGGGAGAAGCTTTGCAATGGTTTCAAACTTGGCAAAGCCCGTGGATTCCAAAGCTGTGTTTAAACCGTTTTCTTTTGCTGCGGCTAAAAGCGCTGCCGCAAAGTCTGCCTGAAGCAGGCTTTCTCCTCCTGATAAGGTGAGGCCGCCACCACTCCTTCTGAAGTAGACTCTGTCCTTTAAGACTTCGTCAATAACTTCCCTTACGGTAACGTCACGACCCATAACCTTTGTTTTTCCTGCTAAGGTCATATTCTGAATTTCGAAAGACTGGCTTTCCGGATTACAGCACCATTTACATCTTAAGGCACAGCCTTTTAAGAAAACAATGGTGCGGACACCGGGGCCGTCATGAACGGAGAATTTCTGTATATCAAAAATTCTACCTTTTACGTCATAAATGTTCATTAGAAACCACCTTGTTCTGTACGGGCAATAATATCGTCCTGTAAAGATTTTGATAAAGTAGTGAAAAGTGCACTGTAACCTGCAACTCTTACAACCAGATTCTTATAGTTTTCGGGATGAGCCTGAGCGTCACGGAGTGTTTCGCGGCTTACCACATTAAACTGCATGTGGCTTCCCTTCTGGTCGAAGTATCCTCTTACAAGGGCTACAAAGCTTTCAAGTCCGCTCTGTCCCTTTAAGGCAGAGGGATGGAACTTCATGTTAAAGAGTGTTCCGTTGGAAGCAATGAAGTGGTCAAGTCTTGCTACAGAGTTTGCTGAAGCTGTGGGACCCTTAACATCACGACCTGCGCAGGGAGAAACTCCGTCAGCCACAGGGGTATATGCAAGTCTTCCGTCGGGGGTTGCGCCGGTCTGAGCACCTAAAGGAACGTTGGCAGATACGGGATAAAGACCTGCCTGGAAAGATCCGCCTCTGGGATTTTTGTGCTTCTCCATGGGCTTGGTGTAGGTATAGGCAACCTCTCTGGCGATAAGGTCAACTTCCTTGTTGTCGTTACCGAATTTAGGAAGGCTTTCTATTGCTTCAAGTAAGGAAGCGTATTTTCCGTTTGATGTGCCCTTTGCTTTTTTGAAAATATCGGCAATCTGCTGATCTGTAACGTTCATGCCTGAAGACATCAACTGACGGACAATTTCTGTGGTAAGGTGTGTAGCTTCCTCGTCGGAAGTGCCCATGCCGAAGTTGTCGTCCATGGCATCCTTAAAGTCTTTCAAAGTAAATTTCTTTTCTTCGAATACCAGTTTCTTGATGGCGTAACAAGCGTCAGCCATATTTGCTATACCGAAGCCCTGGGGACCTGTGAAGTTGTAAATTGCGCCACCCTCCTGAACTGACTTTCCTCTGCCGATACAGTCTTCAATCATAGAAGATAAGAAGGGAAGGGGGCATCTTTTTGCGTGAGCCACATCAATGGCGTTGTCTGCATTTACCATAAGGCGTATAGCGTAGCTCATCTGCTTTTTATATGCGGTAAAGAATTCTTCATAGGTTTTGAAGGATTCAACCTCGCCGGTCTCTAAACCGACTAAAACTCCGTTGTCTCTGCCGTTACGGAAGGTGAGTTCCATAACACGGCACATATTGAAGAATGCCGCGTCGTGCCAGCCTTCTGTCTTACCTGACTTCTGGGGTTCTACGCAACCTATAATGTTGTAGTCACGGGCATCTTCTGTTGTAAGACCTCTCGAAATCAAAGAGGGAATTATAACTTCATCATTATAGTAGGCAGGAAGACCATAACCCAGTCTTGTGAGCTTAGCTGCCTCAATTAAAAATTCATGGGGAGTTCCGTTCCATACTCTTACAGAGAAAGACGGCTGGGGAAGTGCTACGTGCTTTGTGGCATAGATAGTCATATAAGAAAGCTCGTTTGTTGCATCAAGCCCCTCTTTTGTCTGACCACCGGCAATTAAGTTCTGGAAAAGGCTGTAGCCTGCAAAGCCCTCTGCGCTGGCAGCATCTCTTACTTTGTTTAAGTCATTTAACTTAACCCAGATACAGTCAATCAGTTCCTGAGCACTTTCCTGGGTGATTATTCCTTTATCAATATCGGCTTTATAGTAAGGATACATATACTGGTCAAATCGGCCGGGGGAAATAGAATGTCCTGAAGATTCAATCTGGAGTAACATCTGGACAAACCAGAATGCCTGACAAGCTTCACGGAAGCTCTTGGCTCCGTATTCAAGGGAAGTTTCGCAGGCAGAAGCTATATCCAAAAGTTCGTTCCTTCTCTGGAGGTTACCCTCTTTATCTGCCATTTCCTTGGCTAAGGCGGCATATCGCTTTGAATAGCGGATAGCCCCCTCTGCACTTTCAATTACGGATTTTAAGAATGAAGCTCTTGTGATGTAGTCATCTTTTGCTACACAGGAATCGCAAAGGGCCTTTTCGGCTTTTTCGATAATTCCTCTGAGTCCGGATTTGAGAATTTCACCGTAGTTTACTGTAACGTGGCCTACACCGTTATAAAAATAGTTTCCGGGAGTGAAAATGTTATGCTCCATGGCGATATGAGTCTGCATTGCCATTGTAGCGGAAGCCAAGTCGCTGGTAGTTTTGCCCTCCCAGTAGGAATATGCTTCGCGGAGACGGGATTTTGTTTCTTCGGAAATATAGAAAGGATCTGCCTTTCTGGTTTCTAAAGTTTCAAACTCGTCGATGAGCCATTTAAAGGAAAATTCAGGGAAGGTCTGACATCCTCTTGAAGCCTTTGTGGAACTTCCTACAATAAGCTCTTCGTCGCGGATTACGATGGGAATATTATCTAAAATATGGCAAAAAGCCTTGGAACGTCTTTCTATGGCAGGCAAAGCTTCGGTCGTCTTATAGGATTCCGTAAGGAGGCAGGCACGGTCTGCCTCTATTTCGGGCATTTTAGCGAAGAGATTATCTACAAGACGTCCTATTCTGGGACTTCTTTCTGTTTCTTTTACATAAGTAGACATGTGTAAGCTCCTTTCTAAATCAATCTGAAAATTTCTGTTTCGAAATCGCGGCAGACTTTTTTTGCAGCTTTTTTCACCTTGGGGTGGGCATTCGCCACTGCAAAGCTGTCTCCGGTTTCATTAAAAAGGGGTAAATCGTTAAAATTGTCCCCGAAAGAACAGGATTCACCCAAGGGGATGTTAAGATGCGCCAGAAGCATTTTTGCAGCTATTCCCTTATTTACAGGATGAGCGATATATTCGTTCATGGAATTGTCCTTATATATAAGGGGAAGAACATCATACTTGATTTTGGCGTAATCCGTAATCTTGTAAATGGGTTCATCTGGGAAGTCGTTATCGAGCTTCATAACGTGACCATGCTGCTGGCTTAAAAGACTTCTGGTCAAAGGGATGTCTTTTGTTTTGAGATAAGTCATGTATTTTCCGTGAAGAGCGTAAGACGGGGAAGAAAAACTTTCTTTTATTGGGAAATCAAGTAAAGTTTCTTCCTTATATATAGTCTCGGCTCCGTCGTTTGTTATAAAGAAAATGTCTTTTTCGAAAGGAGCAAAAAAATGTTTGAGCTCCACGTATGTTCTGCCTGAAGCAACAGCAAAGTAAACGTTTTGTGAAAGAATATGCTCTATGGCGGATAAAACATTTCTGTTTAAGGCTTTTTCGCCTCTTTTAAGAATGGTTCCGTCAAGATCAGACAAAACTATTTTCATAAAAAGACTCCTTTCTTAAAGCCAAGGGGTATCTAACCCCATAAGCCTTATTGGTTTAGTTATCCTCGGGCTTAAATATGGATACTACTCTAAAATATATAATACACTATATTTTAGGGAAAGTCAAGAAAAACTAACAAAAATAAAAGAAAAAACACAAAAAAACAGAAACTTCGAAAAAACCTGGCATTATCAAGGGTTTCGGGGCATAAATATAAAAAAGCCTTTACAAAAATGTTACGGTGTGGTAAAATAATGCAGGTCAGAGGTGATTAAATGAATTGCGAAAACAACAAAAAAATAAACAAAAGGCTTTCTGTCCTTTTGCTTACGTCTTTGCTTGCAGCATTTACGGTTACGACTGCGTTAGGGTTTGATTTCGGATATAATCTTTATATAAAAGACCGGAAGGTGGGCTCATTTGCCTCGGAAAAGGAAGCACTTGACGCAGCAGCATACATAAGTAAAGAGAGCAAAAGTGTCCTTGAAAAAAGCACGGAAGTAAAGTTCTTTATTTCAGAGGGAGAGGGACTTACATCCAAAGAAGAAGCTTTTGAAAATTTCAAGAAAAATAACCCGAGGTACGAAAAGGCTTATGCCGTAAGTATCGGAGGCAGTGAAATATTTTGCCTTAAAAACCTGGAGGATATAGAAGAAATAAAAAGGGAAATACTTTCTCCTTACCATGAAGAGTTTGCTGTATCTGTGGATTTTTCAGGAGAATTAAAGGTGGAAGAAAGGTATATACTAAAGGAAGAGTTTTCAAAGAAAGAAGAGGCAAAGGAAATTTTAGCTTCTTTCCCCGTGGAAACAATAATTAAAAAAAGTCTTTACGAGGTTGTTCCCTACGGAATTATTTATGTTGATGATGAGGAACTTTATATCGGGGAAACCCTTGTGCTTACTCCCGGAAGAAGCGGTGAAAAGTATGTTGAATATACAACCACGAAAGTAAACGGAAACGAAGTTGATACCAAAATCACTTGGGAAACCACTATAAATGTGATGGAAAATGAAATAATAAAGGTAGGAAAAAAGCCTTTGCCCAAGGGAGTCGCCATGGGCAAGTTTATAAATCCCACAGAAGGATATTTGACTTCACCCTTTGGGCCCAGATGGGGAAGAATGCATAACGGCATTGATATAGGCTCTCCTATGGGAACGCCCATATATGCATCAGATGGCGGTGAGGTTATATATGCCGGATGGATGGGGGGATACGGATATCTTGTGCAGATAAATCACAAAAACGGATATGTAACATACTACGCCCACTGTTCTAAGCTCCATGTAAAGGTAGGAGATCAGGTGGCGCAGGGAGATCTGATTTCTGACATGGGCTCTACTGGAAATTCAACAGGCCCTCATCTTCACTTTGAAGTGAGGCTCAATAACGTGCCCCAGAATCCCAGAAATTACGTGAAGTACTAAAAAAATATTTGCAACTTTTTTTAAGTCCCCGTTGTATTATTATTGGACTACAATAAAGAAAGGAATTTTAATATGAAAAAAATAGTATCTATCTTATTGGTTATGGCTGTGATGCTGGCATTTGCCGGATGTTCAGAAAAAAAGACAAATCTTACTGTAGGCGAAACTCTTAAAGCTGAATTTTTGGAGATTGCCAAGAATGAAACCGAGCCTTTGGCTATTGCAGAAAAGCTTGCGGGAAACGAAGTAATAGAGTTTATGCCCATGACAGTTGAAATTGAAGAGGGCTATCTTGCAGGTTTTGATGCAGATGAAATCAGAGGTTTCGAAAGTGGTGCAATTTTCGGACCCATGATTGGTTCCATTCCCTTTATAGGATATATCTTCTCTTTAGGTGAAGATGCCAACGTGGATGAATTCGTTTCTATGCTTGAAGCTAACGCAAACTTAAGATGGAATGTCTGTGTAAGTGCTGATGAAATGCACACAGCAAAAAGCGGAAATCTGGTGTTCTTTTTAATGAGCCCTCTTTCCATGGAACAGGAAAATCCTGAAGTAGCAGAATAATAAAAGGGGAGGGTAAAACCTCCCTTAATTTATATAACGAGGTGATAAAATGCTGTTTTCGGGAATTCCTTTTTTGTTTTACTTTCTCCCGGCGGTATTGATTCTTTATTTTATATTACCCTTTAGACTTAAAAATCTGTGCCTTTTATTATTCAGCTTGTTGTTCTACAGCTGGGGTGAACCTTTGTATATTTTTCTCATGATGGCATCCATTACACTTTGCTATTTTTTAGCTCTGGGAACGGAAAAATATAAAGACCGACCTTTTGGGAATGTATACTTTCTGCTATCGGTTGTTGTAAGCCTTGGGGCGCTAGGTTTTTTTAAGTATTATGACTTTATAATTGGCAGTATAAACGGGGTTTTCTCATCAAATCTTCCGTTACTGAATATTGCTCTTCCTATAGGTATAAGCTTTTACACCTTTCAGCTTTTAAGCTATATGATAGATGTTAAAAGAGGAAGCGTTCCTGCTCAGAAAAACTTTATAAGCCTGGCACTTTATATTTCCATGTTCCCCCAGCTTATTGCAGGGCCCATCGTAAGGTATCAGGATATAATGAGGGAGCTTCCGAAAAGAAGTCATTCCTTCGATAAAGCTGCATTGGGAATAAGGCAGTTTGTTATAGGTCTTTCCAAAAAAGTCCTTATAGCCAATGTTCTTGGTGAAGTGGCAGATATATATGGGACAACCTCTGAAAAAACCTTTGTTTTTCTGTGGATGTATGCAATAAGCATAACGCTTCAGCTTTACTTTGATTTTTCAGGTTACAGCGACATGGCAATAGGCCTTGGACATATTTTCGGTTTTACATTCATGGAAAACTTCAACTATCCTTTTATATCAAAAAGTGTGACAGAATTCTGGAGACGGTGGCACATGTCCCTGGGCTCCTGGTTCCGTGACTATGTGTATATTCCCATGGGAGGAAACAGGGTTAGTGCATCTAAGTGGATTTTTAATATTTTAACCGTCTGGATGCTTACAGGTCTGTGGCACGGAGCGGCGTGGAACTTTGTTTTATGGGGGCTTTACTTTGCTCTCTTTCTGGCTCTTGAAAAGCTTTTTCTGGGAAGGTTATTAAAGGGAAGAAAGGTTATTTCTCATTTATATGTTTTCTTTGTTATAATAACCAGCTTTGTGCTTTTCTCTGCTCCGGATGTAAAAACGGCAGGGCGTGAGATAGCGGCTCTTTTCGGTGTCGGAAATCTGCCCTTTTTAAATACCGAAACTTTATACTACCTTAAAAGCTACGGAGTCCTTTTTCTGCTTGGTATAGTGGGTAGTACACCTCTTATCAAAAAACTGGCAATTATATTTTCCTCTAAATATAAAAAAGTTTCGTTTGTTTTAGAACCCTTGCTTCTTTTATTCCTGTTTGTGCTTTCTGTATCTTACTTAGTGGACGGAAGCTTCAATCCCTTTTTGTATTTCAGATTCTGAGGTGATAGCATGAAAGAAAAATATAAAAATGTAATAATGGTTGCGCTTTTCTCCGTGGTAATTCTTTCTTTAAGCCTCTTTTCTGTTTTTTCAAAAAAGGACAGATATTCCGAAAGTGAGCGCCGTGCTCTTGAAAAGTTTCCGGAAATATCAAAAGAAACTGTTTTTTCCGGGGAATTTTCCGAAAAGTTTGAGCTTTATGCTACGGATAACTTTTATAAAAGGGACTTATGGAGAAAAATTAAAAATGGTTCAGCATTGTATATTTTCAACATGGAAGATACAAATGACCTTTATATTAAAGACGGGCATATTTCAAAGATTGAATATCCCGAAAATCCCCTTAAAAAGGAAGAAACGGCAGAAAAAATCAAAGATATTTACGAAAAATACTTAAAAGATAAAGATGTAAAGATATATCTTTCGGTCATTCCTGACAAAGGAAAATTTTTGGCAGGGGACAAGCTTTCCATTGACTATGAAAGCTTTGAAGAAAGCTTTTTCACAAAGGTTCCTTTTGCAGAATATATAAAAATATCAAATCTTCTCACAAAGGACTCTTACTATAAGACAGACTCCCACTGGAAGCAGGAGGAGATTATACCTGTGGCAGAAAAAATTTTAAATGCCATGGGTAAGGAACTTAAAGGGAGTTTTGAAAAGGAAACTGTAAAAAATGATTTTTATGGAGTCTACGCAGGACAAATGGGATTTTACGGAACAAAAGATGAGATCACTCTCCTTAAATCGGAATATACCGAAAGTGCAGTGGTTACAAGTTTTGATTCTGGAACCCCCGAAAAGGCAGAGGTTTATAGCCTAAAGGAGCTTGAAAGTGCCGATCCCTACGAGGTTTATTTAGGAGGAGCTACGGCGATACTCACCATAGACAATCCTTTGGTTAAAGATAAAAGCCATCTTGTGGTATTCCGTGATTCTTTCGGCTCAAGCCTGATTCCTCTGCTTTTGGGAAGCTATGAAAAAATTACGGTTGTGGACACCCGTTATGTTAATCCTTCGTTGCTTGGCAACTTTGTGGAGTTTTCTTATGCAGATGTACTTTTTATGTATTCTTCGACCATTATAAATCAAAGCAGTATGCTGAAATAAAAAAGCAAAAAGCACACCCAAACGGCGGTACTCCTTAGGGAGAAGTCGGTTTTGGCTTGTTATTTTCCGCTGATAGTGCGCAAAAAAATGCAGACATACGCCAGTATGACTGCATTTTTTATGACTTCTCTAAGACGAAAAATTCCTAACCCAAAACTGCT
>JBGVKY010000026.1:0-371401 GCA_045123995.1 Clostridia bacterium
GGGAGAGGAAGGGAAAATTCGGAAGAAACAGGGAGTATCGCAAACGACAGTGTAGCGAGACGACTATGTTTCTGAGCGAAAATGTCGTTGGTCATAGGAGATTTTTATGCAAAATCTCCGCAGCTTTAAGTCAAGTCCAACTCACGGGAGCAAAGATGGAGTATCGCGCGAAAAATCGGGAAATCAAGAAGGTGTGATGTATGAAAACTTATTTAACTGGTCTAAGAAATGGATTTAACCTTGAATTTGCGGAGGGAAAATAAATGTTTGATTTTAAGAATAAAGTTGCCGTTGTCACAGGCGGTGCTCAGGGCATAGGTAAATGTATTGCAGAAGAATTTGAAAAAGCAGGGGCAAAAGTTGCAATAATAGATATTCAAGAAAATAACTATTTTGTAGGCGACCTCGCAGACAAAAATGCTTTGGAATTCTTTGCAGACAAAGTAATCAAGGACTTTGGAAAGGTTGATTTTCTTATCAACAATGCAGCACCCAAAATGTGCGGAATAGAAAACGGAACCTATGAGGACTTTGAATATGCACTAAAAGTAGGCGTTACTGCGCCGTTTTATCTTTCAAAACTTTTTGCGTCCTATTTTAGTGAGGGGGCAAGCATCATAAATATATCGTCCTCAAGAGACCGAATGAGTCAGCCACAGACGGAGAGCTATACCGCCGCAAAAGGTGGAATTTCGGCGCTTACTCATGCACTTTCAGTAAGTCTTTCGGGCAAGGTCAGAGTTAATTCTATCTCGCCAGGTTGGATTGATACATCGTATGCAGAATACAGTGGTGCAGATGCCGTTCAGCAACCTGCAGGAAGAGTGGGCAATCCTCTTGATATAGCAAATATGGTACTTTATCTTTGCTCTGATATGTCGGGATTTATTACAGGAGAAAACATTTGTATTGATGGCGGTATGACAAAGCAGATGATTTATCATGGAGACCACGGTTGGTCGCTTGATGAAACCAAATAATAAGTGAAGGTGTGGCTACGGCCACATCTTTTGTTTTTGCCCAAAAAGATTCTCATGCTATTGACATGTATATAAATTTATGGTATGATTATTCATACCAATCATACTAAGGAGGAACAAAAATGAATATACGCCATGGAAAATATGCATGGATGGTCAAAATCGGTGAAAAGGGACAGTTTGTTATTCCTAAAGAAGCAAGGGAGATGTTTGATTTTCAGCCGGGAGATGAGATTTTGGTTCTCGGTGACACCCAGAGAGGAATAGCAATTCTTCCGAAAGCAAAGCAACAAGATACTATCAAACAAGTTTTTTCTGAAATAGAGGAATAAAAATATGAGTAAAATAGTTTTCTTTTGTATTCCTGCGCACGGACATATTAACCCCACTTTGGGTGTTGTTCGGGAATTAGTTTCCCGTGGGCACGAGGTTTGGTATTATTCATACAACATTATGCGTGAAAAAATCGAGTCGACAGGTGCAACATTTATATCCTGTGACGATTATGATATGGAGCAAAAGCTTAGTGCCAAAGATGCTACCCGTGTAGGAAAAGACCTGGCATTCTCTACAAAAATACTTGTAGATACCACATTGGCTCTTGATGACAAGGTTTGTAGGGAAATGGCGGAACTTAAGCCTGACTTAATTGTTGCAGATTCCATGGCACTATGGGGAAAAGCGGTTGCATTAAAGCTTGGCATTCCTTTTGTTTCTTCAACAACAACTTTTGCCTTTAATCAGCACTCGGCAAAGATTATTAAACAAGGTCTCGGAGATTTGTTTAAGATGCTTTTCGCAATGCCAAAAACATCAAAACAGGTCAAACGATTAAAGGATAAGGGGTATCCTGTTAATAATATCCTTGATATTATCGGTAATGATGATAACACCCATACTATTGTCTATACCTCTCCAGAATTTCAACCTTGTTCAGAAACTTTTTCGGAAAAGTTCGCATTTGTGGGACCTTCAATTCGTCCTGCAATCGAGAAAATAGCGAAAAAGAGGGACAAACTGATTTATATATCCATGGGGACTGTCAATAATGACATGATGCCTTTTTACAAAGCTTGTATATCAGCTTTAGCAAATACAGATTATCAAGTAATTATGTCTGTTGGTAACTTGGTGTCTGTGGAGGACTTTGGAAAACTTCCTGAAAATATATCAATTTTTTCACATGTTGACCAAATTGCTGTTTTAGAAAAAGCAGATGTGTTTGTGTCACATTGCGGAATGAATAGTGTCAGCGAAAGCTTATATTTTGAAGTTCCGCTTGTTATGCTACCGCAAACATCAGAACAAAAAGGTGTTGCCGAGCGAGTTTCTCAGCTTGGTTCAGGCATTAAACTTGATAAATCAGACGGTGTTTTAGTTTTGAGTGCAATTAATAAAATTTTCAGCGATAGCACCTATAAAGAACATGCCAAGAAGATTGCTGAAGGGTTTAAAAACTCTTCAGGTGCAAAAGGTGCTGCAGACAAAATTATAAAGGTTTGCAATGATGGGTATAAAAGTTTCAGAAAGTGAGTTTATTATGGAATTTAATGAAAAATTACAGGAATTAAGAAAAAACAAAGGACATACGCAGGAAGAGTTGGCGGAAGCTCTCTATGTGTCCCGAACTGCGATTTCAAAGTGGGAGTCAGGCAGAGGATATCCGAGCATAGATTCTTTAAAAGAGATAGCGAAATTTTTCTCGGTGACAATAGATGAACTCTTATCAAGTGACGAAGTTTTAAGTATTGCAGAAGAAGATAATAAACAAAAAGAAAAGCAGTTAAAAAGTCTTGTTTTTGGTCTTTTAGACATAAGTGTTTTGATGTTCTTTTTTCTGCCGTTCTTCGGGCAAAAAGCTCAGGAAACCGTACAGGGAGTTTCGCTTTTGTTATTAAATGGAATTGCACAATACCTAAAAATAGTGTATAATTCTATTGTAATCAGCATTATAGTATATGGGATTTTGACGCTTGCTCTGCAAAACTGCCAAAAAGTATTTTGGCTTAGAAACAAGGAAAAAATATCGCTTATATTAAATGCCGTCTCGGTGCTTTTGTTTATCGTAAGCTCGCAACCCTATGCAGGAGCTTTTCTGTTCATATTCCTGATAATAAAGGTGTTAATGCTCGTAAAATGGCAATGATACGGAAAGTGCCGTCCGTGTGACGGTGCGATTCTTGAGATTTTTAATACTTTCTTGTAGAGTGTACTCAGGCGAGAGTTAAATACAAAACAGGGAGGTTTTAAAAAATGAAAAGAAAAAAGTTTTACATTGGAGTAGGTCTACTCGCATTGTTTGTCCTTTGGACGGTAGCACTTCACTTTGTCGATGTGCGAGTAATTGGACCTGGGGGTTCAAGTGTCGGTTTTGCAACACTTAATAAAATGATTCACAACATCACAGGAGTGCATATGTCACTCTACATCATTACGGATTGGCTTGGTCTTGTTCCGATATGTTTTATAATGGGGTTTGGCATACTCGGACTTTGTGAGTGGATCAAAAGAAAAAATCTTTTTAAGGTTGATTTCAGCATCCTCACGCTTGGAGGATTCTATATTATTGTGATGGCGGCGTACATCTTTTTTGAGATGCTCGTTGTAAATTACAGACCAATACTTATAAACGGATATTTAGAAGCGTCCTATCCATCATCAACGACTATGCTTGTAATGTGTGTTATGACAACGGCTATTATGCAGTTTAATACCCGCATCAAAAACAGTATATTCAGACGGTGTGTTGCCTTTATTATTACCGCTTTTATTGTCTTTATGGTGATTGGAAGACTTGTTTCGGGCGTGCACTGGTTTTCTGATATTGTCGGCGGGGCTATGCTAAGTAGTGGTCTTGTGATGATATATGATTCGATAGTCAACGGATAGTGGATTGTTTAATTCATATTACTGCTTTATACTTAAATTGCGGAGGTATGTGTTATGAATTTAAGTAAAAACGGAAAACTCCTTTGCGATTTAAGAAAAGCCAAAGGAATGACACAAAAAGAGGTTGCCGATAAATTAGGGATTGTGCCAAAAACAGTTTCAAAATGGGAGACGGGACACGGATTCCCTGATGTATCAACTCTGTCAGCATTGGCTGATATTCTCGGCGTGAGTGAAAAAACAATTTTGTCAGGCGACCTGGAACAGAATTTGGAGAGTGCTAATAATATGAAAAGAACAAAATTTTATGTCTGTCCCCATTGCGGAAGCTTTTTGCAAGGAACAGGCAACGGTCAGGTTGTGTGTTGCGGAAAACAGCTTGAAGCTTTAACGGCAGTTTCGGCAGATGGTGAGCACACAACCAATGTTTCTGAAATTGAAGATGATTTTTATATTGAGTTTAATCACGAAATGACAAAGGAACATTATATCGGTTTCGTATCCTATGTAAGGTTCGACAGAGTGCTTACCGTAAGATTATATCCCGAACAGGATGCGACAGTAAGATTCCCTAAAATGTACGGTGGTAAGCTTTACTATTACTGCAATATACATGGGTTGTTTGAAGTAAAAATTTAAAGGTGAAGTTTATGAAAAAAATATTATGCATTATATCAACTATTCTCTGCATCATTCTTACCGCCTGCGGAGATGCTACAAGTATTGGAATAATCGGCGGAGCGGATGGACCCACATCAATAATAATAGCTGAAAAAGGAGAAAAAACGATGTATCAACAAATTAAGGCAGAGGAAGCCAAAAAGATAATGGATTCAGGCGAAGAACATATCATTTTAGACACAAGAGAACAGGATGAATTTGACGAGGGACATATCCCGGGAGCAATCCTGATTCCGTACACAGAAATTGAAAACAAGGCAGAAGAAATGCTACCCGACAAGGATGCACAGATTTTAGTATATTGCCGCAGCGGCAGACGAAGCAAAATCGCATCTGAAAGCCTGGCAAAACTCGGCTACACCAATGTAAAGGAGTTTGGCGGTATTATTGATTGGACTTGGGCACTCGAAAATTGAACACCTTATGGTTTTAAAATATAAATTTCGCTTAATATTGCAGAAATTTCTGCGAATATACGAAAGTATTATTCTTGAAATTTCTTTATCTAAAACAAAATTTATTACTTTAAAACTCTTCGACCTTAAATGCAGGAAAATTTATAATATTTTTAATGCGAAGGACGAAGTTAGGCTGTCGCCTTACGAGGACGCCAAATTGAAAAGATTGAAATTTAACAAATTTAAGGCATAAGGGGTTCAGTTCTCGAGTGCCTAAGAGGTGGTAAAATGAACAATAAAAGAAAAATAATATTATCAGTTATCGGTGTAGTGATTAGTATCACTTTGCTTGCTATAAGTTCTATTCTTGCGGAAGAGGAAATCATAACTCCTGCAATTGCAATTACACTTACGGCAGTTTCTGCAGTTTTAGTTCTGATTGCAATTTTCTATGCCGCAAAGGTTGACTATGAAACAGGCGTTTATGAATGCAGAAAATGCGGACATACATTCAAACCAACTTTCAAGGCGTATATTCTGGGCGTGCACACTTTGACAACAAGACGCCTTAGATGTCCCAAGTGTGAAGAAAAATCATGGTGCAGAAGAAAAATGGACCAATAATTACCCTTTGATATTAGGTTAATATGTTTCTAAATGAAAACGAGTTTTTTTAGAAAAACAAAAAACTCGTAGAATTGCGGAGTGGGTGGGATTCGAACCCACGTGCCGGAATTACCGCAAACTGATTTCGAGTCGGTTTTGAGTGGCATCTGAACCATTCGGATCTTCCAAAATAAAACAGACACCAAGGGTGTCTGTTTTATTTTGATTTTCTATTAATCTTAAACCGTTAATTACTGAATTTGGGCGCGCTGGTTTCACTATTTGCAAATGCATTAGGCCCCGGGTCAGACATTGAAAAATACATTCTTGCTGCTTTAGTTGTTCCGAAATCCCTGTTAGAACCGCTATTTTGCACCTTATTAAAGGCGTCACGGAACATCTGGTTGTGAGCTTCCTCTCTGTTTAAAAGAAAATCAATGGTTTCCTTTACTTTTTTGTCATCTATCTGGCGATAGAGATATTCATATACAACTTTTGCCCTTTGTTCAGATGCTATATTACTCAAAAGATCAGCACATAAATCTCCGGTTACTGTGACGTAATCAGATGTCCAGGAGTAACCTGAAGCGTTTATAAGCCCGGGATTCAACCCCAAGATAACATGGGATTGAATTTCTCCTGCCGCTACCTTTGATGCTTCCACATCATGGCCGTTAAGAAAATTTATGGTCTGGGCAATCATTTCCATGTGGCCTAATTCTTCTGCTGCGATGTCAAGGAATAAATCCTTGATTTCAGGGTCTTTTATACGAAAACTCTGTGACATATATTGCATAGCTGCTTTAAGTTCACCGTTTCCGCCGCCCAGTTGTTCCTGAAGCAATACGGCATATTGTGGGTTTGGTCTTTCTACCTCTACGGGATGAAAAAGCATTTTTTCGTGTTTAAACATATAATTTTACCTCCTTTTACAGTTTTCTTTATTTTTAAACTATTAAACAGATGCTATTCATCTTTTTAAGGAGAGAAAATTTAGTATTCTTCTTAACTATTTTGAAATAATAAATAAGAGGTGAAATTATGGAATCTATATGGAACAAAGATATAAAAAGACAAGAATTTGAGAGTCTTAACGGAGATATAAAAACTGATGTTTTGGTTATAGGAGGAGGACTTTCTGGGGTTTTTACTGCATATACTCTGAAAAATGCGGGAATTGACTGTGTATTAGTGGAAGCATATAAAATTTTAAGTGGGGTAACAAGCGGAACTACCGCAAAAATCACTTATCAGCACGGACTTATATATGATAAGATAATTAAAAAATACGGAGAGGAAAAAGCATATCTTTATTATAAAAGTCAGAAAAGCGCTTTGGATAAAATTACAAGTCTTGCAAAAGATTTAGATGTTGATTTTGAATACGCTACCTCTTTCGTTTATTCTATGGATAACAGTGAAAAGATAGAAAACGAGGTTAGAGCTCTCGAAAAAATCGGCTGTGATGCTGAATTTACTAAAAAAACGGAATTACCTTTTTCTGTTGCAGGAGCTGTGAAAATAGAAAATCAAGGTAAATTCCACCCATTGAAATTTGCTTATACTCTATCAAAGGATTTGAAGGTATACGAAAACACCAAAGTTCTTGAATTAAAGCCGGGACAGGCTGTTACGAACAGGGGAAGGATAGAAGCAAAGAACATTATTGTGGCAACACACTTTCCATTTATAAATAAACATGGGGGATATTTTATTAAAATGTACCAGCACAGGACTTATGCACTGGCGCTTGAAAATGCAGGAAAAATCAAAGGTATGTATGTTGACGAAGCTAAGGATGGACTTTCTTTCAGAAGCCATAAGGACTTGCTTTTACTCCTTGGCGGAAGTCATAAGACAGGCAAGCATGGCGGTAGCTTCAGGGAACTTGATAGGGTAAAAGAAAAATATTATCCCGAAGCAAAAGAAGTTACAAGATGGGCAACCCAGGACTGCATGACCTTAGATTCAATTCCTTATATAGGCAGATATTCAAAAGGAACAAAAGCCCTCTATGTAGCAACAGGCTTTAATAAATGGGGAGTTACATCATCTATGGTTTCAGCTATTATGTTAAGTGATATGATAAAGGGAATAAAAAGTGATTTTGAAGAGCTATATACTCCAGCAAGAAACATGTTCCATCTCCAGTTGGCGGTAAATATATTGGAATCAGCGAAGGGACTTTTAACACCCACGGTACCCAGGTGTCCGCATTTAGGATGTGCACTTAAATATAACAAGGAAGAGCGTACGTGGGATTGTCCCTGCCACGGGTCGAGGTTTACCGAGGACGGAAAGCTACTTGATAATCCTGCGACTTCTGATAAAAAATAAATAATAAAAACGGAACAAGGGTTAATTGTTCCGTTTTTTATTTACACAAAAAAGAATTTGTGTTATAGTGTAGATAACTTAATTTAAAGGAGGCTTAAAAATATGAAAAAACTCGGTTTAGGATGTATGCGATTTCCGCTTTTAGATAAAAATGACCAGAAAAGCTTTGACTATCCTCAGGTTGAAAAGATGGTTGATATGTTTATGGACCACGGATTTACCTATTTTGATACAGCCTATCTTTATCATAACTATGAAAGCGAAAGGCTTGTGAAAAAGGTTTTGGTTGACCGTTATCCCAGAGAAAGCTTTATTCTTGCTACGAAGATGCCTACAATGTTATTGACCAAAAAGGAGGATATGGAAAGGATTTTTTCTGAGCAGCTTGAAAAAACAGGGGCGGGATATTTTGACTACTATCTTGTTCATGCCTTAAATGAAAAATTTTACTCTCTTGCAACAGAGCTTGAAACTTTCCAATTTGTGAAAGAAAAGCTTGCAGAAAAGCTCGTAAGAAAAATGGGATTTTCATTCCACGACGGTCCCGAACTTTTGGAAAAAATACTTACAGAGCATCCGGAGGTTTCCTTTGTTCAGCTTCAGATAAATTACTTGGATTGGGAAAGCGAAAATGTAAAATCGAGAGAGTGCTATGAGGTGGCAAGACGGCATGGCAAGGAAATTATAGTTATGGAGCCGGTTAAGGGTGGAGCGTTGGCCAATGTTCCCGCCAAGGCGAAAAAAATGTTTTTTGATAGAGATGAAAATATGTCAGTTGCTTCCTGGGCATTAAGGTTTGCGGCAAGTTTAGAGGGAGTAATTATGGTTTTAAGCGGAATGAGCAATTTGGCGCAGATGGAAGATAATATAAGCTTTATGGGAAATTTCAATCCTTTGAAAGAGGAGGAATTCAAGCTTTGCTTATCCGTGGGAGATGTTATAAAAGCATCAGTTAATGTTCCTTGTACTTCATGCAGATACTGTGTGGAAAATTGCCCCCAAAATATTTTAATTCCCGATTATTTTTCTCTTTACAATAAAGCCTTGGAAAAGGAAAATGTGGATTTTTCCAAAGTTAAAGACGAGTACGAAAGAACAAGTACTTCCTTTGGCAAAGCATCTGATTGTATAACATGCAGGGTATGCGAGGAAAAATGTCCTCAGAAAATAAAGATTGCAGACTTTATGAAAAATGTGAAAAATACTTTTGAGGAGTGAAAAATATTGACTTTTTATCCTTAATGTGGTACGCTTAAAAGGAAAATAAATTAAGGAGAGATTGGTATGAGAGCGGCATTTTATGAAACTAATATTACACCTCCCTTGGGAGATTTTATATGGGGATATTATAGCGAGCACTATGGTTGCGATGTGGGCGAAGATTTATATGCCAGAGCCGTAGTTTTAGAAGATGGGGGCGAAGTTGCAGCGATTGTTTGTATAGATTCGTGCACCATTCCTGAGGATATGCATGATATTGTAACGGAAAGGATTTTTAAATATACCGGAATTGAGAAAGACAGGGTTTGTATTTCCTCAAACCATACTCACAAGGGGGCTTCTATAAGCGATGCACCTGAAATAGATTGCTATGCTGATAAGGAATATAAAGACGTTTGCTACCGTCTCACTGCAGATGCAGTTATTCTTGCTTATAAACGCCTTAAAGAGGTTTCTGTAAGCTTTGATACAGTAAAGGTTCCAGGACACACTCATAACAGACTTTCCATAGGTCTTGACGGAAAGTACTATACATGGATTTCCGATTTTGAAAAAGAGATAGAAAAGTTGGGTCCTGAAGACGATACCTATACCGTTATGACATTCAAGGACGAAAATCAAAAGCCCATTGGATGTATTTCAAGTTTTCCCTTGCATCAGGATAACACCTGTGTAACAGGTCATTACAGCGGAGATTTTACTTCGGCGTTAAGCGACAACTTAAAGGATAAATACGGCAGGGATTTTGTGAGTGTTATGCTCCTTGGAACATGCGGAGATATAAACTGCGTTGACCATGACAGAACAAAAAACAAAGACTATACAAACTACCACAAAGTAGTAGGCAAGGACCTTGCAGAGGCGGCCATTAAAATTATCGATAATGCTGACGGCTCTGTCAAGGGCGGAATAAAGGTTATAAAGGAGCTTGTTACATTTAAAAAGAGAGTTCCTGACAAAGAGACGGCTCAAAAAGAATATGATAAGCTTATAAACAGCGACCTTCCTACCAAACATTTCAGAGCAAGAAACTACAAATGGTACATAGAAAACAACAAAACCGACACGGTGGACTTATATATGCAGTGCATAAAAATAGGTGATGTATGTATCCATGTTCTTCCCGGTGAAATTTTCCTTGAAATAGGACTTGCTATTAAAGAGGGTTCTCCTTTTGAGAAATGCTTTGTTGTTGAGAATTCCAATAGCTACTTGGGTTATGTTCCTTCAAAGAGAATGTTTGATAAAGAAAAGGACATGCTCTACGAGACAGATTTGTGTTTTCACTGCTGCCTTACTCCCGATGCGGAAGATATTTTAATCAAAAAATCCATTGAGCTTGCAGAGAAGTTAAAATGAAAGTTATAACATTAACATTAAATCCGGCATTTGATGTTCACTGCACCGGAGAGAATTTTATTCCTTTTGCCGAAAACCTTTTTAAGGTTACCAGCCGTGATGCGGGTGGAAAGGGAATAAATGTATCTAAGGCATTAAGTTCTTTCGGAGTAAAAACAGAAAATATTTTACTTATAGGAAAAGACAACGGGGACGAATTTTTAAATATGCTTGAAGCAGAGAATATTTCCCACAAAGAAATTTTTATAAAAGGAGCCATAAGGGAAAATATTACATTGCATAGTGGCAATAAAGAAACCAGAATAAGTTTTGAAGGGTTTCGGGCTGATGAAAAAGTTTTTCTTAAGCTTAAGGAAATGATACTTCAGTGCATGGGTGAAAATACGGTTATAGTCATGTCAGGAAGGCTCCCTTTGGGGATTTCTTCGTCTTTAGTTACGGAGTTTCTCTCGGAACTTAAAGATAAAGGAGCGAAGATAGTTGTTGACTCCAAATCATTTAATAAAGAGGATATATTAAAAATTAAGCCTTTTTTAATAAAACCGAATGAGGAAGAAATTTTTGAATATACCAATATTTCGGATTTGGAATACAGTTCAGTAAAGAATGCTGCGGAAGAGCTTAAAAATATGGGAATAGCCAACGTTTTGGTTTCCCTTGGTGAAAAAGGAGCTCTCTTGTGTGCTGACGAAGGCATATTTTTCGGCAATGCACCAAAGATAAAAATGATTTCTACAATCGGAGCAGGGGACAGTATGGTTGCAGGATTTATTGCAGCAATATCAAAAGGACTCAGAAAAGAAGAAATTCTTAAAACGGCTATTGCTTCAGGCTCTGCCGCTTGCGAAAAAGAAGGAACTAATGTCCCGGGAAAAGAAGATGTAGACAGACTTATTTCTGAAATCACAATAATAAAAGGATAGCTAAGCTATCCTTTTATTTGTTTATAGATTCTTTAGAAGTATAGGGAGAAAGCTCAAGGCGTATATAAAATCCCTGGTCGTGTTTGCACACGGGACACATATCAGGAGCCTTTTTGCCGGAAATAATATTTCCGCAGTTAAGACACATCCAGTGGCAATCAATATCCGATATGAAGAGCTGATTTTTCTCCATAAGGTCAGCGTAGTATCCGAAGCGGTCGCCGTGAGCCTTTTCAATTTCTGCAATCTGATAAAATGAAGCAGCAACTACCGGGAACCCCTCTTCTTTTGCTACATCGCCAAAGCTCTTATAAACGGAGTCGTGCTCTTCATATTCATTGTGCTCTGCCATTCTTAAAAGCTTTATTACAGAATCTGCAATGTCAATGGGATATGTGCCGGTAATTTCGATGTTTTCTCCTGCTAAATTATGAAGATGGTTGTAAAAAACCTCTGCATGTTCCTTTTCCTGACAGGCCGTAAAATCGAAAATTGCGGAAATAACGTGTAAATTGGCAGCCTTTGCCTGGGATGCAGCAAAGGTATAACGGTTTCTTGCCTGAGACTCTCCTGCGAAAGCCAGCATTAAGTTTTCTTTTGTTTTGGAATTATTAAATTCATTACTCATATTAAAACCTCCTTTTTTATAATTATTGGCATAAATGAAATTATTATTCACTAAGAAAACTTGACAATATATTTTAATATATACTATAATATACCTAATGTTATAAGAAGGAGAAAAAATATGTATTATGTACTTTTGGCAGAGGGTTTTGAAGAAATCGAAGCCCTTACACAGACTGATGTTTTAAGAAGAGCCAATATAGAAGTTAAAAATGTCGGAGTAACGGGAATGGAAGTTACAGGCTCGCACAATATTACGGTTAAAGCTGATATAAGTATAGATGAGGCTATAAAAAACGTGCCAGAGGGAATTATTATACCTGGCGGAATTCCCGGAACACCAAATATTGCAAAATGTGACAAAGCAGTTTCCTTAATTAAAAAAGTTAACGACAATAAAGGACTTGTGGCGGCAATTTGTGCAGCCCCGTCAATACTTGGGGAACTGGGTCTTTTAGAAGGGAAAAAAGCAATTTGCTATCCCGGATTTGAAGATAAATTGAATGGTGCGAAAATCGTTAAAAAGGCTGTTGTGAAAGACGGGAATATTATAACCTCACGCGGAGCAGGAACTGCAATGGACATGGCTCTTGCGATAGCGGAATATATAACTAAAAACCCCTCAAAGCCTTTGGCAAAATCCATGATTTATGGATAAGAGGGGGATTCGTGCCTTAGGGAAGGCTTTAAGAGAAGAGGCTTTTTTATCTCAAAAGGATTTTGAAGAAAAAATATATGATATCTTATCCGAAACCGATTTTTACAAAAAGGCAAAAAACATAATGGTTTACCTTAACATAAGAGAGGAAGCTCCCACTAAAACTCTTGCCGAAAAAATGATTTGTGACGGGAAAAAAGTTTGTGTTCCTGTAATCAATGAAAAGACACTTATGACTGCAGAAATCGGTCTTGATACGGAGTATAAAAAAGGAAAGCTGAATACCCTGGAGCCTATTAGTATACGCGAAATAAAAAAAGAAGAAATAGATATTGTTTTGGTACCGGGCTTGCTCTTTTCTGAAAAAGGACAAAGATGCGGCTACGGCGGAGGCTATTACGACCGTTTTTTAGAAAATGCAACTTCATTAAAAATAGGACTTGCCTTTGAAAAACAGGTGATAAAAAGCTTTCCTGCTGAAAAATACGATATAAAAATGGATTTTATACTAACTGAAAAAGGTTTGATAAGTTGTGAAAAATAAAAAACTGATTATTCTTTTGGCCGCCCTTATTATAATTGTGCTTTTTTTAGTAAGCGTGATTAGAGACTTTAACGGTATAGCTGGCGGAGAAATCAAGGAAATCACCATAGATCAGGGAGAAAGCTTTTCTTCTGCTCTTGATAAACTGAAAAAAGAAAATATCATAAAGCACAAGCTTTTGTTTAAGTACTATTCTGTGAGAAAAAGTCTTGACAGAGAGATAAAAGCAGGAAACCATTTCCTTAGTGTGGGCATGGGCTATGAAAATTTGATAGAGGAACTTAAAAACGGCGGAAGTATGGATAACACCCTGATATTCACTGTTCCCGAAGGCTATGAAATTTCGGATATCGCCAGAGAAGTGGAAAATGTATTCGGGATTTCCGCGGAGGATTTTCGGGGAGCACTTGAAAAAGACTATGATTTTCCTTTCTTAAATGATATTGGGGATAAGGAAAACTATTTAGAGGGTTATCTTTTTCCGGATTCATACGAATTTTATAAGGATGCTTCTCCTGAGGATATTATAAAAAAGATGCTGGAAGGGTTTGATAAAACCTGGACAGAAGATTTTGAAAAAAGAGCTAAAGAGCTTAATATGACGAAGGACGAGGTTATAATCCTTGCCTCAATCATCGAAAGAGAAGCAGGAAAGATAGAGGAAATGGGAAAGGTATCATCGGTTTTTCATAACAGACTTAAAATAAACATGCCTCTGCAGTCCTGTGCAACAGTCCAGTATATATTAAAAGAAAGAAAGCCTGTTTTATCAATAGCTGATACCAAGATAGATTCGCCATATAACACCTATCTTTACGGAGGGCTTCCCATAGGGCCTATTTCAAATCCCGGGAAAGCGGCAATAGAGGCTGCACTGTATCCCGAAAAAACAGATTATTTTTATTTTAAGGTAAATGATTATGGAGTCACCTTATTTGCCAGAACTTTAAGCGAGCATAACTTAAAATAATTTAATCACAAAAAAATCCCTTTTACATATTATGGTTGTGTAGGAGGGAGAGCAATGCGAAAAAAAAGAAAATGCCCGCTTTTATGTTATGGTCTGGTCTTTGCTATCGGTACTATTCTGGCGTTTATCCTGCCTTTATGGTTTGTGGCGGTATTTGAGGCTATAATAATTCTTGTTTTCGGATGGATGTTGCTCTTCGGTTGAATTTGGGAGGTATTTTATGAAAGTTGTAGTAATTAAACCGTCAAAATTCGTGAGCACAATACTTAAGAAAGCATTTAAGATTTAATAAAAAGGATGGAAACCTTCATTGGTTTCCATCCTTTTTATTAAAGTAAATCCTTATTGTAGGAAGCCCGCTCTCCTCCGATAAATTTCGGGCGTGTACGTGCGGCAGTAACAAAAGCTTTTCCAATATAATTATTGGTAAGTCTTAAGGGAACCGCAACTTTTTTAAGATGCATGCCGATAAGTGTGGAGCCTATATCAATACCTGCATCAGCCTTTATCTCTTCTAAGACTACGGGGGAAGAAAGATTTTCATATGCACAGGACGCAAGAGAACCTCCTGCCTTGGGCTTTGGAACAACATTTACAGTTTCAAGGAAGGGGACAGCTGCTTTTTCCGTTACAATAGCTCTATTTAAATGTTCGCAGCACTGGAAAGCGAGATAAAATTCCTTTGATGCAGCAAATTCACTAAAGGCTTTATAAATTTCCCCGGCTATATCGGGATTTGAATCGGTTCCTATTTTAGAGCCTGCCACTTCGCTTGTGGAACATCCTACTACTAAGATACTGCCTTTGGAAAGGGAGGCTTTTTCGTATAATTCTCCAATTACGGCTAAAGCTTCTTTATATATTTCGTTATTCAAAGGATTATCCCCCTTCGGCTTAAATTTTTTGTAATTATACTATCAAGGGTTTCTTTTGTCAATAGAAAAAGGGATTTTATTATCTCTTTTTTAAAAATGTGTAGACTAAAATGAAAAAAAGTGGTATATTATAGATAATTCAGGAAAGGGTGAAAGCCATGAAACACGGATTTATTAAAGTTGCAACCGCTTTTAATGAAATCAAGGTTGCGGAAGTAAACTACAATGCAGAGAGAATTATTGAAAAAATTAAGGAAGCAGGAGAAAAAAAGATAAAGCTTTTAGTACTCCCCGGACTTTCTTTAACAGGTGCTTCTTTAGGGGATTTGTATTCCCAGGATACGTTGCTTTATGAAATAAAGGAAGCAATTTCTGAAATACTTTATGCAACAGAAGAAATTGAATGTATAACGGTTTTATCCCTGCCCCTAAAAGCTTTCGGAAAGCTTTTTATAGCATCAGCGGTTATTTATAAAGGTGAAATTCTGGGCTTTGTTCCTAAAAGCCACCTTACAAAAACTGAAAAAAGAGTTTTTACCGAAGCGCTTCCCGAAATTGCCGAAGTTGAATTTGACGGGAAAGTGTATCCTTTCGGAAAGGATATTATATTTAAATGCCGCGATATGGAAAACTTTACCTTCGGCATAGAAATGGGGGAGGATTTGTTATCTCCTTTATCCCCGTCCTTGAATTTATCCCTTTCGGGAGCTCATATAATAGTAAATCCTGCAACTTTTCCTGAAGTTATCGGCATGGATGAAAAAATAAAGGATGCAGCAAAAGAAATGTCTAAAAGACTTTCTTCTGCATACATGATTGCAAATCCCGGCTTTGGCGAATCTACGGGAGATATGGTCTTTTCGGGATATTCCGTTATTTCTGAAAACGGAAAAGTGTTAAGCGAAAAAGAGGCTTTTTCAGATGGGCTTAACATAACCGAACTTGATCTTGATTATCTTGCAAAGGAAAGAATGAAAAGGGAAGACTATCCTCTTTTAATAAATGAAAACATAAAAGTGGTTTCCTTTTCTATGAAAAAGGATGATACAGCCCTCACACGAAATATAGATAAAAATCCTTTTATTCCCGAGAATGAAAAAAAGGCAGATGAAATCTGTCAAAGAATTTTAGATATTCAGGCAGAAGGGCTTAAAAAGAGAATTCTCCACACGGGAGCAAAGTGTGTTGTTCTGGGAATCTCCGGGGGACTTGATTCATGCCTTGCACTTTTGGCAGCGGATTTGACAATGAAAAAACTCAAAAGAGAGGCAAAGGATATATTAGCTGTTACTATGCCCTGTTTCGGTACTACAAAAAGGACGAAAGGTAATGCCGAAATGCTCTGTGAGATACTTGGCACAAGCTTTAAGACTATAGATATAAAAGAAGCTGTATTAAAGCATTTTTCCGACATAGGTCATGAGGATAATAAGTTAGATGTGGTTTATGAAAATTCTCAGGCAAGAGAAAGAACTCAGGTTTTAATGGATATGGCGAACAAGGAAAACGGCCTTTTAATAGGAACCGGTGACCTTTCTGAGCTTGCTTTGGGTTGGGCAACCTATAACGGGGACCACATGTCGATGTATGGATTAAATGCATCGGTACCCAAGACTCTGGTGAAAAAAATTGTTTCCTACGTTGCAAAGAAAAGTGAAAACGATGAACTTAAAAAGGTTTTAGAGGACATAGTATCAACACCAGTAAGCCCAGAGCTTATACCTTCTGATGGAAAGGAAATATCTCAGAAAACCGAAGAACTGGTAGGGCCTTATGAACTTCACGATTTCTTTTTATACTACACCGTAAAATACGGATTTGCCACGGATAAAATAAAGAGACTTGCAGAATATGCATTTAAGGGATTATACGACGAAAAAGCCATTGACTTCTGGCATAAAACCTTTGTTAGAAGATTTTTCTCCCAGCAATTCAAACGTTCCTGCCTTCCTGAAGGGCCTAAGGTGGGAAGTGTAAATCTTTCACCCAGAGGAGAATTTTCCATGCCAAGTGATGCGTGTGCAGGACTTTGGCTTAGATAAATAGAACAAAAAAAGGAAAGCTTGTGCTTTCCTTTTTTTGTTCTATTTTTGTGTCCCATTAAATATAATCAAGTAAGACTAAGAAAAAGGCAGGGTTTTTATGGACAAAGGATTAAAATTTTTAGCAGAGGAATACTTTCCCGAAAGGCTTAAAGAAATTGCATTAAAACATGCCGCTTCCCCTGAAAGGACAGAGGAAATAAGGCTCAACGCAGGATACGGGATTACGGCACTTAAAAGGACGGGCCTTTATTTTCTGTCCGAAGAGGGCGAGTGTGTGGAGGAAGAAAAAGCCGCATGCTTTAGGGCGGAAGAAATAAAAGAAATCATAAAAAGGATTTGCGAAAATTCGGTATATTCATATCAGGAACAGATTAAAAAAGGATATATTCCCTTAAAGGGAGGACACAGGGCAGGAGTTACGGGAAGATGTGTAAGAGAAGGCGACGAAATTAAATATATGACGGATTTCACTTCAGTAACAATAAGAATTGCCCACGAGGTAATAGGAGCATCGGATTTTGTTTTTCCCTATATCTATAACGGAGAGGTTAAAAATACCCTTATTATATCACCCCCGGGTTGCGGAAAGACCACAATTCTAAGAGATCTTGCAAGAAAACTCGGAAGCTCAAGATGTATGAAGAAGGTTTCTTTGGTAGATGAGAGGGGGGAAATTGCCGCATCATCGGGAGGAGTTATACATAATAATGTGGGAAGCTTAACATCGGTAATTGACAATGCACCTAAACCCGAAGGTATAATGTGCGTTTTAAGAGCGATGAATCCCGATGTTATAATAACCGATGAGATAGGTACTAAAGATGATGCAAAGGCAATTATGTCAGGTGTGTTATCGGGTTCAAAGGTAATATGCTCCGCTCACGGCAAAAATCTATCTGACGTATCTTTAAGATATGGAACGAAAGAACTCATACAGCAGAAAGTTTTTGAAAGAATAATCGTTTTAAGCCGCAGGGAAGGACCCGGGACAATAGAGGAAATAATAAAGCTATGATTAAAATTTTAGGAAGCCTTTTTATAATTTTGGGGTGCATTGTTTCAGGAAGGAAATTAAATATAGCAAAAAGAAACCGTCTGGATTTTCTGGAGAAAATGTTATATTCCGTATCGAGATTTCAGTCAGCTGTGGAAATATTCAAAAAACCCATAGAGGAAGGACTTGAATATTCCGGCATAAACGATAATGCAAAACTTCTTTCGCTTATGCATTATCCTGGTATTGAACTTGATAAAAAAGATTTTGGCGAATTTATAAAAGGACTTGATTCTGAAAGCTTAGAGGGGCAAAAGTCAAATCTGTTGCTTTACAAAATGAGACTTACAGAAGAGGAAAAAAAGGAGAGGTTAACTTATAAAAATATCTCAAAGCTTATAAAGACTTCTTCCGTCATGCTGGGCTTCCTTTTTGTGTTTCTTTTGTTTTAACAAGGGGGATTATATGGAGATTGAATTTGTATTCAAGGTAGCAGGGATAGGGCTGATTGTTGCCGTTCTTAACATGATAGTTGGTAAATCAGGCAGAGACGAGCAAGCACTTATCGTGACAATTTCAGGGTTAATTGTGGTGCTGGCTCTGGTAATTCCCGAAATAGGAAAGCTTTTTGAAAGCATAAAAGCGGTGTTCGGCTTATGATACTAAAAATCGTGGGAGTGTGTATTTTTGCAAGCCTGATTTCTGTAATGTTAAAGCAAAGCGGAAAAAGCGAAATGGCTATGCTTCTGGTTTTGACCACAACGGTTTTTGTGCTTTTTGCAGCATTTAAAGAAGCCAGTCATATTATTGAAGCGGTGAGGCTTATTACAGAAAAAACAAACCTTGATTTAAATGTTATAAAAACGGTGACAAAAATCACGGGCATTGCCTATATATCCCAGAGTGCATCGGAGCTATGCAAAGATGTGGGAGAGGGAGCTTTATCGGGAAAGGTGGAGCTTTGCGGAAAAATACTTATTTGTGCAGCGGCAATTCCTTATGTAAATGCACTTTTTTCAATAATTTCTGATATATTGTAGGTGAGTACATATGAAAAAACTAATCTTTGCCCTGATAATTTTTCTTTTTTGCATGAGGACTTTGTCACATTCTGCTTCCTTCGCAGATTTGGAGAAGGTTGAGGGGGCTATAAGCTCTGATGCTTATTCCAATATAGAAAAAGCATCAGGGAGCTTTTCCTTCAGCCATGTGGCAGAAGAAATAACAAAAGGGACTTATACCTGTGACATAAAAGGAGTACTTAAAAAAACTCTGGATATGTTTTTTTCTGAGGTCAGTGCCAACGGAAAAATCATGGCAACTGTTGTTATTTTAGGGGTGCTTTGCTCCTTTGCATCAAACCTTTCTTCTGCATTTGGTAGCGGTGGGGTAAGTGAAGCCGCTTTTTTATGCAGCTATGCAATTTTAGCGGGAATAACCGCTGCAGGATTTTTAGAAATATCTGAAATGGCAAAAGGAGTTATAGAAGATATGGGACTTTTTGTGAAATCCCTTATCCCGGTTATGACTTCGCTTTCGGCAGCAGAGGGGAGGGTTATTTTTGCTCCCATGATGCACACCCAGATTTTACTTGCAACCTCCATTTGCTCAATAATTACAGGGAAGGTGTTAATTCCTCTGGTTTATGCCTCCTTTGCACTTAAATTCGTTAACAATATAACGTCTTCCCTGAGCTTAAGTTCATTAAGCTCAATGGCGGATAAATTATGCAAAAGGATTTTGAGCTTTATGATGCTAATTTTCACGGCAATGCTGACATTGACAAGCTTTGCAGCAGGAACTGCAGAAAATATGGGGATGAAAACGGCAAGATTTGCCATAAGCTCAATGGTTCCTTTTGCAGGGGGAGCTTTGGCAGATTCGGTAACCGCTCTTACGGCGTCAGCCTCCATGATAAAAAACTCCGCCGGGATAGCGGGGATAGTGGGGATAGCTCTTATGGCAGCCTACCCCGTTATAAAATGCGCCGCCATAAGCATGCTTTATAATTTTACGGGAGCAATACTTGAGCCCGTAACGGAAAAAAGGCTTTCTTCCGCAGTTACATCGGTGGGAGATTGCATGGGAATGATTTTTGCCATTGTATCGGTAAGTGCGGCACAGTACATGATTTCTGCGGCCATTTTACTTACTTCCTTTAAGGGGTGATTTATGAGAGGATACATTCTGACACTTTGTGCCTCGGCACTTTTTGTTTCCTTAAGTTCCCTGATTTTACCTGAGGGGAATATAAAAAAATATGCAAGCTTGGTAAGCTCCGTTATGATTTCACTTTCTATTGTGGCGCCCCTTAAAAATCTGTTTGCAGAAAGTGATATTTTATCCTTTGAAAGTATTGAATATGAAGATATGCAATATGAAGAGGCGGAGGAAATTTACAAAAACGCCATAAAAGAAGAATATAAAAAAAACTTGGAGGAAAGACTTTCGGTGTACGGAAGAAGCTATGTTTATCTTAACGATGACCTTTCAATTTCGCTTATCGAAATATATTCTGACTTTCCTCTTGAAGATAAGGTAAAAGAAAAAATCAAGGAAGAATTTAATCCTGAAAGGCTAGAAATAAAATATGGAGATTATTAAGGACTTTTGCGATAAATTAAAGAATAATAAAGGTATTTTAATCATACTGATTATAGGGGCTGCTTTGCTTTTGCTTCCGTCGGGAGGTAAAAAGGAAGATGCGGTAAAGTCAGATTATAACTATGAAGAAAGTTTGACCGAGGAAATTAAAAACACCTTGTCCAAAATAAAAGGGGCAGGAAAAACTTCCGTAATGATAACATTTTCGGATAAGGGGAAAATATATCCCCTTACGGATAAAAGCGAAACAGGGCAAAATGTAAATGAAAGGACAGTTTCTGTATCGGGGAAGGTGGCAGTCTTGAAAGAATCCTATCCCACTGTGCGGGGAGTTGTGGTTATAGCAGAAGGTGGAGATAATGAAACGGTAAAGGAAAATCTTATAAATGCCGTTTCTGCCCTTACGGGAGCACCTTTTCATCAAATAAAAGTATTCAAAATGGAGGAGTAATATGTGGAAGAAGAAACAAGTGGTTTTGTCGGCGTTGGTTTTAATGATTGGTCTGGCGGGATATTTTAACTGGTCGTATCAGAATTCAGATAACGGAACGGTAAATGACACGGAGGATATGACTTTGGGTGAAGCGAAGTTGGTCTCGGGAAGTAATATAACGGAAAAAAGAGAATATTTTTCAGAGAGCAGAACAGAAAAGGAAGTGGGAAGAAGCAAGGCACTTGAAAGTCTTAAAGGAATAGCGGAAAATCCCGAAAGCAGTCCCGAGGCTAAAAAAGAAGCTGAGATGCGGATTATAGATATGACAGGAAGAATGGAAAAAGAAGTTACGGCAGAAGCGGAGATAAAATCCAAAGGTTTTTCTGATGCTATAGTTTACATAAATGAAGATTCAGTAACCGTGGTAGTAAAAAGTGACAAAGAACTTACGGACACAGATGCCCTTAAAATCCAGGAAATTATATTAAAGCATAAGGAAGTTGATGTTTCAAATATAAGTATTTCAAGATATAAATAATTAAGAAAGGCTTTAAATTTAAGCCTTTCTCTTTTTTAAATTGACTAAATTATATTTTTATGATAGAATAAACCTGATACATGTAAAGGAGAGAGAATATGATTTCTTTTATTCGCGGAATTGTTGCATGGAAAGAAGAAACCGCTATAACGATTGAGGTTTCAGGTATAGGTTTTAAGGTCTTTGTTCCCTTAAGGGATATTGAAAAAATCAGGGTTGGAGAAGAAGCATTCCTTCACACATACTTTTCTGTGAGAGAAGACTCGATGGAGCTTTTCGGTTTTGTTGATAAAGAGGACCTATCTATGTTCGAAAGGCTTCTTTCGGTGTCTGGCGTCGGTCCTAAAGCCGCAATAAATCTCCTGTCTGCCTTTTCCTCCTCTGAACTGGGAGCTGCCATTTTGCTTTCCGACGACAAGAAGATAGCAAAAGCTCAGGGAATAGGGGCAAAAACCGCCATGAGGATTATTCTCGAACTTAAAGATAAGATTTCTGATGATGCTTTAACGGGAGGATTTACTGATGAAGATGTTCCCGTAAATCGTGAAGTTGAAAATGAAGCCATAAGTGCCTTGGTGGCGTTAGGTTACTCAAAGGCGGAAGCGTCTTCGGCAGTAAAGAAGTCGGGAACAAAGGAAACGGTAGAAGAAACCGTAAAAGGCGCACTGGTTTCCCTTATGCGTTTTTAAAGGAGATAAGTTATGGATTTTGAAGAAAGACTTATAACAAGCGAGTTAACAGACATTGATAAGGACGTGGAGGGTGGTCTTCGTCCCAGGAGTTTAGATGAATATGTAGGGCAGGAAAAAGCCAGGGAAAACCTTTCAATTTACATAGAGGCGGCACGTCTTCGTAAAGAAGCTCTGGACCATGTGCTTTTATACGGACCTCCGGGTCTTGGCAAAACTACTCTTGCAGGAATTATTTCCAATGAGCTTGGAGTAAACATGCGAATCACATCAGGTCCTGCCATTGAAAAGCCCGGGGATTTAGCGGCTATACTTACAAATCTTTCAGAGCATGACGTTCTTTTTATTGATGAAATTCACCGCTTAAGTAAAAGCGTTGAAGAAGTGCTTTATCCTGCTATGGAGGACTATGCCATTGATATAATTATAGGAAAGGGCCCCTCGGCACGTTCAATCCGTCTGGATTTGCCAAGCTTTACTTTAATAGGAGCAACCACAAAGGCAGGTATGCTCACATCGCCTTTAAGGGACAGATTCGGCGTTCAGCTTAAACTTGAGCTTTATACACCCGAGGAGCTCAAACGAATAGTAAAGCGTTCTGCGGATATATTAAAAATAAAAATTTCAGATGACGGGGCAGGTGAGATTGCCTCACGTTCAAGAGGTACACCCAGAATTGCAAACAGACTTTTAAAAAGAGTCCGCGATTTTGCCCAGGTAAAGGGAAACGGCGATATAACCGCAGAAATTGCGGATTTGGCACTTGGAAGACTGGAGATTGACAAAATAGGACTTGATGCAACGGACAAGAAGATGATAACCACAATTATTGACGTGTTCGGCGGTGGACCTGTGGGTCTTGATACTCTGGCGGCAACCATCTCTGAAGATGCCAACACAATCGAAGATGTATACGAGCCTTATTTGCTCCAGTTGGGATTTTTGAACCGAACCCCAAGAGGAAGAGTGGTAACAAGCCTTGCCTACGAGCATTTCGGTATAAAGTGTAAAGAAACCGATAATGGCGGACAGATGAAAATAGAAGAATAGAAGTATAAAAGAACCCCTTTTTGCCTATAATCATGGCAGAAAGGGGATTTTTAATGAAAAAATTATTTGTTCTTTCCGTAACCTTATTTGTAATAGTAAATATTCTTCACATCTATGCAGAGGGGGAAAAGGAAAAAATCGCAGAAAATGTATTAAGGCTTCATGTGGTGGCAGAAAGCAATCTGGAAAAAGACCAGAAAATAAAAATCAGGGTGCGGGATGCCGTGCTTTCTAATTACGGAAACATTTTATCATCTGCCAAAAACAAAAAAGAAGCCATTGAACTTTTTTATGAATACGAAGAAGAAATATTGAAAACAGTAAAGGAAGAACTTGTAAAAAACGGTGCTTCTCCTCATGTTTCCGTAAGTATAGGGAAATGTCGTTTTCCAACAAAGGTTTATGGCAACTTAAGGCTTCCCGGGGGAGAATATGACGCTGTCAATATAAAAATAGGAAAGGCAAAAGGAGAAAACTGGTGGTGTGTCATGTATCCTCCCATGTGCTTTACCTCCTGCATTGACGGAAAGGTGGCAGAGGAAAATCTTGATAGGCTAAAGAAAAATTTAGGTGAGGGCAGATTTTCCCTGATAAGCGATGATTCTAAAGATATAAAAATTAAATTCAAAATATTAGAACTGTTTGCAAAATAAAAGGGTGCTTACCGCACCTTTTTATTTTGCATTCATATGTATTTCTGAAAACTTTTTTCTGTAGCTTGAGGGAGAGATTTTTTTGTGATACTTAAAAAAATTGATACAGGAAGATAAATCGTTGCCGAAGCCTAAGAGAGTTGATATTTCCTTTAAGGAATAATTGGTGTTTAAGAGCAGATTTTCAAATTCGTCGCATAAAAGCTTGTCAATCAGCTTTTTCAAGGAAATTCCGTAAGCCTTTTTTATTATCCTTGACATATGCTCTGAGTTGTAATCGAAATGTGCAGAAACAGTTTTTGCAGTAAGACCTGCTTTGGCATTTATTCTTATCCATTCGTGTACTTCTTTTGGAAGCTTGCTTTTAAGCTCATTGATATGGGCTGATTTTATATTAAGGAGAATATGCTCGGTTATAATTCTTGAGGCTTCGTTATCTTTATTTGCTGAAGTATCATAATGAATAAGCTCGCGGAACATTCCGGCGCCCACAAAGTTACCGGTATACCCGCAATATTCCAAGGGAAAATCACCTGTAAAGTGAAGCCAGTAAAAGGAGGTTTTCCCATAACTTTGCTTGTGACCGCCGTGGAGCACTCCGGGTCTTAAAAGCACAAGGTCTCCTTTTGTAAGTTCGTATATTTTATCTTCTTCAAAGAGAGATACTGTTCCCTCGGTAACATAAATGATTTCAAAGGTCTGTTCAATTCTTTCAGGATGAATCCACTCATGGTCAGTGGTAAAAAGCCCCATAATTTTGAAATTTATGTCTTTCATGTCTTGTTTTCTCAACTCTTCTCTGATTTTATATATTGTTTTTTTTCTAAAAAGAGTATACAATAAAAAATGTATAATGTCAAGAAAAGGGGAAAGAGGATATGTCGATTAAAAATTTATCGGTTACAAAACTTAAAAAAGGATTTTTACACGATAAGGCTTTACTTAATCTTAAAATCACAATGGATGCTGTCTGGAACCAGTTCAGAGATACAGGAAGAATTGATGCTTTTAAATGCGATTGGGAAGAGGGAATGGATAAAAAGCCCCACTATTACTGGGATTCTGATGTGGCTAAATGGATGGAAGCCGCAGCGTATCTTTTGGGAAAAGAAGAAGATACTGAATTAAGGGAGAAAGTGGAATGGTTAATTGACAGAATAGAGGAAAATCAGGGAGAAGACGGATATTTTAACATATATTTTACCGTTTGCGATCCTGAAAACAGATTTAAATTCCGTTCTCATCACGAGCTTTACTGTGCAGGACACCTTATGGAGGCTGCAGCGGCATATCACGAAAATACCGGAGATGAGAGATTTATAAATCTCATGGAAAAATATTCTGATTATATCACGAAGGTTTTCGTAGAAGAAAAATCAGCGGCTTTTGCAACTCCTGGACATGAAGAAATTGAACTTGCTCTTATAAGAATGTATGAAGCTACAGGCAAAAAGAAGTTTTTAGACTTAGCAATGTACTTTATAAACACCAGAGGAGAAGAAAAGGAAAAGGATATAGAACAAATCTGTGATGATTTCTATACCCAGAGCCATTTACCCGTAAGAGAACAGAAGGAAGCAAAAGGCCATTCTGTAAGAGCTTTATATCTTTACTGTGCAATGGCATCTGCCGCTAAAGAAACAAATGATAAGGAACTTCTTAAAGCCTGCGAGACTTTATTCCGTGATATGGTCGATAAAAAGATGCATATAACAGGAGGTCTTGGTCAGAATCACTTTGGAGAGGCATTCACTTTGGGATATGACCTTAAAAATGAAGAGGCTTATTCCGAAACCTGTGCATCCATCGCTATGATTTTATTCTGCGAAAGAATGTTTGATATGAATCATTCTTCCGAATATACAGATATCATTGAAAAAGAGCTTTATAATGGTATGATGTCAGGTCTTTCATTAAGCGGTGACAGATTTTTCTATACAAATCCTTCGGAGATAAACCTTAAAAATCACGAAAGAAAGAAAACGGGATGGAGAGGAAGAGAAGACTGGCTTCCCATCACTCAGAGACCTGAAATTTTTGAATGTTCCTGCTGCCCTCCTAACTTGAACAGAACTCTGGCTTCCGTTGAACGCCTGGTTTACTATAAAGACGGTAAAGACATTTACATAAATCAGTTTGCAGAAAGCGAATATGATGACGGTGAAATCAAGGTTAAAATGACAACAGATTATCCTAATAGCGATGAAGTCAAAGTGTCAGTAGAAGGTGCGGAAAATGTATATATAAGAATTCCTGCGTTTTCCCCAAAATTTACACTTTCTGCAAAGTACAAAATGGTTAAGGGCTATGCAAAGACAACAGATAAAAAATTTACCTTGAAGCTTGATATGAGTCCAAAGTTCATGATGGCAAACGAAAATGTTTCTGAAGATATGAATAAGATTGCTGTTACCATGGGCCCTGTAGTATACTGTGCAGAGGGAATTGACAACAAGGAAAATCTCTGGAAAATTTATTTTGATGTAAAGGGAAGCCTTAAAATCAAAAAGAATAAGGAGTTTTTACTTCCCACGCTTAAAGCTGATGCTTTCGTAAGGCAGACAAATGATGCTCTTTACTCAGAATTATCTGAAAAATATAAGAAAACGACCCTTAATATGATTCCTTATTACTGTTTTGCAAACCGTGGCGAAACAGACATGAGAATCTGGTTTTATTACAAATAAAAGAAAAAAACACTCCTCTTATAAAAGATGAGTGTTTTTTTCTTTGGAAACCTTAAAAAAGTGTTGCAAAAAGAGGAAATTTTATGTATAATATAATGAAGATTATGCTATAAGGAGAATTGTTTGTGTTTGGATATTTTAAGTCTATAAAAGAAAGGGATCCTGCGGCAAGAGGGGCTTTAAGTATTTTCTTTAACTACCCTTGCGTTCACGCCATTTTCTGGCACAGGATTGCACACTTTTTCTATAAGATAAAATTTTACTTTTTAGCAAGATTGATTTCACAGATTGTAAGATGGTTTACCTTGATTGAAATTCACCCGGGCGCAACCATCGGTAAGAATTTACTTATCGACCACGGCTGCGGTGTTATCATAGGTGAAACAGCTGAAATCGGTGATAACTGTACAATCTACCAGGGGGTTACTCTTGGAGGTACGGGCAAGGATGTGGGAAAGAGACATCCTACCATAGGAAATAATGTTATGATTGGTGCAGGTGCTAAGGTTTTAGGGCCCTTCAAGGTTGGTGACGGGTCTAAAATTGCGGCAAATGCTGTGGTATTAAACGAGGTTCCTGAAAATTCCACCTGTGTCGGCGTTCCGGGAAGAATAGTCAAAAGAGGAGAAAAGAAAATTGACTTGGATCAGATACATATACCTGACCCGGTATCCTTGGAATTTTGCAGAATGCAAAAGGAAATTGACGATCTTAAAGAAATAATTTTGAAGTTAAAGGAGAAAAACAATGAAAGTATTTAACACCATGACTGCAAAAAAAGAAGAGTTTGTACCCATCAAAGAAGGGGAGGTAAGCATTTATGCCTGCGGCCCCACGGTATATAACTTCTTTCATATAGGAAACGCCAGAATGTTCGTGGTTTTCGACACGCTTCGCCGCTATTTCGAATATCTTGGATACAAGGTGAATTTTGTTCAGAACTTCACGGATATAGACGATAAAATGATTAAAAAGGCAAATGAAGAAAATACAACCGTTAAGGATATTGCTGAAAAATATATAGGAGAATATTTTACCGATGCAAAGGGGCTTAACATCAAGGAGGCAACATGCCATCCTAAAGCAACGGAGAATATTGAAGCCATCATAGATATAATAACATCTCTCATCGATAAAGGCTATGCCTACGAGGTTGAGGGCGATGTTTATTTCGAAGTTGAAAAATGCAAAAACTACGGCAAGCTCATTCATCAGAGCTTAGAGGATTTAAAAAGCGGTGCAAGAATTGATATAGATGAAAGAAAGAAGTCTCCTCTTGACTTTGCACTCTGGAAAGCGGCAAAGCCCGGAGAACCTTTCTGGAAGAGCCCCTGGGGAGAAGGAAGACCCGGCTGGCATATTGAATGCAGTGCCATGAGCACAAAGTATCTGGGTAAAACCATTGACATTCACGGTGGAGCCATTGACCTTATTTTCCCTCACCACACCAATGAAATAGCCCAGAGCGAATGTGCAAACGGATGTGAATTTGTCCGCTACTGGATGCATAATGCTTATATTAACGTTGACAACAGAAAGATGTCAAAGTCACTGAACAACTTCTTTACAGTAAGAGATGTATCTGAAAAATACAGCTATAATGTAATTCGCCTTTTCCTTTTGAGTGCCCATTACAGGAGCCCCATGAATTTTTCAGATGCACTTATGGCATCTTCCAAGAATGCACTTGAAAGAATTACAACCTGCGTATCCAATCTTGAATTTTTGGAAGAAAAAGCAGAAGAAAAGGGACTCTCTTCAGAATTTGCCGCTAAAATGGATTCATTCCGTGACGCCTTCAAAAAGGGAATGGATGATGACTTAAATACGGCCGATGCGATTGCAGCTATATTCGAGGCGGTAAAAGAAGCAAACTTAAATGCTGAAAATCTTTCTAAAGAAAGCATTATATACGCGAAAGATTTGATTTTAGAGCTTTGCACTGTTTTAGGTATAGTTGTTAAAGAAGAGAAAGAAAGCTTAGATGAAATGGTTGAAGCTCTCATTCAGGAAAGAACAGAAGCCAAGAAAAATAAAGACTTTGCGAAAGCTGATGAAATCAGAGATAAATTAAAGGATATGGGCATCATCCTTGAAGACACCAGAGCGGGCGTAAAATGGAAAAAGATATAATGAAGGACATATCTTTTGAAAGCCCTAAAAGCTATTCGCCCCTGGCTCTGGCTTACATTGGAGACGCGGTTCATACTATGTATATAAGAAGCCGTATTTTGGAAACAGGGGACAAAAAAGTAAACGAGCTTCACAAACTTTGCTCTTTTTTCGTTAAGGCTAACGCCCAGAGCCGGGTTATACTTAAACTTTTGAGTGAGCTTACGAAGGAAGAGGAAGCAGTTTACAAGCGAGGTCGTAATGCCAAAAGCTATACAGTACCGAAAAATGCTGATGTTACGGACTATCGTCACGCCACAGGCTTTGAAGCCTTGATTGGATATTTATACTTAAGTAAAGATGTAGAGAGGTTGGAATATCTTCTTGACCGCTCTTATGAAATTATAAAAACGGAGGAAAAATAATGTTTACAGAAAGAGTATCAAAAATTGACAAAGAGTTGGCTAATGCCATAGAAAATGAGGTTTCACGTCAGCAGAATAAGATAGAGCTTATTGCTTCTGAAAACTTTGTAACAAGAGAAGTAATGGAAGCTATGGGATCTCCTCTTACAAATAAGTATGCAGAGGGTTATCCCGGAAAACGTTATTACGGAGGCTGCGAGCATGTTGACGTTGTAGAAGAGCTGGCAAGAGAAAGAGCGAAAAAGCTCTTTGGTGCAGCTTTTGCAAACGTACAGCCACACAGCGGTGCTCAGGCTAATATGGCAGCTTTCTTTGCCCTTTTGGAGCCCGGCGACACTTATATGGGAATGAATCTTGCTCACGGTGGACATTTAAGCCATGGTTCTCCGGTAAATATGTCAGGTAAATATTTCAACGTTGTTCCTTACGGGGTTAACGAAGAAACCCAGATGATAGATTATGAGGAAGTAAGAAGAATCGCCCTTGAGGTAAAGCCTAAGATGATTTTGGCAGGAGCAAGTGCATACTCAAGAACCATTGATTTTAAGAAATTTTCCGAAATTGCAAAAGAAGTAGGCGCTTATTTCATGGTGGATATGGCTCATATAGCAGGACTTGTTGCGGCAGGGCTTCATCCAAATCCCTGCGAATATGCGGATGTTGTTACAACCACAACTCATAAAACATTAAGAGGTCCCAGAGGCGGTCTTATCCTTACAAATGATGAGGAACTTGCAAAGAAAATAGATAAGGCTATTTTCCCCGGAATACAGGGCGGTCCCTTGATGCACGTTATTGCCGGAAAAGCTATGTGCTTCTATGAGGCTTTAAGCGATGACTTCAAGGCTTATCAGACACAGGTGGTTAAAAATGCCAGAACTCTGGCAGAAAGCTTAGTAGAAGAAGGCTTTGACATTGTATCTGGCGGAACAGACAATCACCTTATGTTGGTTGATGTAAGAAAGTTTAATTTAACAGGTAAGGAACTTGAAAGAAGACTGGATGATCTGGGTGTAACCTGCAATAAAAATGCTATTCCATTTGATCCTGAGAAGCCTTTCGTAACAAGCGGTATCCGTCTTGGAAGTCCGGCGGTTACAACAAGAGGATTCAAGGAAGAGGATATGAAAGTTGTTGCTAAAATCGTAAAGATTGCAGCAGTGGGCGACGAATCTAAATATGATGAAGCAAAAGCTATGGTAAAAGCTCTTTGCGAAAAATATCCTCTTTACAACTAAGCTTTTATAAATAAAATACAGAAAGGAGGGATTTTTGTGGTATCAAGTCCTCTGGCAGACAGAATAAGACCTTCGGAGATTTCTCAGGTAGTGGGACAAGAACATTTGCTGTCTGAAGGAAAGGCTCTCCGTAATATTTTAGAATCAGGCAATATTCCAAATATGATTTTTTACGGGCCGTCGGGAACAGGCAAAACAACTGTTGCCAATATAGCTGCTAAAAAGAGCAATAAAAGGCTCTACCGTCTTAATGCAACCACCGCAGGAGTGGGTGATATAAAAAATATAATAGGCGACTTGGACGGAATTTTGGGTATGGACGGAGTTTTGCTTTACTTAGACGAGATTCAGAACTTCAATAAAAAACAACAGCAGTCCTTACTTGAATTTATTGAAAACGGAAAAATCACGCTTATAGCAAGCACCACAGAAAATCCCTACTTTTATATTTATAATGCGATACTTTCTAGATGTACTGTTTTCGAATTTAAGGATATAGCCCCAAAAGAAGTGGAAAAAGCCATAAAACGCGGGGCTGGAATTTTATCTGCGGACAGGGAGTTTGAAATTGAGGATGAAGCAGTAAGCCATATTGCCGCAGTTTCAGGAGGAGATGTGAGAAAGGCGTTAAATGCCTTGGAGGTGTGCCTCATAGCAACAAATCCGGATAAAGACGGAAAAATCAGGGTTACCTTATCTGATGCGGAAGCCTGCTCTCAGAAAAAGGCTATGAGGTATGATAAGGATGGAGACAGTCACTACGACATTATAAGTGCTTTTCAGAAATCCATAAGAGGCTCTGATCCGGATGCAGCCATGCATTATCTTGCAAGGCTGGTGGCGTCTGATGATTTGCAGATTATAGCACGCCGACTTTTGGTAATTGCGGCAGAAGATGTGGGACTTGCATATCCACAGGCTATACAGATTGTAAAAGCCTGTGTTGATTCAGCTTTTCAGCTGGGCTTTCCCGAAGCAAGAATTCCTTTGGCTGAAGCCACACTTCTTTTGGCAACCGCGCCTAAATCAAACAGTGCCATTTGTGCCATTGACGAAGCTCTTTATGACCTGGAAAAAGGAAAAACAGGGGATATTCCCTCGCACCTTAAAGATTCTCACTATAAAGGTGCTGCAAAAATGGGTCACGGAACGGAATATAAATATCCTCATTCATACCCCAACCACTATGTATCTCAGCAATATCTACCGGATGCAATAAAGTCAAGAATATATTATAATCCGGGAGATAATAAGTTTGAGCAGGCAATAAGTGAATATCTTAAAAAATTAAAAGATATGTAAAACAAAAAGAGTTCCTTTTAGGAAACTCTTTCTGTTTGCGGCATTTCTGCCGCTTAAATTGGAGAAGGGAATAATGAAAAAGACTTGTGTGTTGCCACACAGTTATTATAATACCCTTTCTTTTAAGTTTTATTCAATTTTTGAGGTGTTTATGGTAAAAAATAAAAAAATAGGATTTTTAGAGGGTGCAATAATTATTGCAGTTGCCAATATTTTGGTAAAAATAATAGGTGCTCTATTTAAAATTCCCCTTGATAATTATGTGCTCCAGACAGACGGAATGGCACTTTATAACACTTCCTATACGATTTATAATCTGCTTTTTGTAATATCGACGGCAGGACTTCCTACGGCTATTTCAAAGCTCGTGGCTGAGTCTGATTCAAGAGGAGATTTTGACGGGTCAGATAAAATACTTAAAGTGTCTTTTATGCTTCTTTTATGTATAGGCACTTTAGGAAGTCTTGTTTTGGGTCTTGGAAGTAAATTCTTTTCTGCTCTTATCGGCTATCCTGATGCTTATCTTACCATGATAGTTATGAGCCCCAGCTTACTTTTTGTAGGCTGCATGAGTGCTTTCAGAGGATATTTCCAGGGACATGGGAACATGCTTCCTACAGCCATAAGCGAAGTTATAGAGGCCATATGTAAACTGTTTTTGGGTCTTTCGTTGGCTTACATGCTTCTGCCTAAAGGAAAGGAATATGCATCTGCCGGTGCTATTTCAGGTGTTACAGCAGGCGGACTTATAGGTATGATTTTCCTTTTCCTTTATTATCTTAAGGATAGGAAAAAACATAAAAAATCTGAAAAGTCGAAGATGTCTAACACAAAGGTCATTAAAAACATTGTGAAAATTGCAGTTCCCATTACTCTTGGAGTATCTGTTTTTACCTTAACTTCTTTTATTGATACCGCAATGGTAACAAGGCAGATGAAAGGTTATATATATAATTCCCAGGAGGCAGAGGAATCTATCCTTGGAAATCTTACAACGGAAAAAGCAGAAATCTTTTTATCTATTGAAGAAAACATGGAAGAAAACGAAGAGGAATTAAAAGCTAAGACAACCGAAAGAAAAGCCGCTTTTATCTATGGCTATCTTGTAAGGGCGATTACCCTTTTCAATATGCCTGCGGTTATAATTTCTGCCATTGCCACAAGCGTTGTACCCGCTATAGCCTCGGCAAATGCGGAAAAGGATTTTAAAAAGAGCAGAGGGGTTACAAAATCTGCACTTTTAATAGCTATTGTTCTGGCTCTGCCCTGTGCACTTGGCATGAGCTTTCTGGCAAAACCTATTTTAGCCTTTGTATATTCAGGGGATAGTAGCTTTTCGGTTCTTCTTAATATAATGGGAATAGCCGTTGCTTTCCTTACACTGGTACAGATTGTAAATGCTCTTTTGCAGTCCTGGGGTAAGGTATGGGTACCTGTTACGAATATGCTTATCGGTGGAGCGGTTAAAATTTTAGTTAACCTTATTTTGGTTGGGAAGCCGGAAATAAATATTATGGGTGCGCCCATAGGGACACTTTTGTGTTATGTAACCGTTATGGTTCTTAATATAATTTCGCTGGTAAAGTACTCAAAGATAGAACTTTCGTTAAAGGACTATTTAGTAAAACCTGTATTATGCGCAGGGATAATGGGCATATTTACTTTTGGAATATATGATTCCTTGAATCCATTTATGGATTTTCGTTTGGCAATGCTTTTGTCTGTGGGCGTTTCGGCTATTGTATATTTCGCTGCTATAATATTTACAAAGACCCTGAAAAAGGATGAAATTATTTTACTTCCCAAAGGAGAAAAGATATTAGCTTTATTGGAAAGCCGAAAGCTTTTATAAAAGGAGAATATAATGAAAAAGAACGTGTACGAATTTGTGGAACTTATGAAAAAACTGCGTGCACCGGGCGGATGTCCCTGGGATAGGGAGCAGACTCATGAATCCATAAAAATGAACTTGCTTGAAGAGGCTTATGAAACCTTTGATGCCATAGAAGAAGGTAACGATGAAAAGACTATGGACGAGCTTGGAGATGTGCTGATGCAGGTGGTTTTTCATGCCATAATGGCAGAGGAAGAGGGAAAATATGACCTTGATGATGTGGCAGGAAATGTCTATGAAAAGATGGTAAGGCGTCATCCCCATGTTTTTGGCGAAATAACACTTGACAAAAGCAGTGAAGTTCTGGTAAAATGGGAGAGTATAAAGAAAACTGAAAAGGGCTTTACATCCTATACTGACAGCCTTAAAGATGTGGTTAAATCACTTCCTGCATTAACAAGAGCGGAGAAAATTCAAAAGAGGGCTAAAAAGGCAGGATTCGACTGGGAAAAGGCAGAGGATATAATTCCGAAAATTAAAGAAGAACTTTCAGAGGTTGAGGCATCCTTAAATGGAGACGGAAATGTTAAAGAAGAAATCGGAGATTTACTTTTTTCTGTTGTGAATTTAGCCAGAAAGCTTTCTATAGACCCGGAAGAAGCTTTGATTGATTCTAATAAAAAGTTTATTTCCCGCTTCGAAAAAATGGAGTCTTTAGCTCCGGAAAACGAGGATTTTGCCTCACTTGGCATGGAAATAAAGGACGAACTTTGGGAAAAAGCGAAAAAAATATAAAAAAGCAGGAAAAAAACGTTAAAAATAAAGGAATTTCGCCTTTGGCGGCGAATTACTTATATTAAAAATATTTAAGGAGGAAAAACAAATGAACAAGACAGAACTTGTAATGGCAATGGTTGAAAAGACAGGACTTTCTAAGAAGGACACAGAGAAGGCACTTGCAGCTTTCACAGACGTAGTAGCAGAAACACTTAAGAAGGGTGACAAGATTGCACTTGTTGGCTTTGGTACATTTGAGGCAAGAAAGCGCGCAGCTCGTGTAGGTAAGAATCCTCAGACAGGCGCAGAAGTTAAGATTCCTGCAACAACAGTTCCTGCTTTTAAGGCTGGTAAGGCTCTTAAAGACATCGTAAAATAAGTTGTCATTAAAATCGTCTGCCCAAGGCAGACGATTTTTTTTGAGAAAGGAACTATTATGAGACTTGATAAATATCTTAAAGTATCCAGAATTATAAAAAGAAGAACAGTAGGTAAGGAGGCCTGCGAGGGTAACAGAGTTACCTTGAATGGTAGAGTTGCAAAACCCGGTGCAGATGTTAAAGTCGGAGATATACTAGAAATTACTTTCGGCGAAAAGGTGGTTAAGGTCGAAATCCTTAATGTAGCTGAAACTGTAAGAAAAGAAAATGCGGCAGATATGTATAGGGTGCTTTGATTTCCTTTATATAACATTGACTAAAGTTATTAAAATATGATAAACTCTTTTTAGAAAGGAGCGTATCTATGAAAAAACTACTTTGTATTATACTTTCATTTGTAATGGCGTTTGGAGTTATGAGTTCTATGGGAAAAGGAGCAGAGCTTTCCGGGACGGGAACAAAAGAAGACCCCTATTTAATTGAAGATGTAAATGACCTTTTTCTTTTAAGCCAGAATGTATATGATGGTGAAAGCTATAAGGGTAAATATTTTCTCCTTAAAGAGGATATTTCCTTAAATGAAACAGAAGATTTTAATTTCTGGGGTATAAGAGCACCTCAGAATATATGGAAACCTATCGGTGGACCGAATTATGAATTTAGCGGTATTTTTGACGGTGGAGGCCATGAAATTTCAGGTATTTATGTTAATTATGAAAAAAACTTTGCAGGACTTTTCGGCTATGTTTATGATGGCGAAATTAGAAATTTGAAAATAACTAAAAGCTTTGTAAAGGGAAAAGACAATACTGGACTTCTTTCAGGCAGTCTGATAAATTCAAAAGTTTCAGGCGTTGAAGTATCGGGAATTGCATTGGGCGAAAACAATGTGGGTTCCCTTACAGGTAACTTATATAAAAGCTCTCTTTCTATGATAAAGAGTGATGCTGATATAGAGGGTAGCTATTATACCGGTGGAATAGCAGGTAAAACCTTTGATTCCACAGTTGATTCAGTGGTTTTTAACGGCTATATAAAGGGAGAAAAGGCAGTCGGCGGAATCCTGGGAAACAGCGAAAAAACAGAAGTTAAGAATACCTATGAAACTTCTTCTGTTATTGGAGATGAATTTGTCGGTGGAATTTCGGGGCATAATGATGAAGAAAGTAAAATTTTTGCATCCTATTCTCTCGGGGATATAAAAGGAGTTATGGCGGTTGGCGGAATTGCCGGCTTAAACTACGGAATTATCGAATCCTGCTATACAAAAAGTCGTGTAGAGGGCGAAGTGAGTGGTGCTGTTACAGGTATCAATTTTCCCCTTTCTGAGGAAGATTACAGAGAACAGGGCGAAATCATAAATGCATATTACGCCTCTGATAGGACGGAGAATGCGGTAGGCTACACCGAGGACACAGAGGAGCTTGATATAGTTGACTTAAAGGGTGCGAAATTAACTCAAAGCTATATTTCTTCTTTCATTTTCGAGGGTGAATATATTTCAGAAGAAGACAGATTGAAAAATCCACAGAATGTCTGGGTTTTCTCCGGAGAAAAAGGTCCCAAACTGTTTTTTGAAAATGAGCTTATATTTGAAAACACGGAAGAAAGCCCGGGAGAACCCGGAGAAAAAATAGGGGAAATAGTATCTACGGATATAAGAGCATATATTAACGGAAGCGAAATTAAAGCCTATAATATTGGAGGAAAAATGGCAATAGCCTTAAAGGATTTAAGGGAATTTGGTTTTACCGTATCGTTTGAAGATGAAAAACGAGAGGTCTGTGTAAGCTATGCCGGTGGAGAAATAAATTCTTCTTACGTTTACGAAGAGAACAATCTTCCCGTAGGAACGTATCTTAAAGATATACTGTCCACAGATATAAAGGCTTATATAAAAGGGAACGAGACGGAGTCTTTTAATGCAGACGGATATACACATGTATATTTCAGAAGTCTTTCTTCCTTTGGAGAAATTTCTTTTGATGAAAAAGAAAGACGAGCGGAACTTTTAATTAAATAATAAAAAGAACACCCGATTGGATGTTCTTTTTATGGCGGACTTAAGAGGGATTCGCTTTTCTGCGGAAAAGCCATCCGGTGGCTCTGACAGTCCACCGGACTGTCATTCACTACCACCGGTTCGAATCCTTCATCAAACTAAAAAAAGAACACCCGTCTGGATGTTCTTTTTTGGCGGACAGAGAGGGATTCGAACCCTCGAACGGGTATTAGCCGTTACACGATTTCCAGTCGTGCGCCTTAGACCAGCTCAGCCATCTGTCCACAACGAGATAATTATAACTCATTAAAAGCTTTTTGTCAAGAGTTTTTTGAATAAAATACGGACAAAAAGAAATCACAAAGCTTTTAAAGAAATCACAGAGTTTTTAATGTTTACTTTTATATTTTTGTGTGGTATAATATTCCCGAGGTGATAAAATATGTCAAAGACAGTTAAGGATATAATAAACTTGATAAAAGAAAAAGACATAAAAATGGTAGACTTTAAAATGGTGGATATAAACGGACAGTTTCGCCATGTAACAATTCCTGCAGGTAATTTTTCTGAAGAAACTATGAAAAACGGAATTGGTTTTGATGCTTCAAACTACGGCTATGCCATGGTAGAAAAAAGTGATATGGTCTTTATTCCTGACCCTGAAACTGCAATAATTGACCCTTTCTGCGAAATTCCGACTCTTTCCATGACGGGTAATGCCATGATAATTGACAATCCTGAAAACCGTCCTTTGGCACACTATCCCAGAAATATAGTTCTTGCGGCAGAAAAATATATGAAGGATTTGGGCATTGCCGACACCATGATGATTTTGCCTGAATTTGAGTTCTATCTTTTTGACAATGTCACATGGGAAGTATCTCCCCAGAAAATCGGTGTTTCATTAGATGCCAGACAGGCCCATTGGAACAGCGATTATGAGGGAAGAGGCGTAATTGTGGACAAGCAGAAAAACTACCACGTTGCAAAGCCCTTTGACGTTTCCTATGAAGCAAGAAGCGAAATGTGTATGCTCATCGAAGAAGCAGGAATCAAGCTTAATTACCATCATCCTGAGGTGGGCGCTGCAGGTCAGTTTGAAATCGAGCCCGCTCTTGGGAAAATGTCCGAAATGGCAGATGCTACCATGATGATAAAATATATCATTCATAATACGGCCTTAAAGTATGGTCTTTCCGCAACATTTATGCCTAAGCCTGTGGCAGGTGAGGCAGGAAACGGAATGCACGTTCACATGCTTTTATTAAAAGATGGTAAGCCTGTATTTTCAGATGATAACGGCTATTCCAATTTAAGCCGTGAAGCTCATTATTTCATGGGAGGACTATTAAAGCATATTGCATCACTCTGTGCAATTACAAACCCCTCCACCAATTCCTTTAAGAGATTGGTACCGGGCTTTGAAGCTCCTGTTACTGTGGGCTATGCCACATCCAACAGAAGTGCTGTTATAAGAATTCCTGCCTATGCAAAGAGTCCCGAATTAAGACGTTTTGAGCTTAGAAATCCCGATGCTACCTGCAATCCCTATTTCTGCTATGCTGCAATTTTGATGGCAGGTCTTGACGGTATAAAGAATAAAATCGACCCTGAAAAAGAAGGTTGGGGTCCATATGACTTTAATCTTTATAAATTGAGTGATGAAGAAAAGGCGAAGCTTTCTCATCTTCCTACATCCCTTCACGAAGCTCTTGATGCTCTGGAAAAGGATTATGCCTATCTTCTAGAGGGTGGAGTATTCCCGGAAGAAATGATAAAATCATTCATTGCTAAAAAAAGGGAAGAGTGCAGAGAGATGGCTGCAATTCCTCATCCCGCAGAATTTTCCAAATACTATAATCTTTAATACAAAAACAAAAGCTGTCGAAAGATAGCTTTTGTTTTTATTTGCAAAGCGTAATTTACAAAAAAAGCTTGACAAACGGTAAAAAAAAGAGTAAAGTATATAAAGATATGATAAAAAGCAACCAAAAGTTGCTGTGAAATTAATTTTAGTTGGTCGAAAAAGTATAATAAATCAGATATCATATAATATAATTAAAAAAGGGTGATTTTTTATGACAATCGGCGAAAAAATAGCATATCTCAGAAGTAATTTGGATATTTCTCAGGAACAGCTTGCTGAAAAGATCAATGTATCACGCCAGTCTGTTTCGAAGTGGGAAATGGATCAGGCTCTTCCACAGATTGATAAGGTTCTTCAGCTTTGCGAACTTTTCAAAGTTACGGCAGATGAGCTTTTGCAGGATTCTGTGGAAATTAAGAAGCAGAGCCGCAAAAAGAATAAGTATTTCGGAACCGACGGATTCAGAGGGGAAGCTAACGTAAACTTAACTTCTGACCAGGCTTATAAAGTGGGAAGGTTTTTAGGCTGGTATTTTTCTTCCAAACTTTCAGGATGTGAGAAAACAGGCTACAGACCCCGTATAGTTATAGGTAAGGATACCCGTCGTTCAAGCTATATGCTGGAATATTCCATTGTTGCAGGCATCACCGCTTCGGGTGCTGATGCTTATATGCTTCATGTTACAACAACACCCAGCGTTTCTTATGTAACACGACAGGATGAATTCGACTGTGGTATAATGATTACAGCATCTCATAATCCTTTCTACGATAACGGAATAAAGATTATAAACCGTTACGGAGAAAAGCTTGATGATGACACAACTGCTTTGATTGAAGCTTACATAGATGGTGATATGTCAGCTCTTGGTGTGGAGATGCCTGATTTACCTCTTGCTAAGAGAGAGCATATCGGTTGTATTGTTGACTATGTGTCAGGAAGAAACCGTTATGTAGGATATCTTATCTCCCTGGCATCTAATTCTTATAAGAATTTAAGAATAGGTCTTGATTGTGCAAATGGTGCTTCATGGATGATTGCGAAGGCTGTATTCGGAGCACTGGGTGCACAGATGGTTGTTGTTGGCGACGAGCCTGACGGTCTTAACGTAAATAATGGTTGCGGATCTACACATATTGAAAACCTTTGTAAGGTAGTTAAGGAACAACATCTTGATTTAGGTTTTGCCTTTGACGGGGATTGTGACAGATGTATAGCTGTTGACGGTAATGGAAAGGAAGTTGACGGCGATGCTATGCTTTATATCTTGGGCAAGAGGTTAAAGGGTAGAGGAATGCTCAACCAGAACACTGTGGTTGCAACGGTAATGTCGAACTCAGGCTTTGTAAAGAGCCTTGAAGAAGCGGGTATGAACTGTGCACAGACAAAGGTCGGAGACCGTTTTGTATATGAATGTATGCAGGAAAATGATTTCGGTCTTGGCGGTGAGCAGTCAGGTCATATTATTTTGAAGAAATATGCAACAACAGGCGATGGTCTTTTAACCGCAATCATGATTCTTGAAGAAATCTGCGATTCCAAGATGACTCTTGCTGAGTTGGCAGCACCTGTTAAGCTTTATCCCCAGTATACCAGAAATATACGCGTAAAGGATAAGGCTGCGGTTATGAGTGACGAGGCTGTATTAAACGAAGTAAAGGAAGTTGAAAAGCTTATAAATAAAAAGGGTAGAGCTCTTTTGCGAGAAAGCGGAACAGAGCCTGTTATCAGAGTTATGATTGAAAGCGAAACAAGCGAAAAATGCGTGGAATACGCAGACAGAATAGCAAGTGTTATTCTTAAAGGAGGCCACGGCGTTGAGTGATAAGTTAAAGACAAAAGAATTGTTCGAGTGTAAAAATCCTTATCTTAAAGACCTTTTTGAAACCTCGGAATATCCCTGGGATATTCTTCCCAGAATTAAGGAATACATAAATAATTTAATAAAAAAGGGAATTCCCGGCTATACATTGCTTAAAGAGGGTGTGCTTGTTGGCGAAAATGTTAAAATTTACGATACAGCAACAATCGAAGCGCCTGCAGTAATCGGTTCGGGTACAGAAGTAAGACCCGGCGCATTTTTAAGAGGAAATGTAATAATCGGCGAAAACTGTGTTATCGGAAATTCCAGCGAATTCAAAAATTGTGTTCTCCTGGATAAGGTTCAGGCTCCTCACTATAATTATGTTGGAGATTCGGTTTTGGGAAATCATGCACATATGGGTGCTGGTGCAGTTTGCTCTAATTTGAAGTCCGACCAGAAGGCAGTTGTAATTCACGGCGAGAAGGACTATGACACAAATCTCCGTAAAGTTGGCGGAATTTTGGCAGATAATGCAGATATCGGATGCGGATGTGTGTTAAATCCCGGTACAGTTGTGGGTAAAAATACATCAGTTTATCCCTTGACTCCTTTAAGAGGAGTATATCCTGAAAATTCAATAGTAAAGAGTCAGAAAGTTTTTGTAGAAAGAAAGTGAGGATAATTATGAATTACATAGTAACAGAAAGTTATGAAGAGTTAAGCCGTAAAGCGGCAAATATCATTGGCGCAGTGGTTATAAACAAGCCAGATGCAGTTTTGGGTCTTGCTACAGGCTCATCACCTCTCGGAACATATGGCAATCTTGCTAAAATGTATAAAGATGGTGATTTGGATTTTTCTAAGGTAACTTCCGTAAACCTTGATGAATACGAAGGTCTTGATGTTACTAATGACCAGAGCTACCGTTATTTCATGAATGAAAATCTTTTCTCCAAGATAAATATTGATATAAAGAAGACTTTTGTTCCCAACGGATGCGCAAAGGATTTAGCTAAAGAAGGCGAAGAGTATGATGCCCTTATAAAGTCCTTGGGAGGAATAGACATTCAGCTTTTAGGAATAGGTCTTGATGGTCATATCGGCTTTAATGAACCTGATGATGTATTTGTAGGACCTACTCATGCAGTAGATTTAGATCCCTCTACGATAGAAGCAAACGCAAGATTTTTTGCATCCATCGATGATGTTCCCAAGAGAGCAATTACAATGGGCATGATGTCTATTATGCAGGCTAAGAAGATTCTCTTAATTGCCAATGGTGCAAAGAAGAAGGAAATATGTGAAAAGGCATTCTTCGGACCCATCACACCGAAAGTACCTGCATCAATTCTTCAGCTTCATCCTGATGTAACAGTAATTTTCAGTGAGAACTAATAAAAAAGAGTATTGCGAAAGCAATACTCTTTTTTATTAGTATTTTTTAGAAAGTAAGGAACGTTCGGTTTCCTTGATGGAGTGCAACGCCTTTTCGGAATGACTGAGTATAATATAATGGTAGATAACGTCAATAATCGCAAGCTGAACAATTCTGGAGTTTAAGGCTAAGATACTGTACTCTGTTTCATCTGCCGAAGTAAATAAAGGAATGTCAGTATATTTAAGGAGAGGAGATTTTCCTTTATTGGTTATAGCTATTGTGGTTGCCCCGTGTTCCTTTGCGAGTTTTACAGCATCAACAATATCTTTTGAAGATCCGGAATGTGAAATAGCAATAACCACGTCGTTATCAGACAGGTGGGAAGAGGCAATAACTTGCATATGGTTGTCAGAGTAAGCCACGGCGTTAAGTCCGGCTCTTAAAAACTTATGACTGGCATCCATAGCAAGAGATGCAGAGTTGCCGAGACCGAATATCACGATTTTACTGGCTTCTGTTATTTTTTTACAAGCTTTTTCAAGATAATCTGGGTGTAATGATTTTTTTGTCTTTTCCAACGAAAGATATATATCATTGCATATTTTTTCATATATTTCGGAAGGCTTATCATCAGAGGATATATTTGAATTTATAGGAGAGGTTCCGCCTTCTGCTGCAAGAGAAATTTTAAGTTCCTGATATCCGCTTAATCCAAGACGTTTGGAAAATCTTACTATTGTGGCTTCGGAGCATTTGCATTGTTCGGCAAGCTCTACTATTGATAAAGAAATGATTTTGCCGGGATTTTCAAAAATCCAGTCGGCTATTTGTTTTTCTGCTTTGCCCATTTCGGTGTAATGCATTTTAATGTTGAGAGATATTTTATCCATATTGTACCTCTAAAGAAAATATTTTCATCACATATTGTAACATATGACCGATTTTTTGTCAATTTGAAAAAATATTCAAAAAAGGGTTGAAAAAAGTTTCATAATATGATATAATCTACTTGTAAAAAACGGCGAAAAATAAAAATAATTTTCAAAAATGGAGGAAGAGGATATATGCTTAATTACAAAGTAAAAATCGGTCTCGTTCCGGATGTCCGTAATCTGGGAGATTTTGCTACAAGAAAGGGCATTTTTGAACCTGCCAAGGGTGCAGAAAACAAGGATAAGGCCATAAAGTTCATTAAAGACAATTTCTGTGATGAAATAACGGAATTTACTGACCTTGAGTGGCTTAATGAATTGGGAGTTCTCTACAAAAACGAAGATTGCGATAAGGTTTGCGAATACTTAAGAAAAGAAAAGGTTGACGCAATATTTATCTTGAACTGCAACTTCGGTAATGAAGAGGTTTTGGGACAGGTTGCAAAGAAGATGAATCTTCCTGTGCTTTTATGGGGTCCTCAGGATATGGTTTTCGAAGCTGACGGTCAAAGATATACCGATGCACAGTGCGGTCTTTTTGCTATCAGCAAGCAATTAAGACGTTACAAGATTCCTTTTTCTTACATAGAAAACTGTCCCGTTGAAAGTGAAATTTTCTCTCAGGGCTTAAAGAAATTTCTTTCTGTTGTAACAATGGTTAAAAATTTCAAAAACCTTACTGTAACTCAGGTGGGTACAAGACTCACTCCCTTTAAGAGTGTAATGTACAACGAACTTGAACTTACAGAAAAATTCGGAATTAACCTTAACAATGTTAATATGGCTGTGGTAGTAGATAAGTTCAACAAGGTTTTAGCTGACGAAAGCATTTCTCTTGACAAAGACTTGGCGGACTTAAAGGCGAAATATGACGTGGCAGGATTGGATGACGAAGTTTTAAGAAAGATGCTTGCATTTGTATATGTGTACAAGAAGATTTTAGAGGAAACAAATGCTGATGTTCTGGCGTCCGAGTGCTGGTCAGCAATGCCTCTTGCGGTGGGTGCAAATCCCTGTCTTGCCATGAGCATTCTTGCTGATATGGGCTATATCGTAACTTGTGAAGCCGACATTCACGGTGCAATCACCAATGCGCTTTTACTCTGTGCGGTAAGAGGTAAGGGTGCTCCGCTTTTCGGAGAATTTACAGTAAGACATCCTGAAAATAAAAATGCAGAGTTGTTATGGCACTGTGGACCGTTCCCTTATTCAATGCATGCAGAGGATTCTAAGCCCAAGCTCTTTAATACAAAACCCAGTTTCAGAGCGAAGGATGGAGAATATACTATTGCCCGATTCCAGGGAGATGCAGGAAACTATACTCTCTTAGTGGGCGAATTCAAAACTACAGATGGTCCTTTAACATTCGGAACCTATATGTGGGCGGAATTTAAGAACTGGTCAGAAGTAGAAAAGAAAATGATTTTTGGACCATATATTCATCATATGAGTGAATTGTACGGAAAACATGCAGAGGTTCTGGAGGAATTCTGCAAGTTCATTCCCGGCCTTGAGTTTGATCCATTAGAGAAATAATTAAAAGGAGAAGAAAAAAATGACTGATTTTTTATTTGATGTGATTGCAACTGAACTTGAAGATGCAGTCGGAAGAGAAAACTGTTCAACAAGAACAATTGATAAGCTAACTCATAGTGTTGACTATTTTTGGCTTTCAAGAATGTGGGCAGACAGAGGTTTAAGAATGCCTGAGGGTGATTTTATTGTTGCACCAAAGGATGCAAAGGAAGTTTCTGCAGTATTGAAGATTGCAAACTACTACAAAATCCCTGTAACAACCTGGGGTGCAGGTGGTGGAACACAAGGTGGTGCTATTCCTGTTTGCGGTGGTATCGTTCTTGATACTAAGAGAATGAATAAAATTTATGATGTAAATGAACAGGGAATGTACATAGAATGTGGAACCGGTGCTATATATAAGCATATTGAATGGGCAGCAAACGAAAGAGGTTATGCTACAATGCATTATCCTTCTTCACTTACCTGTTCAACGGTAGGTGGATTTTTAGCACATCGCGGTATCGGTGTATCATCTACCAAGTATGGAAAGATTGACGATATGGTACTTCAGATGGAAGTTGTTTTGCCCAACGGTGATATTATTGAAACTTCACCTGCACCTAAGCATGCGGCAGGTCCTGACTTAAACCAGATATTTATAGGATCAGAGGGAACTTTGGGTGTAATGACAAAAGCTCAGATGCGAATTTACGAGCAGCCTGAATCTCGTCAGTTCAGAGGATTTTTGTTCCATAATATGACTGATGCATTCAATGCAGGAAGAGAGCTTTTGCAGAAGTTCAAGCCTTCTGTAATGCGTCTTTACGACGAGGCTGAAACCGCATCACTTATAAAGAAAATTGTAGGTGTTGAAAAGCCGGGTGCATTTATGAACATCGCCATTGAGGGTGTTAAAGAAATGGCAGACCTTGAAATGAAAATTCTTCTTGAAACTTTCGGCAAATACGGTGCAGAAGATTTAGGCTCTGAATACGGCGAAAAGTGGTGGAAAGAAAAAATTACATTCTTCTATCCCGGTCACATGATGGATATTCCGCAGTGCTTCGGTACAATGGATACTATTGCTCCTTATGATAAGATTGAAAAAATCTACTGGGCAATGAAAGAGTCTATAGAAACAAACTTCCCACAGGCGAAATTCATAGCACACTTTTCACATTGGTATGAGTGGGGTTGTATGATTTATGACCGCTTTATCGTTGATGGAGATAAAGTTCCTCAGGATCCTCATGAAGCATTTAGACTTCATCAGGCAATTTGGAATTGCGGTGTAAGAACAGCACTCGCTAACGGCGGCGTTGTAAACGACCATCACGGTGTAGGAATTAAGCTTGGCAGACTTATGAAGGAACAGTATGGTCCTGCAATGCAGGTTTTTGAAGGAATAAAGAAACAGCTTGATCCTAACGGAATTATGAATCCGTTTAAGCTTGGTTTATAAGGAGGGGACTTACTATGCAATTTACACAGAAATCAAAAGAACATATAGATTCATGCCGTTTTTGCTGGATGTGCCACCATGTGTGTCCTATAGGCAATGCAACAGGCTTGGAAAGAAACACAGCAAGAGCAAGAGCGCTTGGTCTTTCTCTTGTAGCACGTGATGCTGTTGAATATTCCAATGATATTATAAATAATGTTTACGAATGTTCACTTTGTGGCGGTTGTATGACAGACTGTGTTACAGGCTGGAACCCCGTTATGTTTACAAGGGAAGCAAGACTTGGAGCAGCCCTTGACGGAAAACTTCCCGACTATGTAATGACAATGATTCAGAATTTGAATGAAAAAGGCAATATCTATGGTGCAGACAAAAACGAAAATATCCCTGAAATCAATGGCGGAGATATACTTTTCTTCACAGGCGAAGATGTAAGAGCAAAGGGATGTGCGAAAACTGCAGTTGAACTTTTGAAAAAAGCAGGTGTTGATTTCACTCTCTTGAAGGATGAGCCTAACAGTGGATATTCAATGGATTTCCTTATAGGTGCAGCGGCAGAAACTAAGGAAGTCATGGAAAACTGTGCAAAGACCCTTAATAATTACAAAAAGGTTATATGCTATGACCCCGCCGACGCAAAGGTAATGATGCGTGAATATAAGGAGTGGGGAATCGAACTTAAATGTGAGGTTGTTACATTTACAGCCTTTTTAGCAGCACTTATCAAAGACGGCAAGCTCAACCTCAAGAAGCAGAAACTTAACTTCACACCTCAGGACAGTCCTCTTCTCGCAAGAGACCTTAATGAAACAGAGCCCGTTCGTGAAATTCTTTCTGCTTGCGGTGAGGTTAATGAAATGCTTCTTAACCGCCAGCACACAATGCTTGCAGGTAACCTCATAATGAATGAGTATATGCCCAATGTTATAAAAATGGTTGCAGAAAACAGATGGATAAACGCAAAAAACGCAAATGCAGAAATTCTCGTTACATCTTCTCCTGCAGAATATATGATGCTCAACAGCACAAAGCCCGAAGATATCGAGCTTATTACAATTGAGGAGGCTGTACTTAAATGCTTGTAAGTTTAAAAGAAATCATTGATATAGCTGAAAAAGGCAATTTTGCAATTCCTGCTTTCAATGTTTATAACACAGAAACCATTATGGGAATCGTAAAAGCTGCAGAAGAATTAAGAGCTCCTGTGATTATTCAGGTATATCCCAGACTTCTTAATGAAGAAGTGGGTTATTACCTTTGTCCTGCCGTAGTTGCAGCAGCAAGAAAAGCAACAGTTCCTGTTTGCTTCCACTTAGATCACGGCCCCTCGGAATTGGAGGTCCAGAAAGCCCTTCGTTGGGGGGTAACAGGCATAATGTATGACGGCTCTGTTCATCCTCTTGAAGAAAATATCGAAAATACGAAGCATATTGTTGATATTTGCGGAGCTATTGATGTTTCTGTAGAGGGTGAGCTTGGCCATGTGGGAAGTGTAAATGATGATGCAATGGAAGAATACACCGATCCCGAAGAGGCGGCAGAATTTGTAAAAAGAACTAACGTTACATGTCTTGCTGTTTTGATTGGTAATGCACACGGACACTACAAAAAAACTCCCAAGATTGATATAGAAAGAATCAAGGCTATAAGAGAAGCTACAGGAGGAATTCCTCTGGTGCTTCACGGCGGTTCTGGAATTCCCGATGACCAGGTAAAAGCGGCAATTAAGGCCGGAATAAGAAAAATGAACATCGGAACAGATGTGTGCTGTGCCTTTGCGGAGGGAACAAAGGAGACTTTGGATGACCCTAACAGAAGTCTTGCAATCGACCTATTTATGAAACATCCCATCGAAACGGTTAAAAAACTTGCTATAGAGAAAATAAGACTGGTTGAAGCAGACGGAAAGGCATAAGTTATGGCTAAAATAGTTGGAATAGGAGCAAATGTATTTGATACACTTTATTCGGTAGATAAATATCCGGAGGAAGATACAAAAAACTCTGCAAATGCTGTAAAAGAGTGTGGCGGGGGCCCTTGTGCAACAGGCCTTGTTGCTGCATCAAAGCTTGGTGCTGATACTGCGTTTATCGGAAACTATACAAACGATAGCGCAGGAGAGTTTTTGATAAAGGATTTTCAGAAATACGGTGTAAATACATCTTATATGATGCTTAAACCGGGATACAGTTCCTTTCGTTCTGTTTTATGGCTTGCAAAAGAAACAGCATCCAGAACTTGTGTATATTACAGGGGCAATGTTCCGCCTACCGAAATAGATGAGGAATCGGCGAAAGCTATAGAGGATGCTGAGATTTTAATGGTCGACGGAAATGATATGAATGCGGCCATAAAGGGTGCAAAGATTGCAAAGGAAAACGGCACAAAGGTTTTATATGATGCTGGCGGTTTATATAATGGTGTAGAAAATCTTCTTCCTTATGCGGATATTTTAATACCGTCAGAGGAATTTGCTCTGGGTTATACAAAAGCAAATACTGCAGAAGATGCTGCAAAAATACTTTTTGAAAAGTATTCCCCTGAAATCGTAGTAATTACCCAAGGGAAAAAAGGCGGAATTATTTACGACGGAAAAATAGCACGAAGCTATCCGGTTTTTGATGTTGATGTGGTGGATTCAAACGGTTCAGGAGACGTTTTTCACGGAGCATTTGCATTTTTTGTAACAAAAGGTTATAATTATTATGATGCATGTGTAATTTCAAGTGCGGTTTCTGCACTTAAGTGCACGAAAATCGGGGCGAGACAAGGGGTACCTACCTTTGAAGAAACAATAAATTTTTTAAAGGAGCGTGGAGTAAATGTATAAGAGAAACTGGAATAAGAAATTTGGCAAGTCCGAAATTTTCACAAAGGAAGACAGTTTCTGTCAGAACGTTGAAATAGATATGGTTAAGCTTGCAGACGGACAGACTAAAACATATACGGAAAGCGACAAAGAGTTCGGACTGCTTATTTTGGGTGGTAAGTGCACTGTTACAGGTAAGGATTTTAATTATGAAAATATCGGAGAGAGAGAAACTGTTTTTGACGGCAATGCAACTTGTGTATACGTTCCACGAAACACAGAGTTTACAATAACAGGAGTTGGCGAAGTTTCAATGGCAGTTACCAAGTGCCCGTCAAATAAAGACCACAAGCCTGTACTTATAAAGCCTGAGGATGTTATTGCTAAAGATTTGGGTAAACCCGGTTGGCAAAGACATGCAATGTTTGTTCTTGATGAAAGAGTTGAGGCAGACCAAATATATATTGGTGAGTGCTGGATAGAGGGCGGACAATGGTCAAGTTATCCTCCGCACAAGCATGATGATGCTAATATGCCAACAGAAGCGGCAACAGAAGAAATCTACTACTATGAATTTGATAAACCTCAGGGCTTTGGCATTCAAAAGGTTTATACAATGGAAGGTGACATTGACGAAACTTACACAGTTAAGTCAGGTGACTTTGTAGAAATACCGAGAGGATATCATCCATTCCATTCAGCACCGGGTTACAAAAACTATATGCTGTGGATAATGGCAGGACCTGTAAGAGGATTTTATATGACGACAGATGAGGAACATGCATGGCTGAACAAATAATAACTTTAAAGAACAGATTTTTAAAAGTTTCAATATCCTCCAAAGGAGCTGAACTTAAAAGCATTGAAAAAAACGGTAAAGAAAAACTCTGGCAGGGGGATCCTGCTTACTGGGCAGGGCAGGCACCCTTAATGTTTCCTATCTGCGGAGGACTTAAAGAAGATAAGTATATTCTTGACGGAAGGGAATACACTTTGGAAAAGCATGGTTATGCCAGGTTTTGCGAGTTTATAGTTGAGTGTGCAGAAAAAGAAAAGGCGGTATTTTTACTTTGTTCTGATGAAGAAAGCTTTAAAAAGTTTCCTTTTGACTATGAATTAAGGGTTATATACACTCTTGATAATTCCACACTTAATGTTTCGTATGAGGTAAAAAATCTTTCTGACAGATGTATGTATTTTTCCATTGGAGCCCACGAAGGATATTCATGCCCTGAGGGGATAGAAGAATACAGTGTTTTATTTGAAAAGGAAGAAGATCTGGAAAGCACAGTGTTAAACGGAAATCTTTTAGAGCACAGAACGATAAATCTTGGTAAAAACACCTTTGAACTGCCTCTAAAGTACGAGTACTTTGCGGTTGATGCACAGGTATTTCTCAATCTCAAATCTAAAAATGTAAAGCTAAGAAACAATGAAACAGGCGATGAAGTGGCACTTTCATTTTTTGATCATGAGTATTTTTTGCTTTGGACGAAACCTGGAGCAAAATACATATGTATGGAGCCCTGGAGCGGTCATCAGGACTTTATGGACAGTAATTATGATATTACTGAAAAACCGGGAATAATCAAGCTTCAGTCAAATGAAACCTGCTCAAAAAAGCACAGTATGACATTTTAATAAATAATTTCCTAAAAAGAAAGGAAGCGTTTTTTGTGTTAGAGAACTTAAAAAAACTTAATCCTCTTATAAAGTTTTTCAGCATAAGAGATAAAGAGTTTGAAAAGTACGGACGCATAATAGATTTTGACAGTCGGGAATTCGTGACTGCGTGCGAAGAACTTGATTTTCCGGAAAACGGAAGTGCCTATGAGCCTACCGTTAAAAAACTTGAGGAGCTTACCTCAAGCAAAAAACTTAGTGAGATGGCTTTTGGCGGATGTGATACCCAGATAGGAATTTGTCACGGCTATAACACCCTGATGAACGGTCTGGAATTTCATAAAAGCAGTGAGATAAATATAGCGGCAAAACCCCTTGTACTTATTCTTGGTCTTACATATGAGATGGAGGGAAATGAATTTTCATCGGAAAAAATCAAAGCCTTTTACCTTGAAAAGGGTGATGCGGTTGAAGTTTACGGAACAAGTCTTCATTTTTGCCCCTGCCAGGTATCCGACGATGGTTTTTCATGTGTAGTGGTGCTTCCCAAGGGGACAAATACACTTTTGGATGAACCAAGTAAAGATAAGCTTCTTTTTAAGAAAAATAAATGGCTTATATGCCACGATAAAAATGAAGCTTTAATCGAAAAAGGGGTATATCCCGGAATTCACGGAGAAAATTACGAGATTAAATACTAAGGAATGTTTTTATGAGATATTTATTGGGTATTGATTTTGGAGGAGGGGCATCAAAAGCTACCCTTTTAAGGGAAGACGGTCATATTGAAGCCACTCATACAACAGAATATAAAACATCATATCCGGCTCCGGGCTACGCGGAACAAAACCCAGATGACTGGTTTGATGCCACAGTGGAAAATATAAAAGGTGTAATAGAAAAAAGTCAAATATCACCTTGTGAAATTCTGGCAGTTTCTCTGGATGCAGCCACTCATACTGCGGTTATTATGGATGAGGATTTTAATGTAATCCGACCCTCTATATACTGGACAGATACAAGAAGTACGAAAGAGGTGGAATTCCTTAAAGAAAATTATGCGGATTTAATTGAGAAAGAAGTTTTACATAAGCCTGATACTATATGGAGCTTACCTGAGCTTTTGTGGATAAAGAATAACGAGCCTGATAATTGGGCGAGGGTAAAGAAAATTCTTTTTGCAAAGGATTATGTAAGACATCAGCTTACCGGTGACTATGTAACTGACTACATAGAGGCAGAGGGAAGCATGATGTTTGATATAAATAAAATGCAGTGGAGCGATACTCTTTGTGGCATTTTGGATATAAAACCTGATTTGTTGCCCGAAATAGTTAAACCCACAGATATCGTGGGAACTGTAACTAAAAAGGCGGCAAAACTCACAGGACTTTCAGAGGGAACGAAAGTTCTTTGCGGAACAACTGATACTGTAATGGAAGTATTTGCCTCGGGTGCAGTTAAACAGGGGCAGATGACCTTAAAGCTTGCTACCGCAGGCAGAATCTGCGTTGTAACTAAAAAAGCATATCCAGATAAAAACCTTATCAACTATTCGCATATTATAGATGGATTATTCTATCCTGGAACGGCAACAAAATCATGTGCTTCTTCTTTGAGATGGTTCAGAGATACCTTCGGAGAAGATTATAAAGAGCTTGACGATAAAGCATCCAAGGTTCCGGTGGGAGCCGAGGGTCTTGTGTTTCATCCCTATCTTAATGGAGAACTTACTCCTTATGCAAACCCCAATTTATGTGCTGATTTTGTGGGCATAAGAGCATCTCATACCAAAGCACATTTTGTAAGAGCCGTTCTTGAAGGAGTGGCAATGAGTATGTTGGACTGCAAGGAAGCGTTGGAGAATTTTAACATTCCTCACGATGACTCTGCCGCTATTATCGGAGGAGGAGGAAAAAGTCCCTTGTGGAGACAAATGATATCTGATGCTCTGGGAATCAGGCTTGTGGAAATGAAAAATGCAGATTCCTCCTTTGGAAGTGCTATGCTTGCGGGTGTAGCTACGGGAATTTTTGAAACACCCGAAAAAGCTGTGGAAATATGCAATGAAGTGGTTTCGGAAACCATGCCGGATATGGAGAATAATTCAAAATACAGAGAATTATTCAAAAAATACAAGGCGATTCAGAAGGCTTTGGAACCCATCTATAACGGTGAAAATCTATGAAGATTTTAGTTTGTGTGAAGGTTGTAAACGGGGAACTGAATCCTTTTGATGAATCTGCTCTGGAGTGTGCATTAAGACTCTCTTCTGATGTAACGGTAATAACTATGGGCCCTCTAAGCAATGAGAAAGTACTTAAGGGGCTGACAAGGCTGGGAACTAAGGTTATACTTGTAAGCGATAACTTATATGCAGGCTCCGATACGCTGGCTACATCATACGTCTTGTCAACTGCTATAAAAAGAATGGATTATGACCTGATTTTATGCGGAAGACAAAGCATAGACGGAGATACAGCACAGGTTGGCCCCATGCTTTCGGAAAAACTAGGAATTTCTCTTATTACCAATGCAATGGACGTTAAAAGTCTGGAAGATTCAGTTGTTGTATCTACCAGAACGGAAACTAAAAAAGTAAAAACTCCTATTTTGATAACAATGGAGAGGTCTTTTGTTTTAAGATTTCCCAGTATTTTTTCGAAGCAGGGAGATGTTATGGTAATAAGTAATGAAACCTTACTCTGCAATAAAGAAAAGTGCGGTCTTTCAGGTTCTCCAACAAGGGTTATTAAAACTTTTGAAAATGAGATCGGGAAAAGAAAATGCAAATTCATATCAATGGAAGAAATTCCTTCGTTGATTGAGGAGCTTAAAAATAAGGAAAAGACAGAAGAAAAAAGTGAAACTCCCGGAACTAAGTTGAAAAAGGTTTGGGCGATAGGACCCGAAGTGTTGGAAAAAGCGGAAAAGGTTGCCGAAGAAGTGATTTTGATAGACAAACTTTCTCCTGAAGAGATATTCGAAAAAGCCCTGAAAGAAAAGCCTGAAGTTATATTATGGAACGCCGACTTATGGGGCAGAAAAAATGCACCTCTGGTAGCATCAAAGCTTAATACAGGTCTTTGTGCAGACTGTACTGCTCTTGAAACCGATGGGGAAAATCTTATTATGGTAAGACCTGCCCGTGGTGGAAATGTAACCGCAAAGATACTCTGTAATACAAAGCCTGTTATGGCAACCGTAAGAACGAAGGCAGCAAGTTCTGAAATTATAGTTTCAGGAGGTAGGGGTGTTGCAGATAAAACAGATAAACTTAAGGAGTTTGCAAAAACTCTTGGAGGAGAAGTGGGAGCATCTAGAGGCCTTGTTGACTTGAATAAAATACCTTACGAAGCCCAGATAGGTCTTACGGGAAAAACAGTAAGCCCCAAAATATATGTGGCCGTAGGCATATCCGGTGCGGTGCATCATACTTGCGCCATAGAGGGAAGCGATACGGTTATAGCTATAAACCCTGATAAAGATGCAAGAATTTTTGAATATGCAGATTATGGAGTTTTATCTGAGTTTTAATCATAAAAGCAGTTGAAAACAACTGCTTTTATTTTTGTTGCCTTTTTTATCTCTTTGTGTTATACTGAATTTATGAAATTTTATTAGCAAAGGAGAGAAAAAAATGAAACAGCGAGAAAAATTTTCTTCAAGACTTGGTTTTATTCTGATTTCAGCGGGCTGTGCCATAGGGCTTGGAAACGTTTATCGTTTCCCTATTATGGCTGGTTCCTATGGTGGCGCACTTTTTGTGCTTATCTATATAGGTTTCCTCTTGCTCATGGGACTTCCTATAATGACAATGGAGCTTTCTGTTGGAAGAGGAAGTCAGAGAAGTATAGCATCTTCTTTTGACGTTCTTGAAAAGCCGGGACATAAGTGGCATTGGCTTAAATATATGGGTATTGCCGGAAATTATCTTTTGATGATGTTCTATACGACCATTTCAGGCTGGATGCTTATTTATTTCCTTAAATATGCTACAGGCTCGATTTTAGAGTATAAAACAGCAGAAGAGCTGGGCGGTGTTTTCGGAAACGTTGTATCTGATACGGGGCTTATGACAGTGGCTACTTTTGCAGTTATTTTCATTTGCTTTGCAATCTGCTCATTGGGACTCCAAAAGGGAGTTGAGAAAATCACCAAGGGAATGATGATACTTCTTTTTATTCTCATGATTGGTCTTGCAGTTTATGCATGCACGCTTTCAAATGCGGCGGAGGGACTTAAGTTCTATCTCATACCAACTCTTGACGGAGTGAAAGAACACGGACTCTGGACTGTTATTACAGCTGCTATGGGACAGGCTTTCTTCACCTTAAGTATCGGAATTGGTTCAATCGCTATTTTCGGAAGCTATATAAGTAAAGAAAGAAGCCTTACAGGTGAAGCTTTAAGTATTCTTTCTTTGGATACTTTGGTTGCTTTAACATCGGGACTTATTATTTTCCCTGCATGCTTTACCTATAATAATGGTGTTACTGCGGATGCTTCAACTGTTGGTGCCGGATTTCTTTTTACTACATTGTCAAGCATTTTCAATGCAATGCCCGGAGGAAGAGTAATCGGGGCACTGTTCTTTGTATTTATGATTTTTGCGGCATTTTCAACAGTTATTGCGGTGTTTGAAAACATTATGTCCTTCTGGCTTGAACTTACAAACATGGGAAGAAAAAAAGTAGCAATTATAAATATAATTTTGATTGCAGTTTTATCTTTGCCTTGTATTTTGGGATTTACCGTATGGTCTGATTTCTCCGTTGCAGGAAAAGGGATAATGGATCTTGAAGACTTTACAGTATCCAACATTCTTTTGCCCCTGGGAAGTCTTTTCTATGTGATTTTCTGCACAAGCCGTTACGGATGGGGTTGGGATAACTACTTTGCGGAAGTAAATGAGGGAAAAGGATTGAAGCTTGCAAAGCGTTTAAGACCTTATCTTTCTTACATTCTTCCTGTTGCATTATTTATAGTATTTCTGATATCAGTATTTTAATAAAAATCCGGACACGATAGTGTCCGGATTTTTTATTTTTCACAGAAAAAATCGATGAATTTATTGCAGGCATAGGAAAGATAGTGGTTGTTCTTTTTGCAGAAATAGATGTTTCTTTTAATTTCTTCATCAGAAAGGCGGTAATAGAAAAGTCTGTTTTCCGTCTGCATATTTTTAACAAGTGTATCGCTTACAAAGGTTATGCCCATACCCATGGCAGATGTATTATATGCAGTAACCTGTTGGTCGAAGTAAAAAACAGTTTTGGGGGAGATGTTGTGCTTTTTGAAAATCATGTTTGCACGCCTTCCTGTATCATTTTCCGGATTCAATAAAATGAAATGATAGTCACAAAATTCCGAAAGATTTACTGAGAAGTCTTCTTTTAAATGCTTTCCGTTTTTTATATCTTTGACATTAAGGCGAAAATCTTTTAGTTTGTCATTTATTTCAAATGACAAAGGAACAGCTAAAAGAAGCATTTCCTGATTATATGTTATAGAACCTATGGACGGATTATCTATAACGGCGTTATCTATCATGATATCAAGAGTTCCTGATGTTAATTTTTCTATAAGATTTTTCGTGCTGTCTTCAAAAACCTCGAATTTAATGTAAGGATGTTTTTTGTTAAAATGAGATATAAGGGAAGGAAGCATGAATGAAGAAAAAAGACTGCTTCCTCCTATTCTTACAGTACCTGTCAAAAGGTGGGTGGTATCGTAGATATATCTTTCAAAATCCTTTTCCTTTTCCTGAATTTTAAGGGCATATCTCACATATTCTTTGCCTGCTTCGGTTAAGGATACAGGGGTTGTATAACGATTGAATATTGGCATCTGGATTTTATCCTCGATTCTCTTAACGGAGGCACTAAGTGAAGGTTGGGAAATAAAAAGAGACTGTGCAGCTTTTGAAAAACTGCCCTCCTGCCATATTGCCAGAATGTAATGTTTGTTAGTAAACATAAAACACCTCATAACTTTCGAATTATATTAAGTATATTATAATATGTATTTGATTATAACATAGGTTTTATGTATAATCAATAAGGATTTTTTAAAAAGTGAGGTAAAAATAATGGGAGAATTCAGAAAAGAATATGATTCATTGGGCGGAAAAGAAGTGCCTGCAGAGGCATATTATGGTGTGCAGTCTTTAAGAGCTGCGGAAAATTTCAGAATAACAGGAACCATAGTTCATTCTGAAATTATTAAAAGTATTGTGGAAATTAAAAAGGCTGCGGCGATTACAAATAAAGAAGTCGGAGTACTTGAAGAAAAAGTAGCCAACGCTATTGTTAAGGCCTGTGATGAGATTTTGGAAGGAAAGCTTTTGGATAATTTCATCGTGGATGCCATTCAGGGAGGAGCGGGAACTTCTCTCAATATGAATGCCAATGAAGTAATAGCAAACAGAGCTATAGAAATACTGGGCGGTATAAAAGGAGACTATCTGGTGGTTCATCCTAACGACCATGTAAATTGCGGACAGTCCACAAACGACGTATTTCCCAGCGCAGGAAAGATTGCTATGATAAGACTTCTTGAAAAAGTTATGGTTGAACTGGACGGTCTTTATGAAGCCCTTATGGAAAACGCCAATAAGTTTGAGAAGATTATAAAAATGGGAAGAACAGAAATGCAGGACGCTGTGCCTATCAGCTTCAGTCAGGTTTTTGGTGCCTGGGCTTCTGCTATAAAGAGAGATAAGAAGAGATTTCTCAAGGGAGTAGAGGCAATGTCTGAACTTAATATGGGAGGAACTGCGGTTGGTACAGGAATAAATGCCGACCCCGAGTACATAAAAAATATTGTTCCTAATATATCCAAGGTAACAGGTCTTGAACTTACTCAAGCGGAGGACTTGGTCGATGCCACTCAAAATCTCGACGAGTTTGTGTATGTGTCAGGAATTATTAAATCTCTGGCTGTGACATTATCCAAAATATCTAACGACTTAAGACTTATGTCTTCAGGTCCCAGAACTGGATTCGGAGAAGTAAATCTTGCTCCCAAGCAAAACGGTTCATCCATTATGCCCGGCAAGGTAAATCCCGTTATCCCTGAAATGATGAGTCAGATTTGCTTTAATATCATAGGAAATGACAGTACAGTTGCATATGCAGCGGAGGCAGGACAGCTTGAACTTAATGCTTTTGAGCCCATTATATTCCGTTGTATGTTTGAATCTTTAGATACTTTGTGTAACGGTATCAATATATTCACCAAAGATTGTATAAAAAATTTGACAATAAACACAGAAAAATGCAAGTACAATCTTGACAGATGTATCGGTATAGTCACAGCACTTTGCCCTCATATAGGTTATACAAACGCAGCCCGTCTTGCCAAAAAAGCATTAAAGGAAAACAGAAACATAAGAGATATTGTAATTCAGGAAAACATAATGCCTATTGATCAGCTTGACGAAATATTGGACCCTAAAAATATGATATAAGTAATAAAAGCAGCTAAAAAGCTGCTTTTATTGTTTTTCACTTGAAAAAAAGAGAAAGCCATGATAGAATACTTATATTAAAACAAAGGGAGGTTCTTAAAGGTGAATAAAATACTACAGGCTAAAATATTGGAATCTCTTTCTGCGGTTTTACCAATAACCGGCATAGTACTCATTTTAAGCATTTTTTAGTTCCCTTGGATATCGGTACCTTTGCCATGTTCATTGTGGGTGCGGTTTTACTGATAGCCGGAATGGGAATGTTCCAGCTGGGTGCAGAAACAGCCATGACTCCTATAGGAGAGGGCATTGGTGTAAGTGTTGCAAAATCAAAAAGCTTTTGTGCAGTAATCATGGTAGGTCTTCTGATGGGTGTTATAATCACCATTGCAGAACCGGACCTGCAGGTTTTGTCAAATCAGGTTCCTGCAATTCCGAATGTGGTTATTATTTTGACCGTAGCATTAGGTGTGGGAATTTTTCTTGCTCTTGCAATTGCAAGAATTATATTTAAGATAGAATTATCCTCGCTTTTGATGATCTTATATATCGTTGTTTTAATGGTTTCTTTTTTCGTACCAAAAGAATTTCTTGCGGTGGCCTTTGATTCAGGCGGAGTTACCACAGGCCCCATAACAGTTCCTTTCATAATGGCACTGGGTGTCGGAATTTCTTTCGTAAGAAGTGATAAAGAAGCGGCAAGCGACAGCTTTGGTCTTGTTGCCTTATCAAGCGTCGGTCCCATCCTTGCAGTAATGCTTCTGGGACTTTTCTACACTCCCGATAAAGCAAGCTATGCTGCAACGGAAATTTTTAAAGTCAACACTATGAGGGATATAGCAAAAGCCTTTGCTTATGAGCTTCCTGCTTATATCAGCGAAGTTTTTGCGGCAATGCTTCCTATATTTCTTATGTACGTTGTTTTTCAGCTCATAAGCAGACGTTATCATCCGAGAGAAAAAATAAGAATTATAGTAGGTTTTATATATACATATATAGGTCTTGTGCTTTTCCTTTGCGGTGTGAACGTGGGATTTGCTCCGGTGGGCTCTATATTGGGAGCCTCCATAGCGGGAGACTATAAATGGTTTCTGATACCTATAGGGATGCTTATAGGCTATTATATAGTAAAGGCAGAGCCTGCTATACAGATATTAAACCGTCAGGTGCAGACTGTTACAGACGGAACAATATCGGCAAAATCCATGAACAGGGCTTTGTCAATCGGTGTTTCGGTAAGTATCGGGCTTGCGATGCTCAAGATTATTCTGGGTATTCCCATAACATATATTGTTATTCCGGGATATATTCTGGCATTGATAATGTCTAAATTTGTGCCTAAGATTTTTGTGGGTATAGCTTTTGACTCCGGCGGTGTTGCCAGCGGGCCTATGACATCAACATTTCTTTTGCCCTTATGTATAGGTGCATGCGAAAAACTAAAAGGAAATATTATGACGGATGCTTTCGGTGCGGTGGCTTTGGTTGCTTTAACTCCGCTTATTGCAATTCAACTCATGGGCTTGGTTTACAAGTTCAGAATGGATAAGATAGAAAAGACTGCACCCACAAGCATTATACTTGATGACAGCGATGAAATTGTTGAATTCGAGGAGGATTTTACAGATGATGCAGAGTGATAGAAATAATCAGGCATTTAGAATATTACTGCTTATAACAGACACAAAGCTTACAGAAAAAGCGGAAAAGCTATTTAAACGCGAAGAGCTTCCGATTCATTATAAAATAAATGCCATGGGAACGGCATCCAGTGAAATGATGGATATTTTAGGACTTGGAACGCCTGAAAAAAGCTTCTTTATAAGCATAATGACAAAAAAATTGGCAGATAAAATGATAAGAAAAGCACATAATGAACTTAAATTCAATATTCCGGGAAACGGAATAGGTTTTACACTTTTTATGACGGGGGCAAACAGTCATATATTCAAAATGCTCTGTGAAATTGAAGGAAAAGATTCTGACTTAGCCGAAAGAAAGGATGATAGACTTATGTCCGAAATTAAAAGAACACTGATAATTGCCGTAGTAAATCACGGTTACAGCGAAGAAGTTATGAATTCTGCTAAAGAAAAAGGAGCGACCGGAGGAACAGTGATTCACGGAAAACATATAGGAGATGAAGAAGCTTCGGCGCTTTGGGGACTTAGCATAAAGGAAGAAAAGGACCTGGTTTTAATTGTGGCAGACTTTGATAAAAAGCTTGATATTATGAAAGCAATCGGTGAAAGTTGCGGAATTCACACAGAGGCAAAAGGCATAATTGTTTCCACACCCATTGATGCGGTGGTAGGACTTGATAATACACTTTAATAAAAAATAACGGCATCATAAGATGCCGTTATTTTTTATTGTGCTCCTGCAGGCTTATCCTCCTGCAGTTTTACATCCATTGTTTTTTCTTTGCCCTCGCGGTTAACTGTGAGTTTTATTGTGTCGCCTGCCTTGAATGTGTTTCTTTTGCTTATAAATTCTGAAGCTGAGGTAACCTTTTCGCCGTTAAAGGCTATAATGATGTCGCCAACTTCTAAGCCGGCAAGAGCAGCACTTCCTCCTTCTATGACATCGTTTACAAAAAGGCCGTAATTTACCGGGAGGTTGTAGTAATATGCAATCTGTGTGCTGATTTCAACAATGCTTATGCCGATAGAAGGTCTTCCGTGAACATAACCATCTTTTATAAGGTCTTCTATAATATCTTTTACATCGTCAATGGGAATAGCGAAACCAAGACCTTCAACACCGTCGGATGAAATTTTAACTGAATTTATGCCGATTACTTCGCCGGCTGTATTAACCAGAGCTCCGCCTGAATTACCTGAATTTATAGCAGCATCTGTCTGGATGAGATTATAAGTTGTGCCTTCAATGGTAAGTTTTCTGTTAAGGGCGCTTATTATACCGTGAGTAACACTGCCTGCGAGCTGAAGACCCAGAGGATTTCCGATAGCAAGCACTGTGTCGCCAACCTGGAGGGAAGATGAATGACCGATTGTTGCTGCCTTTAAGTCAAGACCCGACGGGTCAATCTTGATTATTGCCATATCCGTTGCAGGGTCGCTTCCGATAAGTTTGGCATCTGCTTCGTCACCTGATGCAAGTGTGACTTTAAGCTTATTTGCATTGGAAATAACATGGTTGTTGGTAACAATATAGCCGTCTTGGCTGATTATTATACCTGAACCGACTGACTGCAGAGTGTTGATGTTAAGGAAACTATTGGGGGAGTAGCTCATATTGGAGATTCCTACTATAGAGGGACTTACTAAAGCTGCAATCTGCTGATTTGAAAGATTGTTTTGTTCAGAAAGTGTGGGAGCTGCTCCGGGGACATCCAGGGCAGGAGGGGCATAAACGCCGTTATTAACTTCCTTTAAAATTTCTTCCTTTATGGAATCTTTTGATAAATAAACTCCTCCGGAGAAAATAACTGCGGTTATGAAAGATGCTAAAAGAGCGATTGCAATGGGTCTTTCTGAGAGTTTTTTTCTTACTTTTTTAGGCTTTTTGACAGTCTCTTTATAAATAGCCTGATTTTCTTCAGGAAGAATTTCGCTTTCCTCTACTTCTGTATATGAAACATCCTGAATAACATCCTCTTTATCCTTATTGTTTTTGGAATTCAACTCTTCAAAAAAATCATTATTCATGTTAAAACTCCTTTCGTTAGTTCCATGATAGCATATGTTTTTTAATATTATATGAATAAAGTGTAAAAAATACTTTTATTTGTGTGAAATACCTTTCTGGAGCTTCAGGGTAAAGGTAAAACGTGTAAATTCGCCCACTTTACTTTCGACATTGATACTCTCGCCGTGGAGAGACAATATATTTTTTACAAGATAAAGTCCGAGGCCTATACCTTTTTTATCCAGGCTTCTGGATTTATCTGTTTTGTAAAACTTATCGAAAATGTGCTTTAAGTCACGGGTTTCTATTCCTTCTCCGCTATTTTCTACGGAGATGTATGCTTTGCCGGAATAGTTTTTAACCGATACTTTTATATATCCTCCGTTATTTGCAAATTTAATGGAATTATCAATGAGGTTTACAAAAACTCTTGTTATAGAATCTTTGTCACAAAGGCAGATGCATTCATCTGTTTCGAATTCAACGGATACATCTAAATTCTTATCTGCAATTAAATCCTGTGATTTTATAATTTGTCTTCTTATACACTCGTTGATATCAAAAGGTTCCGATTCAAGCTTCATATTACCATTTTCAAAACGGGAAATATCTATGAGCTCTGTAGTAAGTTTTGAAAGCCTTCTGGCTTCAGACAAACAAATATCAAGATATTCTGATGCTTTTTCTTCGGGAATTGTACCGTCTAAAATGCTGTCTATAAAGCCTATAATTGAAGTCATTGGAGTTCTGAGCTCATGGGCTATACTTGCAGTAAACACTCTTTGATTTTCCTCTGAATTTTCTATAGATTCAGCCATATCGTTAAAGGTTTTTATAAGCTCGTGGATTTCGCCGATTTTATCATCCTCTGATACCCTCTGGGAAAAATCTCCCGAAGCAAGCTTAAGGGCAGCTGAGTTCATGGCTTTAAGAGGTCTGGAAATTCTGTAAGAAAGGGCATAGGAGAGTATAACCGATATAAAAAGGGAAATAGCTGCCGCTAAAATGAAATTTGAAGCTACAACGTTCAATAGGAATTTTATCTGAGGTGTAGGAATGAAAAGCACCAACATGGAAGAGATTTCATTATTTTCGTAAAGGGGTTTCATAACGGTAAGAGAAGAGGTCTTAAACATTTTATCCATATCTCCCCAGGAAACAAAAAAATCTTCACCGCTGTACGAAACCTTCGAGACGGACTGAGGGAAATTTCCTTTAAGCATATCCCCGAAAGATAATGGTGCGTTAAGATATTCTTCCAGCCTGCCGGTGAATTTGTCCTCCTTGGATAAAATAAGGCCGGGATTAAAACTTTCAATGTCAGCGTACCTGAAAATGATTTTTCCTTCGGGAGAAATCTGCATAAGAGAAAAGTCAGTACTTGATGCGATAAGCGCCAATGTGTTTCTGTAGTTATGTTCAATCTGTCCCACAAGACGACTGTAATTATAGTGAACAGAAGGATTTTCTCTTTGCATATAAGAAAGTTCGTCGTATAGTTCCTCGGTACGTTTGGAAAGATCTAAAACTCTTGAAGAAGCTGTTAGAATAGAAGATACGTGCTCTGCCTTTAAGTAGGAGTTTATTCTTGAATAGCAGATAGCTGACATCAAAATGAAAGCAATTAAAATAATCGCGAGATTGATTGAGAAAATACGCAGAAACAGACTCTTTCTTTTTCTCTTTATATTTTTTTCATTTTTCATTTTTATAAACCTCGAAAATATATCCTACACAGTGTTTGGTTTTAAGCATCCAGTATTCATCGTGAGAGGAACCTAATTTTTCACGGAGTCGTTTGACGTGAACATCTATGGTTCTGGATTCTCCGCCGTATTCAAAGCCCCACACCTTTTCGAGCAGCTGTTCACGGGTAAAAACTATGTTTTTATTGGAGGCTAAAAAGTACAAAAGTTCAAGCTCTCTGGCAGGAGTATCGATTGAAATTCCGTCAACCTTAAGTTCATAATTGGCAATATTGATTGAAAGACCGTAAAAGTTGAGGATTTCTTCCTTGGACTTTGCATCTTCTTTATTGCTACGCCTTAAAACGGCTTTAATTCTTGCTAAAAGTTCTTTTGTTTCAAAAGGCTTAACGATATAGTCATCGGCACCTAATTCCAGACCCAAAACCTTATCAAAGGTGTCGCTTTTAGCCGTAAGCATGATAATCGGGATACTGCTTTCCTTTCTTATTTCCTTACAAACCTCGATGCCGTCAATTTTGGGAAGCATAAGATCAAGTATTATAAGACAGGGTTCTTCCGTGCGGAACTTCTTTATTGCATCCTCACCGTCATAGGATATTGCCACATCAAACCCCTCTTTTGCAAGATGAAGTCTTATAAGCTCACAGATATTGGCATCATCATCAACTATAAGTATTTTGTTCTTATCCATAAAAGCACCTCTTTTTAAAGAATTACTTTTTCTGTAACTTATTATAACACAGCTTCCCTGAAAAGGAAATCAAAAAAACAGCTTTTTACAAAAAATTTACATACTCCCGTAAAAACAGGTGTAAATATGGTTTACAAACGGATGTATATGTGCTATACTTAAAAAGATAAATTGCCGGTATTTTAATTAGGCAAAAGGAAAGGAATTGATTACAAATGAAAATGGGTATAGTGGGGCTTCCAAATGTAGGAAAGAGCACACTTTTTAATGCTATAACAAAGGCTGGGGCGGAGTCTGCAAACTATCCCTTCTGCACAATAGAGCCTAACGTGGGAGTTGTGGGTGTTCCCGATTACAGAATGGACGTGCTCTCAGAAATGTATAATCCTGAAAAATATACTCAGGCGGTTGTTGAATTTGTTGACATTGCAGGACTTGTAAAGGGTGCATCAAAAGGAGAAGGTCTGGGAAATAAATTCCTTTCTCATATTCGCGAGGTGGATGCCATTATCCACGTTGTAAGATGCTTTGAAGACCCTGACGTTGTTCACGTTGACGGATCTGTTGACCCTATGAGAGATATTGAAACCATAAACTATGAGCTTATCTTTGCCGATATCGAAACTGTTGATAAACGAATTGAAAAGGCAACAAAGATGCTTAAAGGCGATAAAAAATATCAGGAAGAAATAGATGTACTTAATAAAATAAAGGAAGTTTTAGAGTCTGGTAAGCCTGCAAGAAGCACCGAATTGACTGAAGGAGAAGAATCACTGATAAGAGATATGTCCCTTCTTACCGCAAAGCCTGTGCTCTATGCGGCAAACGTTGCAGAAGACGAGCTTTCAAGCGAAGGTAAGGGAAACATATACCTTGAAAGACTTATGGAGATTGCCGAAAAGGAGGGAAGCGAGGTACTTCCCGTATCTGCCAAGATAGAAGAAGAAATAAGCCAGCTTGAGGCGGACGAAAAGGATATGTTTTTAGAAGAACTGGGAATAACCGAATCGGGACTTGACAGACTTGTTAAAAAAAGCTATAAGCTTTTAGGACTTATAAGCTATCTTACAGCAGGACCCAAGGAAGTAAGAGCCTGGACCATTAAAAGAGGCACAAAGGCACCTCAGGCAGCAGGTAAAATTCACTCTGATTTTGAAAGAGGCTTTATAAGAGCGGAGGTTGTTGCATTTAAAGACCTTGAAGAGTGTAAGACCATGACGGCAGCTAAGGAAAAGGGACTGGTCAGAAGCGAAGGAAAAGAATATGTTATGCAGGACGGAGATGTTGTGGTGTTCCGTTTCAATGTGTGATGAAGTATAAAAATATAAAAGAAGGTATTTTCAAAGAGCGCCCCAACCGTTTTATTGCTTATGTGGAAATAGACGGAAAAATCGAGGTCTGTCACGTTAAAAATACCGGAAGGTGTAAAGAACTTTTAATACCCGGCACAAAGGTTTATCTTGAAAAGAGTGATAATCCCAAAAGAAAAACCTTATATGACCTGGTTTCGGTAAAAAAAGGAAAAGAGCTTTTTAATATAGATTCCCAGGCTCCAAATAATGTGGTTTGCGAGTGGCTTAATAAAAAAATACTTTTTCCTGATATGACTTTTATAAAAAGCGAATGTTTTTATAAAAAATCCCGTTTTGATTTTTATTTAGAAACACCAAAGGAAAAATGCTTTGTCGAAGTAAAAGGTGTAACCTTGGAAAAGGAAGGAGTTTTCAGCTTTCCTGATGCTCCTACAGAGAGAGGAACCCGTCACCTTTATGAACTTTGCGAATGCGTTAAAGATGGATTTTCGGCTTATGTAATATTTTTGGTACAGTCAGAGGCGGTAAGTTATATGACGGCCAACCGTGAAAATGACGAAAAGTTTTATAACGCTTTACTCACTGCAAAACAAAGCGGAGTTAATATAATTTGCCTTAATTCTTCGGTGAAGATAGACTCAATAACGGCAAAAGATTTTGTGCCGGTAATTATATAAAAAGGAGAAAATATATGAAAGTTTTAAAAAGAACAATAGCTCTGTTTTTCGCTTTGCTTTTCTTATTTAACTTAACTTCAGCAAAGACATTGGAGATTACCGCGAATTTTGATGAAATACTTGTTAAAGATGGAGAAAAGGTAGGCAATATTAAATTAGATGTGGCTCCCTACATAAACGAAAAAGGAAGAACCATGGTTTCTATAGATTTCTTCACGGAAAATCTCGGAATAAAAGGCGAGTGGAATAAAGATACAAACGAAGCAGCATTTTCTTCGGAAGACAAAACGGTTGTATTAAGTAAAGAAAGTGTAAAAGTTAATGGCGAAACCGCGTCAACTGATTCTCTTATAGAGGTAAAAGACGGAAATGTATTTGTTCCTTTGAGATTTTTGGGAGAAGCATTTGGTTATAACTTGGGTTATTCTACGGTAACAAAGAAAATAATTTTAGATAGCTCTGAGGCAGTATTGAAATCCGGAAATACCGTTATGAATTACACGGAATTCGAAGCGCTTTTTGATATTTTCTATGGTTTTGCTTATGATGATGCGGTTAAAAGCGGAGCAAGCGAAGAGGAAATTAAATTCTATGCATATCAGGCGGCAGCGGAAACGGCTATTTCTTTTGTAGTTATGTATAATGCATTTCCCGGAATTTCCTTAGATGCAGAAGACATAGATTTTATAAAAGGAGCAATTGAAGCAGACGGTAAAGTGATTGATTATCCGCTCCCGGGCATTTTTGCTCTTATACAGGAAAAGTATTATTTCGCAAAAGGAACTCCTATTCTCAAAAGCTTGAAAAATTCACCTGAGCTTCAGAAAAATTACGTCGAAAACTATATTTGCGCAAAGCATATATTGGTAGAAGATGTGGAGTTGGCAAAAGTAATTATTGAAAAAATCAAAAACGGAGAAGATTTTGATGCACTCATAAAGGAATATGGTAAAGACCCCGGAGCCGAAAATTATCCTGAAGGGTATATTTTCGCCAAGGGAGAAATGGTAGAGGAATTTGAAAAAGCCGCTTTTTCTTTGAAAGAAGGAGAAGTGAGCTCAGTTGTTGAAAGTCCCTACGGATACCATATAATTAAAAGAGAGACTCTTCCTGAAATGCCTGAATATATTAAAGATTTAATGGTACAAAATAAAGCAAATGAAATTTTGGCAAAAGCCGAAAAGGCAACACTTTTGATGGAAGAAAATATCCTTGCTCAAAAGCTGGGATTAACTGAATAAAAAAATAAAGCTGTCAAAGACAGCTTTATTTTTTTATTTGCCTTCCCTGATTGTCTATGTAATAGTCCTCATGATATATATGGTCTGAAATCTTTTTAAAAGTGTAGCCTTCATCTTTAAGTCTTTTTAATATGCCGGGAAGAGCTGCGGCAGTGTGCTCGGTACCGTTATGGAAAAGAAGGATGGAACCGCTTTTGACCTTTGAAAAAATTCTTTTCTCCATTTCTTCAGGTGTTAAATTTTTCCAGTCCAGAGAATCAACATCCCATTGGATTAGTTTTTTATCAAGACTTTCTAAAGCTTCTACAACAGTATTGTTATATTCTCCGTAAGGGGAACGGAAAATGGGAACGGTTTTTCCTGTAATTTTTTCTATGACAGTGTCGCATTTTTTTACATCAAGTATGATATCTTCTGTGCTTAATGAGTTGTAGTGGGCGTGGTTATAGGAATGACCGGCAATTTCATGGCCGTTTTCATATAAAAGTTTTACACTTTCAGGGTATTTTTCTGCCCAGGAACCCACAACGAAAAAGGTAGCAGGACAGTCAAACTCTGATAGGGTAGATGAAATCAGAGGAATATCCTCTGCAGTCCATGCTGAATCAAAAGTTATTGAAACCACCTTTTCTTCGGTTTCTACAGAATAAATGGGTAGAAGCTTTTCGCTTGATGCAGAGGGGGAAAGCGTAGAAACCAAAAAAACAGAAAGAGCCAAAAGAGAACATATTAAAATTGAAAAATGAAACTTATTGAGAACATATATTTTCATTAAATCACCTCGTATAAATATATTATGTAAAGTGAAATTTATTCTTTCATGTGCACTTTTAACGAAAAAGTATTGCAAAAAAGGTTTATTCATGGTAAAATATTAGTATATATTTGCTTTCTACTAAAGGAAAGGATGGTTTTAATGAAATTATCAAAGGTTGCTGAAATTTTAGAGGCTAAAGTTCTGGCAGGAGAGGAAAATCTGGATTCGGAAGTTACATCCGCTTTCGGTTGTGATTTAATGAGCGATGTGCTGGCTTTTGTAAATGATAAAACATTACTCCTCACAGGTCTTATCAATCCTCAGGTTATAAGAACTGCAGAAATGATGGATATTGGGGCTATCGTGTTTGTGCGCGGTAAAGAACCCGATGAAAGTATTGTGGAAATGGCTAAAAATAAAGAGGTGGTTGTTATGACAACCGAATATAATTTATATACCGCTTCAGGAGAACTTTATGTAAACGGACTTCCTGGTAAAAAGAGGGGGTAGTATTTTGGAAGCTTTGATGAAATATCACTACGAGGTGGACGGAAACGATTTCACAAGAGCTGGAGAAACATCAAGCAGCGTAAAGAAAATATTAAGAAGTGCCGGCTTTTCTCCTGACACTATAAGAAGAGTTGCTATCGCTATGTATGAAGGTGAAATCAACATGGTTATTCACGCCAACGGCGGAACCATAGATGCATACATAGACCCGGATAAAATAACAATCGTAATGAAAGATACAGGTCCGGGCATAAAGGATATTTCTCTTGCTATGCAGGAAGGTTATTCGACTGCGACCAATAAAATAAGAGAACTGGGCTTTGGCGCTGGTATGGGAATTCCCAATATGAAGAAATATTCTGATGAAATGGATATAGATACCGAAGTTGGAGTGGGTACCACTTTAACTTTAACTTTCTATCCGAACGAAAACTGATTAAACAGAAACGAGGATTTTTATGGATAAATATTGGCATTCAGTCAGGTTGGATAAGGACTTGTGTCACGGCTGTACAAATTGTCTTAAGTCTTGTCCCACTCAAGCCATAAGAATACAGGGAAAAAAAGCGAAAGTCTTAAAAGAACGTTGTATTGATTGCGGCGAATGTTTAAGAAACTGTCCTTATCATGCAAAAAAAGCCGAGACTAATAAACTTTCGGAACTCCAGAACTTTAAATATAATGTTGCACTGATAGCTCCAGCCTTTTACGGTCAGTTCACCAACGCCGAAAGTATCGATGAAATTTTGACAGCCACTCTTAAATTAGGCTTTGATGATGTGTTTGAGGTTGCAGCAGGGGCACAGATTATAAGCAAAAAGACAAAAGAGCTTTTAGATTCGGGAGAGCTTTTAACGCCCACTATATCTTCGGCGTGTCCAGCCGTGGTTAAGCTTATTGCAATTATGTATCCGAGTCTTATCGGAAATATAATTCCCTTGAAATCCCCTATGGAAATTTCTGCTTATGAAGCAAGACGTCTGGCATCGGAAAAATCCGGACTAAAGCCTGAGGAAATCGGAATTTTCTTTATAAGTCCATGTGCGGCAAAGATGACGGTTATAAGAGATGATTCTTTCGGCACCCATTCAGATGTTGACGGGGTGTTGTCAATAAAAGATATAATGCTTGTTATGGCACAACAGGGGTTTGGAAAAATAGAGGAAATAAAGCCTTTGTCTTCGGCAGGAAAGTCGGGGATTTTATGGGCGACTACCGGAGGCGAGGCAGAATCTTCGGGTGCGAAAAAACACATATCTGTAAGCGGAATACATAATATTCTTAAGCTTTTTGCAGATATTGAGGACGGAAAGCTTTCTGATATAGAATTCGTAGAAGCCCTGGCTTGCGACGGCGGATGTGTTGGCGGTCCTTTAGTTATGGAAAATCCTTTCGTGGCATCTTCGAGGATTAAAAGACTTTGCCGTGAAGAAAAAGAGGTTTCTCATATAATTTCAGAGGAGTTAAACCTTTTCTGGGAGCATCCTATTGTATACAGACCTGTTATGAATCTGGCTTCTGATAGAATAGAAGCTATGAAAAAAGCAGCAAAAATCGAGGAACTTTATGAAGAATTTCCAAAGCTTGACTGTGGCTCTTGCGGTTCCCCAAGCTGCAGAGCCCTGGCTGAAGATATCGTAAGGGGATATGCCGAGGAAACAGACTGCATATTCTTATTCAGAGAAAGAGTGGAAGAATTAAAAAAACAAATGGAAGAACTTGAAAAGAAAAAGTGAGAGGAAGATAATATGAAAGTTTCAGAATTGGCAAAAAAACTCAATCTTACATATGTAAGCGGCGAAAATTCTTTTGACAGGGAGATTTCAGGCTGCTACATAGGGGATTTATTAAGCCTTGCTATGGCAAAGCTTGACATAGAAAACATCTGGATTACCATTCAGACAAATATCAATGTGGTGGCTGTGGCATCGCTTAAAGATGCTTCGTGTGTAATTGTTGCAGACGGTTTTCATGTGGATGATGATGCGAAAGCTAAGGCAGAAGCTGAGGAAATTATAATTTTAGAAACAGAGATTTCAGCTTACGAAATAGCTAAAAAGCTTGTGGAAATCGGTATATGAAACTTTATTATGATTTGCATATTCATTCTGCTCTGTCTCCCTGCGGAGATAATGATATGACTCCTAATAACATAGTTAATATGGCTATTATAAAAGGGCTGGGCGTTATAGCGGTTACTGACCATAACAGCGCGGGTAACGTAAGGGCGGTAACAAATGTGGCAAAAGATGATATTTTAGTAATTCCCGGAATGGAAGTTACTACCAGCGAGGAAGTACATGTTCTTTGTTATTTTCCTACAGTGGACGCAGCAGAGGATATGGGTAAGCTTGTTTACGACTGCCTTCCGCAAATTAAAAACAAGGCGGAAATTTTCGGTAATCAGTATTATATGGACGAAAACGATGTGGTAAAAAGGGAAGAGGAACGTCTTTTGATAAGTGCCACTTCATTAAATATATATAAAGTTAAGGAAGAGGCTGAAAAAAGAGGTGGAATTATGGTTCCTGCTCATGTAGATAAATCAAGCTACAGCGTACACTCAAACCTTGGGTTTATGCCACCTGATCTTGAGATAAGTTCTGTTGAAATAACAGAGAAAAATATAGAGAAAATGAAAAAAATATATCCCGGATGCAATCTGTTTATAAGCTCAGATGCCCATTATCTTGAGGATATTTCAGAGCCTGAAAGAGTTTTGGATATTTTAGACAAAAAAACCGAAGATTTTGTTGAAAATTTGTCTAAAATTAAGTAAGGAATTTTCGATAAAATTGTAGATTTTTTGTATTGATTTTGTTATAATTATAACGATGTACTTTTTTAAGTAATATTCGTGTGTTTATGTAGGTTAGATATACGAAAAGAAGAATAAATTAGCAGGAGGTATTGTTATGGAAAAGAAAGGCGTTGCTTTCAACGGAACTTTAGAGCAGGAAAAGAAGCTCAAAGCTGTAATTGAGCAACATAAGGACCAGGCAGGAGCTGCAATTCCCGTACTTCATGAAGCACAGGAAATTTACGGCTATCTTCCCATCGAAGTACAGAAAATGATTGCGGAAGGACTAGGGGTATCCCTTGCAGATATCTACGGAATAGTTACATTCTATGCGAGATTTACTCTTAATCCCAAGGGTGAAAATGCCTTGGCTGTATGCCTCGGAACAGCATGCTACGTTAAGGGTTCCGGAGATATTATCAACAAGGCACAGGAAATTTTAGGAATCGGAGTAGGTGAATGCACTCCCGACCGTAAATTCTCTATCGAAGCAACTCGTTGCATAGGTGCTTGCGGACTTGCTCCTGTAATGACAATCAATGATGATGTTTACGGCAGAATTACTGCTGACGACGTTCCCGGAATAATCGCTAAATATTGATTATGAGAGAGATTTCGTTACATATTCTGGATATCGCCCAGAACTCAATCAGTGCAGAAGCTTCGCTGGTTAAGATAACCGTTTGTGAAAGTGTAAAGGAAAATAAACTTACGGTAACCGTTTCCGATAACGGAAAGGGAATGAGCGATAAAATGGTTGAGAAAGTCGTTGATCCTTTTACCACAGGAAGAAGAACAAGGAAAGTTGGCCTTGGCATTCCCCTGATTAAGCAGGCGGCAGAGCTTACGGGCGGAAACTTTTCGCTGACTTCCACGTTAGGAAAAGGAACAGACTTGACGGCGGTATTTGTGCTTGACAGCATTGACCGTCAGCCCCTGGGGAATATGGCAGACACTATACTTGGTCTTATAACGAGTCATGAAAAAGTTGATTTTCTTTATCTTCATAAAACGGATAAAAATGAATTTTCATTGGATACGAGAGAGATAAAGAGGGTATTGGGCGGTATATCCCTTTCTTTGCCGGATGTTTATACCTGGCTTTCAGAATGTCTTAAAGAGGGAGAAGCCGAACTTAAGTAAGGCGTGAATAAATCTTTATTCTAGAAAGGATGTATAATTGATGAAAAGTTTAGCAGAACTTGAAGCAATAAGAAACAAAACCTTAAACAGTGTTATTATGAGAAATGACGATGACAGAATTCGTGTAGTTGTTGGTATGGCAACCTGCGGTATTGCAGCGGGAGCTCGTCCTGTAATGAATGCATTCATGGATGAAATCGCAAAGAGAGGTTTAGGTAACGTTGCGGTTACACAGACCGGATGCATAGGTGTATGCAGACTTGAACCTATTGTTGAAGTTTATCTTCCCGGACAGGAAAAGGTTACCTATGTAAAGATGGATGAGAAGAAAGCTGTTGAAATTGTGGCAGAACATCTGGTAAACGGCATAGTAGTAAATAAGTATACAATCGGCGCTGCCGAATAATTCATAATTATAGAAAGGATCGGTGTTAAGTATGGATATGGTAAGAGGACACGTTCTGTGCTGCGGCGGTACAGGCTGTACATCTTCCGGCAGCGAAGGTATCATAGCTGAAATGGAAGCTCAGCTTAAAGCTTTCGGCCTTGACAAGGAAATCAAGGTTATCAAAACCGGATGTTTCGGACTTTGTGCGTTAGGCCCCATCGTGGTTGTATATCCCGAAGGTGCTTTTTACAGCAGAGTTGAAAAAGGAGACGTAAAGGAAATCGTTGAAGAACATCTCTTAAAGGGTAGAATTGTTAAGAGACTTTTGTATGCTGAAACAGTTGAAGGCGACAATATAAAGAGCCTTAACGAAGTAGGCTTCTATAAGAGCCAGAAGAGAGTTGCTCTTCGTAACTGCGGTGTTATTGACCCTGAGAACATTGACGAATATATCGCAATGGACGGTTATAAGGCTCTCGGTAAGGTATTGACCGAGATGACACAGCAGGAAGTTATTGATACGATTTTAGCTTCCGGACTCAGAGGAAGAGGCGGTGCCGGCTTCCCCACAGGCAGAAAATGGCAGTTTACATATTCTGCTCCCGGAAAAGAGAAGATTGTTGCGTGTAATGCGGACGAGGGAGACCCCGGTGCATTCATGGACAGAAGCGTTCTGGAAGGAGACCCCCACTGCCTTATCGAAGCTATGGCAATCGCAGCTTATGCGGTAGGTGCTGACCAGGGTTATATCTATGTAAGAGCAGAATATCCCATCGCTGTTAAGAGATTACAGATAGCAATAGACCAGGCTAAGGAATATGGTCTTTTGGGTAAGAATATTTTCGGAACAAAGTTCAGCTTTAACCTTGAAATCCGTCTTGGTGCAGGTGCATTCGTTTGCGGTGAAGAAACAGCGCTTATGCGTTCTATCGAAGGTCACAGAGGTGAGCCTAAGTGCAGACCTCCTTTCCCTGCAATCAAGGGATTGTTTGATAAACCCACCTTGCTTAATAACGTTGAAACCTATGCAAACATCACTCAGATTATCTTAAATGGTGCAGAGTGGTTCGCAAGCATGGGTACAGAAAAGAGCAAAGGTACAAAAGTATTCGCGCTGGGTGGAAAAATCAACAACACAGGTCTTGTGGAAATCCCCATGGGTACAACACTCCGTGAAGTTATTTATGACATCGGTGGCGGAATTCCGGGAGGCAAGAAGTTTAAGGCAGCTCAGACAGGCGGACCTTCCGGCGGATGTATTCCTGCAGAACATCTTGATGTTCCCATTGACTATGATAACCTTATTGCTATCGGCTCAATGATGGGTTCCGGCGGTCTTATCGTAATGGATGAAGATACCTGTATGGTTGATATCGCTAAATTCTTCCTGGAATTTACCGTTGATGAATCCTGCGGTAAGTGTGCACCCTGCAGAATCGGTACAAAGAGAATGCTCGAAATCTTAGAAAAGATTACAGAGGGTAAGGGTACACTCGAAGATATCGATACTTTGGAAGAACTTGCTGAAACAATTAAGACCAGTGCTTTCTGCGGACTCGGACAGACAGCTCCCAACCCCGTACTCAGCACATTAAGATATTTCAGAGACGAATATATTGCACACGTTGTGGACAAGACCTGTCCTGCCGGCGTATGTAAGAAGCTTCTTCGTTATGAAATCGACAAAGAAAAGTGTAAAGGCTGCTCTGCTTGTGCAAGAAAGTGCCCTGTTGGCGCAATCACAGGTGAAATCAAGAGCCCCTATACAATTGATCCCAATAAGTGTATTAAGTGCGGCGTATGTGTTGATACCTGTAAGTTCAATGCAGTAGTGAAGAAATAAGAAAGGGAGGGGATTGAAATGTCAAAAAATATGGTAAATTTAAAGATAAACGGAAAAGATATACAAGTTCCCGAAGGATATACAATTCTTCAGGCTGCAAGAGAAGCCAAAATTCATATTCCCACACTGTGCTATCTTAAGGACTTAAACGAACTTGGCGCATGCAGAATGTGTGTTGTTGAGATTAAGGGTGCAAGAGCGCTTCAGGCAGCTTGCGTATACCCTGTTGCAGAGGGAATTGAAGTTTTCACCAATTCTCCTAAGGTAAGAAGTGCAAGAAAGGCTACACTTGAGCTTATTTTATCAAACCACAATAAAAAGTGTCTTTCTTGCGTAAGAAACGGAAACTGCGAACTTCAGAAGCTTTCTGAAGAACTTGGTATTGACAAGGTTCGTTTCGGAACAGAAGAAGAAAATACAAAATATGAATTAGATAATAGCTCACCTTCTTATGTAAGAGACAACAATAAGTGCGTACTTTGCAGAAGATGTATTGCAGCTTGCGATAATCAGCAGATCAGTGTAATTCAGGCAAAGGAAAGAGGCTTTGCTACTAATATAGGCGGAGCATTTGACCTTCCTGTTGCAGAAACTCCCTGTATTTACTGCGGTCAGTGTATCGTTGCTTGCCCCACAGGTGCTCTTTCTGAAAAGGACGACACACAGAAGGTTTGGGATGCCATTGCAGATCCTGATAAGCACGTTGTATTCCAGACAGCTCCCGCTGTAAGAGCAGCAATCGGCGAAGAATTCGGTATTAAAGCAGGAACTGCAACTACTGGTAAGATGGTCGCTGCTATAAGAGCTTTAGGTGCCGATAAGGTATTTGATACAGATACAGGTGCCGACCTTACAATCATGGAAGAGGGAACAGAATTTATCAACAGATTTACAAAGGGCGAAAATCTTCCATTGATCACATCCTGCAGCCCCGGTTGGGTTAAGTATTGTGAAACATACTATCCCGAATTTATTAAGAATCTTTCATCTGCAAAATCTCCCATGGAAATGTTCGGTGCAATTCTTAAGACTTATTATTGCGAGAAGAACAATATAGACCCTGAAAAGATTTTCGTAGTTGCTGTTATGCCCTGTACATCCAAGAAGTTTGAGGCTTCACGCCCTGAAATGAGCGATGCTGGACACGGTCAGGATATTGACGTATCCATCACAACAAGAGAACTTGCAAGAATGATTAAGTCTGCAGGTATCGACTATGTAAATCTTGAAGATGAGCATTTCGACCAGCCCTTCGGTGATGCAACAGGCGCAGGCGTTATCTTCGGTGCAACAGGCGGTGTTATGGAAGCTGCTCTTCGTACAGTAAGCGAAGTTCTTACAGGCAAGAGTCTGGAGAACATTGACTTTAAGGCTGTAAGAGGAACGAAGGGTGTTAAGACTGCTAAGCTTACAATCGCAGGCAAGGAAGTAAGCATTGCGGTTGCTCATGGTGTTGCAAACATCAATAAGGTTTTGGAAGACGTTAAGTCAGGAAAAGCTCATTACGATTTCATCGAAATGATGGCTTGCCCCGGCGGTTGCGTATGCGGTGGTGGACAGCCCATTCACAGCGCAGAATATCTTATGGACCATGACCTTAAGGCACTTCGTGCAAAGGCTCTCTACTCTGAAGATACACATTCTGAGCTCAGAAAATCTCACGAAAATCCCTCAATCAAGTTGCTTTATAAGGAGTTCCTTGGTGAACCTTGCGGACATAAGGCTCACGAACTTCTCCATACAAAGTATCAGGAAAGAGCAAAATATTGATAAAGAAAATCTCCGCTTCGGCGGAGATTTTTTTGTTAAGGAGGATTTTCGTGAAAATTTTCTTTAAGCAATGCATGGGGATAATGAGAGTGCGAGCCGAAAAAATGCTGTTCGCATTTTTCAAAGTATCGCCCTTACCTTTGAACGGGAGGGGCAATTTTCGTAAAAATTTTCTTTAAGCAATGCATGGGGATAATGAGAGTGCGAGCCAAAAAAATGCTGTTCGCATTTTTCAAAGTATCGTCCTTACCCTTGAACGGGACGGGCGATTTTCGTAAAAATTTTCTTTGTTGAAAATTTTTACTTGACAAACTGTACTAACTGTATTACAATAAATAATACAGATGGAGGTGATAAAGTGATAAAGTTGGATTACAGAGACAGTCGGGCATTATATGAGCAGGTTAAAGAAGAAATGAAAAAGCTTATAATCAAAGGGGTGGTAAAAACAGATGAAAAAATCCCGTCAGTAAGAGAATTGGCATGCACTCTGTCCATAAATCCCAACACCATTCAGCGGGCATACAGAGAGCTTGAACAGGAGGGATACATCTATTCACTTCGAGCTAAAGGGTTTTTCGTATCGCCCGTAAGCGAAGAAAATACTAAAGATAAAGTAAATAAGCTTGAAACAGAGCTTAAAAAAATAGCAAAAGAGCTTTTGTACTTAAACATTGACAAAAAAGAAATACAAGGTATTTTAGATGAATTATATAGCGAAAAGGAGGAATGAAAAGAATGATTAAAGCAAGCGGAATAATAAAAAAATTCGGTGATTTTACTGCCCTTTCGGGACTTGATCTTAACGCTAAAAAAGGCTCAGTTTACGGCCTTGTGGGTCCTAACGGTGCAGGAAAAACCACTTTCATAAAATGTCTTTTGGGCATTTATAAAGAAGACGAAGGAAATATAGAAGTAGAAGGCTCGCCCGTGGCAGAAAACGATATAAAACAGAAAATAGTGTACATAGGAGATGATTTATATTTCTTTCACGGCTACTCCATAAAGGATTTAGCTAAATATTATTCGGGAATTTATAAAAATTTTAGTTGGGAAGAATACGAAAGATTAAAGTCGGTATTTGGTATTGACGAGAAAAGAAAAATAAAACGCTTATCTAAAGGTATGCAAAAACAGGTTATGTTCTGGATTGGAATTGCCTGCAGGGGAGAGCTGCTTGTTTTAGACGAGCCCGTTGACGGACTTGACCCTGTTATGAGAAAAGCCATGTGGGGCATTGTTTTATCTAAAGTAGCAGAAGATAATTTAACGGTATTGGTATCCAGCCACAATCTCCGTGAGCTTGAAGATGTGTGCGACCATGTGGGAATCATGCATGAAGGAAAGGTTGTTATAGAAAAGTCATTAGATGATGTAAAGGGAAATATACATAAAATTCAGGTGGCCTTTGAAAACGAATTTCCCAAAGAAGTTAAACAAGAACTTAATATACTTAATGAAAATAAATTAGGCAGCGTAAATCTTTTGATTGTAAAGGATACGGAAAGCCGGATAAGAGAAGTTATGGGAAAATACAATCCTTTAATAATGGATATTTTGCCCCTTACCCTTGAAGAAGTATTTATCTATGAGTTAGGAGGAATGGGATATGTTGTCAAAAATGTCTTATCTTAATAAAAGCATTATAAAATCCGACCTTAAGCGTTTTTGGTATCTTGCGGTATTAAATACCCTCGTAACTTTCTTTTCAGGCACGTTTTTGGTTATGGACAGATTTTTATACGGAAGGCAAAATCCCCAAAGATTAACAAATCTTCCCGGTGATTTTTACTTCGCCATGATTTTTGGTATGATCTTTGCCCTCCTAACCACCGTGGCAGTATTTTCCTACTTAAATAAATCAAATCAGGCAGCATTCTGCCACGCTTTTCCTATAAAGAGAAAATGTCACTATCTTTCGCATCTTACATCTGTTGTCATACTGATATCGGCATCGGGGATATTAAACTCTTTGGCATTATTCTTTTATACGTTAAATCATAATGTGGCAAAAAGCTTTACTCCTGACATAGCAATCAAGTTTTTTGTTGTTTACATGACCTATTCTCTTTTAGTAATGTCACTTACCGCATTTACCCAGATGCTTACGGGACTTTCTAGTGCCTGCGTAGTATTAACAGCATGCTTTGTGGCAATACCTTTTGCCTTTGAAACTTTCATAAAAAGCTTTTTACAAACCCATGTATACGGCTATTTCGGAGAAAGCGAATATCTTACGGGAAAAATATTTTATCTTTCCTTTGAGAAGATTTTATCGGTAAGAATTTTAATATATTTAGCCCTGATTTTAGTATTTCTCCTTTTAGGCTATATACTTTATAAATTCAGAAAAATTGAATGCAACGGAGAAGTGGTAGCTTACATAAAAATGAGACCTGTATTTATATATACCGTTGCTCTATTTACCGGCATGGCAAGCTATGCATATTTCGGCGGCTTTTATGGGGCGAACATCTTTTTTATGCTGCCTTTTGGTATACTCGGTATAATTATTGCTTATATGCTCTCGAGAAAGAGCTTTAATTTAATAGGAGTACATAAACCTCTCATTATCTATACACTTTTTGTAATAGCGGTATTTTTGGTGGTTAAGCTTGATTTATCGGGATTTGAACGAAGAATGCCTGATATAGAAAACATTTCATCTGTTGAATTTCCGTCTATGAGTCACTATGATAAAGCAGGTTTTTATCCTGAGGAAAAACGAACGGATTATGCTATTGAATACTTTTTATGTGACGATGTTTTTGACGGAAAATTCACCGAGTATGAAGATATAGAAAACATCTTAAAGCTTCATTCCTATAAAATAGAAATCAGAGATAAAAATCAGGGTCCTTCCTTAAGAATAAAATATAATCTTAAAAACGGAAAAACTATGGAAAGACGCTATAATATAGATGTATATCAAGACAAAGAATATCTTGAAGATATATATAACAGTCAAAAAATGAGAGGTATTCTTTTCGAACTGGCAAACGGAACGAAAAAAGAACTTGTGGGTCTAGAAGTTTTTGATGACAGATTAAACTATGCTTTTGCATATTATCAGGGCGCAGGAAACTTAGAAGCGGAAAAAATAAAAGATGCTCTGATAAAGGATTTACTTGAAACTCCTTATGATGAATTGCCCGAAATATACCATCACGAGGGACTTTTCCCCACTAGCATAACCATGTCATTAAAGGTTGACGGTCACTATCAGAATGAAGAATTTGAAGAAACTACGGCTACAAAACGTTTAAGCTATACAATTTATCCTACTTATAAAAACACCTGGAAAGTTCTTGAAGAATTGAATCTTACATCAAAGCTTCCGACATCTGACGATGTGCTTGAAATCGGCGTTAACATAAATGATTTCAATACCTCCTGGGATAACAAAGTAGTAACCTATGAGGAAAGCGCTTATATTGAAGACTATAAGTATATGTATAAGATAACAGATAAAGAGACAATAAAAGAAATATACGAGTGGGCTTTATCCGACAAGGTTATATATCCCGAATTTGCCGAGGGGCACAAGAATGTGGATTTATATATAGTATTCAAGAACGGATACTTTTTAAATCATTCTTTCATATTTGACGAAACCATCTGGCCCGAACCCTTAAAAAATCTTAATTAGGCATAAAAATCTTACCTTCTGCATATATAGTTAAAGACTTAACAAATGTGGGAGGTAAGAAAATGGCAAATGAGAACAACATCGTAAAACTTGAAGGAACCATGACAGAAGAACCGGAATTAAGCCATAGAGTTTACGGCGAGGGATTTTATAAGACTGTCTTATCAGTTCCTAGATTATCAGAGTCTCTGGATTTGATTCCTGTAACAGTATCAGAAAGGCTATTGGCAGGGAATTTTGCCGAGGTCGGCGGTAAATATTATATAGAGGGAGAGTTTCGGTCTTATAATAATTATTCTGACGAAGGAAGCAAGCTTAAGCTTACGGTTTTTGCAAAAACGTTCTCAGAGGCTTTTCCAGAAGATAATAATGAACCTAACGACATATTTTTAGATGGTTATTTGTGCAAGGAACCTACATACAGACAAACACCTTTCGGAAGAGAAATTGCCGATATGCTGCTGGCGGTAAACAGAGCCTATGGTAAATCAGATTATATTCCGCTTATCGCATGGAGCAGAAATGCCAGATTTTGTTCTACATTGCCTGTGGGAACTCATCTTAGGGTTTACGGAAGAATTCAGTCAAGACAGTACCAAAAGAAACTGGAGGAAGAAGTTTTAACAAAAACCGCATACGAAGTATCCGTATCGAAACTCGAAATAGCAGAAGATTAAAAAAGAGGATGTAAAAAACTTGGTTTTTTACATCCTCTTTTTTATGATGGAGGTAACTGTTCAGGCGTTGTCCCGATTTTAGGAGTAGCAGTCCCCTCGTTGGTATAGTTGTTATCACGGGCAATTTTATTTATAGGAGGTGTTGTGCGACCGTGCTTTTTGGGTAATTTCTTTTTAGACATAAGTTTCTCCTCTCAGGGATTTATTTTTATTTTATTTTTTGCGGGTTTTCGAGGTTTTATTCCCATAGTATAAAATTCCAAGCTATGGCAAAAATAAACATAAAACCTATAAAGGGAGATTTTTATGTTTTTATCTAAAATTTTTACTTTTACTCCGCCTTCAGAAGAAGACGATTTTGTCATACTAGGGACAGGTTCTTCCATAAAGGAAAAAGAAGACATAAAAGTTTCTTCTTGCCTTAAAGAAAATATGGACTATCTTGATAGTGTTTTCAAAAAAGATAAATCCTATGATGTAAAATCAAGAGAGTTTTTTATAAAAATGGGGAGATTCAAGGTCAATGCCGCCATATATTTCATTGACGGACTGGTTTCTAATACCAGCGTAAATGATGCTATTTTAACACCCTTAATGATTGAATCGGAAAAAATAAAAGAAAAGGATTACGATAGCGTTTTTAACTCACTGGTGCCCCAGAATCAGGTTAAAAAATCGGAAGATATGAAAGATATAATAGAAGAAATATGCTATGGAACATGCGCACTTTTCATTGACGGTTATAGTGAGGCGATATTGCCTCAGGTAATAGGCTGGGAAAAAAGAGGTGTAGACGAACCTAAAACTGAACCTGCCATTTTTGGTCCCAACCAGGCATTTAATGAAACTTTGAAGGTAAATACCTCCATGATGAGAAAAATGATCCGCTCTCCCGAGCTGGTTATTGAAAATATAACCGTAGGGGAGGTTGCTAAATGTAACTGTGCCGTTTTATATATGGAGAATATAACAAATCAGTCATTAGTAAAAGAAGTGAAAAAACGGATAGAAGGGCTTAAAGTCGACCACATTATAAGCTCGGGAGAGCTTATGCAGTTTATAGAAAACAACAGTTTCATAACGCTACCGCAGATTATATCCACAGAAAGGCCTGACAGATGTGTGAAAAGCATTATGTCCGGAAGGGTAGTGGTATTGGTGGATAATTCTCCTCTGGCACTTATCATGCCGGCAACTGTTTTTGAACTTACAGAATCGGCAGAAGACGTATATTTAAGGCCTGCATATGCACTTTTGGTAAAAAGCATAAGATATCTTGGGATTTTACTTTCTATCTACCTTCCTGGTATTTATATAGCTGCAATAACGTATCATACCACGATTTTTCCCACGGGAATGTTAACCACTATAATGAGGGCTGGAAGAAAAGTCCCCTTCGATTCGGTGACAGAGCTTGTAGTAATGGTTATAGCGTTTGAAATTGTTAGGGAAGCAAGTTCCAGAGTTCCGGGATTTTTGGGGTCAAGCCTCGGCATAATAGGGCCCTTGGTTTTAGGACAGGCTAGTATAAGTGCCAATATAGTAAGTCCGGTCATGCTTATTGTTTTTTCCATAGCAACCATAGGTTCTTTTGTTACCCCTAATTTTTCAATGGCGTTTTCGGGCAGAGTATTAAATATAATCTATATAATTCTTGGCAGCACGGGAGGATTTTTAGGGATAGCCGTTGGAATTTTCTGCCAAATGATGCTGTGGCATGAAACTAAATCTTTTGGCGTAAATATGATTTTACCCTTTTCCGAGAAGCAAAGCTTAATTCCTGAGCCTCTAAAGGTAACGCCTATATGGAAGCATGAAACAAGGCCGGGTTACCTCAAAACAAAAAGAATTAAGGAACAGGCTCATATAAGCAGACCTTGGAAGAAATGAGGGGTTGATTTTGAAAATAAAAAATAAAACCTTGCTATTTGCAACGGTTAACTTTGTAACTGTAAAAATATTTACTTTTACAAGTCAAAGTATTATTGATGCAGGCCAAAACAGTGCTTGGATTATGGTTATATTGAATACTTTTATAAACGCTTTTTTGTTTTATATTATATATCGGCTTTTTTTGAGAAGCGGAAAGAAAGATATTTTTTCCATCATGACGCCTTTTTTAAGGAAGACTTTTTCTGTTTTGGTATTTTCATACTTTATTTTTACCGCGGGAATTACCCTAAGGCTTTTAATTCAGGGAGTAATAAGGAACTTTATGCCCGAATCTCCGTCGCTATTTATTTCTTCTTTTTTTATAATTGCAATAATTTATGGAGCCACAAAGGGGATAAATTCAAATCTTTCCCTTTCGTTAGTTATAGCACCATTACTGGCCTTTACCATAATTGTTTCTGTGGTAATGCTTCCTTATTATGATTTTACCAATTTATTTCCGATTTTAGGGGAGAATAATTTTTATATAAAATCTATTTATGCATTTAACTATTTTTCTGATTTTTTGATATTTATACTTTTGATGCCTTATATTGAAAATAAAGGAAACTTCCTTAAAACTGGGCTTTGGGCTATATTTGTTTCCGGTGCGGTGTGCCTTTTGGTAGTCCTTTGCCAGATTTTATCAATCCCTTTGGAGAAAGAGGTTTTTTCGCCTTTTTACTATATGGTTACGTTTTTATCAGGAAGCAGAAGCCCTATAAATTTTGTGAAAATATTCAAGCTTTTATTTCTTTTTAATTTTCTTTTGTATTTTTCCACAGCAACAGCTCTTGCAACGTATACATTGAAAAGAGGGTTTTCAATAAAATATGAAAAAAAGCTTGTGGGAGTATGCGCACTTTTGATTTTACTGACAGAAGAGGTTTTGCAGGGCTCTTGTGTTTTTCTGGATGTGTATACTGTATTTTATAAGTATTCCTTTATTATCTTTCCTTTGATTCCGTTGCTTTCTTATGCCTTTACTAAAAAGAAGGGGATTGAAAAATGAAATATTATATAGTTTTTATTATATTGCTTTCAATTTTCCTGGTATCTACCGGCGGTTTCTATGATGCAAAAGAGATTTCTGATACCGTTTCGGTTGTAGCTATGGCTATAGATAAAGGAGAAAATATGCCACTTAGGGTCTCGTTTCATATTGAAAGTGCAGGAGGAAAGGAAGGGGAAGAAGAAAAGAAAGGCGGAGAAGAAAAAGAAGGTGAGAACAAAAAAAGCAAAGATGTTGTTGCTGTAGAAGCTCCTACTATTTTATCAGCATTCGCCAGAGCCAACAGTGTAAACAGCTTGGATTTAAATGTTGACAACGTGAAAATGGTGATTTTTTCTAAAGAACTGGCTGAAGAAGGTATATTTTTGCCCGTTAAAGAGCTGGCTTCTTCAACGGAGTTTCAGAACAATGCCTATCTTTCAGTAGCAAAAGGGAAAGCAGAGGATGTACTAAATAATGTTACTCCTGAGGACGAGGAGTATCTTTCTGTTTACTATGAAAAGATAATTTTTAGACATTACAGTTCTGCTACCAGGAATTTTCTTTTGAGCGAGACTTATTTCTCTCTTATAGAGGAAGATGGTGGAGATTTTCTTCTTCCTTTGGTATCAGTAAGAAAAAAAGACGGCTTCGAAAACTCATTTAGTGACGATGTAAGTTCGAACCTGACAGCAGGGATGATACCTAAAGAATCTAAGCATAAAATCGAATTTTTAGGTGGTGCGGTGTTTTCGGAAGGGAAGCTTAAAGGATACCTTACGGAAAGCGAGATGCTTTCAGCAGGCTTTATAATGAGTTTTTTTGCTACAAGAGATATAAGTGTTGAATATCCTGAAAAATCGGGGAATTTTGTAACATTGAATTTAGAAGAACACTATAAAAGTAAAATGGATATAGAGGCAAAAGATAAAATGAAAACTTCGGTAAAGCTATACTTGAAAGGAACGTACGAATTTATTCCCGAGGGAAATTTCGATACATTTAGAAAAGACTTTCCCGAATACCTCAAAAAAACAATAAAAAAAGATGCCGAGGAAGTTATAAAGAAATGTATTTTTAATTACAATGCAGATATTTTCGGTATAAAAAAAGAAGCTAAAAAAGAATTTTTAACCAAAGCGAAAATGGATGAATATAAGATTCCTGTAAAAATTAAAAGTGCAGAGTTTAATGTAGAGGTGAAGCTCAAAATGACAGAAAACGGGAGGTTTGCCGAAAGATGATTATATTTGTTAAAATAGCTGAAATTCTTTTTATGGCACTTACCCTGATACGTACTGCGGTATACGGAATATGGACAATTAAAAACCGAAATGTTTCCGGTGGCATTTTTATTATTTTTTTGTGTATAACCTCAATAGCACTTTTTGTCATGACCCTTATAACCGATTACAGATAATTCTTTACAAAAAAACAAAAATGTATTATAATTTATGCGGAGAGATTAGAAGATTTCTCCGCACAATTTTTGTGAAAAAGGGGATTTTTATGAGAATAATGGGGATAGATTACGGTGATGTAAGAATAGGTATTGCCGTAAGTGATTTAACCGGAATGATTGCACAGGGAGTCGGAGTAATTTCAGGCAGAGACGAAGAAAAGCGTCTTTCAGAGCTTGATACATATATGAAAGAATACAACCCTGAAACTGTGGTGTTGGGCTATCCTTTGAATATGAACGGGACAAAAGGAGAGCGTGCTGAAAAATCAGAGGCTTTCAAGGATGTGTTAGTTAAAAAATACAACGTTAATGTGGTTTTGTGGGACGAAAGACTTTCCTCTATGGCAGCACACCGTACATTGGAAGAAGCGGGAGTGAGCGGAAAGAAGCGCAAGGGTAAGGTTGATCCCCTTGCGGCAGCTTTTATACTTCAGGGATATTTGGACAGTAAGTTTTAATTTGGAGGATAAAAATGCCTAATTTCAGAAAAGCAGAAGATAAGGATATAGATGAAGTAGTAAAGATTTACGAAGAAATACATACTTTAGAAGAACAAGGAATTACAAGTGTGGGATGGATTAGAGGTGTGTATCCCACTTACGATACTGCTAATAATGCTTTTGGACGCGGAGATTTGTTTGTTGCGGAAAATGAAGGAAAAATAATAGGCTCTGCAATTATAAATAAAATACAGATGGATTCCTATAAAGAAGGAAAATGGCACTACGAAGCACCAGAAGACGAAGTTATGGTGCTTCACACTCTTGTTATTTCTCAGAAAGAAGCAAAAAAAGGATACGGAATGGAATTTGTGAAGTTTTATGAAGAATATGCTTTGTCACACGGCTGTAAACATTTAAGAATGGATACAAACGAGAAGAATCAAAGAGCAAGAACTTTGTATAAAAAACTGGGATATAACGAAATAGGCATAGTGGATTGTGTATTTAATGGGATAAAGGGTGTTGGCTTGGTTTTACTTGAGAAAAAACTTTAATACTTTTGAAGGCTGAAAGGAGTCGGATATGTCTGAGTTTTTATTTTTGGGAACAGGAGCAGCAGACTGGGATATTTCTGACAAAAAGAATTTTGTAAGAAGGCATTCTGCAGCTTTGGTAAATTATAATCTTATGATAGATTGTGGAAGACATATATTTGATTTTGAAGAGAGTTTTGGAAAAGAAAATCTCTATGATAACATCAAAGATGTAATTATAACACATCCTCATGGAGATCATGTTTCTAAAGATTCAATACTTAAGCTGTCGAAAAAAAGAAAGTTTAATTTGTGGTGCGACAGAAAAATTGCAGAACTCGTGGGAAAGCATCCTAATATTGAAATCCATATATTAAATGCGTTCAAAGAAGAAAAAATCGGCGAATATAAAGTAATTCCCCTTATGGCGAACCACAGCGTTGTGACCAATGAAAATTCGACAGCTTTTCACTACATAATAGAAACTTATGATGGGAAAAAGATTTTTTACGGACTTGACGGAGCTTGGTTTTTAAGACCATCGTGGGAGGAAATGAAGAAACATAAGTTTGACATCATGGTATTCGACTGCACAGTGGGAGAGGGGGAGGACTGGAGACTTTTTGAGCATAACACCATCCCTATGCTGAGGCTTATGACAAATGAGATAAAAAGACAGAATATGTTGTCGGAAAATGGTAAACTTATAGCTTCTCATATGGCAAAAAGCTTACACGGCACTCATGAAGAAACCGAAAGTATACTCGGGGAGTTTGATATGACAGCGGCTTACGACGGGCTATTACTTTCGTTTTAACTAATTAAATCTTTTTTAATCGGTAAAGAAAAGACGCTAGAGCGATTGTTAATCCGGATAATGTTTTTTTGACAGAAACGTTATCGCCGTTAACCGGTTCACCCTCTCCTAAATATTTTTGGAAAATATTCATGATTCCTAAAGTTGCGTGTTGTCTTAGAGTAGGAGGTAGACTCATAATCTCGTCAGAAACCGATTCTATATAACCGGAAAGTATCCCTTGTTTGCATAAAGGTCTTAAATTACCTTTATCATCAAGAATCGCCTCTATATTGTGAAGCCCACGGAATGATTCGAAGTAGTACGTGTTTTCAAAAGGGACAAGTCTTTTTCCCAATGCATTTACATAATCATTGCAAGCAGAAAAACCGAAAACTTTATATCGTCGTTTTTCGTAGTCGATGTTTAGGTTTTCTTTGAATGAATCGAGCGCTTCAGGAGAAAACCCTTGCCCGTTAAAAGAAAAGCACAATTTTATTATATCGGAATTCATGGTGATGAATTGCGCTTTGTTTCCGCCCTTCGAGTGACCTGAAACTGTGATTTTAGAATATATGCCCCAGGAATTTTCTGAAGCTTTTTTGTTAAACCAGTTTAATGCTTCGGTTTGTTGATCGGTAGCGTAGTCGTTTTTAAGAGTAATGAAATTTTCGGCCTTGCCGTCTTTAGCATAGGTTATGTAAGTATTTTCTTCCGGAATCCCTGACAAACCTTCGCCGTTATCGATCCATTCACCGTCTCCGGTCCCTTTGAAAACCACGGAAATAGTATTGTCAGGATTATCGAAACAACAGGCAGTAAGTCCGCTTTTTGAATAAGTGAAGTTTATAAGCTTTGAATCTGATAGAAATTCGTTATCAGAAACAGCATTTTTTATGATGTTTAATCTTTGTATGTCCCGCTTTTTCCACGGGACAGTTTTTTCGTTTAAATAGGCGTTTTCCAAATCTGATACTATGGTCTTCAAAGTTTTATTTTCTTTTGGGAGGCTCTTATCAGCTAAATACAAATAAGTATTTAATATCGCTTCGTTATTAGCTTTCTTAATCAATTCAAGGGGAATTTTATTCATAAAAAGAGACCTTTCTTTTATCTTTATTCTCTTATATGAAGCATTCTGTATTACAATTACAGTAAATACGGAATATTTGGAGTTAAAATTAAAAGTGTTTGATAATTTTCGGCATGTTCTTTTGTTTTTGGGAATATATTGAACCATACGATGAATTTGTATGGGAGGAAATATATGTGAAATGTTATATAGAAGAACGGGCGGTCGAGCTTGCTAAGTATATTATTGATAATAAATGCACGGTAAGGACTACGGCGAAACACTTCGGCATTTCTAAATCTACTGTACATAAAGATGTTACGGAACGGCTTAAGAAAGTTAAACCTGCTTTGGCAAAGGAGGTATACGAAATATTAAAGGAAAACAAAGAAGAAAGGCACATAAGGGGAGGACTTGCTACAAAAAAGAAATATTTCGAAAAACGTATAGGAAAATAAAAAATAGTATTGTTATAATTGGAAAAATGTGATATACTTCTACTGGTGATGTTTGGTGAAGAAAAAAAGCTTTAAGTATTTTGTAAATAACTTTGACTGGTATATATTTATTGCGGCAGTTTTGTCCAGTGTTTTTGGAATTATGCTTATTTACAGTGCAGGCATAGCAGGAGGGACAAACGTACGAGACCTTTTGGTTCAGAGCGTTGCTCTTTTGCTGGGAATCGGCGTGATGGCATTGGTTTGCTATATCGATTATGACATTTTCGAGGTTTTGGGCTGGGCGATAGGCGGAGTCGGAGTCGCTGTTTTGATTGTCGTGCTTGTAATCGGAACCGGCGGAGAAGAAGTTGGAACAAAGGGCTGGATTGATTTGGGACCGGTCAGCGTACAACCCTCGGAATTTGCTAAAATTGCTTTTATTATTTCGATGGCTATGCACATTTCCAAGGTTGAGGAAAAGATAAATGAGCCTAAGAATTTATTCTTTTTAATACTTCATTTCAGTGTATATGCTGCATTGGTGTTGTTTCAGCCGGACTATGGAACCACTATGGTTTTCGGATTCACTTTTATTGGAATGCTCTTTATGGCGGGGGTGAGAATAAAATACTTTCTCATGGCGATATCTGCAGCTTTGGTTGCAGCTATTCCTGTATGGACGTTTGTCTTAAGCGATTTCCAGAGAGCCAGAATACTGACGTTCTTGAATCCTGAAAATTCGCCTTTGGATGATGGATATCAGGTACTTCAATCCATGCTCGCTATTGGTTCCGGCCAAATAACCGGAAACGGATACATGAAAGGAAATCAGACGCAGATGGGCTATCTTCCGCAGGCGAGAACAGACTTTATTTTTTCAGTAGCAGGGGAAGAGTTTGGATTTATAGGTTGTCTTTTAATACTGGCACTCTTGCTTTTTATAATTATAAGATGCTTTATAAATGCTTCAAAAGCCAAAGATACATTTGGAAGACTCCTTTGTATAGGGGTGGGATGCTTTCTTTTGTTCCACACAATGGAAAATATCGGCATGTGCTTGAATCTTTTGCCGGTAACCGGAATACCGCTTCCATTTTTCAGTTCGGGAGGCTCAAATCTCTTAGCTTCATACATGGCGATAGGTCTTGTGCTTAATGTCGGATTGAGACATAAGGTTTATGGACTTTGGATGTAAAAAACCGTTTGCTTTGCAAACGGTTTTTTTATAAAATTGCCCTAAGACAGGAAGCAGGAAATATTTATACTATGCAATTATACTATTGAAAAAAATGTATTTTTATGGTATACTGATACACTGAGGTGAGATTTTTGCTTAAAAAACTTTTTGCTCCGACAGATATGACAGTCGGCACTCCGTGGAAGAGCATACTTATATTTACTCTTCCTATGATTATAGGTAATATTGCTCAGCAACTTTATAATACTGTTGACAGTATTGTTGTGGGAAGATATGTTGGAGATAATGCCTTTGGTGCAGTAGGTAGTGCAGGCCCCCTGCTTAATTTGCTTTTAGTTCTCTTTATGGGAGTATCCACCGGTGCGGGAGTTATGACTGCCCAGTATTTCGGAGCCAAGAACAGAGAAAAACTTTCTTATACAGTTGGAAATGCTATTACACTTACGGCTATATGCAGTGTTCTGCTCATAATAATTGCCGCGCCTATTCTTGGGTGGATGCTCGGAGTATTAAAGGTTAAACCGGAACATTTTAAGTGGTGTTATGACTATCTTATGATTTCCATTATCGGTATTGCGGGAATGGGATATTATAACATATTGAGCGGTATTATAAGAGGTATGGGGGATTCTGTATCTGCGCTTATTTATCTTTTGGTTGCAACAGTTACCAATATTGTTTTAGATATTTTGTTTGTGGCAAATTTAGGAATGGAAGTCGGGGGAGTTGCTCTTGCAACGGTAATTTCTCAGTTATTTTCTTCGGTTTTGTGTATTGTTAAGCTCAGCAAAATGAAAGAGAACTTTGATTTCGGATTGAAATACCTCAAACCAAAGAAAGAATATATGATGAAGATAATAACCCTTGGAGTGCCCTCGGGACTTACCCAGGCTATATTCTCTTCTGCTATGCTCATTGTACAGGGGCTTACAAACAGTTTTACAACGACATTTGTAAATGCAAACATAATAATTATGCGAGTTGACGGTTTTGCAATGATGCCTAATTTCTCCTTTGGAATGGCGCTTACTACATATGCAGGACAGAATGTTGGAGCGAAGCTTTATGACAGAGTAACAAAAGGAGCAAAACAGGGAACCTTAATGGCTTTTGGATGCTCTGCTATAATTACGGGAATCATTCTTCTTTTCGGTAAAAATCTCATGGGTGTATTCACCCAAACAAAAGAACTCATAGATTTAAGCTATCATCTTATGACGATTTTAGCTCCCGGTTATCTTGCTATGGCAATAACCCAGAGCTTGTCGGGAATTATGCGCGGTGCAGGAGATACAATGACTCCCATGTGGATTTCTCTTATGACAACCGTTGCCATAAGAGTGCCGCTTGCGTACGGAATTTCAGAACTTACAAAAACTCCGGAGTTACCTTTCGGAAGGCACGAGTGCATCCAACTTTCACTTCTGGCTTCCTGGGTTATTGGAGCTATACTTACAGCTATTTTCTATTCAAGAGGAAAGTGGAAGAATAAAGCCGTAAACTGAATCTTCAAAACGTATAAAATCTATGATATACTGAGTTTGCAAGACAAACTCAATGAATTGCCTTACGGCATGAGCGGAACGCCAATTTATGACAACGAAGTTGTCAATTCATTAAAATTGGGAACATCTAAATCGTATAAAAATTCTAGAATAGTTTAAACCATTAAAAAGGAGAAATTTTATGTCAGATAGCTTTTTGGGTACCTTGTCACCTTTACTTATGTTGTTTTTTTGCATTTTGTTCGGATATATTCTAAACAAGCTTAAAATTATGCCGGAGTCCACTACAACGGTACTTTCAAAATGTGAAAAGTATCTGTTTATGCCGGCTTTAGGATATTCAACTTTTTCTAAATATTGCACGGTTAAAAGTATTTATGAAAATGCAAATGTTGTTTTATATTCTCTGATAGCAATAGCAATAGCCTTAGTAATAGCTATTCCTCTTTCAAGATGTTTTGAAAAAGACGATATAAATAAAAGAAATATTTATAAGTATGCATTGGTTTTTGCAAATCATGGCTTTATGGGTAATGCCATAGTTCCCCTTGTTTTAGGAGGACAGAGTCATTTATATACATATCTTTTGTTTACGTTGCCTCTTAATTTTTTAACTTATGCATGGGGAGTTGTGATTCTTACACCGAAAGAATTGCGCTCAGGCAATGTGTTTAAAAATCTGCTTAATGCACCAATGATAGGAATGCTTGCCGGGATGGTTATAGGTCTTACAGGCACACAACAATATATACCCCAGTTTGTAAATACTACTGCCGAAACTCTTCAAGGTTGTATGGGTCCTGTTGCAATGATACTTACAGGTTTTGTTATTGGTAATTATGAATTTAAGGGCTTAATCTCGAATGCAAAAGTTTATATAGCAACTTTTTTAAGATTGATACTTCTTCCGACTGTAATTTTGACAGTTCTGCTATTACTTGGTGCAAGTAAATATACTATTGCACTTGCATTGTTTGCATATGCAACACCGCTTGGTTTAAATACAGTTGTTTTCCCGGCGGTTTATGGGGGAGATACGCAAACAGGTGCAAGTATGGCTATGATAAGCCACGTCTTATGTGTTATAACAATACCTGTAATGTATGGCTTGCTAACTCTGATTTAATTTATTTTGCATATTCATAAAGGAAAACGAAATGAAAAAATGTTATAATGATTTCAAGCGGTGATTGCATATCGACAAAATAAGTGGCATCTAAATCATTCACTGATTCTATAATAAAAAAATAATTTATTTTTCGGCAAATAAAGGAGAATGACCATGGATTATACTAAAGTTACCATATACACTAACTCAGAAGGTGTGGATTTAATAGCAGCGATGCTTTATGATCTCGATATTACAGGTATTCAGATAATGGACAAGACCGATTTTGAAGAATTTATGAAACAAAATCTCAGAGCATGGGACGTGGTTGACGAAGAATTTATGAGTTCTATGATGTCGCAGGAAACCACAGTCACATTCTATCTTGAAAATAATGCAGAAAAAGAAAGCATAATATCTATCATAAAGGATAAGCTTGTAAAGATGCCTGCAGGTGAATGCGGGAGACTAAAAGTTGAAGAGTCTTTAGTTAAAGACGAAGACTGGGCAAATAACTGGAAGAAATATTATAAGCCTTTAAGAATAGGAGAACATATAATAATAAAACCCACCTGGGAAGAAGTGAAGCCTGAAGAAAAGGATGTTATTGTGGAGTTAGACCCCGGAATGGCATTCGGAACAGGAAGTCATGCCAGCACAAATATGTGCCTTGAATTTTTAGAAAAGGTTATAAAAAAAGGTGACAGAGTTCTGGATATTGGTACCGGAAGCGGAATACTCGGAATTGCTGCTTTGAAATTGGGAGCACAAAGCGTTACTGCCGTAGACATAGATCCTCTTGCGGTGAAAATAGCAAAGGAAAATGCGGCACTTAACGGCTTTTCAGAGCCTGAATTTACTGTTTTCGAAGGAGATTTGGCAGATAAGGTAAAAGGAGAATATGACGTTGTAATAGCTAATATCGTAGCTGATATTATTTGCGAACTCTCAAAAACAGTCGGAAATTACATAAAAAAAGACGGGATTTTTATAACCTCCGGAATTATTGATTTTAAAGCAGATAAAGTAAGAAATGCCCTTAAAGAAAATGGCATCAAAATTAAAGGAGAAAAATTAAGCAAGGACTGGAATGCTTTTATGTGCTGCAGAAAGGAAGATGACAATGAATAGCTTAAATAAAGATTTTTACGAAAAATTAAAAGGTATTTACACAATACACCCTGAAACATATGAAAAATACGATGTTAAAAGAGGACTCAGAAACAAAGATGGCACAGGTGTTTTGGTAGGGCTTACTTCCATAGGTGATGTAAGAGGATACATCATTGAAGAAAAGGATAAAATAAATGTCCCCGGAAAGCTTACATATCGCGGAATAAATATGGTTGACATTGTTAAAGAAAACGAAAAAAGAGGACAACACGCTTTTGAAGAAACTGTATATCTTATTTTAATGGGCGAACTTCCTACAAAAGATGAACTTAAGGAATTTAAGGAAATTTTGGCAAAGAAAAGAGAACTTCCCAGGGGATTTACCGAAGATATGATTCTTAAAGCTCCCAGCCCCAACATAATGAATAAGCTGGCAAGAGCAGTTTTAGCATCTTATTCCTATGACGAAAATCCTGACAGCACAAGCATTGAAAATCTGGTAAGACAATCTATTGAGCTTATTTCCAGATTCCCCTCAATGGTTTCTTACGGATACCAGGCAAAAAAGCATTATTATGATGGAGACAGCTTATTTTTACACAGTCCTTTGCCGGAATATGACACTGCACAGAATTTTCTTCATATGATAAGAAAGGATAATAAATTCACAGAACTGGAAGCAAGCGTATTGGATCTTCTTTTAGTTATACATGCGGAACACGGCGGTGGTAACAACTCAAGCTTTGCAACTCATGTTGTATCTTCCAGCGGAACAGATACGTACAGCGCAATAGCTGCGGCTGTAGGATCTTTAAAAGGACCAAGACACGGCGGTGCAAACGCAAAAGTTATAGGAATGATAGATGAAATAAAAGCCTGCTGCAACTGGAAAGACGAAGGGGCTCTTAAAGACTATCTTGTAAAAATAGTAAATAAAGAGGCTTACGATAAAAGCGGACTTGTGTACGGTATGGGACACGCTATATATACATTAAGTGACCCGAGAGCTGAGCTTCTTAAAGAAAAAGCGGAACATATGGCAGCAGAAACCGGCAGAGAAAAGGAATTTGAGCTTTATAAGAGAATTGAGGCCTTGACTCCAGGAATTTTCAATGAAATCAAAGGAAATAAAAAGCACTTGTGTGCCAATGTTGATTTGTATTCCGGTTTTGTATACAGCATGCTTGGTATTCCAGAGGAGCTTTACACTCCCTTGTTTGCAATAGCAAGAGTTCCCAGCTGGTGTGCTCACAGAATGGAAGAAATTGTGGCAGGCGGAAAAATTATTCGTCCCGCGTATAAGAGCGTCAGCATCAAGAGAAGCTATACTCCTATAGAAGAAAGATAAAGCTTAAAGGTGTGCAGAGAGCACACCTTTAATAAAAGGAAGTGAAAAAAATGCCATTAGACGGTATAACACTTTACTCGGTAGCGAATGAACTTAAAGAATTAGTTGATTCTTCCGTTCAGAAAATATATCAGCCGGAAAAAGACGAAATACTTTTGGTTTTACACACGAAAGATGGAACAAAGAAGCTTATTTTAAGCTCAAGCCCTCAGAATCCAAGGGTATATATAACCAATGCTTCTTATAAAAATCCAGAAAGTGCGCCTATGTTTTGCATGCTTTTAAGAAAGCATTTTACAGGGGGAAAAATAAAGGCTGTAAACCAAGCCGGACTTGACAGAATTATAGACTTAACCTTTGAATGTCATTCGGAACTTGGAGACCTTACCAATAAGCATATCGTTATTGAAATAATGAGCAGAAATTCAAACATAATTGTAACTGACGAAGAATATAAAATTTACGATTGTTTAAGAAAAAACGACCTGTTTTCAGAAAGCGACAGAACAATTTTACCGGGATTTATATATAAATTTCCCTCAAAAGATGGTAAGTGCGATATATTAAAATCGGATGATAAAGAGATATTAGATTTTCTCAGTTGTGAAAATCCGTCATATCCCAAGCTTTTACTGGGTTTTTCTCCCTTGGCAGACAGGGAAGGGGAGTTTTACGGTTCTAAAGAAAAATATGCTTTAGAAATAAAAAACAAGCTTGAAAGCAGAGAGTTTAGTCCCACGGTTATATTTGATGAAGACAATAAACCTTTTGATTTCTGGTGCTTTGATATAAAAGAATACGGAGATAAATTTACCAAAAAAACTTTCCCGTCAATGAGCGAAGCCTTGGAGACGTATTACCATGAAAAAGCATTAAAAGAACACCTGAAACAGAAAAATGCAAGCCTTTCCAAACTTCTCTCCAATCTTATCACAAGAGCGGAAAAAAAGCTCAAAATCCAGAGAAAAGAGCTTTTGGATGCAGGAAAAAAAGAAGAATTCAAGGTTATGGGTGACTTAATAAAGGCAAATCTTTATAAAATAAAAGAAGGAGAGAAGATAGCGGAAGTTTCCGACTGGTCTTCCTGGGAAGAGAAAATCATCCACATTCCTTTGGACGAAAATCTTTCGCCTTCTGAAAACGCTCAAAGATATTACAAAAAGTACGCCAAGGCAAAAAAAGCCGAAGAGGTTTTGACAGAACAAATTTCAAAAACCTTAAACGAGATAGAATATCTTAAAAGTGTGCTCTTATCCTTAAGCGAGTCAGAAAATATTGAAGATATTACTCAAATTAAGGAAGAACTTGCTGACGGGGGCTATATTAAGGTTGAAAAAGGAAAGAAAAAGAAAGAAAGTGAATCAAAGCCCCTTTTATTTGAGCGTGAAGGATTTTCTATATATGTGGGAAAAAATAACAAGCAAAATGACCTTCTGACATTGAAAACAGCAGAGCCTTATGATATATGGCTACATGTTAAAAATAATACGGGCTCTCATGTAATAATAGTAACCGACGGCAAAGAGGTTCCGCCATCGGTTATTGAATACGGGGCAAGTCTTGCGGCAAAACACAGCAAAGCAAAAGGTGCTCCTAAAACAGAGGTGGATTATACATTAGCAAAGTATGTCAAAAAGCCTCAGGGGGCAAAACCCGGAATGGTAATCTACACTAATTATCAAACCTGTGTGATTTAAGAAAAAAGCGCAAAAAATATTGACCTTCGACAATTTTTGTGGTATAATCTAATAATTAAATTAAAGGGGAGAGGTCTGATGAAAAAAATTCACATTTTTGTAGGGCATTACGGAAGCGGAAAGACAGAATTAGCCGTTAATTTTGCCCTTAAAAACAAGGTGGATTTAATAGCTGACCTGGATACAGTTAACCCCTATTTCAGAACTAATGATGTAAAGATGCTTTTGGAAAAAGAAAATATCAAAGTGGTTGTTCCGCATTATGCAGGTACAAATGTGGATTTGCCGTCTTTACCGCCCGAAATCTATTCCGCATTTACCGAAAATAAAGTGGCCGTTTTGGATATCGGCGGAGATGATGATGGAGCAGCTGTCTTAGGAAGATTCAAAAACCTTATAACAGAAGAAAATGCAGAAATTTATTTTGTTATAAATGTTTTAAGGCCTGAAACTGATACGCCTGAGAAGATAATAGAGATGATAAGAGCAATCGAATATACATCAAGGCAAAAGGTTACTTATCTTGTAAACAATACAAATCTTATGGGAGAAACAGAATATTCTCATGTATTAAAGGGAGAAAAAATCGTCAGGGAAGTTTCTTCTTTAACGGGTATTCCTTTTTACGGGAATTCGGTAAAGAAAGAGCTTGCAAAAAAAGATGATTTTTCAATAGATAAATATATCACTATGCTTTAGTGTCAATAAAGAAAGGAATGATACATATGTCAAAGGCTCATTTCAATGAAGAAGTTTGTAAAGGCTGCGGTCTTTGCACAACAGTTTGTCCTAAAAATATTGTTGTTATCAATAAAGACAAACTCAATAAAAAAGGTTATAATCCCGCAGGAGTGACGGATGTGGAAAAATGCATAGGTTGTGCATTTTGTGCGATGATTTGTCCCGACTGTGCAATAGAAGTAAAGGAGTGACAAAAATGGAAGAAAAGGTTTTAATGAAAGGAAACGAGGCTTTGGCTCGTGCGGCTATAGAGGCCGGATGTAAACATTTCTTCGGCTATCCCATAACTCCTCAGACAGAGGTTGCGGCTTATATGGCTAAGCAGATGCCAAAAATTGGAGGAACTTTCCTTCAGGCTGAAAGCGAAGTTTCTGCAATCAACATGGTTTACGGAGCGGCAGGTGCAGGCGCAAGGGTTATGACATCATCTTCAAGCCCCGGAATCAGCTTGAAATCAGAAGGTATTTCATACATCGCAGGAAGCGATCTCCCCTGTGTAATTTGTAATATTGTGCGAGGAGGCCCCGGACTTGGCGGTATCCAGCCTGCACAGAGTGACTATTTTCAGGCTACAAAAGGCGGCGGTCACGGTGACTATCATTTAATCGTTTTAGCCCCTGCTTCCGTTCAGGAAATGGTAGACCTTGTAAAAGAAGCTTTTGATCTTGCAGACTTTTACAGAATGCCTGTTATGATTATGGGTGACGGAATGCTGGGTCAGATGATGGAACCTGTTGTGTTCGGTAACTACAAGAGCAAAAAAGAGCTTTCAGAAAAAACATGGGCTACGAAGGGAACAAACATGGAAAGAGAACACAATATTGTAAACTCTCTTTACATCACCCCCGATGAGCTTGAAAAACTGGTTCAGGAAAGATATAAAAAGTACGACGTAATCAAGAAAGAAGAATCAAGAGCAGAAGAATATATGTGCGAGGATGCAGATATTATCATTGCGGCATACGGAACAATTGCCCGCGTGGCAAAATCTGCTATCAGCCGTGCAAGAGAAAAGGGAATAAAGGTTGGCCTTATTCGTCCTATTACTCTTTGGCCTTTCCCCACGGAAGTATATGCTAAATATGCTGGTAAAATCAAATCTTTCCTTGCTGTAGAAATGAGCATGGGACAGATGATAGAAGATGTACGACTTTCTGTCGAAGGAAAGACTCCTGTTGATTTCTACGGACGTACAGGCGGTATGATTCCCAGCCCTGAAGAAATCGTTGAAAAATTAGAAGCTATGATGGGAGGCAGAAAATAATGGCAACATTCAAAAGACCTCACGCACTTTGTGATGTGACACTCCATTATTGCCCCGGTTGTAATCACGGTATAGTTCACCGTCTGGTTGCAGAGGTAATAGATGAGCTTGGTATAGAGGGAAAAACTGTAGGTATAGCACCTGTTGGTTGTGCAGTTTTTGCATATAACTATTTCAACTGCGATATGCAGGAAGCAGCACACGGACGTGCTCCCGCTGTAGCAACAGGCGTTAAGAGAGTTCATCCTGACAATGTAGTATTTACATACCAGGGAGACGGAGACCTCGCTGCAATCGGTACTGCTGAAACTGTACATGCGGCAGCAAGAGGAGAAAATATAACCGTTATATTCATAAACAATGCAATATACGGAATGACAGGTGGACAGATGGCGCCCACCACGCTGCCCGGACAGATAACTCAGACTTCCCCTTATGGAAGAAATACAGAGACTCAGGGGCATCCTATAAGAGTTTGTGAAATGCTTTCAACTTTGGACGGTGTTGCTCTCGCTCAGCGTTGTGCTGTAAACAATATCAAAAACATCAAAGAGACCAAGAAGGCAATCAAGAAAGCTTTCGAAAATCAGATAAACAAAAAAGGTTTTTCCATAGTTGAAGTTTTATCAACCTGTCCTACCAACTGGGGACTTACACCCGTAGAGGCATTAAAGTGGCTTGAAGACAATATGATGCCTTACTATCCTCTTGGAGTATATAAAGACAAGGACGGTGATAAATAATGGCAACTCATGAAATTATACTTGCAGGTTTCGGCGGACAAGGTATTTTGTTTGCAGGAAAATTACTTGCATATTGCGGAATGGTTTCTGATAAAGAGCTTTCATGGCTTCCTTCTTATGGTCCTGAAATGAGAGGCGGAACATGTAACTGCCATGTTATTTTATCCGATGAGCCCGTAAGCTCTCCATTGATCACAAAACCCAGCGTTCTTTTTGCAATGAACCAGCCCTCTTTGGACAAATTTATTGATTCGGTACAGGAAGGCGGAGTTGTGGTATACGATGCTTCTTTGGTATCAGGCGATATAAAGAGAAAGGACATAAAGGCGGTTGGTATTCCTGCAACAAAGCTTGCCAATGAAATGGGAGCTTCCAAGCTTGCCAACATGATTTTGGTAGGAGCAATGCTTAAGGCTACTGATATTGCAGATATCAAGGTTGTTGAAACTGCACTTTCAAAGGTTATTCCTGCGAAAAAGACTGATATGCTCGAACTTAACTTAAATTGCATCAAAAAAGGTATGGAATAAGAAAAAAAGCTGAAATTTACGAAAGTGAATTTCAGCTTTTTCTATTGCAATAAATATTTACCTATGCTATAATTTGCTTGTATATTAAGAAAATAACCATTTTTGAAAAGAGGGGTAAATATGAATTACTATGTAGGTCATCATTCACAGATAAGAGGAGCAGAAGAACATATCTTAGTGGGCGGAAAAGGAAACGGAATGAGACTTCTTACTGTAAGAAACGGAAAAGGTCTTGATTTAACCATTTCTGTTGACAGATGTATGGATGTGCCAAGAATTAGTTATAAAGGCGTGAATGTAGGTTATTTCGCCCCATCAGGCTATGTGGCACCTTCTTACTATAACGGAGATTTCTTAAACTCTTTTACAGCAGGATTTTTTACTACTTGCGGTCTTACAACTGTGGGCGGTCCCTCTGAAGACCAGGGGGAATTTTGCCCTATGCATGGGACAATTTCTAATATTCCTGCAGAAAGTTTTTCTATTGAAGAAACAGACGAGGGAATAACCATTTCTGGTAAAATTAGAGATGCGGCACTTTTCAGAAGAAAGCTTACACTTAACCGTAAATATTTTATTTCATACAAAGAAAACATAATAAAAATGGAGGATGAGATTGTAAACGAGGGCACAGAAGAGTCTCCCTTAATGCTTCTCTATCATTGCAACATTGGATATCCTCTTTTAAGCGAAAATTCAAAGGTTGTAATTCCTGCTAACAGTGTCATTCCCAGAAACGAGATCGCTGCTAAAGGCCTTAAAGATGCACTTAAAATGACAAAGCCTCAGCACGGCATAGAAGAAGAGTGCTTCTTCTATGATGTCAAGGATAAGGATAGTTATGCTAAGGTTGGAATATATTCTCCTTCAGAAAACATAGGACTTACCCTTGGTTTTGATAAAAGACAGCTTAGCAAGTTTACGGAGTGGAAAATGATGGGAGAAATTGAATATGCTTTAGGGTTGGAACCAGGCATTTGTTTCCCCGAAGAAAGAAAGGTTTTAAGAGAAAGAGGAGAGCTTAAATTCTTAAAACCCTCTGAAAGCTATAAAACATCATTATCTTTTGAATTTTTTAATAGCATTGAAGCTTTCGATGAAGAATTATTAAAATAAAAGGCAGTACTGCCTTTTATTTTTTTTCCATAAAAGTATAAAGGTAAACCGGATAAAGTTATTCCGATACTAAAAAAAGCTAAAATTCTTGCTTTTAGACCGGAGAAAAATAATTGGTTTATCAGAACATAAATGCCACTTAAAATGGCGATTAAGGGGATAAAAGGGTAGAGGGGTACTTTATAATTTCGTTTTAGATTAGGCTTCTTTTTTCTCAAAATAATAACAGCCAGAAATGTCATGGTATAAAAAATCCAAGAAGAAAAAGTAGCTAAGTCTGTAAGAGAGTCAAAGGAGCCGAAAAATATATAAATACAAGCTAATATACCTATAAAACACATAGAATTGCTGGGGACAGAATTTTCATTGAGAAAAAGCCAGGTTCTGCTTAAAGGAAAAAGCTTATTTATACTTAAAGCATATAAAACACGGGAACCCGTTATCAAAAAAGCGTTTGCTGCCCCCGTTACACACAAAATTATCCCGAGTTTTACAAGCATTTTTCCGGTAGGACCAAAGATTTTTAATGCAACCGTGGTTGCAGGGGATGTAGATGCCATAAGCTCATTTGCAGACACAACATTAAGATAGGAAATGTTTATAATTACATATAAAATAATAATTAGTGTAACTCCGATAATTATAGCTTTGGGAAGATGCTTTTTTGGATTTTTTATCTCGCCCGAAATTGCACCTATATTAGCCCAACCTTCAAAGGTGAATAATACGGCTAAAAGAGTTGCACTTAAGGAAGTAAGTATATTTTTATCCTCGGATACCAACGGAATAATAACGCTGCCGTTGCCTTTACCTTTTATAAAACCACCAAATATAAAAAGTGCCAACAATATAATTTTAGAAATTGTAAAAAGTGCCTGAGATTTTAAGATATTTTTCCCTTTGCAATTAAGGCATAGCAAAATAATTACAAATGAAATTGCCAAGGGTAAAATAAATTCTTCACTGAAATATTCTGATAATTCAGCGCTGATTCTTACAGCATATCCAGCTATAAAAGCAGGATAAAAAATGATTATTTGCGTGTATCCTGCAAGAAAACCTATTTTTTCATTATAGACAGAAGTGAGATAATTCATCATTCCTCCGGTATCAGGAAAAATAGTAGCAATTTCTGCAAAAGTCAAGGCTGAAAAAAGGGTTATAACGCCACCTAAAATCCATGAAAGAATTCCGCCTCCGGGAGCTCCTCCTGTGGCATTATATATGACGTAAGGTTTGAAAAACACGCCTGCTCCTATAACATTGTCTAAAATCAATAAGACCGCTCCTGTCAGCCCCAAATGCCTTTTAAGTTCACTTTTCATAAAATGCCTCTTTTTGTTTATTTAGTTATATATATAAAATGATCATATTAATTATTCTAAAGACATAAAAAGATATAATTAAAAGTAAAAAAAGAGCCAAAATTCATTGACACTTTTTCTTTGCTGTGGCATAATTATAATAAGAGATTTTTGACAAAAGGGAGTTGCTTAAATGATTTTTAAAAGCATTAAAAAATTAGTTACTTATGGTCTTGAGAAAGGTTTAATAAAAAAGGAAGACGAAATTTTCATCATAAATCAGTTAATAGCAGAACTTAATCTTGATTTTTATAATGACTGCGATGAAACATTTTCCAATATAAATTTAGAGGAAACTCTGAAAGAATTGTGTGATTATGCCGTTAATGAAAAAATCATTGATGACGGAATAGTTTCTAAAGACCTTTTTGATACGAAATTAATGGGTATTTTAACTCCAAGACCGTCAGAAGTTATAAATAAATTTAAAGAGGCTTATTTGGTTTCCCCCAAGGAAGCAACAGATTTTTACTATAAATTCAGCCGTGATACAGATTATATAAGAACTTACAGGGTAAAGAAGGACTTGAAATGGGTGACCGAAAGCTCATACGGAGATATAGATATAACAATAAATTTATCTAAGCCTGAAAAAGACCCAAAAGCCATTGCCTTAGCTAAAACGGAAAAGCAGACAGGCTATCCTAAATGTCAACTTTGCAAAGAAAGCGAAGGATATAGAGGAAGAATGGATTTTCCCGCAAGAGAAAACCACAGAATTATACCTATAACAATTAACAATAAACCATGGTGCTTTCAGTATTCACCCTATGTTTATTACAATGAACATTGCATAGTGTTTAATAAAGACCATACACCTATGGCGATAAATAAGGAAACATTTGAAAAGCTTTTGAGCTTTGTTGAACAATTTCCTCACTATTTCTTGGGTTCCAACGCTGACCTTCCGATAGTAGGAGGTTCGATTTTGAGTCATGACCATTTTCAGGGAGGAAACTATGAATTTGCAATGGCTAAAGCTCCTATAGAAAAGGAAATAGAGTTTGTTGGCTTCAGCGATATAACTGCAGGCGTAGTAAAGTGGCCTATGTCTACCATAAGAATTAAAGGAAAAGACAAAGTAAGGCTTTGTCTTTTGGCTGATAAAATATTGAAATCCTGGATTGGTTATACCGACGAAGATGCGTTTATAATTGCAGAAACAAACGGAGAAAGACATAATACTATAACGCCTATTGCCAGAATGAGAGACGGATTTTTCGAGCTTGATTTAGTTTTAAGAAATAATATTACTACAGAAGAACACCCTATGGGAGTTTATCATCCACATAAGGAACTGCACAATATCAAAAAAGAAAATATAGGTTTAATTGAAGTTATGGGACTTGCTGTACTTCCGTCACGCCTCAAAGAAGAATTGAAGCTTTTGGGAGAGGCTTTGGCAGAGAATATAGATTTTGCAAACGACGAAAGAATCTCAAAGCATAAAGAATGGTCAGATAACTTCAGGGATAAATATACTTTTACAAAGGACAATGCAGAAGATATATTAAAAGATGAAGTAGGAAAGACATTCGTAAAGGTTTTAGAGCATGCAGGTGTTTATAAATGTACAAAAGAGGGAAGATGTGCGTTTGACAGATTTATAAATTCTGTAAAATAAATTAAATCTAAGAGGTAAGGGTATGAAGATTATACATACTGCCGATTTTCATTTAGACTCGGCGATGAAAACCAATTTATCAAAAGAAGATGCAAAAACAAGAAAAAATGAAATACTGAATACCTTCGAAAGAATGGTTGATTTCGCCGTCAAAAATGAAGTTAAAGTTATTTTGATAGCAGGGGATCTGTTCGATACAAAAGCTGTAACTAGAAAGACAAAAAATGTTATTACCGACTGCATAGAAAGAAATCCTCACATTGATTTTCTTTACCTAAAAGGAAATCACGACAAAGAGGTTTCTTTATATGAAGAAGAAATGCCTTCAAATCTTAAACTTTTTTCTGATGAATGGACAACTTACAGCTACGGTGACTTAAAGATTACAGGCGCCAATCTTACAGGCAATACAACTTTGTATAATTCTTTGTTACTTAATAGCTCAGATATTAATATTGTAGTTTTACATGGACAGGAAACGAAATATGTAGGCAAGGATAAAACCGAGGCTGTAAATATACCCTTACTTAAAAATCGTTTTATAGATTATCTCGCATTAGGGCACATTCACACCTACAAGGAAGATTTAATTGATAACAGAGGAAGATGGGTTTATTCGGGTTGTCCTGATGGAAGAGGCTATGATGAATGCGGAGTTAAAGGTTTTGTTTTGATTGACGTAAAAGACGGTATTTTGACTCACGAATTTATTGAGTTTCAGAGCCGTTTGATAACTGAAGTGCCTGTTGATATATCACATTGTCTTAAGACCACAGAAGTTGATGCAGCTGTTGCCAAGGAGCTTCGAAAGATTGATAAAGATAATTTAGTCAAGGTTAAACTCACGGGTAAAGTATCTGTTGACGCAAATTATGATATATCCTATATGGAAGATAAATATAAAAACGATTTCTTCGCTTTCAAAATTGACGGAGATGATGTGGGACTTAAGTTCGATATTGAAGATTATAAATATTCTTCATCCCTTAAAGGAGAATTTATAAGAACCGTATTATCTGAGGATTATACCGAGGAAGAAAAAAGAGCAGTAATTGAACTTGGGATCCGTGCTCTTTCAGGAGAGGAGATCTGACATGAAATTAAAAGAATGTTTTGTGGAAAATTTCGGCAAGCTCCATCACTATAAAATGGAATTTACAGATGGCCTTAATATCCTTCTCGAAGAAAACGGATTTGGTAAAACCACTTTAGCAGCATTTATAGAAGCTGTTTTTTATGGCCTTGATTCCGGAAGAGGAAAAGAAAGCAACAGAAAGAAATATGACCCGTGGCAGGGAGGACGCTTCGGCGGAAGTGTTGTTTTTTCCATCGGGGATAAAAACTATCGTTTGGAACGTTTTTTCGGCAAAAAAGAAAAAGAGGATACATTCACTCTTTATAATAACGATACAGGCCTTATTTCTAAAGACTACACAGAAAACATCGGAACGGAACTTTTCGGCATTGACAAAGAATCTTATGAAAAAAGCGCATTTATCCCTCAGGGCAAGGTGGAAGCAGACCTTTCGAAAACAGGTGATATAAATGCCAGACTTTCTGATTTATTAGAAAGTGAAAATGATTTAGCTTCTTTTGAGGATGCAATAAAGGCAATTATTGATGCAAAAAATAAATTCAAAAGAACAGGTGGAATAATTAAAACTTTAGAAAACAGTATAAGCTCTTTGGAGGATGAAATAAAAAAGGCCGAGGAACTTATTGGAATTCAGGAAGATATCAAAAACTACATTTCAGAAAAAAGAAAAAATAAAAAGAGCGTTCAATTAAATATAGAAAAGGCCCATTCCGACCTGCAGAAAAAAGAGAAGATTGCTTTTTATGAAAATCTCAAAAAAGATGTAGAACTGTCCGAGAAGAGGATAGAGGCTTTATTGGCTGAAGTTAAAAAAATTCCTGAAGAAAAAGAACTTTCTGAAATCAGGATAAATACAGAAAACTATAAAAGCGTTTTAGCCATATACAATTCAAAAAAACTCACTTTTGAAGAAGAGGAGACTTTAAGGGAGCTAAAAGGTGAACTTGGAGAAAAAATTCTTCTGCCCGACGAGGTAGGAGAGATAAAGACTCTTTTTTCTAAGTATCATACGTTGAAAGAACTGGTAACCTCGGCTGATTTAACAGACGAGGAAGATAAAAAGCTTTCCGCTCTTATTTCTTTGTTCGAAAGAAGTAAACCCGAAGAAGAGCTTAATGAAATTCTTTGCGAAGCAAAAAAATGCGAAGAAGGCGGAAGAAATAAGAAGTTTATACCTCTCATAACAGGGCTTCTCGTTATTTTTGCAGGAATTGTGCCTTTGCTAATGAATAAAGCCATATTCTCTGTACCTTTCTTTATAATTGGAGCAAGTTTCTTATTTATTTCTGTATTAAAAAATAAAATAGCAACGAAAAAAAACAAAGAATTCGATAGCAAAGTTAAAGCTTTCTTCAAAAAATACGATATTTCTTATACCGGTGACATACAGTTTTCTGCCAGAGAATTGAAAGAAAAGACAGAAGAGTATTTTACACTTTCAAACAAAAGAAATCAGGCTGATTCCTATAAGAAAAATGCCGAACTTTTATCTCAGGAAGATAAAATCAGGGAAAAAGCAAAATGTTTTTTTGCCGGATTTGAAAGTGTAGATGAGGCGGAAAGAGAATTTAATGACTTGATAAAAAAGTCAGGACTCTTATATAATTTAATAAATAAAATTAAAGAGTTGGAATTAGGCAAAGGTCAGATTGATACAGCGCTTGTTAAATTAAAGGATTTAACGGACGAATACACTGACAAAGAGCCGGAAACGGCTTATGAATACCTATCTGCCCTCAAAGTAAAAAAAGACAGAGAAGAGGAAGTTTTGGAAGAAAAAAAAGCTAAGCTTAAGGAGTTTTTAAAGGAAAACGGCGTTTTAGAAATAGAAAACAAAGAAGAAATAAGTAAATCTCAGCTCGAAGCATTGAATGAAAGTTTAGAATTACTGGATGAAGAAATTATATCTTCCGAAAAACGCCTTATGGACATGGCAACCAAAACAGATTTGCTTCCTGAGCTCATTGAGGAGAAAGACGCTCTTGACGACAAGCTCAATTTAGCTAAAAAGAAATTATCCATTACAGAAAAAGCTGAAGAGGCTTTAAGTAAGGCAAAAGAAAATCTGGCCATTAAGTATCTGGGGCCGCTTACGGAAAATTTCGAAAAGTATAAAAAGCTTCTCCTGGCACCCGGTGATGCAAAATTAGATACAGAACTTAACGTAGGCGTTGTGGAAGCAGGGGAAAAACATTCTTCTGCAAGTTATAGTGCGGGAATAAGGGATATTTTGGCTTTAGCGCTACGGTTTTCACTTATAGAATCTCTTTTTGAAAATGAAAAACCCCTTGTAATTTTAGATGATCCTTTTGTAAATCTTGATGAAGAAAGGATAAGAGAAGCTAAAAAAGCTCTGGAAATTCTTTCCGAAGAATATCAGATTTTGTATTTTATCTGCCACGAAAGCCGAAAATAAGAGGTAAATATGGAACTTTTATATTCAGACAAATATATGGTTATTTGCATAAAAGAGCCCGGGATTTTATCTCAGGGAGATGAAAAAGGCGGAGAAAACATGATTTCGCTGCTTAAAAATGAATCGGATGGGGACATTTATCCGGTACATCGTTTGGACAGGAATGTAGGAGGGGTAATGGTCTTTGCAAAAACAAAGGAAGCAGCTAAAAAACTGTCTGAAATCATATCAGATAAGGAGAAATTCACTAAAGAATATCTTGCAATAGTACATGGAGAAACCGAAAAATCAGGAACATATAAAGACTTAATATATAAAAGTGCCCGTGAAAGCAAGGCTTTTGTAGTAAAAAAAGAAAGAAAAGGCGTAAAAGAAGGAGTTTTGGAATTCACCCGTATAAATACAAAAGAAACTCCTTCGGGCATTTACAGCCTTTTGAAGGTGAAGCTGCACACAGGAAGATTCCACCAGATAAGAGTTCGATTTGCATCCAGAAAACATCCGCTGGCAGGAGACGGAAAGTATGGCAGTCGTGACAATAAGTGCGATGTGGCTCTCTGGTCGTATAAAATAGGCTTTATGCATCCTGAAACTAAAGAGGAATTAAAATTCATATCATTACCTTGTGTGGAGTCCTACCCATGGGATTTATTTCGAGATAATTTAATTGAGTCAAAATAGCAATATATTTATATAAAATAGCAATATATTCCATTTACTTTAAGTTTTTTTGTTATATAATGAAATCATCCTAATTACGAAAGGGTGTATATAATGAAAGATAAGTTAAGACTTGGTATTATCGGGGCTTGTGGATTTGGTGAATTCCATCTGGATGGTATTTCCAGAATTCACAATGCAGAAGTTGTGGCGATTTGCGATTTAAAGGAAGAATATGCTCAGCATGTCATGAAAAGATATCGCATAGAAAGTTTCTACAAAGACTATAAGGAACTTCTTGCAAGAGAAGATATTGATGCGGTAACACTTCCTCTTCCTGACCAGTTACATAAGCAGATTACAATCGATGCTTTAAGAGCAGGAAAGCACGTTCTTTGCGAAAAGCCCATGGCTTTAAATCTTGAAGACTGCAAAGAAATGATTAAAGTTGCAGAAGAATGCGGCAAGAAACTTATGGTAGGACAGGTAGGAAGATATACTCCTTCTGTTGTAGAAGTTAAGAAGCTTTTAGATGCCAACGAAATTGGCGAGATATTCATGATTGAATCCGAATATTCCCATGACTATTCAAAGGTCAGAGGAGCAAATGACTGGAGAGTTGTTCCTGAAAGAGAACCAATCATCGGTGGAGGATGCCATTCAGTTGACTTAATCCGTATACTTGTAGGTGATCCCGAAGAAGTATTTGCTTATGCGAACAATAAATCACTCACAGACTGGCCTATACACGACTGCACAATGGCTCTTATGAAGTTCCCCTCAGGTATAATAGGTAAGGTTACAACCACAATAGGTTGCAAGAGAAGATATGCTCACCGTACAATGATATATGGAACAAAAGGAACAATCGAGTTTGATAACACTTCACCTACAATTACACTTTTCAAAGAAAAGTTTACGGATGAAGGCTCCTTAAATAAATACAGCCAGCAGACATTGGAAATCAAAATCCCTGTTTCCATCAACAATCACAATCTGGGCGGTGAAGTAGAAGATTTCTGCAATAGTATAATTAACGATACTCCTATACTCTGCACAGGTTTAGAGGGTGCAAAGACAGTTTCTGTTTGCGAAGCTATTGTTAAATCTTTCAAATCAGGCGAAAAAGTTAAAGTTGATTACAATATATAAAAAAATAAAACCCTTGCAATGCAAGGGTTTTATTTTTTATTTTTCTTTTATGATTTCTGTGCCGCCCATATAGGGTCTTAATGCAGCCGGGATTTTTATGCTGTATTTTTCTCCGTCGAAGAGCAAGTTGTTTTCAAGGAATGCTATAAGCATTCTGGGAGGAGCAACCACAGTATTATTAAGAGTATGAGCAAGATACTTTCTGCCGTCTGCTCCTTTAACTCTTATGCCGAGTCTTCTTGCCTGAGCATCTCCTAAGTTAGAGCAAGAGCAAACTTCAAAGTATTTCTGCTGCTTGGGACTCCAGGCTTCAACGTCATAGGACTTAACCTTAAGATCAGCAAGGTCGCCTGTACAGCACTCTAAAGTACGAACAGGAATGTCCAAAGAACGGAAAAGCTCTACAGAATAGCTCCACATTTTGTTAAACCAATCCATGCTCTCTTCAGGTTTGCATATAACAATCATTTCCTGTTTTTCAAACTGGTGTATTCTGTAAATACCACGTTCTTCAATACCGTGAGCACCCTTTTCTTTTCTGAAGCAGGGAGAATAACTTGTAAGAGTTAAAGGCAAGATTGCCTCATCGTTAATTGTATCAATGAATTTTCCTATCATTGAGTGTTCGCTTGTACCGATTAAGTATAAATCTTCACCTTCGATTTTATACATCATTGCATCCATTTCTTCAAAGCTCATAACACCGGTTACAACGTTGCTTCTAATCATGTAGGGAGGGATGCAATAGGTAAAGCCTTTATTTATCATAAAATCTCTTGCATAAGCTAAAACAGCACTGTGAAGTCTTGCAATATCACCCATAAGATAGTAAAAGCCTTCACCGGCAACCTTGCCTGCAGCTTCTTTATCGATACCATTAAATTTAGCCATTATATCTGTGTGATAGGGTATTTCAAAAGAAGGAACGCTTTTTTCGCCAAACTGCTCAACCTCTACGTTTTCGGCATCGTCTTTTCCTACGGGAACAGAAGGGTCAACGATATTGGGAATTTTCATCATGACTTCTTTGAGTTCTGCTTCTAAGGAAACTTCCTTTTCTTCAAGAGCCTTAAGCTCTTCTGCCTGAGCGTTAACCTGAGCTTTGATTTCTTCAGCTTCATCTTTTTTTCCTTGACCTATAAGCATACCGATCTGCTTACTTAATGTGTTTCTGTTTGAACGAAGGGAAGAGGCCTTGGTGTTTGCGGCACATTTTTCATCATACAGACGAATTGCTTCATCTACTAAAGGAAGCTTTGCATCCTTGAATTTCTTTTTAATATTTTCCTTTACAATATCGGGATTTTCTTTGACGAATTTAATATCTAACATATGAATTCCTCTCTTTATAATGTAATAAATAAATTTTACATCAAAAAGCATTAAATGTCAATATTTAGGCGGTTTTTATTTTACTAAATCCGTTTTTTATTGACATAAGAACAGTATTTAGATATAATTAAAGTATGCTAAGTAGTACTATTTTTGAGGTGAGTTATGAATAACGATAAATTTAACAGAGGAGTATTATCCTGGCTATTTAATAAAATAAAAACGCAGAAACTCGGCATAATTTTTTTAACTATTATAGGTGTTGCAGTTTCGCTTTTATCTGTTTACAGAGCTTTCTGTTACAGAGAGATAATTGATTTAATCAAGCCTGTTTCTGAAGGGCTTAAGCAGGACGAAATTACAAAATGGATTATTACTTTTATCATCATTGTAATTTTATCTATTATTTTAAGTCTTTTATCCAATTACATCAAAGAATATTCTCTTATAACACTACTTAATAAAATCAGAAAAGAAATAATCACTTCAGTTTATAAAAAAGATTACGGTAAAATCTCGGAATTTCATTCAGGAGATATATTAAACAGAGTATTCAGTGACGCAAGAATTGTATCCAATAACGCAATAAGCTTGGCACCTTCATTTTTCGCCTTAACTGTAAGGCTTTTGGGCTCTTTTGTATTTATGTATATGATTAGTCCCGGAATATCTTTGATTTTGCTTTTTGCAGGGCTTATATTAAGCGGACTTTCTCTACTTTTTAAGAAGAAGGCTAAAAAATTACATAAAGAAACACAAAAAGCCGAAGGCGATGTAAGAGCGGTATTTCAGGAGCAAACCACAGGACTTCTGATGATAAAAGTTTTTTCTGCGGAAAAGCAAATGGAAGAAAAGGCAGATAGTGTACAGTCTATCTATAAAAAGAAGCATCTTCATCAGAAGCTTTTTTCATGCCTTTTGGGATTTATTCATCTCGCTGCTTATAATTTCGCACTGGTAATTGTTTTCTTATACAGCATTTATGCTATAATGAACGGAGCTATGGGATACGGTTCGTTGACAGCCATGCTGCAACTGGCAAACAGCATACAGAGCTCATTGAATGAAATAGGAGGAATATTGCCCAGAATCTATTCCACAACAGCATCCGGTGAAAGAATTATTGAAATCCTTGAACTGCAAGAGGAAAAAGAGCAGAATCTTCCAAATAACGATTTTGAAAAAATCACTTTTGATAAGGTTTGTTTCAATTACGGAAGAAAAGACATACTTAAAGATTTATCTTTTTCTTTTAAGAAGAATGAGATTATCGGAATACAAGGTCCATCCGGCATAGGTAAAAGTACCATTCTTCTGCTTTTGCTTGGCATTTATAATCCTTTATCAGGAAAAATCTCTCTTATAAATAAAGACACAGAAACAGAAATATGCAAGGATACAAGAAAGCTTTTTTCTTATATTCCGCAGGGAAATTTGCTTTTTTCCGGAACAATAAAAGAAAACATTCTTTTTGCAAAAGAAAAAGCCACTGAAAAGGAGATTAAAAATGCTCTTGCGGCATCCTGCGCAGACGATTTTATAAAGGATTTACCATTAGGAACAGATACTTTGATAGGGGAGGGAGGCTTAGGTCTTTCTGAAGGGCAGCAACAAAGAATAGCCATTGCAAGAGCCATTGTTTCTGATTCTGAAATTATGCTTTTTGACGAAGCTACAAGTGCTCTTGATGAAGCTACAGAAAGCAAGCTCATAGAAAATCTCAAAGGAATAAATAAGACTTGCGTTATTGTAACTCACAGAAAGTCAGCCTTGAGCATTTGCGATTCCTCATATATCTTAACCGAAGATGGCTTTGACAAAGTAAAATAATCATTATGAGTTAGGGGACAGTTTATGAAAATAGTTGTACTTGATGCGAAAACTTTAGGAGACGATATATCTTTAGATATATTAAAAAAAGCGGGGGAGTGTACCTTTTATAAAGAAACTGCCCCGTCAGAAATTCGCGAAAGAATTATTGATGCGGATGTTCTTGTGTTAAATAAATTGAAGCTCAACGAGGGCAATCTTGCTGATGCTGAAAACTTAAAGCTTATTTGTGTAACTGCCACAGGCTATGATAATATTGATATTGAATACTGTAAAAAAAGAAATATAGCCGTTTCCAATGTGGTGGGATATTCTTCTCATTCCGTGGCTCAAAACACTTTAGCACAGGTTTTGGCACTTTACACGAATCTTTTTGCTTATAACAACTTTGTAAGAAGCGGAGATTATACTAAAAGCGGTGTTGCAAACAGACTTACCCCTGTATACCACGAGCTTTTCGGGAAAACCTGGGGAATAATAGGATACGGAAACATAGGAAAAGAGGTAGGGGAGGCAGCTAAAGCTTTAGGATGTAACATCCTTTATACAAGACATAAAAATGATGGTATTTCCGTGGATTTGAAAACTTTGTGTGAAAAATCTGATATCATAACAATACACACCCCATTAAATGAAGATACAAGAGCTATTATAAACGAAGAAAAGATTTTCATTATGAAGGATGGAGTTTTAATAGTAAATGCAGCCAGAGGGGCTGTTACTGACGAAAAAGCCATTGTAAAAGGAATAAAAAGCGGGAAAATTGGATTTTTCGGATCAGATGTTTATTCCGAAGAGCCTTTTAGCAAAGAGCATCCCTTTAATGAAATAAAAGATTATCCTAATGTGCTTTTAACTCCGCACATGGCCTGGGGATCTTTTGAAGCCAGAATACGTTGCATTGAAGAAATATATGAAAATATAAAGGCTTTTAACGAGGGAAAGTTAAGAAACCGGGTGGATTTATAAAAAACAGCTATTACGGAAAACGTAATAGCTGTTTTTTTACTTTTCTTCGGGAAATTCACGGCTTCGCATAATTTCTTTTTTCGCTTTCGCACTGTATTGTGCATAGAATTTATGTGTTACCTCAATGTTTTTGTGACCCATAAGTTCTGCGACCATTTTAATATCGACTCCTTCTTCCAAAAGAGTGCATGCAAAGGTTCTTCTGAGTGCGTGAGGTCTTGTTTTATCCTTATTTGTTATTCCTGCCATAAGACAGTAGGTTTTAAGATTGTGTTCAACGCTGGAAATGGTAAGTCTTTCGCCGTTTCTTGATACAAAAAGAGCATCTGTCTTATAATTTTGTTCGTTTCGCCATTCTATGTAGCTTAAAAGTTCATTTTCAACCTGAACAGGCATAAAAATCTCATCTTCATTTCCGCCTTTTCTGGTAACAGTAAAGGAAGAAGTTTCGAAATCCACATCAGAAACGTCTAAATTAACCAATTCGCTAACACGAACACCTGTTCCTAAATAGGTGAGATACAGCGCTATATCGCGTTTTTTTCTGTTTAGGTATTCGGTGAGGAGGCGGCCTGTAAAATAGTTTTCACCGTTCAATATTACATCCATAAGACGCATGGTTTCCTGAATAGTCAGTGGTTTTTTTATTTTCTGAACCAGTTTATTCATATCAATCTTAAGAGTAACATTTTGGGAAATTTTATCTGTTTTATAAAGATAAGAAAACAAGCTCCTTAAAGAAGACATTTTACGGTTTATCCCGAAAGAAGAATTTCTGTGGGTTCTTGTGTAGCTTTCTCCGTCAGATGTAACGTAGGAGAGTGTGTACTGCTTTAAATAAGATTTATATTCAAGCAGGTCATCTACAGAAATTTTATCCATATCAGCTTCAGAGAAAGACTCCAATGAATCATAATTAAAACGACCTGATTCTATTAAAAAATTTAAGAAGATACGAACGTCAAGAGCGAGAGCAAGCTGTGTATTTATTGATTCGCCGTCGTAATAGTAGTCAATGAATCTGAATACAAAATCAGGTAATTCTGAAAGACGGCTTCTTAATTTAGTTTGTTTATCTATCATTGTGAAAAACTCCTTAAAAGCCCGGGGAGGGCTAAAATACGTTAATCCAATTAAGATAAATAGTTATTTATCTTAATTTATTTATAAATCAGCCTTAATCTCTCCTGTCGGATTTTTTAGATTTTTTTATAAAACCAGCTTTTTTAAATCCTCGATTAACTTATCTGATAATTCTTCCGAAGACTTTTTGTCTGGAGCTTTTGCCCCTACATAAATTTTGAGTTTTGGTTCTGTTCCTGAAGGACGAAGCACTGCCCAGATTCCGCCTTCAATTTCAAAGTATAATACATTTGATTTTGGTAATATGAGCTTTTCGGTTTCGCCGGTTTCAAAATTCTTTTTGAGCTGTTTATTATAATCCCTTAAAGCCAATACCTTCTTCCCTGCTAAAAGTGCGGGAGGATTATTTCTTACATTTTCCATAGAAGCTTTTATTTCATCAGCTCCGGTTAATCCCTCTCTCACTATGTTGTAAACGCCTTCTTTATACCAGCCATACTTATTGTAAAGCTTTGTGAGAGCATCGTAAAGTGTCATGCCTTTTTGGTTGTAATAGGTTGCCATTTCGGCTATAAGCATAGAAGATACAACACCGTCTTTATCTCTAGCGTGAATTCCTGCAAGATATCCGTAGCTTTCTTCAAAACCGAAAACATAGTGCATATTTCCGTTTTCTTCGTGTTTATAAATAAGCTCCCCTATAAACTTAAAGCCTGTAAGACATTCAAACATGGTAACGCCGTAATTCTCTGCAATTGAACGGATTATATCTGTAGTTACGATTGTTTTAACAACAAAAGGATTTTGAGGCATACTTCCCTTTTTGGCGCGTTCTGAAAGAATATATTCACATAAAAGAGCGCCTATCTGATTACCGGTAAGACAAACGTATTCGCCACAGGAATTTTTAACAACAACGCCCACTCTGTCGCAGTCCGGGTCTGTTCCCAGAATAAGATCAACATCGTGTTTTTTAGCTATTTCAATACCTAAATTAAAGCCTTCTTTTTCTTCAGGATTAGGCGATTTAACAGTAGGAAAATCTCCGTCAGGAGTACATTGCTCCTTAACTTCATATACATTTTTAAGTCCTATATGAGAAAAAGCTTTCATTACGGGTTTATATCCCGCTCCGTGAAACGGAGTATATATAATCTTGAAACTCTCCCCTGCTTTTTCTGTAATTTCAGGATTTATTCTCTGTTTATAAACCTCTTTAAGGAATTCGTTTTCTGTTTCTTCTCCGATAATCTCTATAAGCTCCGGATTAACGGGATTTTCAAATTCCTGGAATAAAGGCATTGATTTTATGAGTTTTACTATCTCCGCTGCAACTTCAGGGCCTATCTGGCATCCGTCATCTCCGTAAACTTTATATCCGTTGTATTTGGCCGGATTGTGGCTAGCGGTTATCATGATTCCTGCCGCACATTTATAAAATCGGGTTGCGAAACTTACCAACGGAACAGGTTTTAATTCATCAAAAAGATATACTTTTATGCCGTATCTTGTGAGGGTTTCGGCAGATTCTTTTGCAAATTCTTTTGACTTGTGTCTTGAATCGTAACCTATTAAAACGGAAAGGTTTTCTTTGTTCAGGCTTTTTAAGTAAAGAGCCAGTGCTTTTGTTGCACGTCTCACAACGTATATATTCATTCTGTTTGTTCCGGCAGCTATTATTCCCCTTAAGCCCGCAGTACCGAATTCCAGTTCTGCACCAAAACGTTCCTTTATCTCTTCTTCGTTATCTTTGATGCTTAAAAGTTCGTTTTTAAGCTCAAAATCCAAGTTTTCATACGAAAGCCATTCGTTGTATTTTTCTTTATGCATATTATAGCCTCCTCATAGAATATTACATTGATATTATACCACAAAGCGGGAATTTCGTAAAGTTTTTTATTTGTCGAAAATAAAAAAAGAACGCCAACGGCGTTCTTTTTTACAAGTAAATTATTCAGCCTCAGTAGTTTCTGCGTCTTCAGCAGGAGCTTCTTCTGTTGCGGAAGCTTCCTCAACTACCTCTTCGGGAAGTAATGCTCTTATGGAAAGAGCGATCTTGGGAGCAGGAGTTGCATCCCAGTTGATGTCAATTATCTTAGCATCAACTTTCTGTCCCTTTGAAAGTTCATCAGAGGGCTTTGCAATTCTCTTGTTAGCAATCTGAGAAATGTGGATAAGACCTTCTACTCCGGGGATGAGTTCTGCAAAAGCACCGAATGCTGTAACGTTTGTGATTGTAACATTTACAACGTTGCCAATTTCGAACTTGCTCTTAGCAATTACCCAGGGATTTTCCTCATCCTTCTTGTAGCCTAAGGAAATCTTATTTTTTCCGTTTTCATCTGTATCAATCTTTAAGATTCTTACGGTGATTTCATCACCAACATTAACTACTTCCGTGGGATGCTTAATCTTAGCCCAGGAAAGCTGAGAAATGTGAAGAAGGCCTTCTACCCCTCCTAAGTCAACGAATGCACCAAAATCAGTAATAGTCTTAACTACACCGGTGTATTCCTTGCCAACTTCAGCGTCAGCCCAAAAAGCTTCGGACTTCTTTGCTTTTTCAGCAAGAAGAACCTGCTTGATGGAACCTAAAATCTTCTTGGAACGTCTGTCAAGCTTAATAATCTTAACAGGAACTGTTTTTGCAGGATCTACTAAAACAGAAAGATCGCTTAAATATCTGTCATTAGCCTGAGAGCCGGGAACGAATACTCTGATTCCTTCGCAAAGTACGATAACTCCGCCTTTAACAGCTTCAATTACGATACCAGAAAGAACAGTGCCGTTTTCCATAGCTTCTTCTAAAACAGCGAATTTCTTCTCGTTGTCAAGTTTCTTCTTAGAAAGAAGAACGGTGCCTTCTACATCGTTTACGCGAATTACAAATACATCGATAACATCGCCCACTTTAACAATATCTTCGGGTGCGAGTGTAGGATCGTCTGTTAATTCGCTTGCAGGAATGATACCGTCTGACTTATAATTAAGGTTGACGATAACTTCGTTGGGATGAACCGCAACGACTGTTCCTTTAACCTTTTCCCCTGTATGTAAGGTAACGAGAGTGTTTTCAAGCACTTCCGCCCAGTTTTCCTCCTCATTTATATTCTGTGTTACTTTTGTGTTTTCTTCCATTGTATGAAGAACCTCCTTTATTATCCAGTCCGGTGTTGATGCACCGGCTGTTACACCAATTCGTTTGCGGATATATTCCTCCGCGTCCGGCAGTTCATATGCGCCCTCTATATGATATACTTTATCACATACTGTCCTTGCTATCTCTACCAGTTTTTTATTGTTGGAGCTGTGCTTCCCTCCTATTACAAAGAAAACGTCCGACTCCTTTGCGATTTTTTCGGCTTCTTTTTGCCTTAATTCAGTCGCACTACATATTGTATCAAAAAACAGTGCTGTTTGGCAAGTGTTTTTTATAAATTCTTTTAAATCTTTCCAAAAAATTGTGCTTGCGGTGGTCTGGGATACGACACAAAGCTTTTTTTCTTTTAAATCTTTGAGTTTTTCACGAGCTTCTGCCATATCTTTGATTATTATAGCTGAGTTATCACACCATCCGTTTATGCCTATTACTTCAGGGTGGCTCTCATCCCCCGCAATTATTATATTATAACACTCATTATGATATTTTTCAACTATTGTTTGAATTTTTTTTACAAAGGGACATGTTGCATCTATGAATTTTCCGTTTATTCTTTCTAAAACATCTTTTGAAACACCGTGACTTCTTATTACGAGGGTTTCGGAAGAGGCAAGATTTTCGGGATAATCTGCAACCTTTACTCCTTTTTTTGAAAGTTCTTCCACAACTCTTTCGTTATGGATTATCGGGCCTAATGTAACTATATTATCCCCGTTGTTTATACCCTTATTAACAAAATCCAAAGCTCTTGAAACTCCGAAGCAGAAGCCTGCAGATTTAGCAACCTTAATCATTTTTTATCCTCTTTTGCAAGGTCATAGATTTTATCCATAAGTTCTTTTGTAAGCTTATCATAATCCTCTTCTGTAAGTTTCTGTTTCTTATATTCAGAGTAATCAATAGGCTCTCCTATTTTTATATGTACTTTTCTGAAAATGCGGTTGTTGTCAGAAAGTCCAACCGGAACTATTTTTGCCCCGGTAAGCATCGAAAGCCTCACTGCTCCCTGTTTACCCGGTGTATTATCTTCCTTTTTTGATCTTGTTCCCTGGGGGAACATTAAAAGAGCGTGACCGCTTTTTAGAAGCTTTATTGCTGTTTTTATTGCAGCTATATCATTTGATCCTCTGTCAACAGGGAACGCTCCCAAAGAGGATATCAGTTTAGCAAAAAGCTTGTTTTTGAAAAGCTCTTTTTTGGACATAAATGTGAGTTTTCTGTCCATGGATTCTGCTATATATACAGGGTCTTTAAGGCCGGGGTGATTTGAACATACTATAATTCCTTCTTCTTTGGGAACCATAGAGTTATCGGGCTTTTTAAATCCGTAAAAAATACTGTCATAAATCCTTATTATAAATATCAATATTTTATAAAACATAAAGTTCCTCTTTCACATCTTTTCGATGATTAGATTTTTCACTTTTTCGATAGATTCTTCCAAAGTAAAAGAAGTAGTGTCCACCAATATGGCGTCAGAAGCCTGAGCCAGAGGCATGTATTCTCTGGAGCTGTCATTTTTATCTCTGAAACGCATATCCTCCAGAACTTCTTCAAAAGTCACATTTTCTCCCTTTTCCTTAAGTTCAAGAAAACGTCTTTCTGCTCTTGCTTTTACGTCGGCAGTCAAAAATATTTTGACTTTAGCAAACGGGAGTACATTTGTGCCTATATCACGTCCGTCCATAATGCAATTATGGTTTTTTGCCAAAGCTCTCTGGAAATCCACCATTTTTTCACGAACCTCGCGGATTACTGCAACGTGAGATGCAGCTAAAGAAATTTCAGGTGTTCTGATTAACCCGGAAACGTCTTCCCCGTTTAAGAATACGTGCTGTACTCCGTCTATATAATCAATGTCTATATTTATGTTTTTAAGGGAATCTATAACACCTTTTATGTCTTTCGAAGAGTCAATACCCGCTCTTACACAATAAAGCCCTACAGCTCTGTACATAGCGCCTGTATCTATATAGATAAAGCCCAGTTCCTTGGCTACCGCCTTTGCTATAGTGCTCTTTCCAGCTCCTGAAGGACCATCTATCGCTATATTTATCATTTGAATCCTCCTTTGTCACTATTATTTATATAACTCTGTGACCTAAACCTATTGCAACTTCGTTTAAATGCAACAACCCTATTCCGCAGAAAATACATACTGTTATATGCTCGTTAAAACGCGCAATACCGATTTTTCCACCGGCATTTAGCCCTATTGCCTTTGTCATAATTGCTGCCAGTGCCTCTCTTGCTGCCCCAGCAACAGCTCCTTCTTCTGAGTGAGAAGAGCCTATAAGACCTTCTCTCTTGGCGCCAACCACAGAACGTTCTACAATTTTGTTTACAGAGCTTATAAATTCTCCGCCGAAATCAATGGCGCAGCAGGAAATTCCTTTAGAGGAGGTATCTTCTTTGAAAGACTTTTCTTCCTCTCTGTCTTTAGTTAAAGCTGCTTTTATTGCGAAAGCAGCAATATCTTTGCTACCGTAATCGGGCATAACATTGCCTCCTTTAGGGATTAAATCGTCTAATTATATCACATTCTAAAAAAATAATCAATATTTTTATAGATTTTTTCCTGCCAGATAACCGGTAGAAAAAGCTATCTGAAGATTAAAGCCTCCTGTATAGGCGTCAACATCGATAATTTCACCTGCAAAGAAGAGCCCTTCTATTATTTTAGATTCCATTGTGGAAGGATTTATTTCTGACACCTTTATACCGCCTGACGTTATTATAGCCTCGGATACAGGTCTGAACTCTTTTATTCTGACGGTTAGATGCTTAAGAAGAAAACAAAGATGCTTTCTTTCCTCTTTAGTAATTTCGTTAGGCTTTTTTCTCTGGTCTATACCGCTTAAGCTGACTATTACAGGTATCATTTTTTGCGGAAGAAGGTCATTAAGAGAATTTATAAAATCTTTGTTGGAATACTTTTCAAAGTCTCTTAAAACTCTTTTATCCAGTGTTTCTTCATCCAGTGCAGGTTTTAAGTCTATCTCAATTTTATAATCTGTTACTTTCTTTTTTATATGTGCACTTGCACTTAAAATCAAAGGTCCCGATACTCCAAAGTGGGTAAATAACATTTCGCCCATGTCGGAAAATTTCTTTTTTTCTTTTTCGAATAAAGTAACTTTAACATTCTTAAGAGAAAGTCCCATCATTTCCCTGGGAAAAGTTTCCTCCGTAACTAAAGGAACTAACGATGGTCTTATTTCTGTTACGGTGTGTCCGAGATTTTTTGCAAACTTGTACCCGTCTCCCGTAGAGCCTGTTGTGGGATAGCTAAGTCCTCCTGTCGCAAGAATTACTCTGTCTGCATATATAATGCTTTTATCAGAAAGAATAACGCCTTTTACTTTTCCCTCTTGTGCGATTATCTCAGTGACACATGCTTTTTTTGTAACAACATCATACTTTTTCATTTTGGAAACCAAAGCATTTACTATATCCTGAGCTTTGTCAGACTCAGGAAAAACTCTGTTGCCGCGCTCGGTTTTAAGTTTTACACCTTCATTTTCGAAAAACTCAATTGTGTCTTCCGTAGAAAATGCATTTAAAGCACTGTATAAAAAGCGGCCGTTAACCGGAACGTTTTTTATAACTTCTTCGGGGGAACAGTTATTTGTAACGTTACATCTTCCCTTCCCTGTTATGGAAAGCTTTTTGCCAAAACGGTCGTTTTTTTCTATTAAAATGACTTCGTTACCGTTTTCTCCTGCAGAGGCTGCGGCCATAAGACCTGCAGCTCCGGCACCTATTATAATTACTTTCATATTATTTCTCCCGCTTTACGGCTGATATAAAAATGCGTTCTTCTTTTGCTTTGGGTCTTTTAAGTGTTTTATCACCATAAAAATTTATATGGGTAAATCCAGCTTTTTTCAAAAGGGTTTTAAGTTTTTTTAAAGACCATGCTCTTTCTGTCTGTTCTTCAGTTATCTTTGAAAAAGCACCTTCTTCATCCTCGGTAAAAAACGTAAGATAAAAATCACAAAGTTTTTCTTTTTTGTCGTAAAAACTTTCCCATACATAAAAAATCCCGTTTTCATCATAGGTGTAACAGTTTTCGCCCAGTACTTTTTTTAGTTTGTATGGGGTATTTATATCAAATATAAACATCCCGTCGTAATCAAGATAATTATGGACTAAAGAAAATGTTTTTAAAAGGTCATTCTCATCTAAAATATAATTTACACAGTCAAGACTTGAAATTATTGCTCCCATAGTACCGTAAAGCTCAAATTCAGTCATATCCTGACTTAAGTATAAGCTATTTTCATCCTTTTCTCTAGCCTTATTAAGCATGGATAAGGATGAATCTACCCCTGTCATATCAAAACCTCTTTCTGACATGATTTTGGTGAGAGTCCCTGTTCCACACCCTAAATCAAGTATGAGTTTGGGGGCTATTTTATGTTTTTCGAATAAGGCACAGTAAAAATCAGCCCATTTTTCGTATTTCACATCACACATTAACTTATCATAAATATCAGCAAATTCTGTGTACATAAAATCACCCCTTAATGATTAAAGTTTAGTAAGTTTTGCATATACTGCCATGAGATTTTTCTCTCCGCAATCATCGAAAGCTATTTTAAGTCTCATATCGTTGCCCACTGCCTGAGCTTCAAGTATTGTTCCGTTACCGAATTTAGCATGACTCACCCTATCCCCTTTTTCAAAATCAAATTTCACTAAAGGAGAAGCAGTCCTGGTCTTAAAGGATTTGAAATTAACAGTTTCAGCTCTCGTTTCTTTTTGGATGTAGGGATAGTCTTCAAAGGTCAATTTAGGAGTTATATCTTCCTTGCAAAAGTCTGGTATTTCTTTGATAAATATGGATGGTTTATGAAATTCTGTTTTTCCGAAAACTCTTCTCTGGTTAGCATGAGTGATAAAAAGTTCTTTTTTAGCTCTGGTAATAGCTACATATGCCAGTCTTCTTTCCTCTTCGATACCGTCTTCTTCATATTTTGAACGTTCGCTGGGAAAAAGACCATCTTCGCAACCTGCTATGAATACAACAGGAAATTCAAGACCTTTAGCCATATGTATGGTCATTAAAGTAACCGAATCTTCTGCCTCATCATAGTTATCTATGTCTGAAACTAAAGATATGCTGTCTACATAGCTTCTTAAAGAAGAATCTTCTTCGCTTTCTTCAAAGCTCTTAGCTCCGCTTATAAGTTCTCCCAGATTATCCAATCTTGATTGAGACTCTATGTCGTTTACCATGGTCAAAGCATTGTAATAACCGGTCTTTTTAATAACTTTTTCAACAAATTCTCCCAAAGGTAAGCTTTCTGATTCCTGCCTTAAGTCCTCTATCATTGATGCATATTCAAGCATTTTCTCACCGCTTTTACCTATCTCAGAAGAATAGTTAACTATTGTTTCGTAAAGGCTTATCCCTTTTTCTAAAGCAAGGTCTTCAGCCTTATCCATAGAGGTCTTACCTATACCCCTCTTAGGCTCATTTATGCTTCTTTTGAGGCTTATGTCATCGTCTGGGTTAACAATTACTCTTAAATAAGCTAAAATATCCTTTATTTCTTTTCTGTCATAAAATCTTACTCCTGATAAAAGTCTGTGAGGAATTCCGGCAAATCTGAAACGCTCTTCCAAAACTCTCGACTGATTGTTGGTTCTGAAAAGAACAACCATATCTTTAAGGGCAAAATTTTTCTTAAGTTCATTTATTTTTCCTGCAATAAAATCGGCTTCGGAATATTCGTTGTCCGATCTATAAATTTTGATTAAATCTCCTTTTCCCATATCAGTCCAGAGATTTTTTCCTTTACGACCGGTATTATGCTCTATAACTCCGTTTGCGGCATCTAATATATTTTGCGTAGACCGGTAATTTTGTTCGAGGCGGATAGTTAAAGCCTCGGGAAATTCCTTTTCAAAATCCAGAATGTTTCTTATGTCTGCTCCTCTGAACTTATAAATGCTCTGATCATCATCGCCTACAACACAAATGTTTCTGTGTTCTCCGCAAAGGAGACTTATGAGCTGATACTGCGCATTATTTGTATCCTGATACTCATCAACTAAAATATATCTGAATTTCCTTTTATAAAAACCAAGGACTTCAGGGTTTTCTTTAAAAAGTCTCACCGTGAGCATAATGAGGTCATCGAAATCCATGGCGTTATTAGAAAGGAGCATCTTTTGATATTCCGAATAAATTCTTCCGTAAATACTTCTTAAATAATCATTCCCGTAGGTATATAAAAACTCTTCAGGAGTAATCATTTTATTTTTAGCATCAGAAATAACAGAAGCACAATTCTTGACAGGAATTTTATCCGAATCGATATTGAGGCGTTTCATACATTCTTTCACTACATTTTTCTGGTCGGAATCGTCATATATAGTAAAACCGGATTTGTAGCCAAGGTATTCTGAATTGCTCCTTAATATAGCAAGGCAGGTGCTATGGAAGGTTTTTATCCACATTGAATCAGCATAGTCTCCGCAAAGAGTGGTAAGTCTTTCCTTCATTTCTGCCGCGGCTTTGTTTGTAAAGGTAATGGCCAGAATGCTATACGGAGACACATTTTTTTCAGATAACAGATATGCAATTCTATGGGTAAGGACTCTTGTTTTGCCGCTTCCTGCTCCTGCCAATATTAAAATTGGTCCGTCAGGGGATGTTACGGCTTTTAACTGTTCTGGGTTTAAGCCTTCTAAAAGTTGGCTCATCTTATTCATTCCTTTCAGTCTGTTCAGTAAAATACAGGGCTAAGCCAAGCTTTAGCCCTGTAATAAAGCCCTTATTTGTTGTCTATAGCATCTTTCGCTGCGTTTTTGATATCTTCTGATGTCATTCCGTAAACCTTCAAAAGTTCTGCGGGCTTACCGCTTCTTCCGAATATATCCTTTACGCCGATTTTTCTTAAAATCGCAGGGGATTTTTCCGAAAGCACATCCGCAACCGCTGTTCCGAGACCGCCTATAACGCTGTGGTCTTCTACAGTCACAATTGCACCGGTTTCCTTTGCCGCTTTAACTATAATTTCTTCATCAATAGGTTTAATTGAAGCCATATTGATGACTCTTGCGTTGATACCTTCTTCCTTGAGCATTTCAGCAGCTTCAAGGGATGCTTTTGCCATAAGTCCGGTGGTAATTATAGTAACATCTCCACCCTCTTTGATAACCTGAGCTTTTCCTATTTCAAACTTAAAGTTTTCAGCATCGAAAATATCTTCAGATGCAAGTCGGCAGAATCTTAAATATACAGGACCGTTATGGTTGATTGCGAATTCGACTGCTGCTCTCGCCTCAACTGAATCAGCAGGATTTATTACAACCATACCGGGAATGGAGCGCATGAGAGCCATATCCTCGAGACACTGATGAGTCGCTCCGTCTTCCCCGACTGTAATACCTGCATGGGTTGCTCCTATTTTTACATTGAGGTGAGGATATCCTACGGAGTTTCTTATCTGCTCAAAAGCTCTTCCTGCCGCAAACATAGCGAAGGAACTTGCAAAAACTGTTTTACCTGTCGCTGCAATGCCCGATGCAACACCGATCATATTTGCTTCCGCAATACCGGTATCGAAGAAACGGTCAGGATATGCTTTTTTGAAAATTCCGGTTTTTGTTGCTTCTGCAAGGTCAGCATCCAAAACCACAAAGTCGTATTTATCGGCGAATTCCTTAAGAGCCTCGCCGTAAGCTTCTCTTGTTGCCTTTTTAGCCATAATCCTTTCCCCTCCTCTTAGTTAAGCTTCGCAAGATATGTATCAAGCTCTTTTATTGCAATGTTGTACTGTTCTTCATTCGGGGCTTTTCCGTGCCATTCAACGGCATTTTCCATATACGAAACACCCTTGCCCTTTACAGTGTTCATAATTACCGCTGTAGGTTTGTTCTTGGTTTCTTTAGCTGCTTTAAGGGAAGCTCTTATTTCATCATAATTATGACCGTCTATTGTAATTACATTCCAGCCGAAAGCCTCGTATTTCTTGTCAATAGGAGCAGAGTTCATTACATCCTTTGTTGCACCGTCAATTTGAAGCCCGTTTACGTCTACGAAAATACAAAGGTTATCCAGCTTGTAGTGACTTGCATACATCGCTGCTTCCCAGACCTGCCCTTCTTCTATTTCGCCGTCACCCAGTACTGCATATACTCTGTAATCTTTTTTGTATATCTTTCCGGAGAGAGCCATACCGCAAGCGGCAGAAACACCCATACCCAAAGAACCGGTGGACATATCAACACCGGGAACATTTTTCATATCAGGATGTCCCTGAAGGTAGCTGTCTGTATGACGGAAAGTTTTTAAATCTTCCTTGTCGAAAAATCCTCTTTCAGCCAAAGCACCGTAAAGAGCAGGACTGCAATGTCCTTTTGAAAGAACGAATCTGTCCCTGTCCTCCTTTTTGGGATTCTTGGGGTCAATATTCATTTCCTCGAAATAAAGAACCGCCATAAGGTCAGCTATGGAAAGTGAGCCTCCGGGATGTCCGGCTGCTGCGTGATATACTGCCGTTACAGCGTTTTTTCGAATGTTATATGCTACTTTTTCTAACTCTTTGTTCTGCAATTCGATTCGCTCCTTTTTATGTAAAGTAAAATTCTTTTAAATTATAGCATAAATTAGCCTGAATTTCAAGGCTTTTATAGATAAAATACCTTAAATAATTCCAAAAAGAATAAAACCTATTGTGTTAATGGCAAAGTTTGCAAACATGTGTACCAGATATGAAGAAAAAAGGGTTTTTGTTTTTTCGTTAAGGTATGAAAAAATGATTCCGCCAATAAACAGTCCAGTAAGCAAAAGTATAAATACCCAAACTGAAAACCAACCTATCATCATAGCTATGTGATAGACGGAAAAAATCAAACTGTTGAATATGTACGAAAACTTCTTCCCTTTACTTTTTTTAAGCTGGGAAAACGTAAATCCTCTGAAAAAGAACTCTTCCAGTAAAGAATTGATAAAAGAAATATATATGGATACAAAAATAAAGTTTTCTTTGTTTACGCCGATGTTTTTAGAGAGAGTTCCTGCAACATTGGAAAAATCAAATACATCTCTAAGCAGAAAATAGCCTGTAATTATTACAAGATATACCGAAACGCCAAGAAGTAATGAAATTGCAAACCCTTTTTTTGAGAAATTGAGAATTTCTTTTAAAGAGATTGTCCTATCAATAAAAATGAAAATTAACGGTATTATCAAAAAAAGAACTGTTTTTATAAGTGATTTTATAAAATAAGGGGGCATAAAAACACCGTCAACAAGTGCCATTATAAAGCAGGCAAAAGTTATAAATATACATAAATAAAGCGATCGTTTTTCTTTAATCAACCCTATCCCCTCCTTCTTAATACAGAAATCATTATAATATAAAATGAATTTTTTTGCAATATAAAAACGTAGCCTTTGGCTACGTTTTTATTACCCATTCTTTTTTGATTCGGAAAATCTTAATGCTAATTGAGAAAACTCCTGCATCGAAAGGGTTTCACCTCTTAAATTTGAGTCGTAACCCGCTTTTTCGAGAATTGCTCTGATTTCTTCCTTGCTTCCGTAGTTATTGGAATTAGAAAGAGCATTCAGCATTGTTTTCCTTCTTTGTGCAAAGGATGCTTTGACTAACCTAAAATAGTCTTTTTCAGGTGTCTCTATAGGCGGAGAATCAAGCAAAGTCAATTTAACTACTGCCGAATCTACTTTAGGCGCAGGAATAAAGCTTTCCTTTGGCACAAGGGCTATGATTTCGGCGTCTGCATAGTAAGAAATAGCTAAAGTAAGAGCGCCGTAATCCTTTGTCCCTGCCTTAGCCACAATTCTGTCCGCTACTTCCTTCTGAACCATGACCACTATGTTTCTGAAAGGTAGTTTTTCTTCCAGGAGCTTCATCAAGATAGGACTCGTAAGATAGTAAGGCAAGTTAGCCGCTACGCTTACATTCATTCCCTGAAATTCCTCTTCAAGAAGCTTTTTAAGGTCGGTTTTCATTACGTCAGAAAAAAGAACTTTAATATTGTCAAAGCCAACCAAAGTGGATTTTAAGACCGGTTCCAGTGTCTTATCAATTTCTAAAGAAATTACTTTCTTTGCACACGTACCTAAAACTGCAGTAAGAGTTCCGAAACCAGGGCCTATTTCAAGGATACCGTCAGCATCTGCCGCGTCTGCTATTTTTTTAAGTATACTTGCATCTGTAAGGAAGTTCTGGCCAAAGCCTTTTTTGAAGCTGAAACCAAACTCGTCACACAGATGCTTTATCACTGTAGGATTAGTTAAATCGTACATGGCTTAAACTGGATATGCGCTGTTTTCAGCGTCTACAAGATTTGAGTCCACCTTGTATTTACGGGCCTGTCTTTCCTTGAAGTATTTAACGGCAACCTGACCGAAAAGTGCATAGGAAAGAACATCTTCTTCCTGCTCCATATACTCTGCCATTTCTGCTCTGTATTTATCAAGCTCGGCAGGAATCTTATCTGCAGGTCTACAGGTTATGGTTTTTTCGTCGCCGATTATCTTCTTCCTTATTTCATCGGAAATCGGAACGGGAGTTCTGCCGTATTCCCCTCTTACAATGCCCTTTGTTTCGTTGGAAATCATTTTATATCTTTCGCCGCAGATTACGTTCAAAACAGCCTGAGTACCTACAATCTGGCTTGTAGGGGTAACGAGAGGAGGAAATCCTAAATCTTCACGAACCTTGGGAACTTCCATGAGAACTTCTTCAAGCTTGTCTTCTTTTCCTTGCTGTTTAAGCTGAGAAACAAGGTTTGAAAGCATACCCCCGGGAACCTGATAGAGAAGTGTGTTTACGTCAACAGATAAAAGTTTGGGATCAAGCAATCCGCTCTTTATATATTCTGCTCTTAATGACTTGAAATAGTCGGCTATTTCGGTAAGGACCTCAAGCTTTAAGCCTGTATCGTAAGGCGTTCCTTTAAGTGTTTCTACCAAAGGCTCCGTGGGAGGCTGGCTTGTTCCCATTGCCATGGGAGAAAGAGCAGTATCTACTATATCACAACCTGCTTCAATGGCCTTTAAATAGGTCATGGAAGCAACACCGCTGGTATAGTGAGTGTGAAGCTCAATGGGAATTTTAACATTCTGCTTCAAAGCTTTTACTAAATCTGCTGCAGCATAGGGAACCAAGAGCCCTGCCATATCTTTTATGCAAATACTGTCAGCGCCCATTTCTTCAAGTTCCTTAGCCAGTTTTACGAAGCTGTCATGTGTGTGAGGACCGCCGATTGTATAAGAAAGTGCTGCCTGAACATGGCCTTTTTCCTTTTTTGTTGCTTCAATTGCTGTTCTTAAATTTCTTGTATCATTCAATGCATCGAAAATTCTTATTATATCTATACCATTAGCAATGGATTTTTGCACAAAATATTCAACAACATCATCCCCGTAATGCTTATAGCCAAGTATATTCTGACCTCTGAAAAGCATCTGGAGTTTTGTATTTTTCACTTTATCTCTTATTTTTCTTAATCTTTCCCAGGGGTCTTCATTAAGGAATCTTAAGCATGAATCAAATGTAGCTCCTCCCCATGCTTCCAAAGCGTGATAACCCGCTTTGTCAAGCATTTCAAGAGCCGGGAGCATTTGTTCTGTTGTCATTCTTGTTGCAATCAGTGACTGATGCGCATCACGAAGAACGGTTTCTGTAATTTTAACACCCATTTAATTATCTCCTATCTAAATGAATTAAGAATAAATTGCCAGGAAAACACCGGCCGCAACTGCAGAGCCGATTACGCCCGCAACATTAGGCCCCATGGCATGCATCAAAAGGAAGTTTGATGGATTTTCCTCCTGTCCTACCTTCTGGCTCATTCTTGCAGCCATAGGAACGGCAGAAACGCCTGCTGAACCGATTAAAGGATTAATCTTACCACCGGAAAATTTATACATAAGTTTACCGAATAATACTCCGCCTGCAGTGCTTATGGAAAATGCCACAAGACCGAGTGCTATGATTTTAATAGTATCCCAGGTAAGGAATGTATCTGCGGTAGCTGTTGCACCCACAGTAACGCCCAAGAATATTGTAACTATATTCATAAGCTCGTTCTGTGCGGTTTTTGTAAGTCTTTCTGTTACTCCGCATTCCTTGAAAAGATTCCCCAGCATAAGCATACCTACAAGAGGCACTGCATCAGGAACAATGAGTCCAACCACGATAGTAACTGTAATCGGGAAAATTATCTTTTCCTTTTTTGATACTGGGCGAAGCTGCCCCATGACAACGCTTCTCTCCTTTTTGGTTGTGAGAGCTTTCATTATAGGGGGCTGAATCATAGGAATCAACGCCATATAAGAGTATGCTGCCACAGCTATAGCTGAAAGCAATTCAGGCGCCAGAGTCTTTGTTACATAAATTGCCGTGGGTCCGTCGGCGCCACCGATTATCCCGATAGCTGATGCCTGTTTTTCCGTGAATCCTATAAGATTTGCACCGAGATATGTTATGAAAACACCAAGCTGTGCTGCTGCACCAAGCAATATGCTCTTGGGATTTGCTATTAAAGGGCCAAAGTCCGTCATGGCACCGATTCCGAGGAAAATCAAAGGAGGATATATACCAAGTTTAACACCTAAGTAAAGAAGGTCTAAAAGTCCCCCCTCTTTTGCGATTTTAGCGAAATCTATACCTTTTTCAACCGCTTCGGCTCCGGTGAAATAATCGGCGTGAAAAACGCCGGCTCCTGGCAGATTTGCAAGAAGCATACCAAAAGCAATCGGAAGCAAAAGCAAAGGTTCATACTGCTTTACGATTGCAAGATAGAAAAGGACACAGGCAATTGCTACCATCACAAGGTTTAACGGGTTTCCGTTTTCACCAAACAATATAGAAACACCTGTTTTATCGAGGAAGTTTAACATACCTTCCCCTAATATATTTAAGAAATTCAATGTGTTTCCCTCCCTTAGTTAAGGGTTACCAATACGTCGCCTGTATTAACTGACTGACCCTGATTTACTGCAACAGATGCTACAACACCGTCAGCTTCAGCCATAATCTCATTTTCCATCTTCATGGCTTCAAGTATAACTAAAACCTGTCCCTTTGTAACAGAATCTCCTGCTTTCACCTTTACAGCATTGATAGTTCCGGGCATCGGAGCATTAACTGTTACGTTGCCTGATACCTGAGGAGCCTTCTGGCTCTGAGGAGCAGCCTGTACCGGAGCAGGAGTTGCCTGAGGAGGTGCCTGAACCACCGGAGCCACGGGCATTGCTGCCTGAGAAACGCCAAGTTCTTCTACTTCTACTTCATATGCTTTTCCGTTTACTTTTATATTGAATTTTCTCATTATAAACACCCTTTTTCTTTAATATTTTAGTTTTTGGTTTTGAGTCTTCTGTATGAACGAATACGAAGATTGCTTACCGATGTGTTGAGTGAAGAAGCTAATGCGGCAGCAAGAACCGCTATAAGTTCCTCTTCGTCAGTGTTATTTGAAATTGTTTTTGGGGTTGTTTCCGGAGCCTTTACTTCTGATTTATTAGTTTTCACCTCGTTATTTTCAGAAGGTGCAAATACCTTCATAAAGGTAAGAACAAGCATCAATATAATTAAGACCGAGAAAATAACTAATACGCCGAGTAAAGTTATGGATAAAACCGGTATAAGGTTATCACCTGACATTTATAATACCTCCTTAAAAACAGAATTTCCCGTGTTTTTTAAGAGGAATATCTTCTCTTTTGTCATAGAGCATCTCTAAAGCTGCTGCTACCAAGGGACGGGTTTCGGCAGGGTTTATGACATCGTCTATAAATCCTAATTGTGCCGCAGAGAATGCACTTGCTGCATGGTTGCAATAATCTCTCTTTGCTTCATCCTTGGTCATTCCGTCTTTAATTTTATCTTCGTAAAGAAGTACCGTTGCCATATCCGGAGAAAATACTCCAATTGTGGCATCAGCCCAAGCTATAACCTGATCAGCACCTACAGCTCTTGAACCCATTGCTATTCCGGCGCTTGTGCAGGCTTTAGAGCAAATAACAGTTACCTTAGGTACTGTTGCGTTGCTATATGCATATACAAGCTTGGAAACATATTTGGAAAGTCCGTTTTTCTCTTCTTCGTAAGAAGCCTTATAACCCTCTGTGTCGCTGAAAGTCAATACGGGAATGTTGAAGCTGTCTGCAAAGCTTATAAATCCGGCAGCCTTTTCAGAAGCCTTAATATCTATCTCCCCGTTATTTGCAACTACTGCAACAGTTCTTCCGTTGATACGTATAAATCCTGTTAATATATTTTCTGCGTAAAAAGGAGAAATCTCAAAAAATTCAAAGTTGTCAGCCACTTGCTTTATAACATCTGCCATATGAAATCCGGGGGCCTGCAACTGCTCTGAAACTCTGTTTAAATCATCTTTGCATTCTGTTTCGGGAGAAAGCTCTTCTGCATTTCCAGGAAGTAAAGCAATGAGCTCTCGTATCTTTAATACTGCTTCGGTGTCATTTTCTGCTAAAACATGAGCATTTCCGTTTTCTTTTGCATTTACTTCTCCTCCGGCCATATCCTCAGATGTTATGATTTTGCCGTCTTCTCCGCATACAGAAGCCCCGTTTAACATAAGCGCACTCTTTTTGGTCATAACTAAAAAATCAGACATTAAAGGAGTGAAAGATGCACCGCCCGCACAGATTCCAAAAATTGCTGAAATCTGCAAAATGGAACCGGAAGCTTTAGCCGCTTTGCAACTTAATTCACCTAAAGCTGCCAGAGCATCAAGACCTTCGTCAAATCTTATGCCTTTAGAATCAAGCATTGATACCAAAGGAGCTCCTGCCTTAAGTGCCATATTTGTTATTTTAGAAATCTTTTTTGCCTGCTCTACACCAAATGCGCCGCCTTCCGCGTTACCATCCTGAGCATAAACAAAAACCAACCTTGAGTCAACTGTTCCGTAGCCTGTTATAACTCCTTCCTGAGTTAAACCGTCTTTTCTGCCTGAAAACATATCTGTTTCAATAAAGCTCCCCTCATCAAAGAGAAGGTTTATTCTGTCCCTAGCAGACATGCTTCCGTTTTCGGATTCGTTGGCTTTTGAAATAATAGTATTTTTACGATTCAAAAGTTCCTGAAGCTTGTCCAAAAAAATACCCCCTATTATATTAAATTTATAAATTATTTATTATTTAATCCCGCAAAAGCGGAAAAATAATCTAATGATTGCAATGTGCTCCCGGATCAAAAAAACCCTTTAAGCTTACATTCATATCTTCATCGAAGCCGTACCTGTCGCATAAATCCTTAAGTGATTTATTGAGGCAAGTTCCTTTTTTGGCCCCTCTTTTTTCAAAATAGCTTAACATACTTAAAAACATAAGTGTTCTTGCATCATCATAAGGAGCGTCTATTTCTGTTATATAAACAGTATCATGTCTGATTTCGCAAATGCCTTTGCCTGTAAATTTTCCGTCTTCATTGACAGCGAAAAGCAACTGACCTTCCTTAAGATCAGGATATAAACTTTTTGCTACTAAAATTTCCTCTATGGGATGTATTTTATACACTCTGATGCCGCCTTTATCTTATATTTTTATATTTTTTTACTTCTTTCATTTCGTTTTCATTAAATTCGCGCCATTTTCCAAGAGGGAGATTACCTATATTAAATACTCCGACAGAAACTCTTTTTAACGCCACAACATTGCAGGTGACCGCATTAAACATCTTTTTAACCTGTCTGTTTCTTCCCTCGTGAATTTTCACCTTTATTTCTTGGATTCTGCCGTCATTTTTAAGCACAGTTATGCCTGCAGGGGAAGTCATTTTTCCGTCAATCAATACGCCGTGTCTGAGTTTTTCTGCTTTTTCTTCTGTAAATTCACCTTTTACGCGTGCGATGTAAACCTTATCTATTTCATTTTTGGGGTGAGCAATTGCATTGGCAAAATCTCCGTCGTTTGTTAAAATCAAAAGTCCTTCCGTATCGTAATCCAATCTTCCTACAGGAAAAACTCTCTCTTTGACATCTTCTATAAGAGATGTAATATCCGCTCTGTCGAACTGGTCTTTTAAGGTGGTAACATATCCTTTTGGCTTATTAAGAATTATATATCTTTTTTTCGTTTCTGCTCTAAGCTTTCGTCCATCTAACAAAACCGTGTCTTTATATTCGTCGACAGACATCCCCATTTCTATTATGACATGACCATTTACTGTTACTCTTCCGGAAGCTATTATTTCTTCTGCTTTTCTTCTGGAAGCTACGCCGCAAAGCGCCAAATACTTTTGTAATCTTATCATTATTCCTACCTCACCAAATTAAGTAAAGTAATAAGCGTTTTTTTGAACAATTCCTTAAGTATGTAGGATTTTTTATCCAATTCCGCCTGATTTAAGGCTTTGAGCGGTACGCTCTTGCATAATTCACCGTTAAAATAAACATTTGCGAAACCGAGAGTTTCATCTTTTATGACAGGAGCTTTTATATTTCCATTCATAGAATATTCTACGAAAAAATTATCGGACGTTAAAAATCTTCTTACTTCAACTCGTTCATCTACACCGAAAGAAACCTTCTTAGTACTTCCTATAACTTCTATTTCCCCTAAAGAAATACCGTCATTTAAAAGAACTTCCTTTTTAGGAGGATTTCCAAAAGCGAAATCCAACAATTTCGTATGGTCGTTCCAATCGTCGGGAGCATTTAATGTTACGGCAATTACTTCCCATCCGTCTCTTTTTGCCGAAGATACCAGGCATCTGCCGGATTTTTTTGTAAATCCGGTCTTTATACCTGTTGCTCCGGGATACATATCCAAAAGCTTATTGTGATTAACCAGGGTTCTGTCCCACTCTTCCCCCTCCCAGGGGATTGTCGTTTTAGTGCAGGATACTATTTCTCTGAATATTTCGGATTTCATGGCGTATGCAGAAATCTTTGCCAGATCATAGGCTGTAGTATAATGAAAATCATCATCTAAACCGTTTGTTGTTGCACAGTTAGTGTTATTGGCTCCTGCTAAAGATGCCGTATGATTCATCATCTTAAGAAAATCATCACTGTTCCCCGCAATATGCTCGGCTATAGCAACAGCAGCATCATTTCCGGACTCCAACATCAGAGCATATAAAAGCTGAGATAGTGTAAGCTGTTCCCCTGCTTCCAACCATACAGATGAGCCTTCAGTGTTGGATGCATTTTCAGAAACAGTTACAACATCAGAAAGGGTTCCGTTTTCAATGGCTGTTATAGCCGTAATAATCTTTGTGGTACTGGCCATTGGAAGTTTTTCATATGCGTTTTTTTCGAATATAATTCTTCCCGTATCAGCATCGATAACCACCGCCGCTTTTGCAGAAACAGAAACGGCGGAAGTATTTATCGGAGTAATTAAAAAGATTATTAAAAAGATGAAAAAGATTTTTTTGTGCACAACAAGTCACCTGCCTAAAGTATTATATGAGCAGGTAAATTGTTTATTACGACTGTTTATTATTCCGCATATTCGTTTTTCTTATTTCCCTTTTCCTTTACAATGTTGTTTACCTTGTCCACCATCTGAGGAATGAACTCAAAAAGCTTGTCAAGTGGTCCGGGATTGCCGGAATCTATAGGAAGCATTTTAATCTGGTCTGCTCCCACAACTAAAAAACCAACGGGCTTTATGGAAACGCCGGCACCGCTGCCCCCTCCAAAGGGAGAATCAGCAGTTGCAGTATTAGTCTTAACAGGAATGTCAGAACCGCCTGCTCCAAAACCGAATGCAACTTTTGAAACAGGAATTATGGTTGTTCCGTCAGGTGTCTGAACAGGCTCTCCTATAATTGTGTTAACATCAACCATTTCCTTGATGTTCTTCATAGAGGCTTCCATTAAACCTTGTATGGGATGTGTCATAAAAATCAATCCTTTCCTTTTAAAGCTTTTTTATAGCTTGTATAAAATTTGTAGCCAGCGAAAATAATATGTGCTAATTTTGTTTTTATTATGCTTTTGCACTCTATATTAAATACATATCTGTCTTCGAAAATTGGAGTTATATCAATTTTCGGTGGTTCCAAAGTGAATATGACAGACAAAAATCCTATAAGCTTGTATATTTCAGAATAAGCCAAACCCACAGCCAGACCTGTAAAGGCGGCATCTTCTGTACCAAAACTCGATTTAATTTCCAATTTTTCAATTATTAAGGCTTTTTTAATTAAGTGTGATGCATTGTAAAACCCTTGTATTACTGAGAAAAATCGAGTGAAAGCGTCAAACCCGTCTTTATTTTCCTTTTCTTTTTTCTCGGTGTTTATAACGTTTTTTTCTTTTTGCTTTTTTTCTTTATTTAAGGGAATTTTAATCTTTATAAATCCGAAACTTAAAAAAGTTTCAAACAAACTTTTTTTATAACTTATCCTTAGTTTTATAGGGATATAAAGAATTAAAACAAGCAAAAGAATAACTATCAAAATCAACCCTGTAATCAGATTAACACAACCTTATTCTTCATCTATTTCTTCGGTCTCTATAGTAAGCTGTTCAGCTTCTTCTGTTTCAAGCTCCCTTTCAAGCTCCCCTATATCAGGAAGCTCCTTAAGACTTTCAAGCCCGAAAACTCTTAAAAATTCTTTTGTAGTGGAGTAAAGCGAGGGTCTTCCGGGAGCATCAGATACTCCTGTAGCCTCTATAAGTCCGCAACCTATAAGTCTGCTCATGGAGCTCGAACTATCTACACCTCTTATGTAATCCACCTGACTTCTTGTAACAGGTTGTTTATAGGCAACGATGGATAAAACCTCCAACGCCGCGTTGGATAAAGGTGTATTTCTTTTAGGCTCAGTAACCCTTCTCACATACTCGTAATATTCTTTTTTAGTGGTAAGCTGATAGTCGTTTTCCAGCTTTATCACTGCAATTCCGCTTTCTTTATACTTTTCAGAAAGCTTTACGAAAAGGTTCTCAACCTCTTCTTCGGTGATTTCTAAAGATTCTGCAATTAAACTTCTTTCTACACTTTCCCCGGAAGCGAACAAAATAGCTTCAAAGGCCTTTAATTTTTCACTCTCGCCCATAATTTCACCTCTTTACATCAGAAATTGTAATATCGTCTCCCTCACCCTCGAATTTAACTCGGCTCAATTTTATAAGCTCCAAAAGGGCAAGAAACGAAGCGACTCTCTCGCTTTTTGTTCCGCGGAAAATTTCCTTGTATTTAAGTTTTGTCTTTCGTTTTATGCTTTTTAATATATCTTTTACTTTCGAGAAAATACTTGCGGGTTTTTTAACCATTACGTCTTTTAAGTTTTCTTTTCCCGGAGGAAGCATCAAAGCTTTTCTTTCCGCGAGATTAAAAAGAGAGGTCAAGAGCTTTTCTTTCGGCATCTCTTTCATGGGCTTGGCCTTAAATTTTATAGGCTCTGCCAGACGGAAGAAAATATATTTCGATTCAAACTGTCTGTCCTTTATTTTTTCTGCCGTTTTCTTGAAGAGCTTGTACTCTTTTAAGCGCTGAAGCAAATCTTTTTCAGGATCATCGCCATTTTCATTTTCTTCTTCGTGCTTAGGTAACAAAAACTTGGATTTTATATATAAAAGTTCTGATGCTACGACTAAAAATTCGCTGGAAAAATCAATATTTTCCTCCTGCCAGGAATTGATATATTCAAAATACTGGTCTGTTATTTTAGCCAAGGAAACATCTACAATGCTTAGTTTATTTTTACTTATGAGATGCAAAAGCAAATCAAGCGGTCCCTCGAATTCATCGAATTTAAATACTATATCTTTCGTTTTTGTCACCTCCCCTTTATCTTATTAAAAGCTTTTATAACTCGAGGCTTAATAAATCCTCATAGCTTTCTCTTTTTACAACAAGTCTGTCTTTGCCGTCCTTTACAAAAACAATAGCAGGTCTTGGTATTCTGTTATAATTGCTTGCCATAGAATAATTATACGCCCCTGTGGCAAGAACCCCTAAGATATCACCGCTTTCAACAGGACCAATGGGAACGTTTTCACCCAACACATCTCCTGATTCGCAGCATTTTCCACAAACTGTAACGATTTTTTCTTTAGGGAGCTCGGCTTTTTCCGGAAGTACAAACTCATATTTTGCTTGATACAAAGCAAATCTGGGATTGTCACTCATTCCCCCATCTACAGACACATAGGTTCTAATTCCTTTGATTTCTTTAACGCTTCCAACAGTATAAAGAGTCATCCCAGCAGGTCCGGCTATTGATCTTCCGGGTTCGAAACCAAGGAAAATAAGCTTTTTGCCTTCTTTAATACGTCTTTCTTTTATATATGTTAATACCGGCTTTAACACCTCGCTTAAAGGCAGAGGATTATCTTCCTGGGTGTAAATTATTCCAAATCCACCGCCCAGAACAAGATCCTTAAATTCAATTCCGTATTTATCTTCTGCATCATTTATGAAATCCAGCATTATTGAAGCCGCCTCAACAAAGGGTTCTGTTTCGAAGATTTGAGAACCTATGTGACAATGAAAACCTGTGAGTTCAATGTTTTTAAGTGTAAGTGCAAATTCCAGAATTTCATCAGCCGCTCCGGTTTCAATAGGAAAGCCAAATTTAGAATCAATCTGTCCTGTTTTTATAAAATCATGGGTATGGGCATCCACACCGGGAGTCAATCTCAATAAAACCCTCTGCTTTTTGCCCATATCTCCGGCAAAAGAATCAATTTTTATAAGCTCTTCCTTGGAATCAACAATAAACTTCCCTACGCCTGATTCTACCCCCATTTTTATTTCATCGACGGTTTTGTTGTTTCCGTGATAGTGGATTTTCTCCATAGGAACTCCCGCTTCCTTTGCTGTATAAAGCTCGCCTCCTGATACAGCATCTACCCCAAGTCCCTCGGAATTTACTATTTTGCACATTTCCTTTATACAGAAAGCCTTTGATGCATAGGTTATCATTCCAAAAGAATCATAGTACTTATCTAAAGCTCCTTTTAACTCTCTGCAATTCGCTCTTACTACATTCTCGCTCATAACATAAAGAGGTGTTTTGTATTTTCTTGCCAATTCTACAACATCCACCCCTGAAATATATAAATGTCCATTATTTATTTTGTAATCTGAAAACATTTTGTCAACACCTCGATTGTGCAAAGTTATTCCTTTTAATTGTACCATAAAACCCTTAATTTGTCAAAATATTTTTCCAAATAAAACCGCCTTTTACGCTAAATATTTTTCTTCATGGAATCTATGGCGCTTTTTTCAAGCCTTGACACCTGAGCCTGGCTTATACCCACCTCTTTTGCCACTTCCATTTGGGTTTTACCCTCGAAAAATCTTAAAAGAAGAATCCTTTTTTCTCTTTCTCCGAGTTTTTTTAATGCTTCGTTCAAAGCTATACTTTCTGTCCAGTTTTCATCGATGTTTTTTTCGTCAGAAATCTGATCCATTACAAAAACAGCATCTCCCCCATCGTGATACACTGGGTCGTATAAAGAAACGGGGTCTGATATAGCTTCCAAAGCCATATCAACCGCTTTTTTAGGCACTTCCAGTACTTTGGCTATTTCTTCATTCGAAATATCACACTGTCTTTCGTTCGAAAGCTTTTCTCTTACGGTAAGAGCTTTATACGCCAAATCCTTTACTGAACGGCTTACTCTTATGGTATTATAGTCTCTTAAATATCGCCTTATTTCTCCAATTATCATCGGAACGAATGTATAAAGGCATAAAAATAGCGTAGCAGTCCAAGCTGCTACGCTATAGTATTTATTATTCGAAAAGCTTACCGTACTTTGTCCAATGTTCGTACTTAGCCTTAGCCTGCTTTTCTGCCTCGGAGAAGAGCTCTTCAGCTTTTTCAGGGAACTTGCGTGCAAGTGAGCTGTAACGAACTTCGTTCATGATGAAGTCACGGTATGATGTGGAAGGATCCTTAGAATCCATCTGGAAGGGAACTTTTCCTTCCTCCTTAAGTCTGGGATCGAATCTGAAAGTATGCCAGTAACCGGACATAACCGCATTCTTGATTATGTTCTGAGTATTTGTCATACCGCCCTTTATACCGTGGTTTATGCAAGGAGCATAACCGATGATAATAGAAGGACCATTGTAGCTTACAGCTTCCTTAATAGCTTTTACAGACTGAGCCATATCGTAACCGAGAGCTATCTGAGCTACGTATACATAGCCGTAAGACATTGCTATTTCAGCAAGATTCTTCTTGGTGATAGGCTTACCGCCTGCTGCGAACTGAGCAACAGCACCTGTGGGAGTTGATTTGGAAGCCTGTCCTCCTGTGTTGGAGTAAACTTCTGTATCAAATACCATGATGTTTACATCTTCGCCGGAAGCGATTACGTGATCGAGTCCGCCGAAGCCGATATCGTACGCCCAACCGTCACCACCAAATATCCAGATAGCTTTCTTAGAAAGGAATTCTTTGTTGTCAAGAATTGCCTTTGCAGCATCGGAGCCGTTAGCTTCAAGAGCTGCAATCAACGCATCTGTTGCAGGAGCATTTGCATCACCATCTTCAAAGGTTTCAAACCACTTTTCAGCAGCAGCTTTAACCTTAGCGTCATCGATAGCCTTAACCTGATCAGCAAGTCTTGCACGAAGCTGCTTGTTAGCAACTGCCATACCTAAACCATGTTCAGCATTATCTTCGAACAAGGAGTTAGCCCATGCAGGACCCTGACCCTTGTGGTTCTTTGTATAAGGTGTTGAAGGTGCACTACCACCCCAGATTGAAGAACAACCTGTTGCATTGGAGATATAAGCTCTGTCGCCGCAAATCTGTGTGATAAGCTTTGCATAAGGAGTTTCACCACAACCTGCGCAAGCGCCGGAGAATTCCAAGAGAGGCTGACGGAACTGGGAATTCTTAACGTTAAGAGGAAGAGTGAGTAAATCTTCTTTTACAGAAACTTCCTTAACCGCATAATCGAAGCATTCCTGCTGGTCTCTCTGAGTATCGATAGGAGCCATGGAGAGAGCCTGTACCTTTTCAGGACAAACTTTTACGCAGTTTCCGCAACCGGTACAGTCAAGAATGGAAATTGCCATTGTAAATTCATATTCCTTCTTGCCTGTCATGGGCTTATGTTTAAGATTTGCAGGAGCATTCTTAACTTCTTCTGCATTAAGAGCGATAGGACGGATTACAGCGTGAGGACAAGCCACAGAACACTGATTACACTGAATACACTTTGTTACATCCCAAACAGGAACGTCAACAGCGATACCTCTCTTTTCATAAGCGGCTGTACCCTGAGGCATATGACCGTCAACCATGCCCATGAATGTGGAAACAGGAAGCTTATCGCCTGCCTGTGCATTACAGGGCATCTGGATATTCTTAACGAAATCAGGAAGGTCTTTCTCAGCCTTAGTTTCATCTGCAGCGTTTGCCCAATCAGCGGGAACTTCAACTTTCTTAATGTTGTTAGCACCCTCTGTAATTGCTGCATGGTTCATGCTTACAATCTTTTCTCCCTTAGCGCCGAAAGACTTAACTACAGCGTCTTTCATGTAGCCAACAGCATCGTCAAAGGGAATTACGTTTGCAATCTTGAAGAAAGCAGACTGTAAAACGATGGAAGTTTTATTTCCGAGGCCAAGTTCCTTTGCGATACCGATAGCATCGATTGTGTAGAAGTTGATATTGTTTTCAGCAATAAACTTCTTCATCTTAGCAGGAAGTCTCTTTGTGAGTTCTTCTACGTCCCACGCGCAGTTAAGAAGGAAGCTTCCGCCGGGAACGATATCCTCTACCATGTCATACTTATCCACATAAGAAGGATTGTGACAAGCAACGAAATTTGCTTTGTTAATTAAATAAGTGGATTTGATGGGTTTCTTACCGAATCTCAGGTGAGAAACTGTAATACCGCCTGACTTCTTGGAGTCATAAGAGAAATATGCCTGAGCAAAAAGGTCAGTGTGGTCACCGATAATCTTGATGGAGTTCTTGTTTGCACCAACTGTACCGTCAGAACCAAGACCCCAGAACTTACATGAAGTGTTGCCCTCAGCAGATGTGTCGGGGCTTTCAATTCTTGCAAGAGAAAGATTTGTTACGTCGTCTTCGATGGAAAGTGTGAATCCCTTGATAGGTTCTTTTGCATCAAGATTTCTGTAAGCTGCGATTATATCTGCAGGAACTGTATCTTTAGAACCAAGACCGTATCTTCCGCCAATAATCATAGGAATGTCAGTTTTGCCGTTGTAGCAGGCACAAACGTCGAGATATAAAGGTTCGCCGATAGAGCCGGGTTCCTTTGTTCTGTCGAGAACTGCAATCTTCTTACATGTAGCAGGAACTGCCTTTAAGAAAGCATCAACAGGGAAAGGTCTGTAAAGGCGGATTTTAATTAAACCAACCTTTTCACCCTTAGCCATGAGATAATCTACTGTTTCTTCGATTGTTTCGCAAACAGAGCCCATAGCAACCAAGATCTTTTCAGCCTTGGGGTCACCGTAGTAATTTACGAGGCCATAGTTTGTGCCAATCTTTTCATTTACCTTGTTAAGATATTCTTCAACAACAGAAGGAACATTGTCATAATATTTATTACAAGCTTCTCTGTTCTGGAAGAAAATGTCGGGGTTCTGTGCAGAACCTCTTAATACAGGATGCTCAGGATTAAGTGCTGTGTTTCTGAATTCCTGAACAGCATCCATGTCAACCATTTCCTTAAGGTCATCATAATCCCAAACTTCGATTTTGTCGATTTCATGAGAAGTTCTGAAACCGTCAAAGAAATGAAGGAAAGGAACTCTTCCCTTTATTGCAGATAAGTGAGCAACTGCACCTAAGTCCATAACTTCCTGAGGGCTGTTGGAGCAAAGCATTGCATAACCTGTCTGACGGCAAGCCATAACGTCTGAGTGGTCGCCGAAAATATTAAGAGCGTGAGAAGCTACGCATCTTGCACTTACATGGATAACAGAGGGAAGCAATTCACCTGCCATTTTATACATGTTGGGGATCATAAGAAGAAGACCCTGAGAAGCAGTATAAGTTGTGGTGAGAGCACCTGCTGCCAAAGAACCGTGAACAGCACCTGCTGCGCCCGCTTCGGACTGCATTTCAACAACTTTTACAGGCTGTCCGAAAATATTTTTCCTTTCTTCTACTGCCCATTCATCTGTTACTTCAGCCATAACCGAAGAAGGTGTAATGGGATAGATTGCGGCTACGTCGGTAAACGCATAAGACGCCCAAGCGGCAGCGTTGTTACCGTCCATAGTCTTCATTTTTCTTGCCATGAAAAATTCCTCCTTGATATATATTTTGATGTATTTTATAACTAAAACATTCTGCATCAATTTATTATATCAACTTAAATTTGCTTTGTCAAGCAAAATACCTCTTTTTTTATCATTATATTCATTGAATTTTTTACCATAAACTATTGTTTCTTCCAGTATCATATGTTATAATAAATGCATCTAACAAGAAAGAAAGTGTTAATATGTTTGATACTCATACTCATACAAATAATTCTCCGGACAGCAAACAAACGATTGATGAATTATGTATTTCTTCAATAGAAAAGGGAATTTCAGCTATATCGGTGACAGATCATGTAAATATGGAAAATTTTGAAGAAACAAACACATTCAACAGAATAAAACAAAGTTTAGATGATGTAAATTACGCCAAGGTCGAATACAAAGGAAATTTAGAAATATACAAAGGAGTGGAAATAAGCGGTTATTACCACTCCCCTTTCGATACAGAGAAATTCCTTAAAAGCTTTGATTTCGATGTTATTATAGGTTCTGTTCACTTTGCAGAATATAAATCAATAGATACTTTCTATTCTGCTGTCGATTTTTCTTTATATGACAAAGATTATATAAATTCTTTTCTTTCAGAATATTTCAAAAATTTAAAAATGACAGCAGAAAATATGGATTTTGATATTCTGGCTCATCTCACATGTCCTTTAAGATATATAAACGGCAAATATAAAAAAGAAATTTCTTTAGAGGGTTTCGATGATACAATCAATGAAATTTTATATATAATAACAGAAAGAAACATCTCTCTTGAAGTAAATACTTCAGGAATATTCGGAGATTACGGAAAATATTTCCCGGATGAATCTATCATAAAAAAATATTACGATATGGGCGGACGGTCCATTTCAATAGGAAGCGATGCTCACTGTCCGCAAAATGTAGGCATCGGCTTTAAGGAAGCTAAAGCAATGCTTAAAGAAATAGGCTTTGAAAATTACTGCTATTACACAAAACGCGAAAGAAAACTTGCCAAACTATAAAAAAAGAGTACCGATTTCGGTACTCTTTTTTATTAGATTCTATTAGCCAAGTTCAGCAAAATACTTAATTGTTCTTACCATCTGGCTGGTGTAGGAGTTTTCGTTGTCATACCAGGAAACCACCTGTACTTCGTAAAGACCATCACCGATTTCAGCAACCATTGTCTGAGTAGCATCGAACAAAGAACCATATCTCATGCCGATAACGTCAGAAGAAACGATAGGATCTGTGTTGTAACCGAAGCTTGCGGAAGCAGCAGCCTTCATAGCAGCGTTGATTCCGTCCTTAGTTACGTTGTCACCCTTTACAACAGCTGTAAGAATTGTTGTAGAACCTGTTGTTACTGGAACTCTCTGTGCAGAACCGATAAGCTTGCCGTTGAGTTCAGGAATAACAAGTCCAATAGCCTTAGCAGCACCTGTTGAGTTGGGAACGATGTTAGCAGCACCTGCTCTTGCTCTTCTCATATCGCCTTTTCTGTGAGGACCGTCGAGAATCATCTGATCACCTGTGTATGCATGAATTGTAGACATGATACCGGACTGGATAGGAGCATAATCGTTAAGAGCTTTAGCCATAGGAGCTAAGCAGTTTGTTGTGCAAGATGCAGCAGAGATGATCTTGTCATCAGCTGTAAGTGTGTTTTCATTTACGCTGTAAACGATAGTCTTAAGGTCGTTTCCTGCGGGAGCAGAAATAACTACCTTCTTAGCGCCTGCATTGATGTGAGCCTGAGACTTTTCTTTAGAGCAATAGAAACCTGTGCACTCCAATACAACGTCTACATTAAGTTCGCCCCAAGGAATGTTGTTAGCATCCTTTTCCGCATAAATCTTTAATACTTTTCCGTCAACTGTGATTGTGCCGTTTTCATCATCAGCATCAACAGTGTGGAGATTTTCGCCGATCTTTCCGCAGTAACCACCCTGAGCTGTGTCATACTTCAAAAGACCTGCAAGCATTGAAGGCTGTGTTAAGTCGTTGATAGCAACAACCTCATAACCTTCTGCGCCAAACATCTGTCTGAACGCAAGACGTCCAATACGTCCAAAACCGTTTATACCTACTCTTACCATTTTAACTTCCTCCTAAAAATAGTATACTTATTTGTTAACGGTGACTTTTTCAATCACCGGTGCAACCAAAGGTGAAGATTTCTCTCCAGAAGGACCATAAGTCACATCGACAGATGCAATCTTATCCAATACGTCATATCCCTCCACGAGCTTTCCGAAAGCAGCATAGTTACCGTCAAGGAAAGTTGAGTCAGCATCGCAAATGAAGAACTGAGAGCTTGCACTATCAGGATTATTAGTACGTGCCATGGAGATAACTCCACGTTCATGGCTTATGGGATTATTAACTCCGTTTGATTTAAATTCTCCCTTTATCTTAGTATCAGAACCGGCCATTCCCCTTCCGTCAGAAGATCCGCCCTGAATCATAAATCCTTTATAAATTCTGTGGAAAATAAGCCCCTCATAAAATCCGCTCTCAGCGAGTTCTAAAAAGTTTGCAACAGTAATAGGTGCATGCTCGGGATAAAGCTCCAGAACCATATCGCCAAAATCCTTAACAGTAATTGTAACCATAGGGGTCTCCTCCATAATTGTATTTTCTGTCAAATCCTCTTTTTCAAAGTCCGACTTTGTGCAAGCGAAAAGAAAAAATAAAGAGGATACTAAAACTAATGATAAAACCTTTTTCATAAAATACCTCAACCTTAAATATTATAACCTTTTTTTGTCAATTTGACAAGTGGTGTTCTGAAATTTTAACAAATAAACTATTTCTTCGTTAAAAATTTAACTCTATTTGTTGATTTTAACCATAACGCTACTCTCTGTTGGGAAAATAACTGTCCATAAGAGCATCTATTTCGCTTTCTATCGGCAAAAGTTTGCCGTTATATTCACTCGCAGGCAACGTGTGCGTTTCGATAGATGTAACGCCGGCCTCTAAAATCTCATCGCTGTATACCAGAAGTTCATCCAGAGCAAGATTACTCTTTAAGGAATCTTTTAACACGCCATAAATTTTAGGTATTTTTGCAATATATTTTGCGTTGAATTTCTGTTCTATAAGAGCTGTCACGAACTGTTGCTGAACTTTTACTCTGTCCAGATCTGCTCTGGCGTAACCATCTCTGTATCGCACAAGACCTTCGGCTTTCTTGCCGTCAAGCACCTGAAATCCCCCGGGAATATCTATTAAAAGATCCTGATAGGGATCCTCGTAATAATATCCTTCAGGTCTTACGTTAAATTCCACGCCACCTAAAGAATCGATTACATTTCTGAAGTCTTTAAATGTGAATACCACATAATAGTTGATAGGAACCTTTGTCAGTTCTTTTACTTTATTTATGGTGAGCTCCGCACCACCTCTGGCATAGGCTTCGTTTATAAGCGTTGCTCTCCCGTTTATGTTGACATAAGTATCTCTCGGAATGCTCATTATAAAACATCTTCCGTTTTCGCTGTTATAGCTTACCAAAAGCAACGTATCTGTCCTGGTCTCATCTTTATCCAGCCCCATGACCAGCGCATTGATTATAATATTTCCGTTTGTAACTTCCACTTCGTCTATTTCATTTCCTGTGTGAACGCCTTGGAAAGGCGAAGTGATAAAGAGAGCCACCCTTACGCCTACATAAGCTGCAAGCATAATGCAGATAACAAAAATGCCTATTTTGAATATTCTCTTTCTCATATATATCCTCCAAAGAACAATCGTCCGTAAAGCCTGTCCTTTGCGGGCGGCTTATTCCGCCTTTCAGTCTTTTATTTTGTCTGCTTCTTTTGAATATTTTTCTATCTCTTCCCGGATTTCATCTATTTTAGAAACAAGGAAGTTAAATCTTTCCGTAATATCGCTTTCTTCCTTTGAATTGAGGTAAATAAGCTCTCCTAATTCCTTGTATGCCTCAGAAAGCTTGCCTTTAGCCTCTGTTTTCTTTAAGGTTATCTTTGTCAATGAAGCCACTTCACCTGCTTTTTTAACGGTGAAGACAGTGGCTTTGTCAATTTTCTCCCTGATTTTTTCAATATTAAAATTCATAAAATTCACAACCTTTCTTAGGGTTAAGACTAATTTATTATATACCTTTTTTTAATTTTTGTAAAGTTGTTTTTCCTTTATTCTTCCATTATTTTATTAAGTTTTGAAATCTTCATATTTATAACGTCATCTATATCCCTTATATAAGAAAAAGCGTCCTTTATATTATATACTCTTTCTATGTTTTTGTTATTTTTTATTATTTTCGAGGAAGAACCTGCTCCTATGGCAATAATGTTTTTTACTTCCTCCATTATTCCGCAATTATACAAAGATTCAAATCCATCTTTAGCATATCCCGTATTCTCCAGATTTCCCAAAGTACTTCTCTGTTTATACATGTAGTAAGGTTTATATCCGTTCCTTTTCGCAAAACCCATGGCTTCTGTTATCATTTTAGGAATATCCCCCACGTTGTTTTCAAAGTTCTTTTCCTTGCCAAGTCTGGATGCTCTTTTAAGATACATGGTATGTACCGTGAGACCCTCAGGGGAAAGATTTCCTATTTTTTCTAATGTCTTTTGGAACATAAAAAGATTTTCTCCCGGGAGACCTGCTATTATATCCGAATTTATATTGGTGAATCCCAGCTCCCTGGCAAGATTAAAAGCAGCTTCAGTTTGTGACGAGGTGTGATTTCTGCCTATTACTTTTAAAGTTTCATCATTCATAGTCTGCGGATTGATACAAATGCGATTAACTCCTTTTTTTCTGAGAGATAAAAGAAGCTCTCTGTCTATGACATCAGGTCTTCCTGCTTCAACGGTGAATTCTATATTATCAGGACTTAAAGTAAAGCTTTTAATGGCTTCATCGATGACCTCTGCTAAAAGTTTAGTGCCGAGTGCCGGCGGGGTCCCTCCTCCTATATATAATGATGTCACATTAAATCCGTTAATTTTAGAAAAGCGTGCAGTTTCTCTTATCTCCTTTTTCAGCGCCCCTACGTACTCGGGAATATATTTACTGTAAAGAGCCGCCGATTCAGAAATAAAAGAACAGTAACTGCATCTACTGGGGCAAAAAGGCACACCGATATAAACTCCTGCATCTTTTACAGATATTCTGTTTATAATCTTCTCCGAGTTTTTTGTTACCTCGATACAAAATTCAGCTTTATCCTGATCAACCCAATAATCATTTTTCAAGATTTCCAGAATCTCATCATAAGAAAAATCCTCTCTGAGGTCACGACAAAATTTCGTAGGTCTTATACCGGTAAGCACGCCCCAAGGAGTTTTCCTTAAGGAAGCTTTTTTCATAGCAAGATAGGCTGACTTTTTAACGGAATTTTTAAAAGATTTAATATCTTTATTATCCAGAGAATAATCTGCAAGAAAAACATTATCTCCCATCTTGACTTTTGTTTCAATTTTCCCATTTTCTTTGTCTAAAACAGATATGATTTCCACATCATCCGAGTTATTAAAGTAAAGACAAGATATTTGCTCTACCGAATACCTATCGCTGTGTCCTATTGTTTCTATTTTCATATTATCTCAAAAAGGGGTTGTCCCTTCTCTCCTGCCCTATAGTTGTAATATTTCCATGTCCCGGATAGACAAAAGTATCATCAGGCAAAAGCAAAATTTCAGAAAGAGAGTTCATCAAAGAACCGTAATCTCCGTAATCATATCTTCCTATGCTCCCTGCAAAAAGCGTGTCTCCGGAAAAAAGTATATTTTCGTGATAAAAACAAACGCTTCCCATAGAATGTCCGGGGGTTTTTATAACCTTGAATTTTTTATTACATATATCGATGCTGTCTTCATAAAAGTTGTCTGCAATAAAGGGGTTGAAACCTCTTTTTCCCACACCAAGCATGAAGTAAAGGCTTTTATCGGAATTTTCCGTCATTATCGCATCTTCTCTGCTTATATAAATTTTAGCTCCGGTTTTTTGTCTAAGTTCTTCCGCCGCCATGATATGGTCAAAATGTCCGTGTGTCAAAAGAATTTTATCAATGTTACCACCTTTTAAAGAAGAAATGATTTTATAAGCATCTCCGCCCGGGTCAATAACAGTGGTCAAACCTCCGTGTTCTACCAAATAACAATTAGTTCCAAGATAACCAACTTCTATTTTTTCTATATTCATATAAACAACCTTTACGCTCTCTTTACATCGAATACTCCGGGAATCATGTGAAGTTTTCTTGTTATGAGATCAATTTCCGAACTTTTCGATATATTTACAAACAAATCTATTACAGCAACATTATTTCTGTTTGCCGCATTAAGGGACACTATTGTAAGTTTCTGCTCTGAAAGACATACTGTTATTTCAGCAAGCAATCCCTGTCTGTCTGCCGCCTTTATTATAATATGGCAGTCGAAGGTTCCTTGTTCTCCGCCATCCCACTCACATTCTATAAGTCGGCTCTTTTCTTCTTCAGGAAGAAATTCGAGCCTTACATTTATGCAGTCTTTACGGTGAACAGATACACCTCGACCTCTTGTGATGAATCCTATTATATCATCGCCGGGAACGGGGCTGCAGCATTTGGAAACTCTCGCAAGAAGATTTTCTTCGCCTTTAACAATAATGCCATTTCCTGAAGAAGATTTTTTCTTTACTGTTTTCTGCTGAGCCAGTTTTTCAGCAATTTCCGCTTCCTGTATTTTTGCCTTAAGCTCAGAATTTGAGTCTATAAGCCTCTGCACAATTCTTATAGGGCTCATGGAGTTACAGCCGACGCTTAAATACATTTCATCCAGAGAGTTGAAATTAAACTTTTTAAGCATAGAATCCACATGGGTGTTTATCCACACTTCTGACATGGTAAAAGAAAGCTTTTTGATTTCTTTTTCTATCATTTCCTTCCCACGGGCAATATTCACTTCTCTCTGCTCTTTTTTAAACCACTGATTGATTTTGTTTTTTGCAGTTGTGGTTTTGCAGAATTTTATCCAGTCCAGTTTCGGGCCTTTGGTGATGGAGCTTGTAAGAATTTCAACAATATCTCCGTTCTGAAGCTTATAGTCTATGGGTGATATTTTGGAATTCACTTTAGCTCCTGTCATTTTATATCCAATAGCACTGTGAATAGCGAAAGCCAGATCAACAGGTGTTGCACCCTGAGGCAGGCTTATTACATTCCCTTTAGGAGTGAATACAAACACTTCGTCAGAAAACATATCTATCTTAAGCAGGTTATAAAAGTCGCTCGAATCAGTTACATCTTTCTGTATTTCAAGCATATCTCTTACCCATGCCAGTTTAATATCATTATCGTCTTTCTTGCCGTCAATTTTACCTTCCTTGTACTTCCAATGAGCTGCGATACCGTTTTCTGCAACCTGATGCATCTGACGTGTTCTTATCTGCACTTCAAAAGGATAACCTTTAGGTCCTATAACCGTTGTGTGAAGAGACTGATACATATTGGGCTTGGGCATGGCAATGTAGTCCTTAACACGACCGGGCATGGGTGTGAAAATTTCATGCACCATACCTAAAGCGGCGTAGCAGTCGTTAAGGTCTTTAACTATAATTCTGACTGCGAAAAGGTCGTATATTTCATCTAATGACTTATCCTGGGTAAACATTTTTCTGTAAATGCTGTAATAATGCTTTACTCGCCCTTTTACTTCACCGTCTATTTTCATTTCTTCAAGTTTTTTGGTGAAAAGCTCTATTATTTCGGCAACATAGTCTTCTCTTTCTTTTTTCTTCATATGCACACTGTCTGCAATTTCATAGTACGCAACAGAATCAAGGTATTTAAGAGATAAATCTTCAAGCTCCCATTTGATTCTCTGAAGACCAAGTCTGTGAGCAAGGGGTGCATATACATCGAGAGTTTCTTTCGCAATCCTGAGCTGCTTTTCTTCAGGCATATACATGAGAGTACGCATATTATGAAGTCTGTCAGCCAGTTTAATTATAATTACACGGATATCCGAAGCCATGGCAAAAAACATTTTTCTTGCATTTTCAATTTGCCTCACCTCGTTTGAGACAAAAGGAATTTTTTCAAGCTTCGTAACACCGTCAACCAGATCAGCCACATTTTTGCCGAATTTTTTCTCTATGGTCTCGTAATCCGCTTTTTCCACATCTTCAATAACATCATGCAAAAGACCTGCCGCTATACATTCTGCGTCCATTTCCAGCTCTGCTAGATTTATGGCTACACACACCGGATGTACAATATAAGCCTCTCCCGATTTGCGCTTCTGGTTTGCATGAGAAACAAGGGCAAACTTATATGCTCGCTCAACCAATGAGATGTCAGTCATGTATGTATTTAATTTTTCACATAAAAATTCATAGCTATTTTCCTGAGCGTTCATACAATTAACTGCTCCTTCAATCAGATTTTAACAACAGATAAAACTTCGATTCCTGCTTTTTCCAGGACATTTCTTCCGGGCAGTTCCTGAAGTTCAACTAAAAAAACAGAACTTATAATATTTCCTTTCAATTCCTTTATCATATCGCAGATACATAATGCTGTACCGCCGGTTGCCAGCAAATCGTCAACTATAACAACATTATCATTCTCATTTATGGCATCTATATGCATTTCAAGAGTATCTGTTCCGTACTCTAAGTCATATGTTCCAGAAATTGTCTCATAAGGAAGCTTACCTTTTTTTCTTACAGGTACAAAACGTACACCCATTTTATATGCAACGGCAGCTCCCAAAATGAATCCGCGAGCCTCACTTCCCACAATAACATCGCATTTTGATTTTGAAGCTTCTGCTGCAATTTTATCCACAGCTTCTTTAAAAGCGTCCTTGTCATTGAGAACAGTCGTTATATCAATAAAGTCAATGCCTTTTTTAGGAAAGTCCAATACGTGTCTGAATTTCTTTTCTAATTCCATATAAATACCCCTCTTAATATAATATTTCTCTTATAACCAGCTGCGGTTTTCCGGTGTAGTCATTTATTTCAAGATTGCCTGCCACATGTATCTTCATCCCGGAAGAAAGCTTGTATGTTGCCTGTCCATATCCGAAAGCTACGGTATCCAATGTAAAGCCGTCTTTTTCCAGAAGCATTTTAAGATGCTTTCCTCCCGAAAGTTCTTTTATACTTTTGATTTTAGCATTCAAAAAGGCAAAGGTGGGTTTTTCGTTTCCTGCCCCAAAAGGTTCGAGGAGCGAAAGCTCATTTATATTTTTGTTATTTATGGCAAAAACAGGCAACGATGAATCAATATATACTTTCTTTACGAAATCCTCTTCCTTTAAAACCTTATCTGCATATTCATTGATTTTTCTCCTGAACTCTTCTTCTTTGCTTTTATGTAAGGTTAGTCCTGCCGCCTGGGAATGTCCTCCGAATTTACAGAGAAGGTCTTTGGTTTCAAAAAGTGCATCATAAAGATTAAACCCTTCTATACTTCTTCCTGAAGCGTGTCCGTTTCCCTCACCATCGTAGGCAATTAAAATGCAAGGTTTTGATACTTTTTCTGTTATCTTGGAAGCCACTATCCCTATGACCCCTGTATTCCAATCATCTCCTCCTACAACAATCACTTTATCTTCATATAAGTTTTTTTCTTTAATTATTTCTACCGCCCGGAGAAAAATTTCCTGCTCGTTTTTCTGTCTTTTGGTATTGAGATTGTTAAGTTTAACTGAAAGCTCCTCAGCCTTATCAATGTCTGTTTCCGTTAAAAGATTAAACGCGATATATGGAGACTCCATTCTTCCTGCGCAATTTATTCTGGGGCTCAATATAAAAGAAACCGCCATACTGTCAGCATCCTTTTTGGAAGCAGCGGAAAGTAAAGCTTTAACTCCCGGGGAGGGTGATGTATTCATAATTTTTATACCCTCTTTAACTATCCTGCGATTTTCGCCTTTAAGTTCCATAATATCAGCTACGGTTCCTATTGCCGCAAATTCCAGGAAATCTGACGATTCATCCCGTCCAAGCAGAGCCTCAGCCAATTTATAGGCAACTCCGGCACCGGATAATTCATTAAAGGGGTATTCAGAATCCTGTCTTTTGGGATTTACAACACCAAGACATTCCGGCAATACAGGAGGACAGTTATGGTGGTCAGTAACCACCGTATCTATGCCAAGAGTTTTTGCGTAGTATATTTCTTCGGCGCAGGAAACTCCGCAGTCAACAGTAACTATAAGTTTAACTCCCTTACCCTTAAGATAATCAACCGCAAGCTTATTCATGCCGTAGCCTTCTTTTATTCTGTCAGGCAGATATACCTCATTTTCAAGTCCAAGTCTATCAAAACAGCCTTTTAAAATAACAGAAGCCGTTAGTCCGTCAGCATCATAATCCCCGAAAATGGCCACTTTTTCTTTGTTTTTTAATGCCTCTTTTATTCTCGTCACCGCTTTTTCCATATCAGGAAGTAAAAACGGGTCGTTTAATTCTTCTTCTCTGCGAATAAATACTTCCGCTTCGCCACCGCTTTTAAATCCTCTGGTCAGAAGCACAGTCGCTAAAAGATATCCGCAATTTAATTCCTGCATAAGTACAGATATGGATTCTTCTTTTACTTTTTCGTCTAAAAATACCCATTTTTTACTGCTCAAAGCCATATCCCCCTTATCTTTTCCTCATATTATAACACTTTTGAAAATATTTTTCAATACATTTTGACAAATTAGTGATAATTGTGTATAATATATTCATATTGGGAAAGGGTGTGATTTCTTGGAGGTAAATTTCAACATCAAAACATTTAGTAATATATCGCAAACTGGCCTTAAAGAAATCCTTTCTAATGAATTTTACACAAACATTGTGATTATAAAAAAAGGTTCATTAACTTATATGTCTGGAAAAGAGGAATGCTCCTTAAAGGAAAATCAGGTTGCTGTCATCCCCCCTTATGCAAATATTAAAATAAAAGGAACTCAAAAAAGAGATTTATCAGCCTCAGTTTTTTCCTACTTTCTGAATTCAGATATTATGCACTTGCTTCACCTGCCGGTCCCTGTGATTCTTGATTCATCAAGTCCTATTAGCCTTGAATTGAATGATTATTTTTCTCTGAAAGAAAATACAGGTTACAAAGAAATCCTTCTCAAAAAATCACTAGAATATAAAATCATATACTTAGCCGAAAGCTTTGAAAACACAGAGAATATCGCTGTTAATCCACGAATGCAGCCGCTTATGTCTTTTATTCAAAAGAACTTAAGCTTAAATTTCACTGTAAAAGAAATGGCAAAAGAATGTAACCTTTCGGAAGCCCTGGTTTACAAAATGTTCGAAGATTTCCTTAAGATTTCTCCAAAACAGTTCATAAGAAACCAGCGAATGAAATATGCACTTCACTTACTCCTTAACACAAAGATGTCTATTTCTGAAATTTCTTACGAATCAGGTTTTTATGATCAATATTACTTTTCCAAAGAATTTAAAAAAACATTTTCATTATCCCCAAGCCATTACAGAAAAAATACTGAAAAATAAAAAGCGAATCGCATTCGGTGGCACTTCTTAGGAATTAATCGCCCAAAAACCACGATTTTGGCACATAACTGTGTTAAAAATCTTCGAAATCCGTCAAGGATTCCTCAGATTTTCGCCTTGTTCTGCCCAAAAATCGAGATTTTTGTGGTGCGAAGCAGTTTTGAGTTAGGAATTTTCCTCTTAGAGAAGTCATAAAAAATGCAGGCATACTTAAGTATGTCTGCATTTTTTCTAAGCACTATCAGTGGAAAATAACAAGCCAAAACCGACTCCTCCCTAAGGAGTACCGCCGTTACCGATTCGCTTTTTAAATTAAATAATCAATTTTAATATTGTCTCCCTTAACCGTTATTTTATCAATCAGACTTCTTACCACGTTACGCCTTTCATTTTCGGTCATATACTCCCATGTATCTTTAAGTGTTTTTAGCTGTTTTTTCTTTTTTTCAGAATTCATTTTTTCTTTATGTCTTTTATTTTCATCATCCAGGGCACTTTGGGCTTTTTTTAATTCTTCTTTTGCTTCTTTTATTGCACCGAGCAAAGAATCGTCCTCACCCTCGGCATAAAGTATATAAAGCCTCTTTAACTTCTTTTCGCACTGTGTTTTCTTGTTTTCCAATGTGCTTTTTATTTCAGCTTCAGGAATTTTATAAGAAGAAATTTCGTATGATAAAGAAAGTAAATCTTCAACAACCGCATCTTCCACAAGATGCGCCCACACTTTTTCGTTAGGGCAATCCTTGTCCTTGGAAAGATACGGCTTATTTTTATCTGCGGAATAACAACATAGTTTACATCCGTTTTTTCCCCACTTCTGATATCTCATTTTCGCGCCACAATAACCACAGTAAATAATTCCTGACAAAAGATAGACAGAGTCTGTTAAATGCTTTTTCCCTCGTTCCTCAAGCATTTTCATAGCGTCCTCATAAATCTCTTCGCTGATTATAGGTTCATGCCGTCCTTTATACTCCTCTCCGTTATATGTTATATATCCCGCATTCGACTTTCTTTTTAGTATCTGCACAGCGAGACGTTCGTATTTAAGCCCGGTCATTTTAGCTATTTTATACATAGGATATCCCTCTAAATAAAGACTGTATATAAGTCTTACTGTTTCTGCATCTTTGTTGGGAACTAAAATACCTTTATCTTTGTCATAATCATAACCGAAAGGAATTCTTCCTCCACCAGGCCATAAACCTGCTTTAACACGCTCTTTCATGCCCATTCTTGTTCGTTCTTTTATGTTTTCTCTTTCAAGCTGAGCAAAAGCCGACAAAATCCCCAGCATGAGTCTTCCCAGCGGAGTTGAAGTGTCCATACTCTCGTTCATGGATATAAAATCAACACCATGGGGATTTAAAACCTCCTCTATAAGATACAGCGTGTCCTTCTGGCTTCTGCTCAATCTGTCCAGCTTGTAAACTATAACCGCACTTATTTTCCCCTCCGACACATCTTTTATAAGCCTTTGCATCTCAGGACGATTCAGATTACTTCCTGTAAATCCACCATCTACATAAAACTCATATTTTTTTATATTTTTGGTTACGCAGTAAGCAGAAAGCATTTGCTTCTGGGCTTCTATAGAGTATCCTTCTTCTCTCTGGGCGTCAGTCGATACTCTTATATACAAAGCAGCTTTTTTCATATTTTACTTTCCCGCTTGATAACCTTTTCAACAGCCATGTCAACGGCTTTATTTTTTATTGTATATTTTTTAATCTGATCCAGTGTCACTCTTTTTCCCGCTACATATCTCTCTATTTTCATAACATTCCTCCTTTTTTCAGATTATTCCCTGAAAAATTCATTTTATATCAATTTAAAATAAAAAACACGATGCGTCGCATCGTGTTTTTTGTTACCATGTAAACTTCAACAGCTCCTATAAGATGGGGGCCATGACCCACAACAGCATCTGCTCCGAAGTCTACGCATTTATGAGCCAACTCCTCTATATACTGTGCATGATTTTCTTTTTTCATTCCCTGCATATCGTGAGCATGCATGGAAATCATAACGTAATCTGCTAAAAACTTGGCTTCAGTAATGGACTTCTTAATTCTTTCCAAATCCACGAGGAATTCTACCTGTCTGTTTACTTGCCATCATAGCCGGATTAAAAGAGGTATTTATGGAAATCAAAGCCACCCTTCCCTCTTTTGTGTCTATAAATTTAGAGCCATTGCTCCATCTAAATTTCTTCCTACGCCTGCATGAACAAAATTACTTGCAATTAAGTAATCCAACGTTCTTAAAAGTCCTTCGCAGGAAAAATCCATGGCATGATTGTTATTGAAACTGGCTATATTGAATCCCTCATAATCTTTCGGAATTATTCTCTGTATAATTGCATCTCCTGCTGCGGTAAATTCATAAAAACCACTCCTTATACAAAAGCTTTAATCATGTCGATCGTAATATCGAACCCTTTATCCAGGCTGTCAATTTCAATCCATTCTTCTCTTGTGTGTGCTCCACCGCCGATGTATGAGCCGAACGCAACTCCGGGGATTCCCATGGACATAGGAATATTGCAGTCGGTAGAAGCCATACCATACTCTATTTCTTCTGAAACGTGTTTTTTAAGGACTTCGCTGCATGTATCAATAAGGCTTTTTAATTTATCTTCATCTACATTTTTTGCACAAGGTCTGTCCCCTACTTTTGTAACATTTATTGTTATCTTGGGATGCTTTGCACTTTCGAATATTTTTTCAAACTGATTTTGCATATAGGAAAGACACTCTACATCATCAGAACGGTATTCACAAAGCATTTTTGCACTCTGAGCAATTGTGTTTACGCTTGTTCCTCCCTCAATAGTTCCTACATTGTATGTAGTTCTCGTGCCTTTTTTTACAGGCACTTCTATCTTGTAGATTTCCGATATTATTTTAGCAAGGTGATTTATTGAATTCTCATTACCGAATTTGCTAAAAGAATGTCCACCTTCTGTTTCAACCTCAACCAGATATCGGTGAGAACCTACACAATTGACGGTTAATCCATGTAGGTTATCATCGTCAATAGAAAGAAATCTGGCTACTCTTTCCTTGTAGTGTTCCATAACGGCTCTTGTTCCTTTTAAGTTACCAAGACCCTCTTCACAAGAGTTACATACAAATACCATCCCCTTAGACGGAACGATTTGTTGTTCTTTCATATACTTCGCCGCAACAAGCATAGTAGCCAGGCTTGCTGTATCGTCACCTATACCGGGACAATAAGCCTTTCCGTCCTTTTCATAAAAAGGCATGGGCTCCCTGTCTGGAAAAACTGTATCTGTGTGTGCAACAAAAACTGTTATCTCATGGGAATTTTCGCAGTTAATTTCGCAAATTACATTTTTAGCATCATCAATCCACACCTTGCTATATCCTGCTTGGATTAAATACTTTTTGCAAAATTCCGCTCTCTCATCCTCAAAATGTGAAGGTGCAGGAATTTTACAAAGTTCTTTAAGCAATGGGTAAATCATTTCTTTATATTTCTTCACTTAGCATAACTCCAATCATTATAAATTAACAAACCCAAAAAAGTATATCACAAATATTTTTTGATTTCAAGCTTTTTTTACGTATTTTTTGTGCTTTTACTTGAAAATAGTATAAAAAAATGATATACTCTAAAAAGAATCTGAAAGGGGTGATTTTTATGGATAAAACAATTCTGCACTGCGATTGTAACGGTTTTTTTGCTTCTGTCGAGTGTGTACTGAATCCATCCTTAAAATCTGTTCCTATGGCAGTTGGCGGAAGCAGAGAAAACCGTCACGGAATCATCCTTGCCAAAAACGAGCTTGCCAAGGCTTTCGGGATTTCTACCGCCGAAACCATCGGTTCTGCCTTGAAAAAATGCCCCGGACTGGTTATCGTGCCTCCTCATCATGACGTATACGAAGAATTTTCTGAGAGAGTAAATAAAATATACACAGACTATACGGATTTAGTGGAAAAATTCGGAATTGATGAATCATGGCTTGACGTAACAGGAAGCCTTAATCTTTTCGGAAACGGCACTCAGATAGCAGATATTTTAAGAAAAAGAGTGAAGGATGAAATCGGCATTACCATATCCGTGGGTGTATCCTTTAATAAAATATTCGCCAAACTCGGAAGCGATTTGAAAAAGCCTGATGCAACCACAGAAATTTCAAAAGAAAACTATAAGGAAAAGATTTACCATCTTCCTGCAGACATGCTTCTTTATGTAGGAAAATCCACCTGTTCCGGTCTTAAAGCCATGGGCATAAATACCATCGGGGACATAGCCTTGGCCAATAAAGAGCTTTTAACCGAACGTTTCGGCAAGCATGGAGCTCTGCTTTCAGATTATGCCAACGGACTTTCAGATACTCCTGTAGCTTCTTATTACGAAGAAAGACAGGTTAAATCAGTGGGAAACGGTCTGACTTTCCCAAAAGACCTGGTAACCGAAGATGAAATACGCACAGCCATTTATTCTCTGACAGAAACTGTTGCAGAAAGATTAAGATTAAAAAACTTAAAATGCGAAACTTTACAGATAACCATAAGAGATTTTGATTTTGATACGGTCACCAGACAGAAAAGCGTCTTTCCTACCAACTCTGTTCACAATATTGCAGGAGAATGTATTTCTCTTTTTTATTCCGGCAGAATAAATAAAAAACCTGTAAGAATGCTTACTGTCACAGCATTGTCCTTGGTTAATGAAGATTCGGATTTTCAGATTTCTCTTTTTGATACAGAAGATACAAAAAAACACGAAAAAGTGGATCATGCCATGGATCTCATAAAGCAAAAGTACGGAAAAAACAGTGTTTTCAGAGCCGGAACCATGAATAACATTCAAAACAAGGATAAAAAATAATTTTTTCAAGAATATTTTTCCGAAAAAAGCAAAAAAAACTTGTAAAATGTTTATTTTTTTGATAAAATAAGCTTTAAGAATTAAATTTAGTCAGGGGCTTTAAGATGAGGGATTTGAAAAAATTCAAAGGTTGTCTTCTGGGCGGTGCGGCAGGCGATGCTTTAGGCTATGCCGTAGAGTTCAAAACCTTAGATGAAATAAGAAAAAAATACGGAGAAGGCGGAATAACCAGATATGAGTTAAAGGACGGAAAAGCCTTGATTTCCGACGGTACCCAGATGACGATGTTTACCGCTAATGGAATTTTATTCGGCGCCACAAGAGAAAAAACCCAGGGCATCATGGCTCCTATCGCCCACTACATACACAAAGCATATAAAGACTGGCTCCGCACACAGATGCCGACACTGTTCAACGACGAAGATATTATAAGCTGGATATATCATGTCAAAGCCCTAAATTCGAAGCGTTCTCCTGGAAACACCTGCCTTTATGCCTTATCCAGCGGAATTATGGGGTCTCTTGAAAACCGCTTGAATTCCAGTAAGGGTTGCGGCGGAATGATGAGAGTTGCTCCCATCGGACTTTATTTCGACAAGGAATCTTATGGAACAGAAAGAATAGATTTGATCGGTGCAAAGGTTGCAGCAATTACTCACGGACACCCATTAGGTTTTGTAAGTGCTGCCGCTATGGTGCATATAATAAACAACGCTGCCCACACTGAAGAAAATTTATACACCATCATTTACGACTGTATCGACACATTAAAAGGAACAAACGAGACTTATCCTGAAACCCAGACTTTAATAGACCTTATTGAAAGAGCTATTAAGCTTGCAGGCAGAGAACTGGATGACGATGATGCTATAAGACGTCTCGGCGGAAGCGGCCTTCTTGCCGAGGAAGCTTTGGCAATAGGTGTGTATTGCAGCCTTAAATATCAGAACAGTTTCGAAAAAGCCATTGTGGCTTCTGTTAACCATAACGGAGACAGTAATTCCACCGGTCTTATTACAGGTTGTATAATGGGTGCTTATTTAGGCATAGATGCAATTCCCGAACATTACCTTTTAAACCTTGAGCTTAAATCGGAAATAGAAGAACTTGCCACCGATTTATTTACAGGCTGTCCCGATGATGCTGAATTCAACGAAGCTTGGAGACGTAAATATATAAAGTGTGATAAAAGAATATAAATATAAAGGTGTATTGTTTTATGAAGAGTATTAAAAATCCAAATGTTTTACTTTCTTTAATTTTTTCGTTGGTTTCCGTGATTTCGGGCTTTTTAGGATTGACGGATGTTATCATGAAATATCCTGTTTCTTTTTCAGGAACATTCCTCTTTTCTCTTAACTTTCTGATTTTTGCTTCTGCCTTATTTATTTTTACAGGAATTTTGTTTGAAAAAAGGACTTTGATGATTACCGGTATCGGCATTTTAATCCCCGAATCATTGCTTTATGCATTTTTTTACCTGCATAAAACAGTAAGGTTTCTTCCGTCTGCCATCGAAGCTTTTAACTTTTTAATCCTTTTGATTCCGGTTATTACCTACTTATTTTTGCTCTTATATATTACGGACATTTTCAAAGTAAAAAAACTTGTTGCTTTCATGCTTATAATAACCTTTATCATTTCCGTTTTTAGCGCATACTTTTTCGGCGGATTTTCTGTGGTTCTTCTTATTTCTACCTTTGGTTTGCTTCTATATTACGTAAATTTAAAGGATGCCGATGTAAAGGTTAATACAGGAGAAGTGTTTTTTCTTTCCTTTTTGACTTTTGGTCTTTTTTATATCCTTTGGTCTTTTTACACTCTAAGAAAAGTGAAGATGATTACCGAAGATACTACTCCATCTTTCCCTGAATGCTTGTTCTTTATTTTTCTTCCTTGTTATGCCTCTTACTGGTTTTATACAAGGTATGAAAATCTGAATGAAAAATTGTCGGAGATAAAAGACCGCGGTGTTTTATCTATGATTTTATCACTTATTTTCCTTTCCCCTTTATCTCTTTCCATTTTGCAAAGAGATTTAAATAAGGTTTCGGAAAAATTTGTAATCCAAACAAACGCTTCTGTTGATGAAGTAACAAAAACCGAGGATACAGATATTTAATTTTTTTCAAATTTGATTTGGAAGGATGGATTTATTTGGAAAAGTATAAAAGAGAGCTTTTATCCATACCGAATATTTTAAGCTATGTAAGGATTCTTTTAATTCCTTTTATAGTTCACCTATATCTTTACGACAAAAACTATACACTTGCTGCAGTTTTTGCCGCAGTTTCAGGCATTACCGACTTTGTGGATGGATTTATCGCCAGACGGTTTAATATGATAACGGATTTCGGCAAATTTATTGACCCTGTTGCGGACAAGCTTACACAATGCGCTCTTATACTCTGTCTTTTATCAAGATACAGCTGCATGTGGCTTTTGGTCATTGTTTTCTTTGTAAAAGAAATAAGCATGGCTCTTGCAGGTCTTTTCTCGGTTTGCAAAAACAACAGAAAATTAGACGGTGCCAAGTGGTTCGGTAAAATTTCCACGGTAGTTCAGTTTTTTATAATGACCTTCCTTTTTGCTTTCAGTGAAATTTCTATAACAACCGTAAATATTCTGATTGCCATATGTGCTTCATTTATGATGATGGCATTTGTGCTATACATCATCGAATACATAAATCTCAATAAAAAATAAAAGCCATGGATAAAATTCCATAGCTTTTATTTTTTATTCCAACGTCAGTGCCGGATATGCGTTTAAGTCAAGAGAAGCCACTTCCCCGTTTTTATATGCAAAATACCCGGCTGAGCCAATCATAACAGCATTATCGGTACAAAATCTTAAAGGAGGATAAAAAAGTTTTAACCCTTTTGCTTTTGCTGCTTTTTCAAACTCACATCTTAAAAGCGAATTTGATGCTACTCCTCCTGCAAGACATATTTTGCTTACTCCTGTTTTTTCAGCCTGAGAAACGGTTTTATCAACCAACACCTCAACAACCGCTTTCTGGAAGCTTGCTGCAATGTCGTTAACTGGAATTTCTTCACCCTTTTGCTCCATTTTATGAACCGTATTTATAACTGCTGTTTTAAGTCCGCTGAAAGAAAAATCGTCCCCCGATTTAGCTCTCGGGAAATCAAAAGCTTCGGGATTTCCTTCCTTTGCAGCCATATCAACCTTTGGCCCTCCCGGATATCCCAGACCTATTACTCTTGCAACTTTGTCAAAAGCTTCTCCCGCCGCATCGTCCCTGGTAGCCCCTAATACCGTCATATCAGTATAGTCTTTAACATAAACTATGTGGCTATGTCCCCCTGATGCCACAAGGCATATAAAAGGAGGTTCAAGCTCGTGGAAAGCCACATAATTCGCAGAAATATGTCCCTTTATGTGATTAACAGGTATAAGAGGCTTTCCCCATGCCAAAGAAAGTGCCTTTGCTGCCGAAACACCTACCAAAAGCGCACCCACCAAGCCCGGACCTGAGGTTACTGCAATGGCATCTATATCATCCTTGGTAAGATTGGCATCAGAAAGAGCTTTATCTATAACATAAAGCACCTTTTCTATATGACGTCTCGATGCAATCTCAGGAACGACACCGCCGTATTTCGAATGTATATCTGCCTGAGAATAAATTACATCCGATAAAACTTCCCGTCCATCCTTTACTATGGCAGCGGCAGTTTCATCGCAAGAACTCTCTATTCCTAAAATCAACATAGCTTATACCTCACAAATTCTTTTTGTATAAAACGGCATCTTCCATTCCCTCATAATACCTCTCTCTGGTATGGTAGGATATAAAGCCGTTTTTTTCATAAAGCCTTCTGGCAGGAGCATTTGATTTTCTTACTTCCAGAAGCATTTTTTTCGCACCCATAAAAGACGCTTCGTCCATTGCTGCCTTAAGCAGTGCATTTCCTACTCCGTTTTTACGGACATTTGTTTTAACCGCAACTTTCATAATTTCCGCTTCGTCATAAATAAGCCAGAATCCGATATACCCTAAAATTTCACCGTTTTCTTCTGCCACATAATAATGGGCTTGTTTTGCTTTTAATTCCTCTTTCATTGCCTTTTCGCTCCAGAAATCAGAAAAGGACTCTTTCTCTATCCCGTAAACTGCTAAAAAACAGTCAGGAGTGTATTTTTTCACCTTCAAGAATCAATTCCTCCAATTCAAGGGCACATGCATCGTAAATCTTTTGACTCCCTCCATAGGGGTCTTTTACATTTCCTTCTTTACCTGCCCACTCATATATGGTTAAAATCTTTTCAGAGAACTCTCCGGCCGCATACAAAAGCATAGCTTTATGCCCTTCTGTCATGGTTAAAACCCACTCCGCTTTTTCTAACATACTCTTATCTATCTGACGTGCCTTGTGGTCTTTTATATCAATATGTTTATTTTCCATAGCAATTATAGCTTCAGTTGATGCTCTCTGGCCATCAACTGCACTAAGTCCGGCAGATTCCGCCTTTTTACCGGTAAGTTTTTTATAAAGTCCCTCTGCCATCGGACTTCTGCAGGTGTTTCCGGTACATACAAATAAAATCATATTATGTTACCTCCCGCTGCTTTATAAAGTCTGTTGCAAAGAGCATCTGTCAAATCTTTACCACCTTTGGGATTCTTTGCTAAAATAACATCAGCTCCCAAATCGTCAGCATGGCGCAAAAGATAAAAAAGTCTGGCGGCGTATGTATTATCGTCAAGCCCTGCCGGAAGAAATAAGTCTTTATCATAACTGCAGGCAAAATCTTCATAGTCAATTACCATTACTTTTCCTTCATACTTTTCAATCTCGTCTTTTATATCTCCTCTTACCACAATCACCTTTGCATTCGGAGAATAGTGCTTGTATTTCATTCCCGGGCTTCTGGGAATGTTTTCCCCTCCTCCACCGTAGGCGGCATCCGGAAGATATTCCCTTATCATATCAAGGCTTATGGCTCCTGGCCTTAAAACAAGAGGTCTTTCTCTGCTTAAATCAATCACTGTTGATTCAAGACCGTATTTGGTCATGCCCGAGCCTATAATACAAGGTATTTTGCCGTCAAAATCTTCAATTACATGCTTTTCGTTTGTAGGACTGGGTCGACCTGAAATATTGGCACTGGGAGCAGCTATTCCTGTTTCCGATGCCTTTATCAAGGCGTGTGCCACCGGATGAGACGGAAGCCTTATTGCTACAGTATCAAGACCTGCAGTTACCTCATCAATTGCACGCTTGCTTTTTTTCATTATTATGGTCAAAGGCCCTCCCCAGAATTTTTCCATTAAGAGTGCTGCGCTTTTTGGGATTCTTTCAACATATTTCTCGCAAAGAGCAATAGAAGGAACATGAACGATAAGAGGATTATCCATAGGACGACCCTTTGCCTTGAATATATTACTTACCGCCTCTTTATTGTCTGCATCAGCACCAAGTCCGTACACTGTCTCCGTAGGAAAAGCAACCAACCTTCCCTCTTTCAATAACGATGCGGCTTTTTCTATTATTTCATATTCAATTTTAAATGGGTCGATTGAAAAAATCTCAGTTTTCATTAAATTTCTTCCTTTACAGTATGAAATATCCCGCTAATATCCCCAAAATTGCCGAAAGGGAAATTATCAGTATGGGGTGTTTTTTCTTTTTGATAAGAAGATAAAACATAATACCAAAAATAACCAGTGAACAAACTATTTCCTTTATTAAAATATTTGAAAAATCAATTCCGCCGGGAAAGAAAACAGTTTGCGCTATGCTCAAAACCGCAGATGCTATAAGTCCTATAACCGCAGGTTTAAGCCCTGACATAATTCCTTTTACAAGTTTGCTTTTATTAAAAGCTTCGTAAATTTTAGCAACTATAAGAATAATTATAAAAGACGGGAGAACCACTCCTAAAGTAGCACAAAGCGACCCTAAAACCCCATCTTGTTCCGCTCCAATATACGTTGCCATATTTACCGCGAAAGGACCGGGTGTAGATTCGCTTACCGCTATAAAATCCACAAGCTGTTTCTGGGTTAGCCACTCATTATTAAGAACCACGCTTTGCATTAAAGGAAGCATGGCATAACCGCCACCAAAAGTTACAATTCCAATATAGAAAAACGTACCAAAAAGTTGTAACAATATCATTTTGCTTCCCCTCCTTTATTAAAGAACACGGAAACAAGTCCGATTACGGCGCATATCAGGATTATATATATTATGTTTAGGCTTATAATATCAAAAACAACCGAAGAAACAAAGGCAAATAAAGCTACCCCATAAGCAAATACCGTTTTGGGCATTTTTTTATACATATTGATAAGAGCTTTTATAACCAAAGCCAAAACTCCGGCTCTTATACCATAAAATGCATACTGTACAGCCTTGTATTCGCTGAATGTATTTAAGAAAAATGCAATTATGGATATAACAGTAAAAGACGGAATCACAACTCCCAGTGTTGCCGCAGCCGAACCTAATACTCCTGCCACTTTATATCCGATAAAAGTTGCGGAGTTAATTGCAATAGGTCCCGGTGTAGACTCAGCAATAGCTATAACATTTAATATATCCTCATCGGTTATCCACTTTTTGTTGTCCACAACTTCCTTTTGTATAATGGGTATCATGGCATAACCGCCACCGAAGGTAAAAGCCCCTATTTTGAAAAAAACTAAAAATAACTCAAGGATTTTTTTCATTTTAGTCTTCCTTTCATAAATTAAGGTTAAAGCCACACTTCAAAGGAAATGCGGCTTTAATCTGGCGGAGACGGAGAGATTCGAACTCTCGTGCCCGGAAGGGCAAACGCATTTCGAGTGCGCCCCGTTATGACCACTTCGATACGTCTCCTTTTGTATTGATTTTTATATGTTAATATAGCCTTAACACCCCAATATAATACCATAAAAACTAATTTATGTCAACATAATTAGCTTAAAAATTATTACGCCATGTCATTTGACATGGCGTAATTTAAGGCTTATTTATCTTTATTCATAATCGCTTCAAGCTTATTTTTTCTTCTGTGCTTAACCTCATCACTCATGGGCTTGATATCGCCTGCCGCTTGAAGCGCCATACGTGTAAATAAGGGGCCCAAAAGTTCATAAATTAAAACTGCAAAAAGTGTTATATTTCGGATAAGAACTCCTGATTCTCCGAATTCCGCAGATGCAATTGTACACATTCCAAGGGCAACACCCGCCTGAGGCAGTAGGGTTATACCAAGATATTTGCATATTTCAGGAGAACAATTTGTCATTTTTGCACTTAAAAATGTACCAAAGTATTTACCCAGTGAACGGAATATGATATATACAACACCAATAAGAACAATTGCACCCTGTGCAAATACGCCAAGTTCGAGTTCCGCACCGCTTATAACAAAGAAAATTGCAAAAAGCGGCGACGTCCATTTATCAGCACTTTCCATAAGATCGTGAGAAAGAGGACAGATATTGCAAAAAACCGTTCCCATCATCATACATACTAAAAGAGAAGAAAATCCAACGTGAACAGGTCCTATATTAAACTTAATCATGGATAGTGCCACTGTAAGAACCACGAATGTAATCGTCATATTAAGGCGGTTTGTATTAGAGTTAAACATCTTCTCAAGCTGAGTAAGCACCCATCCGAGAATTGCACCAAGCAAAAGCGAAACCGCTATTTCAACCAAAGGATTAACAATAATTGAAACCATATCAATATTTCCGCTCTCAAGAGTTTTTGCGATACCGAAAGATACAGCAAAAACTATAAGACCAACCGCATCGTCAAGAGCTACTATAGGTAAGAGCAAGTCGGTAAGAGGGCCTTTAGCCTTGTACTGACGTACAACCATTAAAGTTGCCGCAGGTGCTGTTGCTGTAGCAATAGCTCCAAGTGTTATTGCCTGAGAAACATTTATAACATCAGGAAGCATTTTATGTACAAGTAAAAGTGCAATATCTACAAAGAGGGTTGCCACCAATGCCTGAAGTATACCGATAACAAATGCCTGTTTACCAATCTTTGCAAGATCTTCTTTCCTGAATTCACTTCCGATAGAAAATGCAATAAACCCAAGTGCAACCTGTGAAATCAGAGTTAAAGCATGTACAGCATCCATGCTCTCAAAACCAAGGCCAGCCACTCCCAGCTGTCCCATACAATAAGGTCCGATAAGCACACCTGCAATAAGATATGCAGTAACAGCAGGAAGCTTTAAGGGCTTAAAAACTCTTGTCATTAAAAGTCCTGCAAGTAAAGCGATAGAAATAGATAACAATGTAGAACTCATTTTCAATTCTCCTTATATTTACTCATAAAAAAGCGACTTGCAAGCAAGTCGCTTAAAATACGGCTTTTTTAAGTGTCCGATTGGCACCTAAGAAATAATAGCACAAATCAAAAGAAAAAGCAATAGTTTTTTTGATTTTATTTAATATTTTTTAATCCATAGAAGCATCGGTGTTTTCTTCAAAAATACCTGCTCCGATTTCTTCAGATTCATTTCCTCCGTTTTCGGTATTTCCGGAAGAATTATTACCTGAGTTTCCTCCGCCTCCGCCTCCGGCAGAACCGCCACCACCGCCGGTTACTTTTTCATCTTCAGCGTCGGGAGTATCTGTCATCTGTCCGCCCATGCCGGAAGAAGCACCGACAAGTACGCCGAGGTTTTTAAGATTGTACATAATCTGCGCAAACTCCGCTCTTGTAATGTTATTTGTGGGATTTATTTTATCGCCGGAACCCTTTATATAATTATTCTTAACCATGGCTGCTGTTGCACCTTTTGCCCATGTAGCGATATTGTCTTTATCAGCAAATTCCGAAAGGTTAGAAGCGTCCTCATCTTTAAGGTTCAACGCTCTTCCCAATACAACAAAAACCTCCTGTCTTGTTATATTGTTTTCTGGATTTAATTTCATAGAGTCATCACCCTTGAAAAGCCCCTTTGCGCAGGCTTTCTGCATATATTCATGATACCAGGCATCCTCAGCTACATCCTTGTACATGGAAATATCTGCCTTTTGGGTAAGATTATAGGCTCTCACCAGAATGGTAGCCATCTCAGCTCTTGTTAAGTTATTGCCGGGCTTAATCATACCGCCCGAACCTGTAAGAAGACCGGTTTCAACCGCTGAATTAAGTGCTGCATATGACCAGTGGCTCTTATCGGGCATATCTGAAAAAGACGCCGCGGAAGCCATTGATAACAATACGGTTATAACAACCATGCATGCCAAAAATTTTTTAAACATATAATCACTCCTTAAATAAATTATACTTAAAGAAATTTAATAAGTCAAGCTAATTATTTCCCTAAAGTAATAAGTATCCCTTCTGCTATTCCCTCTGCCAGGGCGTAAAGAAAATCTATGTCCATCAGATTTTCAAGTTCTTCCTTATTTGTAAGGCATCCGCATTCAACAATTACCGCAGGCATAACGGTGTTTTTTATAACCGCCATGTTTGTTCCGTCACGAAGACCTTTATCCTCGGTTTTTGCAGATTTTGTCATTTCCCTTAAAATATTCGAAGCCAGTTTCTTCCCTCCACTGCTGTCAAGACTGTATAACACCATAGATCCTTTATATTCAGGGTTCGGAATACTGTTGTTATGTATAGAGACAAAAAGCTCGGCGTTTTGTTTATTTGCCATTTCTGCCCTTTCCAAAAGGCCTATATAAGTATCATCTTTTCTGGTAAGAACAGTTTTTACCCCTTGAGTATTTAGGATTTCATAAACCATTAGAGTTATGGTCATGTTCATATCCTTTTCGTTGGCTAAAATTGTTTCTCCGTCCTCATCAAAACCTAAAGTCCCCGGGTCTTTTCCTCCGTGACCTGCATCTAAAACCACAATTCCGCTGTCAACTATAATTTCTTCCTCTGTTTTTTCTTTAACAGTAAATTCCACAGTGTTATCGTTTATTATGTAGTCAGCATCTTTTTTCATCGTAACTTCGATACTGTTTCCTGAAACTGTCACCTGACTTATCAGTTCATCCCCTATTTTAACAATCTCATCCTCAAACTTCTTATCTGTTAAAAAAGTTATTTTCTGCCCTTTGCGGGAAGAAAATCTCACCCTTGTCTGAAAGATCATTTTATATTCCTTCATCCCTATATAGTCAAATGCCTTTTTATCTTTGAATACCCGAAGCTCAGTAGAGCCTTCGTTATCGAAAATGAAATACCCGGGGATTGAACTGCTTTCTGCCACCAGTCTAACAAATCCCTCGTGTTCCCCATATCTTATCTTAGAAACTGCTTTACCGTCAAAGCTCTTATTCAAAACTGTCAAGGTTGCATTCTGAATATCAATTACCATTCTGTCAGGATCTTTAAGGGTCATGGTTTTAACTGTAGTTTTACCAGAGGAGGTCATTACAAGGCTATCATATTCCCCTTTGGCCGTAAATTCCACACCATCTATTATAATAGGCGGGATTTTTTCTTCAGTTTCTATTAAAACCATCCTTTCATCCCCGTTCCATGATACCTTTGCCCCGATGGATTCACCCACAAATCTTAAGGGAATCAAGGTTCTGTCGTTTAATATCACGCTTGGGGAGTCCAAAATAACCTCTTTTCCATTTATCTTTGCTTTTTTTTCATCAATAACCATTTCTATGGTTATATCACCGTAATTAATTCCAACCTTTCGCTTATTTCCGTCCCAGGAAACTTTTGCTCCCATTCCTTCAAATACCGCCCTTGCAGGAATCATGGTTCTGTCATTTATGATAACAGGAGCAGGATTACAGGCTATTTTTTCTCCGTTAAGATAGAGAGAAATTTCTTTTTCGGCAAAAACAGATATATTTTGAAAAATCATGATTATTGATAGTAAGACAAGTAAAAATCTTTTCATGTTTTCTTCTTCCAATTCTTAATTTTATTATTTTAATTATACTATTTTTTTGTCGAATTGTCAACGCGTGAGGATATCCATTTATTGTGAATAATTTGTAAAATTTTTCCCATAATAAAAAGGGTGATTAAATGATAACTCTTTTTATTAGAACGATAATTTTATACTTTTCCATGATTTTCGCCATGAGACTCATGGGCAAAAAGCAAGTCGGAGAGCTTCAGCCCAGCGAACTTGTTGTATCAATCGCCATATCGGACCTGGCTTCAATCCCCATGCAGGATATGAATCAACCACTTTTAAGCGGTCTCATACCCATTATTACACTTATGAGCCTCGAGGTGTTCCTTTCATTTATAGCATTAAAAAGCCGCAAATTAAGAAACACTTTAACCGGAAAACCCTGTATCTTAATAAGCCACGGTGTAATTAAAGAAAAAGAGCTTGAAAAGATGAGATATAACCTTTCAGATTTAACTGAAGAATTGAGAACTGCAGGATATCCGGATGTCAGGGATATAGAATATGCAGTACTTGAGACAACAGGCACCTTAAATATCATTCCTGTAGCCTCAAAGAGACCCGTTACCCCTGAAGATTTAAATCTTACTGTTCCTCCCTCTACCATAATGATAACAGTTATTTCTGACGGAGAATTTTTAAAAGACAGCCTTAAAGGGACCGGGCATGACGAAAAATGGTTTATGGATAAAATAAAAAAATCAGGCATAAAAGATTTGAAAGACATATTTTACGCCGGTGTTTCCGGAAATGATGTTCACATTCAGAAAAGAGGCGAATCATGAAAGGTTTTTTAACTGCATCTTTAATTTTCCTAATACTCCTCTCTTCTTTGTTCTTGTATAACAAATACATGACCGAAACCATGATTAGTCTGTCTGATTATGCAGCCACTATAGAAGAATCCATAAATGAAGAAAATTTCAAAAAGGCCAATTTTATACTTGATTCTTTCGAAAAAAAGCTAAACGAAAAAGCCTATTTTTTATATTTTGTAACGGACAGAACCCTCCTTGATAACACCCTTACAGAATGTGCCCGGCTTAAAAGCTTTTTAAGCATTCCCGATAAAGCCGAATCTCTGGCTGCAGTTTCCGGAATCAATATCATGATAAAGAAAACTCTAGAAAAATCCACAATTCCCCTTACGACAAAACAGTCTCAATGACCCAAAGGTCATTGAGACTGTTTCTTATTTTATTTCAACTCTTAATACACGAACTTTTCCCTCTTTACTGTCTGAATATATATGAATTATGTTAATTTTCCAAAGGCCGGATTTTATGTTTTCTTCCAGATCTCGTAAAGTTGTTATGTTCCATGTTCCTTCGCCTGTCTTTTTATATATTACGGATAAATTTTCATCCATGTTATAGGTTTCATCTTCTATTTTGATTCTTGTTTCCGTGTGAGTTCCCAAAGAAGATGCTCTCTTAAGAAGGAATAATGGTTTTATCGCCTTTATTTTGCCGTCTTTTATCATGGCCATGACCGCTTCGCCTTTTACAAAGCTCCAGCCGGCACTACCCCTGTAAACCGAAGTTCCTTCTGAACTTTTTAATTCGTAGGTATAGTTTGCTTCCTCGTCCATATCGGCTTTATTAAGTACTCCGTATGTATATCCATCATAGGTTAAGTCTTTAACATAGATAAATGCTATATCACCGAAATCATTTGCAAACTCCACGTGCAGCACATCTTCTGAATCCAAGGCTTTTAAGTTAAAATCCCTTAAGCTTATTTTTCTGACTATTGCTTCGTCATACTTTTCTCCATAAACCAATTCCAGTATGGTGTAGTTCTGCTGAAAATCGTGGCCGCCTAAAGAGGGACCGCTTCTATCTATCTCTCCCGTAACAATGTTTTTCGGAGCAAGCTTCAAGGACACTCTTCCATCTTTTAAGTTACTTATATAAACAACATTTCCTGTATAGGTTACATTTATCGTGTCTTCGTATATTTTATCTGTCTTATATGTTACATAAGTTCCGTTTGCCAGCATAAGATCAGCAAAATATTCGAGCTTTCCCTTTGTATCTACTTCCTTTGATTCCTTAGAGTAGGTTTTAAGCACAACACCTACATCACCCAATGTGCGTCCGTTTATATCTACTATATCAACTACATCTCCGTCTTTGCCGAACAAAAGAGTAACTCTGTCGTTTATTTTGAATGCAGTGTCTGAGTCTCCAAGCTTTTCCTTGGCCTTAAGACCTAATTCCGAGTAAGTTATTCCGGAAATGACAACACTTGAGATATTATTCTTGGAGGGATTTGCTTTTTCGTAAATTCCGGTTTCTCTTTTAGTATAAACATAAATTTTATTCGCCGCTTCATTATAATATACCACGTCAAATTTTTCTATATCAGAAAGCTTTGCCGCTTCACCGTTTACCGTTACGCCCGGATTTTTAACATCTCCAAAAAATTCATATACCTCATTATAATCCTTTGTTATTACAAAAGGTCCTTTTAATTTATTTTCCCCAACGTATATATAATCACTGTATAACAAAACCTTACTTCCCTGGGTTAAAGCCTGATATACGTCCTTATACAAAGATTTATTACCTTTGTAATAAACTGTTATAGAGTCATTTATATCTAAAATTCCTTTTTCATTTGTAGAAAGCTTGCCGGGACCCGCCGAAATCAAAGTGAGTTCACTTACAGCGTCATCACTTTCGGTTATCATTACGATTTCATTATCAGAATTAACCTTGAGATTCACCTTCTTACCAAGGTATTCATCTTTATATACCTTTCCTTTTTTGAAAGTTCCACCCGAAGTCAATACATCTTCCTCTGAAATTACAGAATTGAGCTCATTGGTTCCGTAAATTACTACATTATCAAGTTTTTTAAGCCCTGTCATGCTGTCTCCTCCGCCGTTTTTTGCGTAGAGTGAATTATAAAGCATGTATGCTGCAACTTCTCTTGTTAAAAAATCATTTCTTCCGAAGGTCAGTCCGTCCGTAATCAAAAGTTCTTCCGCTTTATTTATATAGTCGCCAGGCCAGTTGGTACCTACCTGTGCTTCTGTATACCCTAAAGTTCTTAAAATAACAGTGATAGCCTGTGCATAAGTTATTTTTTCTTCCGCACCGAAGCTTCCGTCGGGATAGCCTGTTATAAGTCCAAGATTTGCAGCTTCGTTAATGTAACCTATTGCCCAATGTTCGCTTGCTGCATCGGTAAAGGTCTCCGTATTTTTAGTCAGAGCTTCCTCCTCTTTTCCTGACATCTTAACAACTATTTTTGCAAACTGTGCTCTTGTAAGAGGGTCTTTTGAACCAAATTCATACTCGCTGTAACCGGACAGAACTCCTGAGTTTACAAGGTAGCTTACAGCTTTTCCGTATCGGCTTTCTTCATCAACATCCAAAAATGACGAAAACGAAAAATTTGTCATTAAAAGAATCAATGCCAAAGCCAGAATTAAAATTTTTTTCATTTCATGGTTTCTCCCTTCTTATTATTCTGACCGAAGGGCATCAATAGGATTTAATTTAGATGCCTTTCTTGCAGGATTGAATCCGAAAAATAGCCCTACTGCCGAAGAGAATAAAAGTGCAATAATTATAATTCCTGCCGTAGGTTTTGCCGGTATCCCTATAAGGTTTCCTGCAACAGTAGCGACGATTATTCCAAAAATCACACCGATTACCCCTCCGCAAAAGCTGAGTGCCATGGCTTCAACAACAAACTGCATAAGTATACTGCTTCTTTTGGCTCCTATAGCCTTTCTGATGCCTATTTCCCTTGTTCTTTCCGTTACAGATACAAGCATTATATTCATGATACCGATGCCCGCAACCAAAAGAGAAATTCCTGCAATACCAGCCAAAACTCCGGACATCATTCCCATCATTTCATCTAAAATATCAACAACTGTCTGTAGATTACTCACGGTATATCTGTTTTCATCTTTATATATGTCATACATGAATTCTTTTGCAACATTTATAACATCATTGATACAGTCTGTATTTACAGCATCCAGAGTGAAAGAAGACAATGCTCCAACACCCAATGTTTTTACCGCTGTAGTATAGGGTATATATGCTCTGTCATCAGAACCGTATTGTTCTACGTCTTCGGTTATTCTTTCCTGAATTCCCACAACCGTAAAAGGAAGCCCGTTTACCTTCAAAGTCTTCCCTATTGCATTTTCGCAACTTCCGAAATACTGGATTGCATTCCACTCGCCTATAACAATAACTTTGGAGCTGTTTTCAAGGTCAAGGTCGTTGATTTTTCTGCCCAGTTGAGTATCCAAATCATTCAATATCCAGTAGTAATCATTAACACCTGTAACAGTAGTACTGCCGTTGTTCCCTCCATTTCTTAAAGTTGCAGAAGCCTGCGCTGTTGGGGTGAATCCTTTTATTATTTCGGAGTTTTCAAATACAAGCTCTTCTATATCTTCATAATCGAAGCTTCTTGTAGCGAAACGGCTTCTCGCTGAAACATTTACACTGGTTGTTCCCAACTGACTGAAGCTGTCTTCAACCTCGGAAGAAACGCCTTCCACCAGGCTGACCAAAATAATTACAGCCCCTACTCCGATTATAATACCAAGCATGGTTAAAAAGCTTCTCATTTTATTCGATATAATACTTCCCCATGCCATTTTTACTGATGATATAAAACCTGTCATTGGCAAATCACCTCTCCATCTGCTTCCTTGTCTTCAGTGATTTTCCCATCCTGGATTCTTATTATTCTCTCTGCTTTTTTAGCAACGTCGGAATCGTGTGTAATAAGGACAATGGTGTTTCCCTCGTTATGCAGTTTTTTAAGCATAATCATAAGCTCTTCACCAGTTTTTGAGTCCAACGCTCCCGTAGGTTCGTCCGCCAGTATCAAAGGCGGATTACCTGCCAATGCCCTTGCAATAGAAACTCTTTGCTGCTGACCGCCTGAAAGCTCTTTAGGCATGTGTTTTGCTCTTTTTTCCATGCCAACCTTTCTTAAAGCTTCCATGGCAATTTTACGTCTTTCATTCAAGGGTACGCCTCTGTATAAAAGAGGTAATTCCACATTTTCAACAGCAGATATTTTCGGAAGAAGATTATATTGCTGAAATATAAATCCTATGGTTTTATTTCTGATGCTTGCCTGTCTGTCATCAGAAAGATGACTAACGTTTTCACCATTAAGAAAATATTCGCCGCTCGTGGGCGTATCCAGACACCCGATCATATTCATAAGAGTTGACTTTCCGCTTCCTGAAGGACCTATTATGGCCACGAATTCACGGGGTTTTATATGAAGAGTTATTCCGTCCAGGGCACGAACTTCGGTATCACCCATTTTATATATTTTATATAAATCTTTTATAAGTATCATATTTAAGCCCTCATCTCATGGGGTCATATTTCTGTTTGGCATACCGCCGCCCATCATACCGCCGCCCATCATGCCGGGCATACCGCTGCTCATCATTCCGCCGGAAAGTCCTGTACTCTCTCTTTGTCCCACAGGACTCTTTACGTTATTATTTTCTGCCAGATATATTTCATCTTCCAGATTTAATCCCGAAAGCACAGCCACAAACATTCCGTTTGAAGCACCCACTTCAACCTTTACAGCAGTAAAGCCCTCCGGGGTGATTTGATTGAGTCTTTCTTTTATAAAATCTTCTCTGTTACCTTTTTTATCAGCATCCGGTACGGTAAGATTATTTTTTTCTCCTCCTTTATTAGGCTCTGCATTTTCTTTCACCATACCTTTTACAAATACATATGACTCGTTATTTATGGTTGTAACTGCAGATACCGGAACGCAGAGGGCATTTTCATTCTTTTCATAAACTATCTCTGCTGAGACATTCATGCCTGATCGAAGTGTTCCCTCCTCGTCATTCTGTCCGTAATCTGATACAACAACGGTTACATCATAATAAGAAACTCCGTTTGATGATGTTCCTTCTGCTGCAACTGTTTCAACGATGCCTCTGAATCTCTTATTTTCTACCGCATCTGCCTTAACTATTACTTCCTGTCCCACTTCTATTTTATCTACATCCGTTTCATCTGCAGAAAATATAAACTTCATAGCTGACATATCTGCAATTACCATAAGAGGTAAACCGGAATTACCGCCTCCTGAAATGGTGTCACCTTTTTTATAGTTTTTGGTGATAACCGTTCCGCTTATCGGCGCTTTAATACTGTATTTATCAAGATTTAATAATAATCTGTTATAGGAAATATCTGCCAGCGTCTTCTGTTCCAGAAAATCGGACGTATCAAGTCTTAGCAGTACATCTCCCTTTTTGACCTTTGCACCATTTTTAATGTTGGATGGGATTTGTATTACTTCTCCGGAAACCTGTGAAAGTATAATAGAAGGCTCTTTATATTCCAATGTTCCCGATGCAGGTGAATCTATATCCCCAAAAGCAGTATGAATCGTAGCACTTACAGAGGTATCTGTAATAGTGAAGTTTTCTCCCTTAACGGTTATTTCCACGTCATAGTAAACTGCACCGCCTGAGAATCCTCCTGCTTCATAGCTTTTATATGTAACTTCTCCTTTCGTTGTATACATTGAGGGATAAAGATAAACTGTTGGTTCATCTCCCTCATTTATTTTAGAAAACTGGGCTGCATTAAAAGGAACAGTCGCAACTATTTCGTCATAATTATGAATGGTTCCGATTTTACTGTTGGCGCCTATTTTATCCTCGGCTTTCAAAGTAAAATCTGTTAAAATACCATCAGTTTCTGCCCTTATGGTGTATTTTTCAAGGGTTTTCTTATATTCGCTTTCATCCAGATACTGCTTGTTTTTTATTTTAGCTTCTGTTATTGAATTATCCTGTTCTTCGTGATCGATTACATAGATTACATCGTCTTCATTTACCAGATCTCCTTCTTCAAAAGGAGCTTCATTTATGTCCCCCGTCACCAAGGACACTATTTCATATCTGTCATAAGGCTCAAGTGTGCCGGATCCGGATACTGTAAGCTCAATTGTGCTTATCGTTGGTTTTCCGGTCATTATTTCTTTTTTCTCCGTTTCCTCATCCTTACTTAATAAGGAAATTGCAAAAACTGAGGCAAAAACCACCAACAAAGCCACCGAGACAATGATTACTATTTTCCTTGTTGTTTTATTTTTGAAGCATGAAAAAATGTTTTTAACTTTTTCTGTCACAGAAATTTCCCCCTTATATACTTTACTAAGATATAATAACACTTTTTTGTATATTCCGGATTAGCAAAATGTAAACATTATGTAAAATATTGGCGTATTTTTTGATAAATACGAAAATAAGAGCGTTACCGCTCTTATTTATATCACTTTGAGTATTGTTCAAGCATAGACTGCTTTACCTTCCAGAGTTTTTCAGACAAATCCACATAATATCTGTGGGGGTTTTCAAATCTTAAAACCTCTTCCCACAGAGCGTCAACCTGCTCCTTGCAATACTCCCTTATCTCGCTTATGGGTTTTGACTCGTAAACACACTTGCCAGACTTAAATATAGGAGTTAAAAGCTTTTTGACTTTATAGTCAGTTACAACTTTCTTTTTCCAGGTATCAACAGGGTCAAAAAGTGTATATGGTTTAGTTTCATCTATTTCCTCATCGTGGAGAGTTACCACATCAGCAATGGCTTTTCCTGTTTCATTACTATAGAGTCTGTGAACCTGTTTAAAGCCGGGAGTGGTAATTTTGGCACTGTTTTCGCTTATCTTAATCTTTGGTATAACCTCTCCGTCCTTTTCCACAGCAACAAGTTTATATACACCGCCGAAAACAGGAGCAGAGCTTGCTGTTATAAGTCTTTCTCCTACACCGAAGGAGTCAATTTCGGCTCCTTGCATAATGGTATCACGTATAATATATTCATCAAGTGAGTTGGACACGACTATTTTACAGTCGGGATAGCCTGCTTCATCTAAAGTTTTCCTTATTTTTTTAGAAAGATATGTGACGTCTCCGCTGTCTATTCTTACTCCCTTGGGTCTTGCTCCCATAGGCTTTATAATCTCATCGAAAACCTTTATTGCATTGGGAAGTCCCGACTTTAATACGTTATATGTATCAATCAAAAGTGTGCAGTCATTAGGATAGCATTTTGCATAAGCTGCGAAAGCCTCATATTCCGAGTCAAACATCTGTACCCAACTGTGAGCCATGGTACCAAGAGCGGGAATTCCGAAAAGCTTGTCTGTTATGGTGCAGGCTGTACCCATACAACCTGCAATATAGGCACTTCTTGCCCCATATATAGCACTGTGATAACCGTGGGCACGGCGTGAACCAAATTCCATTACCGCTCTGCCCTGAGCCGCTCTGACTATTCTGTTGGCTTTTGTTCCGATAAGTGACTGATGGTTAACCGTAAGCAAAATCATAGTCTCCACAAACTGAGCCTGAAGCGCAGGACCTCTTACTATAACAATCGGCTCTCCGGGGAAAATAGGTGTCCCCTCTTCAATAGCCCAGACGTCGCAGGAAAAGTTCATGGTGGAAAGATATTCTAAAAAGCCTTCGGAAAAAATCTTTTTCCCTCTTAAGTACTCAATGTCGTCAGGATCAAACTTAAGCTTTTCAATATATTCGACAAGCTGTTCAGTTCCCATCATAAGGGCATAACCACCCTTATCGGGAATTGTTCTGTAAAACATATCAAAATAGGCAATCTGATCTTCCATGCCGCTTTCGAAATATCCGTTTGCCATCGTAAGTTCGTAAAAATCGCAAAGCATAGTGTAGTTATTGTTATCTTTCCAAAAACCGGACATGTTTTATCTTCCTTCCGCTTTCATTGTCTCGAGTGCCTCGGTAAGCCAGTATTCCCCAACGTCAAATGCTCTGTAAAGCCCGTCTCTTTCTGCCTGCTTTATTACACGGTCTTTTTCGCCGAAGGTGTTGGTTATAAGCTGAACAGTTACTGCGTCAGCCACATCTTTTTCTCCTGCTTTACCATGATTCTTTATGATAAATTTAACAAGATATTTTTCCTTGGGGTCGCCGTAAAAAAGAACGTCTCCGCGACGGATAAAGGGCTTGCCCTTAAATTCAAAATACTTCTTTTCTTCGTTTGACATTTTAAGTTCATCCTTTCTTAAAATTCGTACAATGATTTATTATAACACTTTTTTATAAATAAGTAAAGGATTATTTTACCTTTAACTTCTAACCATTTTTCTGAATTTTCTTATATAATACTTCTCCGCTATAAAAAGCGCAATAATCATAAGAATAAGCATTGCCACACATCCCGGAAGCCTTATGGAAAGTGCAACTTTGTAATTATCAGGCACATAACCGAGATTTTTAAGTACAAGTGTTTTAAGAAAAACATTTATTATAAACTGAAAGCTTGAACAGGATACCGCTCTTAATAAAATATCCCTGTTTTTCAGTTTTTCATTCCTTTTATTCCCAAAAAAGAATCCAAAAGACGCCCCGTATATAAATTCAATGGCAGTAAGCTGCCATATAAGTGCACCTACGGGATTTACAAGGCAGGATATGATATCTGCCATAGCACCCACAAGCCCCCCTATAAAAGGTCCGAAGAGTGCTCCGGAAAGGTAAACCGATATAAAGCTTACAGAAAATTTAATAGCAGTTCCTATTCTTAAATATCCTGATAAATACGAAAGTACAACGGTTATTGCAAGAAGCATCGATATTATACAAAGCTCTTTTGTGGTGATTTTTCTCAAAACTGATTTCATAAATAAACCTCCTTTTTATTTCTCGCTAATACACAAGGAGATTTCCTTTATGCTCCAGCGGGATGCGAAACCTTTACCGCAACGGTCAACGTTTTCGTTCAAAAGGCAACTCCCCGTCCTTCTGACACTTTACGCAAAAGTTTCTACTCTGATTAAATTTTAATTTAATGTTATGTTAAAAACTGTTCCTTTTTCACCTGCAAATAAAACATATCCGTTTTCGGGAACTTTTGCTTCCCCTTGTCCTGAAAGGGATGAATATACGCAAAGTCCATCCGAATTAAAAAGAGCAAACATTCCCTTTCCGGTAAGTTCTGCACTGATTTTTTTACCTTGTGCTTCACCGGATTTAAACCAGCGGGCATAACCGTCGGGTAAAATAGTACAAAGAGACTTTTCTCCGTTATAAATATTATTTATAGCTGAAGAATCCAAAAACATCCACCCTTGGGCTTTAAGATATTCCTTTCCTTCTTTTATAAATATCTCTATATCCGTTAAATCCCTTCCGTATGCCCCGGGAAGTGAAATATCCGCCATAGCTTTCTGGGAGCCGGCTAATTTCATATACCCAAGATAATTACCTATGTTTTCCGCAAAGTATATATTTGTAGCAGGTATTCCGGTCATATAAAGCCCCGAATTATACGCCTCGTCCAAAACAAAATAAACTTTTCCGTTTCTTTCTTTCCAGTGTTCCGGAATTTCACTTTCCGCCTCTTTTTTTACTCCCAGATAATAGCCGAAGGAATATTTCTCCTTTTCTGAAAGCGTCTCTATCCCCTCGTAAGTCATGAAAAGTTCATCATTAAAAGAAACAAAAGAAATAATTCCCTTCCCTGCATCAAAAACACCGTTCCCCAGATATTTATGATTCGTTTGAGCTCCTGTGTATAAATTCTTAAGCACTCCGAAATCACCCCTTATATCAAAGGTATACTGGGCAGCATTGGAAATATAAACTCCTTTGAATTCTTCGGGAATTTCAGTATATAAAGTTTCTTCAGGCTTTTTGAATTCATAAAAATCTATTTCTATATTTTTTTCTTTTAACAGATAATCCGTTATCATTTTAACCGCCATGGATTCCGCCAGAATGCTTGACCCACCTTTTAGTATGTATGATGCCGAGATTCCCATTTCAGGCAGAGTAACAAGAGCTGTATGATAGCTCAATGTATCCCCTCCCTTTGTTAAAGCCTTTATTCCGTATTTACCGAAAGGATATGCCTCTATGTTGTCCCAGCCCATGCCAAAGGTTTCAAGAGGTTTTTTATTTATTCTTTCCCCGGTCATTATATCAATAATTTCTTTTTCGCAAGATAACTTGTTTGCAAAAACACAAAGGGCATCGGCATTCCCGTAAAGACCGCCTGCGGCAAGTGAATTTACCATATCCTCTAAGGGTTCTTCCAGTTCCCATGCGGTTTTTATTATTTTATCACCAAGCAAAAAGTCAAGTTCTGAATGAAGAAGCTCGGTATAACTTTTTTCAGTAACACGTTCAGACACAATTTCCAAAAGAGTATATCCGTCGTTTGAATAGGATTCTATTTCACCTGGAGCGCTCTTAAGCCTTTGATCTTTCAGGAAATTTAATAAATTATCGTGATTCCAGGTGCTTTTTTCCTTGTAGAGCATGGAATTTTTTAATGTAGATCCGAAAAGACCCGCTGTGTGGTTAAGTAACATTCTTAATGTTATATCTTTATCCCTTTCATCCGCCATGGAAAATTCAGGTAAATAGTTAACTATCGGAGTATCAAGGTGTAAAAGCCCTTTCTTTGAAAGGGAAATTATCAAAGTTGCAGTAAAGGTTTTACTCAGGGACCCTATAGGGTAAATACCATTATCTTCCGATGATAAAACTTTCTCTCCATCTTTATACAGGGCAAAAGATACCACCTCTGCCCCGTGGTTTTCCAAAACATTTGCGTTTGAAGTTGAGAGAGAAAACATAAAAGATATTAAAATTATAAAAGAAATTATTCTTTTCATAATGTTCTCCTTTAAAACAGGGGATTGTTTTTGTAAAACCAGATGGCTATTTTAGATTCTTCCAGTTGACCCATCAGCGTTTCTCCAAGAGTCGTTGACATAAGGAGCATAATAAGACCTGATAATATAACCATGAATATGTAAGCGTTTATCCCGCCTGCCAGTATTCCTCCGGCTTTATTGAATGCATTAAGTACCGGAAGACTGAACAGAGCATCCAAAATACCTGACAGCAATTTAAGTACCAGAGTATACGCTAAGAATAAAACCACTGAACAAAGGGAACGTAAAACCAGATTTCCTACTCCCGAAGATATATTTTCTTCAAGAGTATCGGCTCCCTCGATAATTTCTTCGGTATTTATGAAAAATTTCTGTGAGAGTTCCTCTTCTTTTTTTTCGCCCTTTTCAATAAAATTGATTTCTGTTTTTTCATAGATAGCTTTTCCGAAATCGGTTTCTTTCACATATTCAAAAGCAGGATTAACCGTAGATAATGTTAAAACCAGAGCTATAACAAAGGATGCCGTTGAAAAAAAACTCTTGACAAATCCTTTCTTCATCCCGGAATACAGACAAAAAACTATTATAATCAAAGTTAAAATGTCAAGTATCATAAAATCCCCTTACCTTCCGAATCTTTTCATAAACGCTGTATTCGAAATAACCATAACCCTGTTCGCATCCTTAAAAAGTTTTATCCTCCGGATATTCGAATCCGCGTCGACTCTCCCTGTTACATGACCTCTTTTATTAAGGAGCAGAATTTCATCATTTACATAAACAGAAGAAAATCCTCCTGATGTATCAAAGGCAGAAATCTGGGAATCAGAAACATATCTTCCTTTAAGTCTTCCGCTTAAGCTAAAGGTCAAAACCTCATTTCCGCCAAAGTTTTCTTTTGTTTTCAAAACCATTACCGCATAGTTTTGGTCAAATCCTATATAAAGAGCACTGTCCTTGTCAAAGGAATGTTCCCAGATGAGCTTTCCTCTTTTATTAAAGCAGGAAATTTTATCGTCAGTTCCGATAAACACCTTATCCTTATACATTCTTAAGTAGGAAATAACCTTATCTTCAGTAATTTCGTTTTTTATTTCTCCTTTTTGCAAATCCATAAATAAAACCTTGCAGAGATAATTCACATCGCCATCTTCAACTGTATTTAACACAAGAGTTTTATTATCCGACGCAAGATAAGCTCCCAGTATGTATTTTTCGCCAAAGGAATACTCCAAAAGATTATTTCCCTTTGCATCGTAAATAAGACACTGTCCCTTATATCCCTTGTCGGAAGTAAGTGCCGTAACATATCCTTTTTCGTTAACGGTTGCACTTTTTAAATCCTTTTGAATCTTCGATTCATAAATAAGTTTCCCGTCTTTTACCAGATATATTTTATTACTCTGCGTTCCCGAAATAAGAATATATTTATCATTTACACTTAAATTTGCACCCTCTTCATCTATGGCAAGAACCCACTTTTGCTCCATGTTGGGGTCATAATGTATAAGTTCACTACCGTTATAGGTAACAAATCCATTATCGTACTTATCAAGAATATAATCTTCTGCATTTTCTTTCGAGGAAATGTAATCTTCACCATCTGTTTCCTTGTTTTTATAGGCATAATAAAATGCAGTTCCGATTATTAAAATGAATACCAGTAAATAAATAAAAGCATTTCTTTTTTTCAAAAAAATCATTCCTTAATAAACTATTGATATGAGTTTCAATCCCTCGGGCGGTGCTGTAATTCCGCCTAATGCTCTTTTTTTAGAATCGAGTATAACCTTGACATCAGAAGGCACTATTTTGCCTATTCCGCAATAGGCTAACGTTCCCGTTATAATCCTTACCATGTTGTATAAAAAGCCATCTGCCGTAATTTTTAAGGTTATTATTTTATCTTTTTCGGTAATTTCTATATTCTTGACTGTCCTTACCGTAGTTTTAACCTGTGCTCCTGAAGCCATAAAGGCTGAAAAATCATGCTTTCCTATCAGAAACTGCGCGCCTTCTTTCATTTTTCCAATATCAAGATCGTAAGAAAAATGCCATGCATATCTTTTTAAGAAAGGGTCTGCTATTATGTTTGTATCTATGGTATATTCATAAGTTTTTTCTTTGGCAGAATATGTGGCATGAAAGGAATCCTCAGTAAGTTCCGCCTTATAAACCCTTATACTGTCAGGAAGTGCTGTATTTATGGCCAAAGGCATTTTATCCATGGGTATTTTAGTTTCCGAGAAAAAATTAGCCGCATACATATAAGCATGAACCCCTGCATCCGTTCTGCTGCATCCGGTAATTGAAATTTTCTCTCCAGTTATCTTCGATATGGCGTTTTCCAGCGCTTCCTGAACTGTAAATCCGTTTTTCTGCACCTGATAGCCGTGAAAATCGGTACCGTCATATTTAAGCCATATTCTTATGTTTGCCATAAAAATTCCCTTCTTTTAGAAAATCTTAATAAGAATAATTGCTACAGTCAAAAGCAAAAGTACAAAGAAAGACAGAAAATCTCTCTTTCCGAATTCAAGCTTTTTAAGGCTTGTTCTTCCTTCTCCGCCTCTGTAGCATCTAGATTCCATTGCCACAGAAAGTTCATCCGCTCTCCTGAAGGCTCCCACAAAGAGAGGTACTAAAATAGGAATGAGTGCTTTAACCTTCGTAAATATATTCCCCGAGGAAAAGTCCGCCCCTCTTGCCGCCTGAGCTTTTTTGATTTTATCCGCTTCCTCTGCAAATGTAGGAATAAATCTTAAAGCTATAGTCATCATCATGGCTATTTCGTGCGATGGAAAGCCAATTACGGAAAGTGGTCTTAAAAGTGCTTCCGTTCCGTCTGTAAGTACCACAGGGGATGTTGTAAACGTAAGCACCGAGGTTCCTATAAGCAGAAAAGACAATCTTAAAATCATGAAAACAGAAAGTCTTAATCCCTCATCGGTTACTGTCCATCCTAAATAAGGTACTTTGAAAATCACTTCTCCGCCTGATAAAAAAAGATTAAGCAGAGATGTTATAACCATTATAAAAAGAATTGGTTTTAATCCTTTAAAATAATAACCGAAAGGAACCTTGCTTAAAAAGATTACCAACAAGGTGAAAACTCCCAGTAAAAGAAAGCTCAAAATATCCTTGGCAATAAAAATCATAACCATGTAAAATAATACAAAGATGATTTTTGTTCTGGGGTCAAGTCTGTGAAGAAATGAATTGCCGGGGTAATACTGTCCGATTCCTATCTCCATCAAAGTTGCCCCCCTTTCAAAGCTTCAAGGATTTCGCATTTAGCGTCATCCAGCCTGAATATATCATCCCTTACGGGTATTCCTGCTTTTTTCAAAAGGCTCATTATCTCTGTTATTTCCGGAACTGCAAGCCCGTTTTCTTTAATGAGTTCGTTATGTCTGAAAACTTCGTCAATATGAGAATATTTTAATACTTCACCCTTTGACATAACAATTACTTTTTCACAGATTTCCGCTACGTCTTCCATATTGTGAGACACTAAAATAACAGTTATACCGTATTCTGAATGCATTTTTTTAATCTGTCCTAAAATTTCTTCCCTTCCCTCGGGGTCCAAACCTGCTGCAGGTTCATCTAAAATCAGCATTTTAGGCTTCATTGATAAAATCCCTGCAATAGCAACTCTTCTCTTCTGTCCTCCCGAAAGCTCAAAAGGTGATTTTTCAAAAAGTTCAAAAGGTACATTGGTCATTTTGGCCGCCTCAACAACTCTTTTTCTTACCTCTTCTTCCGTAAGACCAAGGTTTTTAGGACCGAATGCTATGTCTTTATATACCGTCTCTTCAAAAAGCTGATATTCGGGGTACTGAAAAACAATTCCGATTTTCCCGCCGAGCTTTCTGGTGACGCTTTTCATCTGAGTTATATCCTCGCCGTCAATAAAAACCTTTCCGTCCGTGGGCCTAAGAACACCGCCCATGATATTTGCAAGAGTGCTTTTTCCGGAACCTGTATGACCAATAACTCCCACAAATTCACCTTCGCCTATGGTGAGCGTAACATCTTTGAGAGCCGCAGTTTCAAAGGGAGAATCCGGAGAATAAATGTAAGAAACATTTTTAAGTTCTATCATTTAAAATCCCCCTTTTCTCAAAAAAGGCAATTAAGTCATTTGCTGCTTCCTTTACGTCAATAGCTTCACTTTCGATTGAAACGCCGCATTTTTTAAGTTCCTGTATAAGCATTGCCGACTGTGGAACAGAAAGCCCAATTTTTTTAAGTTCCTCATGCTCTTTGAAAATTTCTTTGGGTGTGCCGTCCATTAACACCTTACCCTTATCCATGACAACAACCCTTTTTGCCCTTGCTGCCTCTTCCATGAAATGGGTAATCAAAACCACCGTTATTCCTTCTTCTTTATTGAGTTTTATAATTGTTTCAATAACGTCTTTTCTGCCCTCGGGATCAAGCATGGCAGTAGATTCGTCAAGAACAATACACTCAGGACTCATGGCGATTATCCCCGCAATGGCAACCCTTTGCTTCTGTCCTCCTGAAAGAAGATGCGGTGTCTTATGGCGGTAATCATACATTCCCACCGCTTTTAGGGCAAAATCCACCCTTTTTCTTATTTCTTCCCTGGGAACTCCAAGATTTTCAGGAGCAAACGCCACATCGTCTTCTACAACGGAAGAAACCATCTGATTATCAGGGTTCTGAAAAACCATTCCGATCTTCTGCCTTATTTCGTATATTCTCTCTTCATCTTTTGTATTGATTCCGTCAACAAACACATCCCCGGTCAAAGGTTGCATTATACCATTAAAATGTTTTGCAAGAGTGCTTTTCCCTGAACCGTTATGTCCCAAAATCGCGACAAATTCTCCTTTTTTAATCTGAAGATTTACTCCGCAAAGCACAAAACCAGAATCATTTTCATTCATATATTTAGATTTTACATTCTCTGCTTTTATCATAAGGTCACCACTTACATTAAAATCTTTTGTGACTATAATAGTACTAGATTATTCTATCACAAAAACACCTTTTTTGCAATAGATAATTGAAATCAAAAGTTAACATTTTATTTTTATTTTAGCTATACTTATTTAACAACGGTATGGTAATATATACTTGTAGAGCATATATACGCCCTACAAGTTTTTCATTTTCCTCTCCTATATCTCAAATAAGAGCAAAAAACACAGTTCCCCAACTGTGTTTTTTGCATTTTTTATTGCTTTTTTCTTCTTTATATGTTAAAATCTCTAATATGATTGGAGGGCAATATGAAAAGCTTTGTTGTAAACGAAAATGATTCCGGTCGAAGATTAGATAAATATATAACGAAAATTGCAGATATTCCCAAATCCCTTTTATATAGGTTTTTAAGAACCGGCCACATTAAGGTCAACAAAAAAAAGGTGCCGGGATCTTATATCTTATGTACCGGTGATACTCTGTCTTTTTTCATAGATGACTCTTTTTTCAAAGATTACAAGAAAGTAGTCCGTAATTTTGATTTTACTTTGGATATCGTCTTTGAAAACGAAGATATTTTAATTATAAATAAACCTCAGGGGCTTAAAAGCCAGCCTGATGAACCCGGTGATAAGGCATTGTCCGAATATGTAAAAAGCTATCTTTTCAAAAAAGGTGAATTTAACCCAAACGAAGAAAAGACCTTCGCCCCCGCCCTTTGCAACAGACTTGATGTCAATACGTCAGGCTTGGTTATCGCCGCAAAAAATGCAGAAAGCTTAAGAATACTTAACGAGAAAATCAAAAACCGGGAAATAACCAAATTATACAGATGCATTGTGAAAGGAACTCCCGATAAAAAAGAAAATATTTTAACAGGTTATATCTTAAAAGACAAAGAGAAAAACATTTCAAAAATCGTAAGTGAAAAAAAGCCATCCTCCCTTTCTGTCAAAACAGGTTACCGTGTTATAGAAAATGACAAAAATTTATCCTTGCTCGAAGTGGAGCTTTTTACTGGCCGTTCCCATCAGATAAGGGCGCACTTAGCTTCTATTGGTTGTCCTATTTTGGGGGATTTTAAGTATGGTGGCGGAAACGGAAAACAAAAGCTTTGTGCTTTTTGTCTTAAATTTGATTTTAAGGAAGATTCCGGACGTCTTAATTATCTTAAGGGCGAAATTTTCAGGATAAATCCGCCTTTTGATTTAAAGGAGAAAAACAATAATGAGAGTTGCTAAAGACTGGAAAGATTACGAAATATTAGATTTATACGACGGGGAAAAAGTTGAAAGATGGGGCGAATTCACCCTTATCAGACCTGATCCCCAGGTTATATGGCCTAAAAAATCCAAAGAAAATTATATAAAGAAAGCTACCGCTCACTATATCCGTTCCTCTTCTGGCGGTGGAAAATGGGAATACTTCGGAAAACTTCCCGAAAAATGGCAGATTAACTATAAAAATTTGTCCTTTTATGTAAAACCCATGGGCTTTAAGCATACAGGTCTTTTTCCCGAACAGGCGGTCAATTGGGACTACATGATAGAAAAAATCAAAAATGCAAACCGTCCCATAAGAGTTCTTAATCTCTTTGCTTATACCGGCGGCGCAACCGTTGCTTGCCTTTCTGCAGGTGCTTTCGTATGCCATGTGGACAGCTCCAAGGGAATGACATCCTGGGCAAAGGAAAACGTGGCTCTTTCAGGGCTTTCAGGCAGACCCCAGAGATTCATCATTGATGACGTGAGAAAATTCGTGGAACGCGAAATAAGACGTGGTAACACATACGATGCCATAGTCATGGATCCCCCCTCCTACGGAAGAGGTGCCGGAAAAGAAGTATGGAGTCTGGAAGAAAATCTTTTCGGCTTAGTTGATTTATGCAGCCGTGTTTTAAGCGACAATCCCCTTTTCTTCCTTATAAATTCCTATACAACAGGTCTTGCTCCTACTGTGCTTGAAAATATTTTATACCTAACAATAGGAAAATATAAAGGAACAATATCCTCGGGAGAAATAGGTCTTCCGGTTAAAAATTCCCCTTTAATTCTTCCCTGCGGAATTTACGGACGCTGGGAATGTCCCGATTAAAACCAAACGCATATCGCTTCTGCGATATGCGTTTTTTCCGTTTTATACAAAATTATCAATTTATTTATTTTTATAATATGCAATTTGACAAAAAACACTATATATAGTATTTAATCCAATTTAAATCCACAATATATATTGACAAATGCCTTTTTTTAACATATAATAGAAATTGTCTCAAATTGGGTTTGTAAGCATAAAAATATCGATACTTCAAACTTTCTTGAATTTTTTTATAAAATACTCTAAATAATAAGCCAAAAAGGATGATTTTTGTGGCTACGGGAAGAATACATTCAATTGAATCAATGGGGCTTGTTGACGGGCCCGGCATCAGAGCCGTTGTATTTTTTCAAGGCTGTAATTTAAGATGCGAATTTTGTCACAATCCCGAAAGCTGGGCTAAAAATCATGGAACTTTGGTAGATTCTTCGGATATTTCCAAAAAACTCATCGGTTTAAAGCCCTATTTTGATAAAAGCGGTGGCGGAGTTACCTTCTCAGGTGGCGAGCCTTTGCTTCAGAAGGATTTTCTCATTGCTCTTCTTAAAGATATGAAAAATGCAGAAATCCACACCTGCCTTGATACTTCTGGAGTTGGCATGGGCGACTATGATGAAATTCTTTCGCTTATCGACCTTGTTTTGTATGATGTTAAAGCAGTACTCCCCGATAAATACAAAGCCCTTTGCAAGAAAGATATAAAGGAAACGGAAGAATTTCAGAGAGCTCTTAAAAAATCAAAAACCCCCGTTATAGTAAGACAGGTTGTTATACCGGGCTATAACGATAATGACGAATATATGCTCTCGCTTAAGGAATATATAAAGGAAAACATCCCCTACACCCAAAGCGTTGAGCTTTTGCCGTTCCATTTGCTGGGAGCACATAAATATAAAAAACTGGGCATTCCCTATCCCATGGAAAACATCCCCCAGATGGATAAGGAAAAAACCGAAATTTTAAGGATAAAACATTTTCAAAATATATAGGAGGATTTATATGACAGAGAGAAAAGCATTCAAAGGCGGAAGATGGGAACGCGAAATTGACGTTCGTGACTTTATACAGAGAAATTATACAGAATATCAGGGAGACTCCTCTTTCTTAGTTCCTCCTACCGAAAAGACTAAGAAAGTATGGGATGTATGCGTTAAGCTTTTAGCCGAAGAGCTAAAAAAAGGCGGAGTTTTAGATGTGGAAACAAATAAAATTTCCGGTATCTGCAATTTCGCTCCCGGTTATATAGATAAGGAAAACGAGGTTATCGTCGGTCTTCAGACCGATGCTCCCTTGAAACGCATGATAAACCCTTACGGCGGTATGAGAATGGCAGAAAAGAGCCTTAAGGAATACGGCTATGAAATGGACGAAACTATCCATGCTCATTTCTCAGAATACAGAAAAACCCACAACCAGGGTGTTTTTGATGCTTATCCCGAATCTGTCCGTGCAGCACGTCATGCAGGTCTTATCACCGGTCTTCCGGATGCCTACGGACGTGGAAGAATTATAGGCGATTACAGAAGAGTTGCTCTTTACGGAACAGAAAGACTTATCGAAGTTAAAAACGAAGATTTACAGGAATTAAACGGCGACATGAATGAGCACACCATAAGACTCAGAGAAGAAGTTTCCATGCAGATAAAGGCGTTAAAGGACATGGAAATCATGGCTGATTCCTACGGTGTTAATATAAGAAAGCCCGCAGTTTCCGCCCGTGATGCAGTTCAGGCTTTATATATGGCTTATCTTGCAGGTATCAAGGAAAATAACGGTGCTGCAACCTCAATCGGCAGAACTTCTACTTTTCTTGACATTTATATCCAGAGAGATTTGGAAGCAGGCATCATCACAGAAGATGAAGCTCAGGAGCTTATAGACCAGCTTATTATAAAGCTTCGTCTTGTACGCCATTTAAGAACCCCCGATTACAACGAGCTTTTCGGCGGAGATCCCACCTGGGTGACCGAAGCTGTAGGCGGTCTTTCCATTAACGGACAGAGCCTGGTTACAAAAAACTCCTTCCGTTATCTTCACACTCTCATAAACTTAGGTTCATCTCCCGAACCCAACCTCACAGTTTTGTGGGACGAACATCTTCCCGAAAACTTCAAAAGATACTGTGCTGAAATTTCCATTAAAACCGATTCCATTCAGTACGAAAGCGACGAAGTTATGCGTCCCATTTACGGAGATGACTATGCTATCGCATGTTGTGTTTCTGCAATGCAGATGGGTAAACAGATGCAGTTCTTCGGTGCAAGATGTAACCTTGCAAAGAGTCTTCTTTATGCCATTAACGGTGGTGTTGACGAGCTTTCCGGAAAAGTAGTTATTCCAGGAATCGAGCCTATCAAAGATGACGTATTATGCTTTGAAACGGTTTGGGCAAATTATAAAAAGGTATTAAAAGAAGTAGCTTCAACCTACGTTAAAGCGAACAACATTATTCACTATATGCACGATAAATATGCCTATGAAGCGAGCCAGCTTGCGCTTCACGATACTGACCCCGAACGTTTGATGGCTTTCGGTGTTGCAGGCTTGTCCGTTGCAACAGATAGCCTTTCTGCCATTAAATTTGCAAAGGTTTGTCCTATCCGTGACGAAAACGGAATTGCAGTTGACTTTGAAATTATAGGAGACTTCCCCAAATACGGAAACAACGATGATGATGTTGACTCCATCGGTGTTCACATTGTTACAAGATTTATTCACGAGCTTAAAAAGCACGCTCTTTACAGAAATGCAAAGCACACCCTTTCTGTTCTTACAATTACAAGCAATGTAATGTACGGAAAGAAAACCGGTTCAACTCCTGACGGCAGAAAGAAAGGCGAGCCTTTAGCTCCCGGTGCTAACCCCATGCACGGAAGAGATATCCAGGGTGCATTAGCGTCCTTGAGCTCCGTTGCTAAAATTCCTTACAGAGATGTTTGTCAGGACGGTGTTTCCAACACCTTCTCCATTGTACCTGAGGCTCTCGGAAAAGAGGAAAACACAAGAATTACAAATCTTGTAAGCATAATCGACGGCTACTTTGCCCAAAGTGCTCAGCATCTTAATGTAAATGTATTAAACCGCGAAACTTTGATGGATGCATATCATCACCCGGAAAAATATCCCATGCTTACCATAAGAGTTTCAGGCTATGCCGTTAACTTCCACCGACTTTCAAAAGAACAGCAACTTGAAGTTATAAAAAGAACTTTCCACGAAGCAGTATAATAAAAAGCTCCCTATGCGAACACCGCTAAGGGGAGCTTTTTTATTATCTTTTGTTTATCATTTTCTTACTTTGTATGTAGTACAAAATCTTGGAAAGTGCCTTATCAGATATAAAATGTCTTAAAAAAACACCGATTTTCATAAGTGCCCCTGGGATTATTACTTCTTTTCCCTTGAGCATTTTCTCTATGGCATATTTTGCCACATAAGAGCTTTCCAAAATAACGCTCTTCCCCGCCTTTTCAGTGCCTTTTCCAAATGATACACCTGCAACACTTTCAAACTCCGTATGTACAGGACCGGGGCAAAGCACTGATATACTTACCTTGCTTTTTTCTTTTTTAAGCTCCTCATTTATTCCCTGACTAAGTCTTAAAACATAAGACTTTGATGCGTAATACGATGAAAATAAGGGGCCCGGAAAAAATGCCGCAAGGGAAGCAACATTTAATATATGACCTTTATTTTTCTTTCTGAATTCTTCCAAAAATATCTTCGTAAGAATGTGAAGAGCGTAAATGTTTGTATCTAGCATTTTAAGCTCTTCTTTTAGTTTAGTCTCTCCAAAGCTTCCGAATACTCCAAACCCTGCATTATTTACTAAGATATCCGTATCTTTTGCATAGGTCTTTATTTTTTCAATTCCTTCTTTTTCTGTAACGTCTGCTATTAAAATTTCCACATTGGTTTTAAGCTCTTCCTTTAATTTTAAAAGCCTATCTTCTCTCCTTGCTACGGCAATTATGTCATAGCCTTTTTCTGATAGAAGTTTTGACATTTCCCTTCCAAGCCCTGAGCTTGCACCAGTAATTAAAGCTTTCATAAACCCCTCCGTCAATCAGCAAAAAATCCGTAATTTTCCGAAAGATTGTGTATACCGTAACGGTTTAATACCGTAGGTGTTCCGTTCATATTATATCTTTCTGGCCACCAGGAAAGAAAATCTTCCAAAAGACCTTTAACAGGACAGTCGGGGGTATATAATAAAAAGTCATTTCCGCCGTCAAGTCCGTAAGGATAGCTTGCTATATATAAAACTCCGTCCTCTATCCATTCTGTTCCCTCTTCTTTTTCTGTTTCAAGGTCTTTTAAGGTTAAAGAATATGTATATTCATTTATCTTTTCTTTAAGCTCAAATTTACCACTGAATTTACATATATAGTAAGTTCCGTTGGGATTTTCTTCGCCTACCACACCCATTTCAGAATCGTGGAAAACGCCTGTAAAACTTCCGTCTTCATCTAAATTAAGCTCAGTTGCCCATCCACCTGCACCACTAGAAAAAGCAAATATCATAGGTTTTTCTATAGGAAGCTTTTCTTTATTTTCTTCCAAAAATTCTGTTTCGTTTTCAGTTTCTTCTATAGCACCGCTCTGTTTTTCCACGCATCCTGCCATGGCAAAGACCAGAAGTATACACATAAAAACCGATATTATTTTCTTTGACATAATTATCCCCTTATAAATCTTTTTCATGTAAAACAACACCGTTATCTTTAAGCACATTCTGAAGCTTTTCCACATCAAGAGTAGTAAAATCATCAGTCATGGCAGCCGCAGTACCTGCCGCCTGACCTGTCACTGCACAGCAGGGAATCACTCTCATTAAATTCCACATGGTTTCATTTACAGATGTGCATCTTCCTGCGGTAATTAAATTCTTGACTTTGCTCGAATAAAGGCTCTTAAAGGGGACTTCGTAAACAGGCCCTCTTCTTCTCCAGTTGGCTATCATTCCCACGGAGTCTGAAAATTCCTTATGAGCCTCTGTATCTAAAAGAACATAATCTCCCACGATTTTTCTGGTCATTCTTACCTGGGGGATGGTTGCCATTGTAACAGGCCAGGTAATTTCATCATTTTCTCTTTTTTTGATAAAGTCCTTCAAAAGGTATGAATGAGAAAGAGTTGTCATCTCAGTAAGCTCTTCAGCGCTAAGACCTGCAAATCTTCTGTCAATAAGCCTTGGTGTTCCGGGGTTATCCTTTGTCTTTTCCGATTCAGGGATATCAGCATAGCCTAACTCATTTAATTGATAACCCTCTTTGTTTATAAAATAGTACCAGGATGCCAGTATATTTCCCTGCTTGAATGTATCGGTGGGAGCTCCTGCAAAAGTACAGATGTCAGCATCACCAGTAGCATCGACAACACTTTTTACCTTGTATGCAAACCTTCCCGACTTATTTTCTGTTATAACAAAATCAATCTTATCGCTTTCTTTATGTACGGCGGAAACCTGTGTTCCGTATAGGATTGTAACCCCTTCTTTTAAGAGAAGCTGCTCTAATAAAACAGCACAAAGCTGAGGATTATACCGTACTTCAAAGCGCTTGTCGTTTTCCGTTCTTGTTCCTTTTCCCTCAAGCCAGTTTTCGGGGTATTTATCCTCCGCTCCGTACTTTATGGAAAGACGTAAAAGTTCTTCCGCTATACCGAAAGAAATCTGTCTTCCAAATCCGTCGCATAAAGGCAGATATATGGTTATAAGACCTGATGTTCCAAGACCTCCCAAAATAAACTGTTTTTCTATTAAAAGAGTCTTTTTTCCCTGACGGGCAGATGCCAGGGCAGCAGCAACACCTGCAAATCCGCCACCACAGACACAGACATCATATTCATCTTTTATTTTAGTTTCCAGCACTTCTTTTAACATAATATAATCACTCCTTTAAGGCATTATATCATTTCAAAAATGCCTTGTAAACCTTAAAAACACCATAAAATTCCCGAAAATCGCCACAGTTACTGTGACAGAAATTCTTTAACTAAAGAAAGTTTTTCTTTCGCCAGTTCACGACCTAAATCATAGGTTTTCTGCAGAGCCTCTTCACTACGGCTGGTTCTTTTTATTGGCAAAGTTTTTTTCGGTCTCAAAACCAAAACCTTTCCTTCCTTTTCTCTTTCCTTTACATACTCAAGCTCGCCGTTATACATAATGTGACGATTTCCCATTGCCTTGATTACCGCAGGATAATTTTTAAGTGCCGCCTTAAGCGGAAAGCTTATATTACTTTTCTTTTTATAATATCCATCGGGTCTTGTCAGAATAACAATATTTTTGTCATAACCTTGATTTTCCATGAACTTCAATGGTATTGCATCAGTTATCCCTCCGTCTAAAAGCTGATAGCCGTCGACGGATACAACCCGTGATACTAGAGGCAAGGATGCGGATGCCCTTATCCATTCTAAATTTTCTCCCCTGAAGCTGTCACATTTTTTATAAACGCTCTTGCCAGTTATTACATCAGATGCCACAACGAAAAACTCCATTGGATTTTTCTCGTAAGCGTCATTATCAAATATATCAAGTTTTTCAGGCAGTGTTTTATAGCAGAATTCTGCACCGTACAAATCACCGGTAGTTATAAGAGAATAGATACTGCAATAGCGTTTGTCCTTACAGTATTTTTTATTATATCGTAGTGTTCTTCCTATTTGTCCTGATTTATAGCTGCATCCAAAAGCTGCGCCAGCTGATACTCCCACTACTCCGTCAGCTTGTATCCCCTCTTCCATGAACACATCCAAAATGCCTGCGGTGAACATTCCCCGCATTGCTCCACCTTCTAAAACAAGTCCGTGTTTCATAAATCAACTCTCCTTAAAGATGAGCTCCGTTAAATGTAACTCTCGCTACCATATTTTCCAGATTATCCTTAATTACAATTTCGTAAAAACAGTTCCGCCTGCCATCTTTCAATAAAATGCTTTCGCTTATAAGCTTATCGCCTTCTGGAGCCCTTAAATAACTTATCTGACTTACGGTGGTTACCGTAGGAGTTTCTTTTTTAAAATTTGAAGCCACCGCAAAAGTGAAATCCGCCAGAGTGAAAAATACCCCTCCCATTACATGTCCCAGAGCATTTTTATGTTTTCCGTCAAGAGAAAGACTGCATTTTGCGTAATTTTCTTTAACCTCTTCAATTATAATTCCCGTTCTTTCCGTTGCATAAACATCATTCGAAAAAAATTCTCTTGCTCTTTCTAAATCCGTCATTATTTCACCTCGTTTATTATAATTTCCTTTTTTGATTGTTTTCTTTACTTTTGCAAGCTATAATCTAAAAAATGCTTAAATCTAATTCTTTACTCAACACTTCCAGAGCTTTTATTCCTGCGAAGCTGTTTCCCTTGTTATCAAGAGACGGCGAATAAATCCCTATTCCCATTCTGCCGGGAACTACCGCCATAATGCCACCTCCAACTCCGCTTTTTGCAGGAATTCCCACATTTACGGCAAATTCTCCTGAGCCGTCATACATACCGCTGGTCGCAAGCACCGCATTTACAAATCTTACATAATTTTTATCTACTATTTGTTCGCCGGTTTTGGGGTTTACTCCCTTGTTCGCCAGAACCAGGGCTATTCTTGCCAGATCAACACTTGTCGCCTTTATGGAGCAGGCTTTAAAATAGCAATCAATAACATCTTCTATATCTTCATCAATCATTTTGTAAGCTTTAAGCATATAAGCCAAAGCTCTGTTTTTATTGCCTGTGGCTTTTTCTGATTTATATACGTTTTCATCCACTTCCAGAAGCGGATTATCCGCCATTTTCCTGACCAGCTCCAAAAGACGGGAGAATTTCTCATCGTAGTTTTTACCGTTTAATAAGGTGCAAAGAGCAATAGCTCCTGTATTTATCATAGGATTGATATGTTCTCTTTTAAGTGCCTGGTCACTGTAGTTAAAAGCATCAAAGGGTTTTCCTGTAGCCTCAACCCCCACAAGGTTTCTGACACAATCCTCTCCTTTGTCCATTAAAGCCGCAAGAAGAATTATTGGCTTTACAACACTTTGCATAGTAAAGCTGTTATTATAATCTCCTGCATAATTTATTTTTTCTCCATCCGTTATAACGCAAATACCAAATTCGTCAGTATTTGCCTTAGCTAGTTCAGGGATATAGTTTGCAACCTTGCCGCATTTGGTATATTCAGTACACTGATTTAAAATTCCTTTAAGTAACTCATTCATAGTAAAACTCCTCTTTTTGACTCAGAGTGATTTTGTAGAAACATTATACCATAAAAATCCTTTTATTTCAACAAAAAAACTACAGCTTTCGCTGTAGTTTTTCACTTTATTTCTGGTGCTTTTCAAGGAACTTTTTAATTCTGTCTGCAGGATTCAAAAGTTCGCTTAAGGACTTATCATAGTTGATTGTGTCAATAATATATGCCATATACTTTGACATTTCAACTTCCCCGTACCACTCTCTCTTCTTAACATCCTCAGGTCTGTATACCATGTTAGTTGTGAAAATTTTTGTGATAAGACCTTCTTCATAAGCCTTATCAAAGCCTTCAAGACCGTTTGTGAAAAGACCAAAGGAAGCGAAAACGAATATTCTGTTTGCTTTTCTTTCCTTAAGACGTCTTGCTACATCGATTACGGAATCACCTGACGCAATCATATCATCAATTACAATTATATCCTTGCCCTCAACACTGTTACCAAGATATTCATGAGCTTCGATGGGGTTTCTTCCGTTTACTATAACGGAATAGTTTCTCTTTTTATAAAACATTCCGAGATCAAGACCTAAAACAGTTGAGCAGAAGATACAACGGCTCATACCACCTTCGTCGGGAGAAACGATTATCATTTTTTCTTTATCAAAGGTTATATCGGGGAAAGACTTTTTAAGAGCCTTTATCATCTGGTAGGAAGTTTTTATATCTTCAAATCCCTTTAAGGGAATTGCGTTCTGCACTCTCGCATCATGTGCATCAAAAGTAAGAACGTTTGATACACCCATATCTTCGAGTTCTTTAAGCATAATAGCACAGTCAAGAGATTCTCTTCCGCTTCTCTTATGCTGACGTCCCTCGTAAAGCATTGGCATAATTACGCTTATTCTTCTGGCTTTACCACCAAGGCTTCCAATAATTCTTTTAAGGTCCGCAAAATGGTCATCCGGACTCATGGGAACTGCCTGTCCGTACATATTATAAGTAACACCGTAATTAAACATATCACATACGATAAAAATATCATACCCTCTTACAGAGTGATTTACAATTGCCTTTGCTTCGCCTGTTCCGAATCTGGGACAGCTGTGATTGATTATGTAAGTATCGGGAGAATCATTTCTCCATTCTTTAAGATATCTGTCAATTTTCTCTGCCATTTCCTCGCAACCGCGCATTGCGATAATTCCAAGTTCGCCCACCATACGTCTTTCCATTTTGTACTCCTCCTAAAGAAAAAATTGTATTTTACAATATTCGATAATATTATATCAAACTTTCATTAAAAGTTCAAGATGAAATTTAGAGTATATTTGAAAATTATTTGCAAATAATTATTACAAATTGACAAATTAAGAAAGGAATGACCATTTTGGAAGAAATCCGTACCGACCTGGCCTTTGAATCAAGAAATTTTTATCTTTCCAGAAACAATATAAAAGATTTGCCTGAAACCAAAATAGAAACAGAAGAAAATGAAATTTATAAAATCAACAGGGTTTCAATCTCCTCTGACAGTGCCGCTTCTAAAATCGGCAAGAAAAAAGGCAACTATATTACCATTCATTCGAAGCATATATCTTCAGGGCTTTTCACCGAAGATTTATCTTTGGTTTTAGCAAAAGAGCTTTCTTCGTTAATTCCCAAAGGCAAAGAAAAAGGCCTTGCCTTTGTGGCAGGGCTTGGTAATAAAAGTGTTACCCCCGATGCTTTAGGTCCAGAAGTTTTAACCATGCTAATTGTAACAAGGCATCTTTCAGATGAGTTTCCCAAAGACTCCTCCCTTTCTTCTCTTTGTGCACTGGCTCCAGGAGTTTTAGGTATTACCGGAATTGAATCGGCAGAAATTTTCAAAGCTGTAGCCCAAAAAGTTAAGCCCGACTATGTAATTGCAATAGACGCACTAGCTTCCGCCAGTCCTTCTCATGTGGGCACAACCATTCAGATATCCGATACCGGTATAAATCCGGGTAGCGGAGTTCACAACAGAAGAAGTGCTCTAAACGAAGATTCCCTGGGCGTTCCGGTAATAGCTCTGGGAGTTCCCACGGTTTCAGATTCCAAAAGCGTTATATTAAATACCTTTTCTCCCTTAATCAAAGAAGAACTTATAGAGGAAGTATTAAAAAAAGAAGAGAGCAATTTAATGGTTACTCCGAAAAACATTGATGCCATTATCTTAAGAGCTGCCGCCATTTTATCAAGAGGAATAAATCTTTCTGTGCATAAGGGGCTCCAATATAACGAAATTACAGAGTATATATCGTAAGCTTTGACTGAATTGCCGTTTCCAATAAAGAAAGCAGGCCGCTTAAAATCAAAACAACAACTGTTGCCTTTAAGAATGATTTGTTTTTCCTTTTAATATAATCATAATTTCTTCTGTTAAGGTAAGAAAGCAAGCTTTTTCCAAGAGCAAAGGAAGAATATATTATTAAAACAGAAAGAAATATAAAGTTTTGCAGAAAAATTCCTGTTAGAACCTTTAAAAAACCTCCGAATCCCGAAAGTGCCACTATACAGCCTGCAGTAAAACCGTAGGAATAGGCCTTAGTATAAACCGAAATAAGTAAAAGCGGTGTTAAAAAAATGCTTAATCCCCCTAAATACGAAAGGGCGATAAAAAACAGCTTTGACAGCATAGCCCATATAAAAATCCCCTTGAAATCTTCGCCTGGAAAACTTTCTCCTCTTAATATTTCAAGGGAATCGGGATTTTTATCCGCAGCAAGCACACCAAGAAAAATACCAAGCGAGCATAAAACGACAAAAATCAAAAGAAAAATATTATCTATAACGTCTTTTTCAAAACTTTTCATAAGTTGTCCTCCATAAAAATAAACCCTTTCGCTAAATTCTATGCGAAAGGGTTTATTTTTTATACCTTTTATTTATATCTGTCAAGAAGAGAATTAAATCCATAGGAATGTGCATGGCACACAGCTATCGCCAATGCGTCTGCCACGTCATCAGGCTTCGGAACTGCTCTTAAATTAAGAAAGGACTTTACCATCTGCTGTACCTGATTTTTGTCAGCCCTGCCATAGCCCGTTATCGCCTGCTTTATCTGAAGCGGTGTATAAGAAAAAACCGGAATATTTCTTTTTGCCGCAGCAAGAAGTATAACCCCTCTTGCCTGACCTACCGCAAATGCCGTTTTGGCATTATTATTGAAAAACAGTTCCTCCATAGAAAGAGCATCGGGATGAAATTCATCCATAAGCTTTCCCACGCCGTCATAAACAAGACTTATTCTTTCTTCTATGGGTGTATGAGCCTTTGTAGTCACTGCATCATAGTAAAGGACTTTGAATTTATTGTTTTCGTACTGTATAACTCCCGTACCGACTATAGCTATTCCGGGGTCAATTCCAAGAATAATCATCTTTTTTCTCTTTTCTTTATGTATTTTATGCATAAATATACAAACTTCATTTATATTTGCGGGTTTTTATGTGCATATTTCGTATTTTTATAAGCCAGCTTAAATATTTTTGCATAAAGCTCTTGATTTAAATTCCAATATGTGTATAATAGTATTATACCATTTATTATATCACATTTAGGAGGATTTGCAATATGGAAAAGGAAAAAGTTATTTTAGCGTATTCAGGCGGTCTGGATACTTCAATTATCATCTCCTGGCTTAAAGAAAATTACGGTTATGATGTAATTTGTGTTTGCGGAGATGTTGGACAAGGTAAAGAAACTGAAGGTCTTAACGAAAGAGCATTAAAGAGCGGCGCTTCCAAGCTTTACTTAGAGGATTTAAGAGAAGAATATGTAAAAGATTTCATTTTCCCCACATTAAAAGCAGGTGCTGTTTATGAGGGCAAGTATCTTTTAGGAACTTCTCATGCACGCCCCATCATTGCCAAGAGACTTGTTGAAATAGCAAGAGCTGAGGGAGCTGTTGCAATATGCCACGGTGCAACAGGTAAAGGTAATGACCAGGTTCGTTTCGAACTTACTGTAAAGGCTTTGGCTCCCGACCTTAAGATTATCGCTCCCTGGAGAATCTGGGATATCAAGTCCCGTGAAGATGCTATTGATTATGCAGAAGCAAGAGGAATTGAAATTCCAGTTACAAAGTCTGACCTTTATTCCCGTGACAGAAATATCTGGCACATCAGCCACGAAGGTATGGATCTGGAAGATCCTTACAATATGCCCAAATATGACAGCTTGCTTAAGCTTACTACTCCCCCTATGGAGACTCCCGACGAACCCAAATTTGTTACCATCAACTTTGAAAAGGGTATTCCCGTTGCAGTTGACGGTGAGAAATTAGGACCCGTTGCTTTGGTTGAAAAGCTTAATGAAATCGGCGGAGCATATGGCGTTGGTCTTGTTGATATTGTAGAAGACAGACTTGTTGGTATGAAATCCCGCGGTGTTTACGAAACCCCCGGCGGTTCTATCCTTTACGCAGCTCACAAAGAGCTTGAATATCTTTGCCTCGACAGACAGACTCAGAGCTTCAAGTCTCAGGTTGCAATTAAATTTTCTGAGCTCGTATATGACGGAAACTGGTTTACTCCTCTTCGTGAAGCTCTTTCCGCTTTCGTTGATTCCACTCAGGAAACAGTTACCGGTGAAGTTAAGCTCATGCTCTACAAGGGAAGCATCACTCCTGCCGGAGCAAAGAGCCCCTATTCTCTTTACAACGAAAAAATCGCAAGCTTTGGCGATAGCGAAGAACTTTACAACCACAAGGATGCCGAAGGCTTCATAAACCTCTTCGGACTTCCCTTAAAGGTTCGCGCTATGATGATGCAGGAAGCAGAGAAAAACAATAAATAATAAAAAGGCTGTATCTTCTGATACAGCCTTATAAAGTAAATCCAAGAAAGGCATGATTTTATGGAAAAATTATGGGGCGGTCGTTTTTCTGCCAAAACCGATAAAAAGGTTGACGATTTCAATTCTTCAATCCGTTTTGATAAAAGAATGTACGCATCTGATATTAAAGGAAGCATTGCCCATGCGACTATGTTGGGTATGCAGGGTATTATCCCCAAAGAAGATGCAGAACTTATAGTCAAGACATTAAAGGAAATAAAAGATGATATAGACTTAGGCAAGGTGGAATTTCTAATTGACGCCGAAGACATCCATATGAACATAGAAAAAATCCTGACTGACAGAATCGGTAAGGTTGGAAAAAGGCTTCATACAGGAAGAAGCAGAAATGATCAGGTTGCCCTTGATATACGTCTTCATTTAAGAGACGAGGGCGAAATTATAAAAGAAGATCTTATAAACCTTATAAAGGTTTTAGTAAAGCTGGCTGATTTACATAAAGATACTATAATGCCCGGATATACACATCTTCAGAAAGCTCAGCCCATTAACTTTGCCCACCATCTTTTAGCATACTTTGAAATGTTCAAAAGGGACTTAGGCAGACTTTCTGATGCCCTTTCAAGAATGAACTATTCCCCTCTTGGCTCAGGTGCTCTTGCAGGAACAACCTATGACCTTGACAGAGATTACGTTGCCGAAGCTTTAGGGTTTTCAGGAATTTGTGAAAACTCCTTAGACGGGGTTTCCGACCGTGATTTCGCTATTGAGCTTTGCTCTTGCCTTTCCATTATAATGATGCACCTTTCAAGATTTTCTGAAGAGCTTATTTTATGGAGCAGCCATGAATTTTCCTTTGTTGAAATGGCGGATACCCATTCTACGGGAAGCAGCATCATGCCCCAGAAGAAAAACCCCGACGTTGCCGAACTGATACGAGGTAAGACAGGAAGGGTTTACGGTAGCCTTACAACCTTACTTGTTATGATGAAAGGTCTTCCTCTTGCCTACAACAAGGATATGCAGGAGGACAAGGAAGCGATTTTCGATGCTGTTGATACAGTTAAGCTTTGTCTTCCCGTATTTACCGATATGATAGATACCATGAAAGTAAAAAAGGAAAACATGGAAAGCGGTGCAAAGGGCGGTTACACCAACGCTACAGACGCTGCTGATTATCTTGTTAAAAAGGGGATGCCCTTCCGTGATGCTCATGCAGTAATTGGCAAGATGGTAGCCTATGCCATAGAGAAAAATATACCTCTTGACGAAATTCCATTAGATGTGCTTAAGGATTTTTCTGAAATAATTGAAAATGACTTTTTTACGGCAATAAGCCTTGAAACCTGTGTTAAAGAAAGAAAGACAAAGGGAGCTCCCGGTCTTGTCACAGTTCAGGTTGAAAAAGCAAAGGAATTTATAAAAACTCTTTAAAAAATAAAAGCAGAAACGAAAGTTTCTGCTTTTATTTTTTCATCATTATTTTTGCCGCTTGTTCGAAAATTTTTCCTAGACTCTTTCCCACATCTTTTTTTATTTCCTTATCAGCTTTACCAAGAGCCAATAAAAATCCCATTTTGTCATTCATTATTTCCGTTAAGGTTTTAGCTTCCGAGGCTTTTGCCAGCTCATATATAGCCGTTACCATACTTTCTCTGTCTTCATTAGAAAGTTCACCAAGCCATTTTTTTATAAGCGTATCAAGCTTTATACTGCGCTCGTCAAGTTTTTCCGCCAAAACAAAATCATCACCTAAAACTTCCCAGGAAAAGGGGTCATGTTGAAAAAGCATGGGGCGTTTGCTTTTTATAATAACATCTTCTGTCCCATGACTAAGAAGTTGTCCCACAATGGAGCCTTCAGGAACAATATTTATAATTTTACTTTCTGTATCCTTATATTTTTCACTTTTTATAATGTTTTCAGAAAAGCCGGGGCCGTCGTTATTGAAAACAGCTTTTATTCTTTTTTTCTGGTTTTTGGGGGCATTTATAGCTGCAAAAACCGCAAGGTTTCCACCCTTTGAGTGACCTCCCATTAAAACAGGTTTAAAGCGGACTTCCTTCAATACTCTTTCCAAATACACCACTGCTTCTCTCTGTGCCGGCACACTTTCCATAAAAGATAAATTAAAATCCTCTTTCCATCCCACCAAAGAATCGTCGGTACCTCTGAAAGAAACATACAAAGCCTTTCCGTAATTTATAGTAAGGGCAGCAAACTGTTTTTCTTTTATTTCGTCAAAACGCTCAGTATAACCCGAAAGCTTTAATCCGGAAAAACGTTTAGTAGTTACCAAAAGGTCGGTTAAATCCCTGATAGAATCTGCTAAAAGCAGATGTTCCATCTTTCGCCCCTCTTTTTTATAAGCTTCCCAGGCTTCTTTTAAAGTGATATAAGAATTTAATTCAAAAGGCACTATGCCTGAAAAATCAAGATAGGAAATCTGGGTAAATATAAGATTGTCCACCGAATTAAAAGGCGAAGATGAAAAATCCAGATCCCCACGCCACAAAACATAATCCTTAATGTTATTCACGCACTGCACCTCCTTTTCTATTATATACCTAAATCCCGATATAAATTAAAAAAGAACACAAAAACTGTGTTCTTTTTTTGATTACGCTTCTTTTTTAACGATTTCCTTGCCGTTGTAATATCCGCAGGCAGGACAAATTCTATGAGGCATTTTGTATTCGCCGCACTGAGCACACTTTATCATTCCGGGAATGTGAAGTCTCCAGTTAGCTCTTCTTGAATGCTTTCTTGCTTTAGATATTTTACCCTTAGGAACTGCCATTTTCTACACCTCCATAAATTATAAGTCAGCTTTGAAATTTTTTAATATGTCGAATCTTACATCCCAGTCATCTTTAACACATGAACAAGGTCCTTCGTTAAGGTCTTTTCCGCAATCGGGACAAAGACCCTTGCACTCATCTTCACAGAGCACTTTTTGAGGGAGCTCCAAAAGAACATCGCTTAAAACGAGCTCTTTAATATCCCACTCATTTCCGTTTTTAGAAACAAGTTCGCCCACTTCTTCATCTGTAAGATCCTCATAAATATCTGCGTCAAAGCTGCTCATTACAGGCTTCAAGCATCTTGCGCAGGAAGTTTCATATCCTCCCTTAACATTAGCTCTAAGCTCCAGACTGCCGCCGATATTTACAATTTCTCCGGTTAAAGAAACATTTTCGAATTTAAATTCACTGCCGTCAAATTCCACAGTGCCAAACTCCAAATTTCCTTCTACCAATAACTTGCTTTCAGAAGTTTTAACTTTTGAAATGTCAACTTTCATATATCAATTCCTCTCTGCAAGCAAAGTATATTATACCTTGTTTTTCCTTAAATGTCAATAGTTTTTTTGCCTTTGCTTACTATTTTTGCCATTTTGCTGAAATCCCCTTATTCCCCGCTGTCCGTATTTTCCGCATCAAGCTCTTCGGAGAGACTGCGAACGCCCAATGTTATATTCACTCTGGTAGTTTCGCAGTAAATGTTTTCCGGGAATACAAGCTCACTTCTTATTGTCTTTGATGTACCTGCATAATATGCATCAACCGGTTCAAGGGAAACGCTGTCTATAAGCTCAATATCTTCTAACGCTCCGGTTATAACAACTGTAGCCGGTTCAATTTTTTCAACAATCACATTGTATCCGGAAAGACTTCCCACTATTTCGGGCGGTAAAACCTCAATCTCTTTTTTACCTTGACATTTTAATGTAACGGTAGCTTCAGCATCAGACACAGTAATCATGTCAGATCTTACGGCTTCCCCTATGCTGTTTTTAAGAACAATTCCCGAATTGAATATATTTTCACTGCTCTTTACATTACTTATATCAATAGCATCTGTCCATGCTGTAATATCAGAAAGCAGTGTAGCCGGACCTTTTACCGTAACCTGAGTAGGTATTACGGTCTTTTCTCCCTCTACGACAGTATCTGCCATTTTACCTACAAAATCAATATTCAAATCAAGGCTCTTTTTCACCAAAACATCAGTAACAAGCTTGCCCGATACGATTTTTCTTTCCTGCACGCTTAAAGAATCAGGAATTCCCATTATTGTAATCAATGGATTCTGTTCTCCTGCGGTTGTTATATCAGATACATCAACAACAGCTTTTATATCCGCCTTATTCACACGCGACAGTATATTTCTTGCACCGGAAAGCTTTACTGATGCATAGAGCTCGCTTGATAAAACCGCAAGATTCCGCTCTTCAAGTCTTTCTGTACCTATGATACTTACCGGAATATTCTTAAAGGTAGTATCAGTAGAAGTATTTTTGTCGTAGGATACATAAAACCACAAAAGAAGAGCAAGCATCGTGCAGATTATTTTAAGAAACGTCTTATAGTTTTTAGTTTCCTTTTCCTCTGTGATTTTTGTTTTAGCCTCTGTATTCTCCTTACTCATCTTTTCCACCTCGCTTAAAGAACCCTCTTATATCTGCCTCCACGGAAGTTATATCTGAAAATTCTATGGTCAATACCTCTCTTAAATTTTCAGGAGTTATATCTCTGTGAATTCCGCCGTCTTTTGCGTAGGATATTTTTCCGGTTTCTTCAGAAACCACAACTGCTATGGCATCACTTTTTTCAGTGATACCGATGGCTGCTCTATGCCTAGTTCCCAGTTCTGTACTTATTGCTTCATTATCAGAAAGCGGTAAAATACTCTGTGCATAAGCAACCTTTTCGTTTTTTATAATAACCGCACCATCGTGCAATGGTGTATTTTTAACGAAGATATTTTCTAAAAGTCCACGGGAGATTTCAGCATTGAGGTTGGTGCCCTTTACGCTTATTATGCTGTCTAACTTCTTCTGCTTTTCAAATACAATCAAAGCTCCTGTCTGACTTAAGGACATATTCTTTACTGCAGAAACAATTGCATCAATGGTATCCTTCTCAATTATAATGCCGGGGCTTAACATTCTGCGAAGTGCCGTCCCTCTTCCCAATCTGTCCAAAAAGCTTCGAAGCTCAGGCTGGAACACTATAAGAAGAGCAATAGCTCCAATCTGGAGCAAGCTTTCCAAAAGGAAATTTATGGTGTTAAGCTTAAGAAAAGCACTTACGGGCGTAAGAATAACTATGATTAAAATAACTCTCAAAGCCTGCCACGCCTTACTTTCAATCATAAATGTGCCTATGTAATAAAAGGCAACTGCTATTATGAGTATATCTATAACATCATTAAGCTTAAACATACTTAAAAACTGGCTGATATGAAGCCATATTGTTGCAAAAAAGTCACCCATATTCTCCCTCCTTCTTCGTCTCTTATTATTATACAACATTTTTTCTGAATATGGAAGACTTTTTTTGAGTTTTTTCAAAAAAAATAAAAGCTCTTTAATAAAGAGCTTCTATTTTTATAACTTAAGGTCCTTAATATCATAATCCGGAATGGAGTCATTTTCAACATAGTCAAAAATTTCTTCAATATTATCTGTAAAATGATATAAATTGAGGCAGTTATCTGCAATGAATTTTTTATCAATTGCATTTTTCATGCTTACATCAATATCATTATAATACCCCTCAAAATTAAATACAGCTATAGGTTTTTTATGTCTTTTAAGCTGCTTTAACGTAAGTATTTCAAAAAATTCTTCGTAGGTTCCTATTCCTCCTGGCACTATTATGAAAGCATCGGCAAGCTCTTCCATTTTAGCTTTTCTCTCTCTCATTGTTTCTGTAAAAATAAGCTCTGTGCAAGCTTCAAAAATAAGCTCTACTCCCTCTTCTTTGAAAAATTCAGGAATTACTCCGTAAATTTTGCCGCCACCTTTTTTACACCCTCTTGCGCTGGCTCCCATAAGTCCTGAGCCACCTGCTCCGAAAACAAGATTGTGTCCTCTCTTAGCAAGGATTTCCCCCAATTTTTCTACAACCTTTATATACTTTTCATCAATCTTATCAGATGCTGCACCAAATACACATATATTCATATTTTATCTCCTTTCAAACAGCAAATCCGCTGTATTAACTCCGATTTTTTCAAGCTTTCTGTTAGCTTCAATAACTCTTTCTCCTAAATAGTCCAATATATTATGTCCGTCAAAGCCTATGCTAACAAATACTTTTGATTTTTTAATAATCTCCTGCTGATACTCGCTTTCAAAAAATCTTTTAACATAGGCGTGCTCCCTGTATTTATGAATGGAATCGTAATTTACATTCATTTCCCAGAAAGTCCCACTTTCAGAAAGCTTTTTGAAAAACTCATCATGAGGCATATTCAATTTATCCGCCAAAGAAAAAAGGTCTGTATGGGCAATCCCTTTTTTTATTTTTATATTATTTAAAAAACCAAAAATGTCTTCACTTGCTACGGACAAGTCATTATCTATACTTTCAAGCAGGCAATAGTCAAAAAGATTATAATCTTCTTCCGTCATGTCGTATTTATACGGAAGAAGTGAAATTTCAACGCCGCAAAGAAGCGTTATTTTATCCCTGTATTTATCCTTAAGCTCCCCCATAAGCTCACTATATGCTTTTTTTCTATCACCTATTCCGTAATTATGGTCAGTTATTCCCAAAAGCTCTATTCCTGTTTCTACAGCTTTTTCGATAACCAGATGAGATTCGTCTCTTCCGCATCCGCTGAAATTAGTATGGGAATGTAAATCCATTACCTTCATTATATCACGCCCTTCTCTAATTATAGCTATTTTTCTTGAAAAAGTCAATAAAATAAAAGGAAGGCAAAGCCTTCCTTTTATTTTATTTAGCTACTTTTCCGCCTACAGCTTCAATTTCTTTTCTTACTAACTGTGCAGACTTTACACCTTCACTTAAAGGAGCTATTTCTTTTCCGTTTCCTAAAACTATCTGGTCAATGAAATAGTTGATTTCATTGAAATATCCGCCAAGGCTCGAAACATTTATTCCTGAATCCACGTTTATATCGTTGTCGTTGCCAAACTCAGGCTCAAATGCCTTGTCTCCCACGGGATAAACAGTAACCTTGCCCTTCTGAAGCTCGATTGTTGCCTTTTCAAGCATTACACGGTACTGTGCTGCAAAGGGATAGCAGTCGGGGAAATCCCATCCTCCCTCTGCTGAAATTACTGTTTTTCCATATTTGTATTTTGTGAAAATGTGAGTTAAAACTCCATTTTCATCTCTTACGCCCTCGGACTCTATGGAGTCAGGCTCTCCCATTATATAACGGATAAAGTCTGTATCATGAACATGGAGATCCAAAGCAGCAGTTCCGCTTCTTTCAGGATCATTAAACCAATTTTCCCAAGCCCATTTAGGATTTGCTGAAAGTCTTTCAAATACACCTGTTACAACTTTACCGTAAGTTCCGTCTTCAATTACGTTTTTAAGGTACTTATAGCCGTCCATAAAACGTACAACCTGACCTACCTGAACCTTTGCACCTGTCTTTTTCTGAGTTTCAAGTAAAAGATTTGCTTCCTCGTCAGTTAAGCATATAGGCTTTTCTATAAAAAGATTACATCCTTTTTCCATTGCTTTTATGCCATATTCCGCGTGTAAAAAGGTAGGAAGACATATGTCTATAATATCAGGAGTCTCATTATCCAAAAGTTCCTGTGCTGATGCGTAACTTTTCGCTTCTGCTCTTTTAGCAAAAGCTTCTCTCTTGTTTTCCACTACATCCGCAACTGCAACAACTTTAACTTTATCTTTAAGTGCAAGATAGCAGTTTAAATGCATGTTGCCCATGCCTCCGCAACCTATCAACCCAACTGTTAACATAAAAATCCTCCTTTAAATCTCAGTCTAAATTGCTAAGTAAATCCTTTATATAAACGATAGTATCTCTGATGTCCTTAATCTGCTGGTCTCCTGAAATTTCTCTTTCGATATAAAGGTCACCGGTATAGCCCTGTTCTTTAACAAGCTTCTTTATAAATACTGGGAAATTTACGCTACCCTCTCCCACCTTTGTTTCATGGCCGAGCTTTGAGAAATCTCCTGAAGGATAGTTACCGTCCTTAAGGTGTACGCCACGTACCTTGTCGCCGTAGATTCCAACAGCATCAACGGGATTTGCTCTTCCGTAAAGAATCAGGTTAGCAGGGTCTAAGTTTACACCAAGGTTATCAAGACCTGTATCTGCCATAGTTCTCATAAGTGTTACAGGAGTTTCCTGACCTGTTTCAAAGTTAAAATGGATACCCTTAGACTTCGCATATGCTCCTACGTTTTTGATTGCTTCAACAACGCCATGATATTCAGCATATACGGGCTGTTCGGGAATAAATCCCATGTGAGTTGCAACATCCTTAACTCCAAGCATATGAGCGAAATCTATACCTTTTTTAAGTTCTTGAATTCTCTGGAAACGATATGCCGGAGGAACAATACCGAGTGTTTCGGGGCCTCCTGTAAAGTTCCATACAGAGGGACCTGACCAACCTGCCCAAACAGAAGTTATTTCCAGTTTATCTCCGATGATTTCCTTCACTTTTTCTGCATTTTCCTTTGTTAAATTATGAGGGAACCAGCAACGAAGCTGAATTGAGTCAAGACCGAAAGAAAAAAGGTCGTCAGTCTTGCCTGCAAGAAGATCCTCCAAACCAAAAATAATACCGATTTTGTTCATAAATACTACCTCCATTTTTTATAAATCCTATCCTTTGCAAATTGATGTTTACAAAAAATCGACCTTGTGCTATAATTATATTGCAACTTAATTCTAAAATCAATAGGATATAAGACACTTTTCGTACACTTTTAGCTACTTTTAAGGGAAGTGATAAAATGCTGAAGATAAATAAAAAAATAAATATCGAGGCTCTTTTTTCTGCTTTCGAAACAACCCAAAATGAAAATTTCAGCACCGTTGGCGAGCGTCATAACTTCTGGGAACTTGTTTATATTGTAGACGGAATTGCCGGTGTAGCAGAGGACGAGAGAATTTACAAGCTTAAAAAGGGCGATATAATTTTCCATAAACCCATGGAGTTTCACCGCATATGGTCAAGCGACGGAACAAAGCCCTCGTTTATTATAATAACCTTTTCCTCCACCGTTTCAGATTTTGACATATTGGGAGAAGGTATTTTTACATTAGACGAAAAATCCGAAGAGCTTTTAAGGGAAATTTTAGACGGTGCCACATTTTTAATGGAATTTGAAGACTCCGTTAAAAATCAACTCGTAGCCGTTAACCTTGAAAATTTGCTTCTAAAACTCATATTAAGCCAAACTCCTAATACCAGTCAGCAAAAAACCAAAGGGAGCGAACACTATAAAAAAATTGTAAGGGTCATGAATGAAAATATACATAAAAACCTCACTTCTTCCGATATCGCCCATCTTTGTCACTTGAGTCTCAGCAACCTAAAAAAAATTTTCAAAACCTATTCAGGTATCGGAGTTATGGAGTATTTCAATAATCTCAAAATAACCCATGCAATGGATATGATAGATGATGGTCTTGCCATTTCCCAGATAAGCGAATCCTTAGGTTTTTCAAGTCCCAATTATTTTTCTGAGTGTTTCAAAAAAAGATGCTCTCTTACTCCCAGCGAATTTAAACGAAGATTTGCGTCAAATAAAGGGCTCTTCCATAAAAATAAAACTGAGTGATATAATCACTCAGTTTTATTTTTATAGTTATTTATAAGTGCCTCAGCACACCTTATGCCGTCTGCTGCGGCAGACATGATACCCCCGGCATATCCTGCACCCTCTCCTGCAGGATAAAGACCTTTTATTCCCACGGCATTTAAGCTTTCATCTCTTAATATTCTTACAGGTGATGAGCTTCTGGTCTCAGGGGCGGTCAAAACCGCATCTCCCATAGCAAAGCCCGAAAGCTTTTTATTCACATTTAATATTCCGCTTTTGAGCTTTTCTGTAACCTTTACGGGCAGAATTTCATTAAGATCGTAAGGAATAACACCGGGCTCGTAAGTAGGCTTTATAATGCCAAAGCTTTTGGTTTTATTTCCGCTAAAAAAATCAGAAAGTTTCTGGCAGGGAGCCTTGTAGCTTTTTGAAATGTTAAAAGCCGCCTTTTCCAGATTTCTCTGAAAATTCATTCCGTCAAAAAGACCGCTTCCGAAATCGATGGAATTTACATTTACCAAAAGAGCACTGTTGGCATTTTCCCCGGCTCTTTCAGAAAAACTCATGCCGTTAGTGACAATTCCGCCATCTTCTGAAGCAGATGCCACAACGAAGCCACCCGGACACATGCAAAAGCTGTAGCACTCGTCCCCGAATTTATAGTCTGCCGCACCTAAGGCTTTATGTCCCGCAAAATTTCCATACTGGATTTTATTTATATCTTCCTGAAGATGCTCAATACGGACTCCAACGGAAAATGCCTTTTGCTCCATGATGACGCCTTTTTCGGAAAGCATTAAAAAAGTATCTCTTGCACTATGTCCTATTGCTAAGATAACATTTTCTGCCTCTATTCTCTCAGGGATATACAAAGCCCTTATTTTTCCGTCTTTAATTTCTATATCCGTTACTTTTTTAGAAAACAGATATTCTCCGCCGAGACTCTCTATCTCTTTTCTTATATTAACCGCTATTTTTTTAAGCACGTCTGTTCCTATATGAGGTTTTGCATCAATTAAGATATTTTCATTTGCTCCGAAACGGACATATTCTTTAAGTATTTTTCTTATATAGGGCGAATGGGTTCCTGTATTAAGCTTTCCGTCCGAAAAGGTACCTGCTCCGCCTTCCCCGAACTGGACGTTCGATTCGGTGTTTAAGACTCCGCTGCTGAAAAAAGTTGTTACGTCAGCGGCTCTTTCCTCCACCTTTTTTCCCCGTTCGATAATTATGGGCTTGGCTCCCGCCTTTGCAAGGCAAAGGGCTGCAAAGGTTCCTGCAGGACCGCTTCCCACAACCACGGGACGGGTTTTCATTTCCTTTTTAAGAAGCGGAAATTCATAAGTTTTACCCTCAAAAGGTTTAGCGTTTTTTACTCTTTTTAATATCTTATCTTCATTTTCTGCTTTCAGGACAACCGAAAACACAAAATGAATATCATTCTTTTTCCTTGCATCTATGGCTTTTTTATAGATAAAATATTCCTTTGGCTCCTCGCCAATAGTTTTTTTAATATTATCAGCAAGGGATTGGAAATTATAATCCAATCCCATTTTAATTCCATCTATTTTAATCATAAGAATCCTCCCCTATGGCAGACAACGTCGCCAAAAGAGCGGAAGAAAACGCCCACTTAAGATTAAATCCGCCACAGTCCCCGTCAACATCTAAAATTTCCCCTGCTGCATAAAGACCCTTATTGATCTTTGATTCCATGGTCTTTTTATTAAAATCTCTGCATAAAATTCCGCCTGCTGTTACCTGAGCATCTTCAAAACCTTTGGTGTCCGTGATATGAAAGCTTAAATTTTTAACCAAGGAAGCAAGCTTTTTCAAATCCCTTTCGCTAAGGTCGTACGCCTTTTTAGAAAGAGGCCCCAGTTCGCACTTTTTAATAATTTCCCGTCCTATTTTTTTATTTAAAAATCCTGTAAAAAGATTTTCTAATGTAAGATAACTTATCTGTTTCCTTCTTTTCAGTATATCAAGAACTTCGTTATAAGTAAGTTCGGGTACTATATCTAAGGAAAGTTCTTTTCCTTTGGCATCTCTGGAAAGTTGAAGTACGGGAGGTCCCGAAAGACCGTAGGCCGTAAATAAAACCTCTCCTGTTTCTTCCCTTTCCCCAAGTTTTACTGCCGCATCTGTTTTTATTCCTTCCAGAGCCTTTGTGCCCTCACATTTAAGCTGCACTATGGCAGGCTTTAAGGGGGTTAATTTATGACCTAAATCTGTCAATAGATTATAAGCTCCGCCTCCGGATAAATTTTTTGCCGCTTTTCCTCCTGTTGCCACAATAACCTTATCAAAAAATTCTTCCCCGTTTTTTGTAACCACGAAAAAACCATTTTTACGGGGATTTATCTTTAAAACCTCCGTATCGCACTTTTCACTCATCCCCTCTGAAAGACGAAGCATATCAAGAACGCTCGATGCCTGAAGACTGTAAGGGTATATCTTTTCCCCCTCCGCTTTGGTAGGAACACCGATTTTTTCAAAAAAGGCTTTTAATTCTTGGTTTCCAAACCTTTCTAAGGCGTATGATGCAAATTCTGCATCTCCGTGATAACGCGAAAGGCTCTCATCTTTATTCCACAGATTACATCTTCCGTTTCCTGTGGCCAAAAGCTTTTTCCCCACACGTTCTTTCTTTTCAAAAAGGGCGAAATCATATCCTTTGCTTTTTAATACCGATGCAGAAACGAGACCTGCCGCTCCACCTCCGATAATCGCAATCTTCATTTTCCACCCCTCCTTTTCAATCTATAACCTTTTCAAATAAGTAGAAATCCTCAAAACCTATACGGGGCACAAACATTCTGACTTCGCCCCTGTTTTTAAAACCCACCTTTTCATAAAGAGCTATGGCAGGCGTATTTATCTTAAATACATCAAGCTTTATTGCCTTTATTTTATTCTCTTTCGCATAAAGGCTTAATTCCTCTAAGAATTTTCTTCCAAGACCTTTCCTGAAATGATGCGGAGAAACGCCTAAAACGTGTATAATTCCAACATTTTCATCATCTCCCACTTCCCAGGAAACCTTGTCATAGTCTTCGTTGTGGCTTTTATTCATAACGCAGGCACAGAGTATTTTCCCATCTTCCTTCCAGAGGAAAAGCTCGCCGTTGTTCACCGAAGTATTCAATAGCTCGTGGGACGGATGCACGTCTTTTTTCCACCGCAAATTTATTTCTGCTTTATTATTGGCTTCTATAACCTCATCATAAAACTTTATTATTTCGTTTTTTTCACTTTTGTCTGCAACTTTAAACACTTATCCAATATCTCCGTTTTTAAACTTTTTATATCTTTTTACTATAATAAAAAGAAGCAATGCAGAAATTATAACCATGGATGGCCACATAATGGTTACTGCCGACCATCCAAACTTTTCTGCAAGCAGCGGCACTAAATAAGCTGCAAGCATAAAGCTTACGGCACTTCCTGCATTCATTATGCCTGCGGCAGTTCCGCTTTTTCCGTACTTGGTATATTCCATTGAATAATAGTTTCTGAAAAGACCTGCTCCGCTTTCAAGCATAGATGCTACACACAAAGCTGCCGCTATTAAGTAAATCGGCACCTTTCCTACCAGAAGTGTTACCGCATAAACAGGCGTTAACGCCAAATATATCAGCGCTACTGCAAACGGCTCATTTTTGACCTTTTGGCTGATTTTCCCTGCAAAAACTGTACCTAAAATCCCCATTCCTATTAAAAGAGCACTTAAAACATTCCCCAGTGCCGGTGAAACAAATTCATAGTTTTCAACGAACATAACAGAAGTTAAGCTTGACCTGCTCTGACTTGTAATTGTAGCCAAAATAGTGGTGATAAGCATAAAAGCAAATCCTCCGGCAATAAAAACCTTCATTGTCGGAATTTTTGTAAGCTCTTTTTTAATTTCAATTTTCTTTATGCTTTCGTCTTTTTCATCCTTGTCCCACTTCATCAAGGGATTCAAATGTCTTTCAAATATGTGAAGCCCCGCGGCAAATACCAATAGAAATACGGCTGAAGATGCGAAGTTATATTCCCAAGTGGGCATTGCCGCAGCTAAAAGATAGGATAAAATAAGTCCTACCGAAGATGAAAAGGTTATGTAAAACATCATCTTTGACCTGTCACTTCTTACAAGCTGTGATGTTATAATTTTGAAAATTGAAGGCCAGATGCCGAACTGGATAATGCCGTTAAATATCCATGTAAAGAGCATTACGTAATAGTTCTGGTTGAAAAATATTATTATATTTGCAACAGCTCCGCCTATAAGACCGATTTTTATCATTCGTTCGGGACTGTAACGGTCAGCCGCTATACCTCCCACCACCTGAAACGGTGCATAGACTAAATAGAACATTCCCGTAATAAAACCTGTCTGTGACTTTGTCAAAATTCCTTCGTCTACAATGGATGCCAAAGCTCCATTATATGCGTTTTTTGTCATATAGACTATCGCATATAAAAGCCAGATAAACCAAAAGAAAATTCTGCTTTCTTTCTTGTTCTCAAGATGAATCTTTGTGTCTTTTTCCATATTGATGCCGCTATTTACGCTTTCCATTTCATCAAGTCCTTTCCTTTTTCCAAACCAACCCAAGTAATTATACCTTTTAATAAATGGATTGTCAATAATAAAACAAATATGTGACGTTTTTTGTCATTGCTTTTTTATTTAGATTAATGTATAATAAAATCAACAATTGAGGAGGTAGTTTTATGAAAAAAAGATTTTTATCAGTGATACTTGCTACATTTATTATTTTTACCCAAAGTATATTCGCAATTTCCGTTGCGGCAACGGAAAATACTCCCAAGATTAAAAATATCATATATATGATTGCAGACGGTGGCGGCTACTCTCTTTACGATCTGGCAAATGAGGTAAAAGTAGCCGGCGGGCTTGATTATGAAGGTGTTTCTCCCCACAAGACCCCCACAGACACTTCTCCCCTTGCCCTTAAGCCTTATCTCGCAGGAAGTATGGTAACTCTTATAAATCCCTATCTTATAACAGATTCTGCTGCTGCTGCGACCGCTATGTCCACAGGCTTTAAGACAGGCGGAGGAAGACTGGGCGTAGATGTAAATTCAAAGCCCAAGGCAAACTTGATTGAAGCGGCTGAATCTGTCGGAAAAGCAACAGGTCTTATCTCTACATACGAATGGCAGCATGCGACCCCTGCTGGCTTTGCAGTTCACGTTATGAGCAGAAATGACTACTACAATATTTATCAGCAGGTTGAAAACAGAGGTCTTGAGGTTGTTATGGGTTCAGGCTACGGCATGGTTTCTGAATATGCTACAATAAAGAATGCCGAAGACAGAGGCTATCTTATAGCCGAAACCGAGGCCGATTTGTCTTTCGTTTTGCCGGGCGATAAAATCTGGGGAAATTTTGTAGATACCAATTTCCCCTACGATATAAATATAAAAAAAGATCAGCCTACCTTAGCAGAAATGACTGAGGCTGCAATTACAGCATTATCAGGTGATGAAGACGGCTTTTTCTTAATGGTTGAGGGCGGAAAGGTTGATAATGCCGCACATCTTAACAACGCGCTTGGTACAACCAGCGAATACCTCGCTTTTGATGCGGCATTCAAGGTAGCCCTTGATTTTGCCAAAGGCAGAACAGATACAGTTATCGTTTGCGCTCCCGACCACGATACGGGTGCAATGGTGCCTCCTGAAGACATAGAAGCCGCAGTTAAAGTTATTAAAGCTGGTACTGTTCCGGGAACCAACGTTATATCCTGGGGTACAAAAGACCACTCCGCCCAGAACGTAGGTGTGTGGATGTATGTTCCCGAAGGAGTCCCTGTAATAGAAGGTTTGAATCCAAATTTAGGCGATACTCCTGAAACAAGAACAGATTATATCATTGACAACACCGCTATTGCTCCTTGGTGCGCTTCTTTGATGGGAGTTGATTTGGCAGAGCTTACGAAAAAACTTTTCTGTGATGTAACCGATTTAGGTATATACGATACCCAAGGAAGATTTACCTTTGATTCAGAAGATAAGTACATTTATAAAAATCAGTCCGTATATTATGAAAACGGTGTAGAAAAGAGTCTTGGCTACAAGTTAGGCTTTGAAGTAGGCGGAAGATTTTACGTTCCCAGAGAAATGATAGACGGAAGTGTTGCTGACAATGTAATTACCGAAGACATTCCTGCTGCTCCTCTTCCTCCTGCTCCCATTGTTACAAAGGTAACAGTTTCCCCTCAGAATGCAACTGTTAATAAAGGTGACACTCTTATAATCACCGCTACTGTTGAAGGAGAAAACGATTATTCTGAAGAAGTTTTATGGTCAATAGAGGGAGATGTTTCGGAGGGCACTTATATAAAAGACGGTAATCTTTATATAAGCTCTGAGGAAAATGCTGAAAGCTTTTACGTAATGGCAAAATCCAAAGAAAGCGGTAATATAACCGATTCCTGCTTTATAACAGTAAAAACTCCTGATCCGGAGCCAGAGTGGGAAAATCCCTTTATTGATGTAGCAAATACAGACTGGTTTTTCGAAAGCGTTAAATTTGTAAATGAAAACAGTTTAATGAACGGACTTTCTGAAAAGGAATTTGCTCCCTATTCCAATCTTACACGAGCTATGCTGGTAACTGTTCTTTACAGACTGGAGGACGAGCCTGCAACAAACAGAAGCATTCCTTTTGCCGATGTTGATATGGGAGCATACTACGGCAATGCTGTTTCCTGGGCAAAGCAGAACGGAATTGTAAGCGGCATTACCGAAACAGAGTTTTCTCCCAACGAAAATCTCACCCGTGAGCAGATTGCGGCAATCATGATGAGATTTGCAAAGTACAAGGGCATAGATGTATCAGTAGGAGAAAACACAAACATTCTTTCCTACGATGACTTTTTTGATATTTCAGAATATGCAATTTCTTCTTTGCAGTGGGCAGCAGGTTCAGGACTCATGAAAGGCAAAACGGAATCTACTCTTAATCCTAAGGATAATGCTACCCGCGGAGAAATTGCTGCGATATTAAACCGCTTTTTGGAATCAATAGTTAAGTAAGAAAAAGACACCCTACGGGGTGTCTTTTTTGTATCGCTCGTCGGTCTCATAACCAGCCAACTTTACAGGTACAACGAAAAAACCATCCCTTTCGGGATGGTTTTATTCTGGTTGCGGAGATGGGATTTGAACCACATGACCTTCGGGTTATCGCTACGCGCCGGTCCCTGTCGCATCTCTTTTTCTTCGCCTCGATATACTCGGCTCGAAAAATCGTGCTTTGAGGGACACCGTTTGAAAAAACGATTATCAATCGTTTTTTCTTCACTAACCCAACGAGCAACGCTCGTCGGTCTCATAACCAGCCAACTTTACAGGTACAACGAAAAAACCATCCCTTTCGGGATGGTTTTATTCTGGTTGCGGAGATGGGATTTGAACCACATGACCTTCGGGTTATGAGCCCGACGAGCTACCGGACTGCTCCACTCCGCGATATCTGAGTCGTATCACTTACGACTCATTTAGTATAGCACAAAAAATACCATTTGTAAAGTCTTTTTTGAAAAAAGTTTAAATTTATTTTACGACAAAAAAATCCCGCCAACGGCGGGATTTTTAACTTTAATTACATATTTTTAAGGTTTTCTTCCAAAGTTTCAAGTTCTTTTTTGATTTCAGCAGGAAGCTTATCACCGAACTGAGCAAAGTATGCCTTGATACCTGTCTGGGGATCTTCAACGTCTTCTACCCAGTTTGCCTTATCTACTGCAAGAAGTGCCTTGAGCTGTTCTTCTGTGAGGTCAAGTCCTTCTACGTCAAGGTCAGAAGCCTTAGGAACATAACCAATTGCAGTTTCCTCTGCTCCAACCTTACCTTCGCAACGGTCAAGTATCCAAAGAAGAACTCTCATGTTGTCGCCAAATCCAGGCCACATGAAGTTGTCGTTCTCGTCCTTACGGAACCAGTTAACGTGGAAGATTTCGGGAGCCTTATCACCAAGCTTTTCACCCATGGAAAGCCAATGATTCCAGTAATCAGCCATGTTATAGCCAACGAAGGGCTTCATAGCCATGGGGTCACGGCGAACTACACCAACAGCGCCTGCTGCAGCAGCAGTTGTTTCAGATGCCATTGTAGCACCAACAAATGTTCCGTGATTCCAGTCTCTTGACTGATATACCAAGGGAGCGCACTTAGCACGACGTCCGCCGAATACGATTGCGGAAATCGGAACTCCTTCGGGATTTTCAAATTCAGATGAAATACAGGGACAGTTTACAGCAGGAGCTGTGAAACGTGAGTTAGGATGAGCGAGCTTATTTCCTTCAGCAGTAAATTCTTTACCGTTTACCTTAGCGCCCTTCCATTCAGTTGCATTCTCGGGAGGATTCTTATCAAGACCTTCCCACCAAACTGTCATATCATCATTATTGATTGCAACGTTTGTGAAGATGGTATTTTTCTTTGTTGCAGCAAGTGCATTGAAGTTTGTCTTTTCGCTGGTGCCGGGAGCAACTCCAAAGAAGCCAGCTTCGGGATTGATTGCATAAAGTCTTCCGTCCTTACCGATTCTGAGCCATGCAATGTCGTCACCAACTGTCCAAACCTTATAGCCCTTTTCCTTCAAGTACTCAGGAGGAATTAACATAGCAAGGTTAGTCTTACCGCAAGCAGAAGGGAACGCAGCACAGATGTACTTAACCTCGCCCTTGGGATTTTCAAGACCCAAAATAAGCATGTGTTCAGCCATCCAGCCTTCCTGCATACCAAGATAGGAGGCAATACGGAGCGCGAAGCACTTTTTACCAAGGAGTACGTTTCCACCGTAAGCTGAGTTAATGGACCAGATTGTCTTATCCTGGGGGAACTGTACTATATATCTGTCATCAGGATTTACATCCTTTTTAGCATGTAAGCACTTAACGAAGTCATCACTGTCACCAAGCGCATCCATTACAGCCTTGCCGATTCTTGTCATTATCGCCATGTTTAATACAACATAGATGCTGTCGGTAAGCTCAACACCGATTTTGGAGAAAGGTGAGCCAACGGGACCCATGGAATAAGGAATAACATACATTGTTCTTCCCTTCATAGAGCCATCATAAAGCTTCTTAAGCTTTGCATACATTTCATCGGGAGCCATCCAATTGTTGATGGGGCCTGCTTCTTCCTTTGTGGGTGTGCAGATAAATGTTCTGTCCTCTACACGGGCAACGTCATTTTCTGCTGTTCTGTGATAATAGCAACCGGGAAGCTTTTCTTCGTTAAGCTTTATCATTTCGCCTGTTGCTACTGCTTCCTTTCTTAGTTCTTCAAGCTGAGCTTCAGAACCGTCAATCCAGATAATTGTTTCGGGTTTGGTCATGGCTGCCATTTCGTCAAGCCACGCTAAAACTGCCTTATTCTTTGTTAATGCGTTCATATTTTATCTCCTTTCAAAATTACACTAAATAAACTTTTTCCCATTATAATTATCTCCTTAATTATAACAATTTTTTCTTAAAAAATCAATGTTTTTTTATGAAAAAATTTCCTTTTTGTGAAAAAAATATCAAAGTGTAAGAAAGCATCCTTAAATAAACAAAACTTTTGTATATTATTCCCTAAAATAAAAGCTGAACAATTTTGTTCAGCTTTTATTTTACGCCATATCAACAGACAACTTCTGTCCGCCCAGAATGTGGAAGTGAACGTGTTTAACGGTCTGTCCCCCGTCTTCACCGCAGTTATTTATCACACGGTATCCGGTTTTATCAATACCAAGCTCCTTTGTCACCTTAGCAACTGCTTCAAAAGCTTTTGCTGCGTATATGGAATTTTCCTCATCAAACATATTAGCACAGCAGATATGTTCCTTGGTAAGCACTAAAAGATGTACTTTCGCCATGGGGTTGATATCTTTAATCACTACCACATAATCGTCCTCGTACAAAAATTCCGAGGGAATTTCACCATTTGCAATTTTACAAAAAATACAGTCTGCCATTTTTATCTTCCTTTCTTAAATCATATAAAATACGCCTGAGTGTGTGCTGTTTTACCGTCTTGGTCAATTACGTCAAAACGTATATATTTATCTTCTTTAGCTATTTCAAAAACCAAATCATTTAAATTTATCTCTTTTGACAAATCCCTTACAACTCTTCTTCTGATTCCCGTTGTCATAATTATTTTTCTGCCGGAGGGAACCGAAATGTGAGCCTTGTCTTTATCTATATAAAGGCCGTTGATTTTTGCCCCCGTAGATGTATAGAAGTTATGATTTTTCAAGGCTTCCATTATTTCACCATATTCTAAAGTTTCTGCATTTATCATAACATATCCGCCAAAGCTGTCCTCTTTTTTATGATTGTCGTCTCCTGCTACGCAGGCAATACGTTGACCTTCTTTCAAAAATTCATCGTACGTAGGTATATTAAAATCAAAAAATCCCTCACGCCACGAAGCTGTATTAAATACTTCAAGAGCCCAGAGTCCTTTATAGGAAAGATAATCCCTTGCATCCTCAAGCGACCATTTAGGATGGTTGTATGACACCAAAAAGCCCTGTTTATTTGCCTCTTTTATGATTTTATTTATTCCCTTTTTTCCGTACTTTCTTTTATAGTCTTTTTTCGGAATGTTAAGCATTTCTTCGGGGCAGTCATGATTAAAATGGTCGTACACCCTGTTGTAGCAAGGTGTATCAGTATTATGGGGATCTATTGCATATAAATTCAAATGACACACTTTCATATCCCGTTTAACCAATGTTGACATTTTCTCATTCTCTTTAATTGCAATTTCACAGGCTGTGATTGCAAGAAAATCATCATCATTGAGATAGGAGTTATCTATTAAGAGCTCGTGGTCCGTAAAAGCCACCACAGAGTATCCTTCTTTTTTATAGTCTTCCTTTATTCTTCCGGGCGTTCTTTTTCCGTCAGAATTGGTGGAATGACAATGCATATTTGCTTTATAATAATTTTTATTTTCATCAAGCAAAATTTTCATAAAATCATCCTTCTAATGTAAAAAGCCGTAGGTGACTACGGCTTTTTATTTATGCCGCAAAAAATTGTGGCTTTTATTTTATCTGGCTTTCCAATACTCCCTTTACGCAATCAAGAGCATCATTAACCTTGGAAACATCCTTGCCGCCTGCCTGAGCGCTGTCCGGCTTTCCGCCACCGCCACCGCCGGCAATCTTGGCAACCTCCTTTATTACATTTCCGATATGAACACCCATGGATACGGCATCTTTACTTGCACCGCCCACAAATGTAACCTTTCCGTCGGAAATTGAGGAAAGAACAACTGCGCAGGGAGCATTTTTCTCCTTTAAGTTGTCTATCATTTCTCTCATCTGGTCAACAGTCGAACCGTCAACGCTTGCAGTTATCAAAGATACACCCTTAACAGAAACTGCGTTTTCAGTAAGGTTGGCACTTCTGCTCTTTGATATTTCTGACTGGAGCTTATCAAAATCCTTTTTAAGTTCCGCATTCTGGGACACAAAAGCTTTTGTTCTCTCAACCAGTGCATTTTCAGAGGATTTCATGATTTCTGAAATTTCTTTAATAAGGTTGTTTTTAGCGTTGATATATGAAAGTACACCGTTTCCGGTTACGCCCTCAATTCTTCTTACACCTGCAGCAACGCCGCTTTCAGATATAATCTTAAAGAGGCCTGCTTCATTAGTGTTGTCAAGGTGTGTTCCACCGCAAAGCTCCATGGAGTAGTCACCCATTTTAACAACTCTTACAACATCACCGTATTTTTCACCGAAAAGAGCAGTCGCTCCCATTTTCTTAGCTTCTGCTATGGGCATTTCCTTCTTTTCGATAGAAAGACCTTCTAAAATCTTTTCGTTTACCATTGCTTCAACCTTTGAAAGTTCTTCTTCAGTCATTGCCTCAAAGTGAGAGAAGTCGAAACGAAGTCTTTCAGGGTCGACGAACGAACCTGCCTGAGCCACATGGCTTCCCAGTGTTTCGGTAAGTGCTTTTTGAAGAAGATGTGTTGTTGAGTGGTTTCTTGCAATAGCCATTCTTCTCTTTTTATCAACTGAAAGTGAAACCTTATCTCCCTTTTTGATTTCCCCTGCAACAACAGTGATTTCGGAAGTGTGCTTTCCGCCGATTTTCTTAGAATTAGTAACCTCTGCCTTAAAACCGTCACCCTCAATTATACCGGTATCGCCAATCTGTCCGCCGCTTTCAGAGTAGAAAACTGTTCTATCAAAAAGAACCACAGCGTTTTCCCCTTCTTCTGCACTTTCCTTGAATTCTCCGCCTACTATTACTGCTAAAACCGAAGCCTCGCACTCTAACTCATTGTAGCCTAAAAATTCAGGATTGATTTCGTCAGGAATTGTAACATCGGAGCTCCATGCGTTATCAGCATTTTCCGCTCTGGCACTTTTTGCAGTCATTCTCTGATTGAGCATGCACTTATCAAAACCCTCTTTATCCACAGTAAATCCGTTTTCAGATGCAATATCAATTGTAAGGTCCAAGGGGAAACCGTAGGTGTCGTAAAGACGGAAAGCATCCTCGCCGGAAAGAACAGTCTTTCCTGCTTTTTTGGTTTCAGCCATATATTCATTAAGAATATTTAATCCCTGGTCGATTGTTTCTGCAAAACGTTCTTCTTCAAGCTTTATGATTTTCTTGATATAATCAGCATTTTCACGAAGCTCGGGGTATGCCTTTTCGCTTTCGGCAAAAACAGTTTCTGCCAGCACGCTTAAAAATGTACCGTTTAAGCCAAGGAGCTTTCCGTGTCTTGCGGCACGGCGCAAAAGTCTTCTAAGTACATAGCCTCTGCCCTCATTTGACGGCAATATACCGTCGGATATCATAAAGCAGGTGCTTCTTATATGGTCGGTAATAGCACGGAGAGATACGTCAGTCTTTTCGTTGTCTCCGTATTTTACATTTGCCATTTCAGAAATTTTAAGAATGATATTTCTAATGGTATCAACTTCAAACAGGTTATTTACGCCCTGCATAATAACCGCAAGTCTCTCAAGTCCCATTCCCGTATCAATATTGGGATTGGGAAGTCTGTTATAGTTGCCGTCTTCATCCTTATCGAACTGAGTGAACACAAGATTCCAGAACTCTAAAAATCTATCGCAGTCACAGCCTAACTTACAATCGGGCTTTCCGCAGCTGTATTCTAAACCTCTGTCATAATGAATTTCAGAGCAGGGTCCACAAGGGCCTGTTCCGTGTTCCCAGAAGTTGTCCTCTTTGCCCATTCTTACAATTCTCTCGGGAGCAACGCCAACATCTTTTGTCCAGATTTCAAAAGCTTCGTCGTCATCTTCATAAATTGTAACCCAGAGCTTGTCTGAAGGAATCTCCATAACCTCTGTTATAAATTCCCATGCCCAGGGAATAACTTCTTTTTTGAAGTAATCCCCAAAAGAGAAGTTACCGAGCATTTCAAAGAACGTGCCGTGACGTGCAGTATGACCTACATTTTCAATGTCAGGAGTTCTTATACACTTCTGACAAGTGGTAACCCTGCGTCTGGGAGGAGTTTCCTTTCCCGTGAAGTAGGGCTTTAAGGGCGTCATACCTGCATTGATTAAAAGCACCGATGGGTCATTCTTCGGTACCAACGGAAAGCTCTGCATGCGAAGATGCCCCTTGGATTCAAAGAAAGAAAGATATTTTTCTCTTATTTCATTAAGTCCCAGTTTCTGCATTATCTATCAACCTTTCAAAGATTTATTTATATATAAATAATCATAATATAACATTTTAATTATAAACTTTTTCCCTTTAATTGTCAACAATAAAAATGCCGGAAGGATAGCTTCCGGCATAAAATTATATATTTTTAATTTCAAAATACTCTTCTTTTGTCAAGGTGAATTTTGTTCCCGAAAGACTCTCCTCAAGATGGGATAAATTTTTACATCCCAAAATCGGAATCGCCTGAAAATCAGGGTTTGAACAAAGGAAAGAAACTGCTATTTCTGCCACACTTTTTGAATGCTTAATACTTATCTTTTTTATAACTTCAAACCTTTTCAAGTTTTCTTCCGACAAATATCGCGTTGCCGCTTTTCCGGAAATTGCTTCTTTTCCTAAAACATCAAGCTTGGAAAAAAATCCTTTAGCCTGAGCTGCATAAGCAAAAACCGGCATTTTCTTTTCCTTAAAATAGGCATATTCTGTTTCGCTCATCAAAACCAAAGTCGGGTCATTGTTTTCCTTTACGCTCTCTGCCGCAGAATACTGTATCTGGCTGGAAAAAACTTTTGGAAGACCTTTTCTTTCAGCATAGCAATTTGCCTCATCTATACGTCTGTGAGTCCAGTTTGACATACCGATATAGCGTGTTTTACCCTGTCTTACAAGGTCGCCCAGGGTTTCCATAATTTCATCCACAGGCAGATTTTCAGAGTCTCTGTGAAGCCAGTATATGTCAACATAATCGCACCCTAAATTCATAAGACTTTTATCCATGTCGGAAAGAATTTCTTCCCTTGAAAGTCTCGGTATATCCATATGCCCTATGGGAGGATGCGCTCCTTTTGTGGAAATTATAACCTTGTCTCTGTTTTTTCTCTCCTTAAGCCATCTTCCTATAAGTTTTTCGCTTCTGCTTTTCTCTCCGGGCTCCCAGTCTGAATAAACCAAGGCAGTATCCAGTAAATTTCCGCCTCTTTCCAAAAAAGCATCTAAAATAAAGAATGATTCTTCTTCATTTAATATAAGTCCCAAGGAGTCGGTCCCCAAAGCAACAGGGCTTATTAAAAGATCAGTTCCCCAAAGAAGTTTCTTTTCCACAAAATCAACTCCTATTTAAAAAGTTTAAGCAAATCCTCTGTCTTATCATCACCTAATGCGGTGGCGATTACAGAAATCATAGTATTTCCTTTTTTACGGACCAAAGAGCATTGTGTTACCTTAAATTCATCGCTCTCCCCGCAAACAGTTATAGATTTATAACCCTCTCCTGACAAAGTCACATCACCTGTCTCAAGAACTATCATTCCCGACGAAGAAAAAGCCTCCGAAAGTTTTTCTATATATTCATCTTCTGTAATTGTAATGATGCCCTCTGTAAGCAAAAGTTCCTCCGTCATTACAGTAACCTGTGAGCCTGTGCTTTTTTTCTGGCACATTAAATCGTAATATACTCCGTCTGCCGCCTCAACCTTTGAGAGTTCTTCATCTGTTGCCTTAATAAAATCTTCGGGCATTTCAAATGTTATATCGGCATAATCGTTTGTGTATAAATTTCCGTTCCACTCCCCTTTTCCGGGCATGGAAACATCCGGTTCCTTTGCATATTTAAGTTCACGCTTGGTGCAGCCTACAAAAGAAAAAATAATCGAAACAATAAGTAATAATGCCAAAGTCTTTTTCATAAAATATCCCTCAATCCAAAGTAAACACTTTCTTAAGCATAGGCTGTGCTCCTGTTTCGGGATCCATTTCCATTATCAGAATATCTTTCATATATTCATTCCACTTGTCAACCACAGGGCTTTCTGCCTGAATCTTTGCGGCATACTCAACGCCTTTTTCACATTCGTAATAGCCGAACATTTCACAGCCTACATTCCATATTGTGTAATTTTTAATGCCGGCATCCTTTAATACCTTTACCATTTCAGGCCATATTTCATTGTGACGCTTGATATATTCATCAAGTGCTCCCTCTTTTATCATGCCTTTCCATGCATATTTTTCCATAACTATTCCTCCTTGGTTTGTTTTTTAATATTTTCTACTTTAAGCAAATTTTCTTTTACAGAAAATTCAATGTGCATATCTGCAAATTCAAAAGAATAAATTCTTTCTTCATCCTCCTGATAAGAGGGTCTGGGGTCGCTTTTCAGTATTTTTATAAGTGCATCAATTTTTTCTTCATCTATCGTCTTTTTCATTTCCTCAGGTATTAAGACTTCAAGTTCATAGGAGAAAACCTCGCCCGCAAAGCCCGCTTTGGCATCCGGATGAGAATCGGTAAATGAAAGATAGGGCTTTATATCATATATAGGTGTGCCGTCCATAAGGTCAGCTCCGGAAACCTTTAACACCGTGCCAAAATCCTTTGTTTTCTCTAATCCCATAAGTTTTACGGAAGACAGGCCAAGTCCGTTGGGGCGAAAGCTTGAACGTGTGGCAAAAACCCCGACCCTCTTGTTCCCTCCAAGCCTCGGCGGTCTCACAGTAGGAGACCAGGAATCCCTTCTATTTTCAGAAAAGCCCCAGATAAGCCAGAGGTGTGAAAATTCTTCTATACCACGAAGTGCTTCATCTACTCTGAATTCTTTTTCAAATATAATAGTACCAACCAGTTCCTCTATAAGTCCGCTTTGCCTTGGAATACCGAATTTACCCGGGAAATCTGTTTTTATTCTCGCAATAACTTTCATTTGTCATCACCAACCATGTTAACAAGCCATATATCGCTCTTTACAAAGAAGTACCCTATAAAGGCTTTAAGAAAATGCAACATCTGGCAGGATAAGAACAGCATCACAGGAGAAATATCCGTAAAAAACGCCAGGCACAATGCCGCAGGAACAGTGATAAGCCACATATATCCGCTGTCAAAAAGAACCGTTATTCCTATTTTACCACCTGACCTCAATGTGAAATATGCCGCATGGGTATATGCATCAAATGGCATCATAAGGGCCATTATTATAATAAATTTTGTAGCAAGAGCTTTTACTTCAGGTTCCGTATTGTAAATATCAGGGAAAAACGGTGCTATACTCATCATTATGAAAGATACCGCCACACAGCTTACCACAGAAAAGGCAATAAGCTTGTTATCTGTATCCCTTGCCTCTTCCTTTTTACCCGCTCCCAGGAGTTGTCCCACAATAATGGAAACACTTGATCCGAAAGCAATAAACACTATATTAAATACATTGGTTACCGTATTGCATATATTTACTGCACCTACGGTTGCAAGCCCTCTCATGGAATAGGAAAGTGCCTGCATAGTCATTCCCAATGACCACAAAAATTCGTTTACCGTAAGCGGTATACCCTTTGATAAAACTCTTTTCGTGAGGTTGAAGGGCACTTTTTTGAGCTTAAACATTTCGTCGGCAAAGAAAAATTTCTCTTTTTTAATATGCGCAAGACAAATGACAATAATACATTCTGCAAATCTTGATATAACTGTTGCTATTGCGGCACCCTCTACTCCAAGGCACGGAAAACCCAGTTTACCGAAAATAAGCGAATAGTTAAAAAAGATATTTACAAAAACTGCAACTATTCCTGCATACATGGGAATTAGGGTCTCTCCAGTTTCACGCATGCTCGAAGTAAAGCACTGACCTATTGTAAAAGGGATCAGTCCTATAAGCATTATCTTTATGTATTTATCTGCATAGCCATATGTAATTAAAGGATCCCCTACATTTCCTCCGTCATTTATAAAGCTTTTTATAAGCCCTTCACGGAAAAAGCAGAGTATTATAAAACCAAGTAAGATTAAGGCCACCGACATTACTGTTTTAATACGAAATACGTTTTTTACGCCCTCTCTGTCTCCTTTTCCGAAATATTGGGAGGTGAAAATCCCCGCCCCGGACAAAGAGCCGAAAACACTTAAATTGTAAACCATCAGTATTTGATTTACAATGGAAACGCCGTTCATGGCATCGGTTCCCACTTTTCCCACCATCACGTTATCCACCATATTAACCACATTGGTAAATCCGTTCTGTATCATTATGGGAAGTGCTACAAGCATTACCATTTTATAAAATTCTTTTGTTCCTATATATTTTTTCAGCATAGTTATTCCTTACATACTAAATGCGCCCGCTTATAAAACGGGCACATCTTTTAAATCTTTTTAAGTTTTTCAATTACTTCTACTGCAGTTTTGGAAGAACGGGTTATCATCAAAATTGTATCATCCCCTGCGATTGAACCCACTATTTCGTTCCAGTGCATGGCATCAATAGCAGCTGCCGCTGCCTGGGCAACACCGGGAAGAGTTTTTATAACCACATCATTTTCCGCAAAATCCAAAGACACCATGCTGTGCTTTAATATCGAGCGGAGTCTCTGTTCCACATCTCCTGATTCCGCCTGGGAATCTGCCCTGTAACAAACAATACCGTTATCATTTCTGACCTTTACCAGTCTTAACTCTTTTATATCCCTTGAAACGGTAGCCTGAGTTACAACATAGCCCATTGCTTTAAGCTTTTCAGAAAGCTCTTCCTGAGTCTGTATTTCATTCTCCGCCACCAAAGAGAGTATAGCATTTTGTCTTGTTGCTCTCATAATTATTCTCCTTTAACTGCCGATAATTTATATCGTAAAATATCGTAAAAGTTCTTTTCCGTAAGGCTTAAAAGCTTTGCCTTTTTATCCGCCCTTTTAAAAGTCACCTTATCCTTTGCATAAAGAGGTGTTATATTCTGTCCATCAACATTAAGCATTCCAAAGTTTCCTTCCGAATCAGAAAGCTCAATCGTAACAGTAGCATCTCCCGAAGCAATAACAGGTCTTATGTGCATAGAATGAGGGCATACGGGTGTTGAAATAATAACTTCCATATCAGGCGGTGCCACAGGTCCACCTGCTGAAAGAGAATACGCCGTAGACCCTGTAGGAGTCGCAACAATAAGTCCGTCACCTGAAAAAGAGTACACAAGTTTTCCGTTAAAACTTTCTTTCAGGGACAAAATCCTTTCTCCTCTTATAATAACGCCGTCATTAAGTGCAAGGCTCCTGGCTATAACTTCGTCGTTTCTTTCCACTGTTACAGAAAGCATCATGCGTTCTTCTATTTTATAATTTCCCGAAAGAACTTTTGTAACAGCCATAACAGCTTCGTCCTTTTCGGATGATGCCATAAAGCCCACTGTACCGAAATTTATGCCTAAAATAGGAATATCAGGATAGTTTTTGACAGCACGCAAAATCGTTCCGTCACCGCCTAAAACCACAGCTACATCAAACCCCTTAATTTCCGTATCTTCCTGACACAAAAAACATTCCCCCGGGAATTTTTCCAATAAAGAAGAGGAAATGCTTTTTGTTCCTTCCTTAAGCGGATTAGGAATAACAGCGATTTTCATTTATGCCTCATTCCTTTTCTTCAATTATCTCTTTCTTTTCTTCTGTTTTCTTGTCTTCAGCCACGGTTTTGATTCCGGTAACTCTTACATCTACCTTTTCAACAATAAGACCGGTCATTTCTTCAACTGCATTTTTTACATTGTACTGAACGTTTGATGCCACTTCAGGAATGCTTACCCCATATTTAACCGTAAGGAGAATTTCAAGTTCAACTACATTCTCGTTCATGGTTATCTTTATGCCCTTGGTATTGTTTTTTTTGCCTGAAATAAGCTCTGTCCAGTTTGATGCGATACTGTTACCGCCAACCGAAGCAACACCCTCGGTTTCCGATGCCGCAACACCTGTAATAGAGGCAACAACTTCTTCGGATATTTTAACACTGTCTTTAGAGATATTCTTTTTTTCTTCCATTGTAAATTCCTCCTTAAAAACATGCTTTTCTTTAAGCTTTTCTTTTTACAAGCTATCAGCTTATATTATACATAAAAATTCACCTTTTATCAAGTACTTTTTTATATTTATACGTAAAACTGCTTAAAATCCCCTTTTTTTCAGTCTATAAGCGAATAAAAATACTTTTCTTTTTTGTCAATTCCCACTGTCCAGTATCCGTTTATGAACCTTGCACAATCGGACAGATGAGTAAAGGGGTTTCTTTCTCCTTTTTCCGATGCTATTGCTACAATGGATTTTACATCTTTTGTTCCGTAAAAATAATATCCTAAAGAATTGATTTTTGCAATTACGTTTATGTTTTCAAAAACGTGCTTTATTATAGGAAGATTTTCCGCAAATCTTCCATCTTCTATTTTAAGCCAGGAAAAACCGTCATCATATCCCAAAGGAGATAGTTTATCGTGCTTTTTTATTTCCTCCTTAGCTTCCATCTTTAAGGTTCGTTTTAAGCTGGGCATAAAGGGCCCCAAAGAACCATATATGACAGGCTCCGAACCTTTAATTAAAACAACTGTATCGATTTTTTTTACATCATCTTTTGATAAACTGTAACTTTTGGCAAATCCTCCTCTTATTGTACCTGCGTCAATTTTTCCTTCTTCCCCTGAATGGGATGAGCTTAAAAAAAATAGTTTAAGTTCATCTTTCGTTCCGCTTAAATTTACCGTTATACTTTCATCATCTAAGGTAACCACTCCGTTCCCCTTGTTAGTTCCTATAGGTTGCAATATTATATATCTTTTCGTCATAAATACTTCCCCCTTCATAATATATTATGAAGAGCATATATAAAAATTCGTAATAGAGAGAAAATAAAAGCATTTGAAAGAAAACATGAGTTTTCATAAGTTTATCTTTGATTTTTAAGGAAAATCAGCTATATGAAGCAGTTGATTATCTGGAGAATTTTGGGTATTATATACCATGTTAGCACTCAAAGGCTAAGAGTGCTAAAAACTTATTTTTCGGAGGAATAACCATGAACATTAAACCCTTAGCAGACAGAGTTGTCATCAAGATGACAGAAGCTGAAGAAACCACAAAAAGCGGCATCATTTTAACCGGCGGTGCTAAAGAAAAGCCCCAGATTGCAGAAGTTGTTGCAGTTGGCCCCGGAGCTACAGAAAACGGAACTTTAATTCCCATGGAAGTTAAGGTTGGAGATAAAATTTTCGTAAGCAAATATTCCGGCACCGAAGTTAAGATTGACGGTGTTGAATATACAATAGTAAAGCAGAGCGATGTTCTCGCTATAGTTGAATAAGGAGGCTTTATAATGGCTAAACAGATAAAATACGGAGAAGACGCAAGAAAAGCCCTTGAAAAAGGTATAAACACTCTTGCTGATACAGTTAAAATCACACTGGGTCCCAAGGGCAGAAACGTTGTTCTTGACAAGAAGTTCGGCGCTCCCTTAATCACCAATGACGGTGTTACAATCGCAAAGGAATTAGAACTTGAATGCCCCTTCGAAAATATGGGTGCTCAGCTTGTTAAGGAAGTTGCAACAAAGACAAATGACGTTGCAGGTGACGGTACAACAACTGCTACATTGCTTGCTCAGGCTTTGGTTCGTGAAGGTCTTAAAAATATCGCAGCAGGTGCTAACCCCATGATTGTTAAGGGCGGTATCCAGAAAGCTGTTGACGTTGCAGTTAAATCTATCGCTGACTCAAGCGTTAAGGTTTCCGGCAGAGATGACATTGCTAGAGTTGCTACTGTTTCTGCAGGCAACGAATTTGTAGGTGATTTAATTGCTGACGCTATGGAAAAGGTTTCTGCTGACGGCGTTATTACTTTGGAAGAATCCAAGACTGCTGAAACTTACAGCGAAGTTGTTGAGGGTATGCAGTTTGACAGAGGTTATATCTCCCCCTACATGGTAACAGACACAGAAAAAATGGAAGTAGTTTATGACGAACCCATGATTTTGATTACCGATAAGAAGATTTCCAACATTCAGGAACTTCTTCCTCTCTTGGAGCAGATTGTTCAGGGCGGTAAGAGTCTTGTAATTATCGCTGAAGATATTGAAGGCGAAGCTTTGGCAACTCTCTTGGTTAACAAAATCCGCGGAACTTTCCGCTGCGCAGCAGTTAAGGCTCCCGGCTTTGGCGACAGAAGAAAGGAAATGCTTCAGGACATCGCTATCTTAACAGGTGGTCAGGTTATTTCCGAAGAAATCGGTCTTGACTTAAAGGAAGCTACAATCGACATGCTCGGCCGAGCTAAGCAGGTTAAGATTACAAAAGAAAACACCATTATCGTTGACGGTTTCGGTGAGAAGGCTGCAATCGTAGACAGAATCAATCAGATTAAGTCTCAGCTTGAAACAACCACAAGCGAATTTGATAAAGAAAAGCTTCAGGAACGCTTAGCTAAGCTTTCCGGCGGTGTTGCAGTTATCAAGGTTGGTGCTGCTACCGAAACAGAAATGAAAGAAAACAAGCTTAGAATCGAAGACGCTTTAGCCGCTACGAAGGCTGCAGTTGAAGAAGGTATCGTTCCCGGTGGCGGAACTGCTTATATCATCGCACAGAAGAAGGTTGCAGAGCTTGTTGACTCTCTTACAGGCGACGAAAAGACAGGTGCTTCTATTGTTCTTGCAGCACTTGAAGAACCCGTTAAGCAGATTTCCTACAATGCAGGTATCGAAGGTGCAGTTATTGTTAACCAGATTAAGTCTGCCGAAGTTGGCACAGGCTACAATGCATTAACCGGCGAATTCTGCAACATGATTAAAGCAGGTATCGTTGACCCTGCTAAGGTTACAAGAAGCGCTCTCCAGAACGCTGCAAGCGTTGCCGCTATGGTTCTTACCACAGAAAGCCTTGTAACAGATATTCCTGAGCCTCCCGCTCCCGTAGCAGCAGGCGGCCCCGACATGGGCGGAATGGGAATGTATTAATTCCTAAAAAACCTCGCTCTTTCGAGCGAGGTTTTTGCTTTGTATAAAAAAGGACATCCAACGGATGTCCTTTAATTTTTATTTATTAGCTTCTTCGATAGCAACTGCTACAGCAACAGTCATACCAACCATGGGGTTGTTACCTGCGCCGATAAGTCCCATCATTTCAACGTGAGCGGGAACTGAAGAAGAACCTGCAAACTGAGCGTCAGAGTGCATTCTTCCCATTGTATCTGTCATACCGTAGGAAGCGGGGCCTGCAGCCATATTGTCGGGATGAAGTGTTCTTCCTGTACCGCCACCTGATGCAACGGAGAAGTACTTCTTGCCCATTTCGATACATTCTTTCTTATATGTACCTGCAACGGGATGCTGGAATCTTGTGGGGTTAGTGGAGTTACCTGTGATGGAAACGTCAACACCTTCCTTGTGCATGATAGCAACGCCTTCACGAACATCGTCAGCACCGTAGCAACGAACCTTTGCTCTTTCACCTTCAGAATAAGCCTTTTCGGAAACAATCTTAAGTTCGCCTGTATAATAGTCAAACTCTGTTTCAACGAAAGTGAAGCCGTTGATTCTGGAGATAATCTGAGCTGCGTCCTTACCGAGACCGTTAAGAATAACTCTTAAGGGTTCTTTTCTAACTTTGTTTGCGCTTCTTGCAATACCGATTGCACCTTCAGCAGCTGCAAAAGATTCATGTCCTGCCAAGAATGCGAAGCACTTTGTATCCTCTGTCAAAAGCATTGCTGCAAGGTTACCGTGGCCGAGACCAACCTTTCTATCATCAGCAACAGAGCCGGGGATACAGAAAGACTGTAATCCTTCACCGATTGCAGTAGCTGCTTCTGCAGCAGTTTTTGCACCCTTTTTAATAGCAATTGCCGCACCTACAATATAAGCCCAGCAAGCGTTTTCAAAGCAGATGGGCTGTATGCCCTTAACGATACCTGCAACGTCAATACCCTTATCGTCGCAGATTTTCTTAGCTTCCTCGATTGAAGCAATAGAATACTTAGAAAGAGCTTCGTTGATCTGCTTAATTCTTCTATCATAACTTTCAAATAAAGCCATTTTCAGTATCCTCCTTCTTATTCTTCTCTGGGGTCGATTACCTTTGCAGCATCGTCAAAACGTCCGTACTGACCGGAAGCCTTAGCGAGTGCTTCATCAGCGCTCATGCCCTTTTTAATCATGTCCATCATTTTTCCTAAATGAACGAACTTATAACCAATTACGCAATCGTCCTTATCAAGAGCGATATTTGTTATGTAACCTTCTGCAAGCTCTAAATATCTTACACCCTTTGCCTTTGTTGAGAAGATTGTACCAACCTGGCTACGGAGTCCCTTACCTAAGTCTTCAAGACCTGCACCGATAGGAAGACCTCCCTCGGAGAAAGCTGTCTGTGTTCTTCCGTAAACTATCTGGAGGAAAAGTTCTCTCATTGCTGTATTGATAGCGTCGCAAACAAGGTCGGAGTTAAGTGCCTCCAAAATTGTCTTACCGGGAAGGATTTCACCTGCCATAGCAGCAGAATGAGTCATACCGGAGCAACCGCATGTTTCAACCAATGCTTCTTCAATAACACCCTCCTTAACATTTAAGGTGAGTTTGCACATGCCCTGCTGAGGAGCACACCAGCCAACACCATGTGTAAGACCATTTATGTCTTTGATTTCGGTTGACTTAGTCCACTTTCCTTCCTGAGGAATGGGGGCAGGCTTGTGACATGCATCCTTCTTCACGATGCACATGTTTTCTACTTCGTGTGAATAATTCATGTATATATCTCCTTTCAAAAAAGTCCTTAAATATTTTACCATTATGTGAAGAATTTATCAAGTCCTTTTTAAAAACTTTCGATAATTTTTTAGTTTTTTTTACATAACCTTGGTTATTCCGTTATATATAATACCACGGTAACCGTCCAAAGTCACGGTTGTACCTGATTTTAAGAGCATTGTTGCATTCTTCACCCCTGTTACAACAGGAATATCCAGAGTCATTCCCACAATGGCACCGTGGCTTTTGGTTCCGTCAATTTCAGTTATAATACCCTTTGCTTTCCTTATAATATCAAGCATTTCATTGGTGGTTTCCTTGGTGACTAAAATATCCCCTTCTTTAAATATAGCGCGGATTTCCTCTTCTGTATCTGCAACACATAAATTTCCTGAAGCGGCACACCTGTTTACGCCGTTTCCCTGAGCCAGAACGTGACCTACGATTTCAAGCTTTACTATATTTGTTGTTCCGCTCATTCCGATAGGAACACCGCCAGTAATTACAACAATATCGCCGTTTGCCACAATTCCCGTATCTCTTGCCAGGTCCATGGCATGGTCAAAAAGCTCATCGCTTGTTTTCTTGCTTTCCGCCTTAACGGGTATAACTCCCCAGCTCATTGCAAGCTGGCGTGCCACATAGGTGTCAACCGCAGCCGCAATAACCGGAGATTCGGGACGGTATTTTGATATCATTCTTGCAGTATAACCGCTGCTTGTAACAGTAACTATCGCCGAAGCCTCCATGTCCTGAGCCATGGTACATGCCGCATGGCTTACAGCACCTGTTACACTTCTTGACATCTGGGCGTCGTTGAACATTTTCTTATAGTCAATGGTGCTTTCAGTTTTAAGTATAATCCTTGCCATGGCACGGACTGCCTCCACGGGATAAGCTCCCACTGCACTTTCTCCCGAAAGCATTGTGGCACTGGTTCCGTCATATACCGCGTTGGCAACGTCGGATATTTCAGCTCTTGTGGGACGCGGCTTTTTAATCATTGATTCCAGCATCTGGGTGGCTGTAATGGCAATTTTCCCCATAAGAAAACACTTTTTTATTATTTCTTTCTGTATTCCGGGAAGTTCCTCCATAGGTATTTCAACACCCATATCGCCTCTGGCAACCATGATTCCGTCAGCTTCTTTTAATATTGAATCAATATTTTTTACACCCTCGCGGTTTTCGATTTTTGCAATAATCAAAATCCTCTTTCCGCCGTTTTCATCTAAAATCTTACGCACTGCCAGAACATCTTCAGCACTTCTTACAAAAGAAGCTGCCACAAAGTCAACCTCTTCTTTTATACCGAAAAGCAAGTCGTTTTTATCCTTTTCGCTTATATAGGGCATTTTTATATTTACACCGGGTAAGTTTACTCCCTTTCTGTCCCCTATAACTGCATCATTTTTGGCGATACATATAATTTCTTTTTCGTTTTTATCTATAACTTCAAGCTCTAAAAGACCGTCGTCAATTAAAACCGTAGCTCCTTTATATATTTCATTAGGGAGATTTTTGTAAGAAACAGAAACTCTTTCTTCATTGCCTAAAATTTCCTCAGTGGTTAATATAAACTTATCTCCCGATTCAATCTTAACACTTTTATCCTTAAAGCAACCAATTCTTACTTCAGGACCTTTTGTATCAAGCATTATGGGAACAAACTCAGAAAACTCACTTCTCACTTTTTTAACCTGGTCCATTCTTTTTTTATGGTCTTCATAGGTTCCGTGGGAAAAGTTAAGTCTTGCCACATTCATACCGCTTCTTATCATTTCCGCCAAAACTCCGGGTTTATCGGTGGCAGGACCTATCGTGCATATAATTTTTGTTTTTCTTAAATTCATAACTTTCTCCTTATCTAATCAACAACAAACAAGCAAGGAAAACCCTTGCTTGTTTGTTTCAATATCCGCTTCCGATTATAATTTTATGTGCCTCTTCCTTCTCTGTCTGAGGGATTAAAATTTCATACGCATTGTTTTCTCCCTCGGCGGCTTTTGTGACAGGTCTTATCTTAACCAATATTTTAGCTTCTTCCAAGAGAGCTTTAATATTATCCACATCAGCAATATTCTGCCCAATGTAAATAACTGTCCACATTGCTCGCACCTCCGGTCTTTATTTATATTTTAACCATATTCTTCTATATTATATAGCATTTAACACAAAAAAGCAAGTCTTTTTATTTTTCCAGTATATCGGCTATTCTTTTTGATGCAAATCCGTCACCATAGGGATTTGATGCATTGCTCATTTTATCGTAGCTTTCCTTATTTTCCAGAAGTTCTTTAAAGTTATCATAAATAACTTCTTCGCTGGTGCCCACAAGCTTTAGCGTGCCTGCCTTTATGCCTTCAGGTCTTTCGGTGGTATCTCTCATAACCAGCACAGGTTTTCCCAAAGAGGGAGCTTCCTCCTGAATTCCGCCTGAATCAGTTAAAATAAGATAGCTTCTGGCAAGGAAATTGTGAAAATCCAGAACCTCCAGAGGCTCGATTATTCTTATTCTGTCGCATCCTCCAAGCTCTTCCTCGGCAGCCTTTCTTACCAAAGGATTCATATGAATGGGATAAATCGCCTTGACATCCGTATGTTCATCCATTATTCTTCTTATAGCACGGAACATATTATGCATGGGCTCGCCTAAATTTTCACGTCTGTGAGCTGTTATAGTTATAAGCTTTGAATCCTTTGCCCACTCAAGCTCGGGATGATTATAGTCTTCTCTTACCGTAGTTTTGAGCGCGTCGATAGCGGTATTTCCCGTAACAAAAATGCTTTCAGGATCTTTTCCTTCTCTCAAAAGATTTTCCTTTGATAATTCTGTGGGGGCAAAATTGTATTTAGCCACAATTCCAACAGCCTGACGATTAAACTCTTCAGGAAAAGGTGAATACACATTATAAGTTCTAAGTCCAGCCTCAACGTGTCCTACCGGTATTTGCATATAGTAGCAAGCCAATGCAGTTACAAAGGTGGTTGACGTATCTCCGTGTACCAAAACCACATCGGGAGATACCTCCTCCAGCACACCCTTTATTCTGTTTAATATATTGGTGGTTATATCAAAAAGCGTTTGCTTATCTTTCATGATGGAAAGGTCGTAATCAGGCACAACAGAAAAAGCTTCCAGAACCTGGTCTAGCATCTGTCTGTGCTGACCTGTTACGCAGACAACCGTTTTTATGTTTTTTCTGGTTTTAAGTTCTTTTACCAAGGGGCACATTTTAATAGCCTCAGGTCTTGTGCCAAACACCAGCATAACCGTCTTCATGAAATTCCTTCTTTCATTTGTTATCTAAGAGATTATAACACAAAACTCCCACTTAAGTCAAGGCATATAAAAAAGAGTACCTGCACTGAAGTACTCTTTTTTCTTCAATTATAAAAACATAGGTGCAAACACCAGAGCAACTATACTCATAAGCTTTATAAGTATGTTGATAGAAGGGCCTGCCGTATCTTTCAATGGGTCTCCAACTGTATCTCCTATAACGGAAGCTTTGTGGCTTTCACTTCCCTTGCCGTCAAATTCTCCGGTTTCTATATACTTTTTGGCATTGTCCCAGGCTCCTCCTGAATTGGACATGAAAATCGCCATCATTGTTCCTGATGCAAGTGAGCCTGCCAAAAGACCTCCCAGCGCTTCAGTTCCCAGTATGAGTCCCACTGACAAGGGTGCTATAACAGCAAGCAAGGCAGGAGCTATCATGCTCTTTAACGCTGCCTTTGTGCTTATATCTATACAAGTCACATAATCAGGCTCTTTGGTTCCTTCTAAAATCCCCTTAATTTCCTTAAACTGACGTCTTACTTCCAGTATCATGGAATTTGCAGCAGAAGATACTGCATTTATTGTAAGGGACGAGAATAAGAAAGGAAGCATTGCTCCGATAAGGAGACCGATTACGGTTTTTGAATTTACTATGTTTATTCCCTCTAAGTTAACTGCGGAACAGTAGGATTTGAAAAGAGCCATCGAAGTAAGAGCAGCGCTTCCTATGGCAAAGCCTTTTCCAATTGCTGCAGTTGTATTTCCCACAGAGTCCAAACTGTCTGTAGTTTCTCTTACTTCTTTCGAAAGCGAAGACATCTGAGCAATACCGCCTGCATTATCGGCAATAGGACCGTAAGCATCAACCGCAACGGTTATTCCGGTAGTTGCAAGCATTCCCACTGCCACAAGACCTACACCCATTACAGGGTCTAACATATCTGCAAGAAAAATCGCCACTGCAATTATCAAAATAGGAATTGCGGTACTCATCATTCCTGCAGAAAGACCTGAAATTATATTTGTTGCCGTTCCTGTCTGAGACTGTCTTGCAATGGTTTTAACGCTTCTGTAATCAGCCGATGTATAAATTTCAGTAACCTTGCCTATAAGTCCTCCGGCAAGGAGTCCTGCTATAACAACGATAGATGAATTATAATTTCCAAGAATGAATTTTCCTGCCATAGCCGCAGCTACAGCAAAAATAATCATAGCGGTATATTCTGCACCGTTTAATACCTTCTGGGGAGACACATTCTTAAGGGCTTTAACAATGAAAGTTCCAATTAAAGACGCTAAAATACCGAAAGCCACAAGCAAGAAGGTATAGGTTATATATTTTTCAGACATTTCATTTATTCTGCCGAAAGACAAAAACGCCAGAGTTATAACAGACACAATAGAGCCTACATAGGATTCAAAAAGGTCTGCTCCCATTCCTGCAACGTCACCTACGTTATCTCCTACGTTATCAGCTATAACCGCAGGATTTCTGGGGTCATCCTCAGGAATTCCTGCTTCAACCTTTCCCACGAGGTCTGCTCCCACGTCTGCCGCTTTGGTATAAATTCCTCCGCCGACTCTTGAGAAAAGTGCAATAAAGCTGGCTCCAAGGGAAAATCCTGTAATTATATTTGCAATATCTTCATGCCCTTTGAATATCAGCATGGAGACAGAAAGTCCCAGTACGCCGAGACCAACCACTGAAAGTCCCATTACACTGCCACCGGAAAAAGCAATCTTAAGAGCAGAAAAAAGACCTTTTTCTGCAGCCTTTGCAGTTCTTACATTGGCAGAGGTTGCCGTTCTCATTCCTATATATCCTGCCAACATTGAGCATACTGCTCCGAAAGCAAAGCAAATGGCCGTATTAAGCCCCAGTGCGAAAAATATCACTATCAAAAGAGCTATCATAAATAGGGTAACAATCATATATTCCCTTTTTATAAAAGCCATGGCACCCATCTTAATATGCCCCGCAATTTTTCTCATGACATCGTTTCCGTCATCACTTCTTTTAATCATGGAAGCGGTGATTAAAGCAATTATCAAAGTCAATGCCGATATAAACAAAGATGCTATAATTGACTGTTGCATTTTTATCCCTCCATAAACCATTGTTAAATTTTTAACTAATTAGGTAATGGCACTATTATATCGCTTTTATTATTTCTTGTCAAGAGTTTTTTACTTGGTTATAGAATATATTTCGTATTTTACAACTTTTGCCAAATTTTTTAAGGTAATCTCAAGTTGCGACCCTATTTTTCCCGCACTTATAAAAAATCTGTCAATCGAATTAACGCTTTCATCTATAACCGTTTTATATTCCTTTTTCATCCCCACGGGAGAGCATCCGCCTCTTATATATCCGGTGACTTTATTTATATCAGCTACATGAATCATTTCCACGTTCTTTTCCCCGACTGCCCTCGCGGCCTTCTTTAAGTCAAGCTCCTTTTCAACAGGAATAACAAAAACATAATGCTCTTTTGAAGGTGCTACCGTTACCAGAGTTTTATAGACCAGTTCATGGGGATAGCCCATTTTATCTGCCACGGAAATCCCATCAATCTTTCCGTCATCTGCAGTGTAGTGGTGAGCAACATACTCCGCCTTTGCCTTATCTAAAATACGCATGGCGTTTGTCTTTACTTCTTTTCCCATGTTTCACCTCAATTTCCCAGTGCCTTTTCAAGTTCTGTCATTTTCTGTCCGAAAAGTGTCCAGTTTCCGTTTGCAAAAGCAGTTTTTATTTCGCCAAATATATCTTTAATATGGGCTATATTTTCGCTTTCGACTCCCGGAATTATAATTTCGGTTCCCTCTTTTATATTACCCTCTCCGAAAAGCATTGTAAAAGCCTCAGAAAGATCCTTTGCCATAACCACCTTGTCGCCGTATGCCATTAAAATTCTCTTTACCTGGGGAATCGAAGAATTCACACCACTGGTTATATATAAGGGTTCTACATATATAATTGAATTTTCAATAGGAATTACCAGTAGGTTTCCTTTCATTACATTGGAATCACCCTGGTCCCAGAGAGAAATCTGTTCTGAAATAAGGGGGTCTGAAGATATTAAATTTTCTATCTGCAAGGTTCCGTTTACGGGAGAGCCTTCGGGGAATTTGTATACCACCATTTCTCCATAGGTATCATAGTTTGAAGATACACCCACCCAGGCAATTAAGTTTTGCTTTGCCTTGGGAATAAAGGGAAGCATCAGAACCATGTCTGTTTCTCCATCGCCGCTTAACTTCATTATATTATAATAGGGCTCCACATCTTTTTCCTGGGAATTATTATATTTTTCCTGTGCCGTAAGCCATACGTCGCTTCTGCTATAAAATGTTTCAGGATCTTCCACATGGTAGTTTTCATACATTTCCATCTGGAGCTTAAAGAAAAACTCGGGATATCTTATATGCGATGCCACATCCAAGGGAAGTTCGTGGTTTTTATATACATCGGGATAAATCTTCTGATAGGTCAGTGCTATGGGGTCGGTTTTATCTGTTACATAAAAGTTTGTTTCACCGCTGTAAGCGTCGATTGTAACCTTTATACTGTTTCTTATATAGTTGATGGAAGAATACTTCTGGCTGTAAGGATACTTATTTGATACAGTGTATGCATCTATCACCCATATAAGTCTGCCCTCATCATTTATTACAATGTAGGGGTCTGAGTCATATAAAAGATATGGAGCGATTTTTTCTGCTCTTTCCATAATGTTCCTGTTTATGAGTATCTTACTTTCCGAATTTATATAGCCTGAAAAGAGCATCATCCAGTCGGCTTCTTTAACTGCATAATAAAGTCTGTTCAATGGGGTAAGTTTTATTCCTCCCTCTCCCTCGTATCTGGTTTCAACGCTGGCTCCTTCTCTCATATAGTCAAGCTCGTTATAATCAGTTCCTACTATGGCATAGTCGTCTGTATATTCGCCAAAGTAAATCTGCGGAACATTTATTGTAAGCTCATCCTTTGAAATTTTAAGAGGTACATCTTCTACAAGATAATCGGGCTGACCTTCTTCGGTCACAGAGTTCACATTACTCATAACCACGCCGTAGCCATGAGTGTAGCGCATTTTTGTATTTATATAGCTTTTGCTTCCCTCATCCAGTCTATCGGTATCAAGTTCTCTTACCGCCGTGCTTATTCCTCTTTTCTGTCCGTCTATATCATAGGGAAGAATATCCATATCAAGGAAAGAATAGTATCCTCTTGTAGCCTGAAGGGCGTTTGCTACCGTAAGATTTGCAGAGTTATCCGTAATTCTTATATTTTCTACAGTTTCCGGGTGTTTTCTTATATCCTCGATTGTAAGGTCATAGCTTATATTGAAGATACGTTCATCTATATCATCTATTCTGTAGGCCTTTTTTGTAGCTTCTATATTATTTACTATATAAGGTGCCTCCGCCGTTACTTCCCTGGGTTCAACATAAAGTCCCTGAAAAGCAAGACTTAATACCAAAAACACGGCATAAACCAAGGGAAATGCCACCACAGATATAATGAACGGCTTTTTTTTGCGTTTCGCCAAAAATAAGATCGATAAAATCACCAAGCCGAAAAGAAAAAATGGCGAGAAGGTATAAAAACCTTTCCACAAAACAGAATCAGTCATTCCCGCTCCGGTAAGTCCGTGAGAAAATTCGTCGTATAAAATCTCATATCTTTTAATATAAAGAGAAAATGATTTTATTGCCGCAAATATAAGAGCATTGGTAATCAAATGAACTGCCGCTCTTTCTTTTTCAACTATTAAAGAGACACTTCCCCTTAATGAGAATATAAAATATAAAACTGCGGAATAGATAGTTCCTGCTCCCACCGCAAAAGATAAAACGCCCAGTATAAGCTTATAGAAAGGCAGGGTAAATATATAAAAAGAAATATCTTTTCCGAAAAGCGCGTCAACTTCTCCGAAAGGAGTTTTATTTATAAATGTCAAAATGGTTTCATAGTTGATATTTCCTATTGTAAATGCCGAGAAAACAACAATAAAGAAAGTCAGTAATTTTATTTTTCCCTTATGGGATGAAAATTCTAAAAAATCTCCTGATTTTTCAAGATTCTTAGATACAAGATAATAGTTTAAGAATAATGCAAGGGTAAGTATCAAAAACACAAAAACATATGAACTTATCTTTGCGAAAAGGTCGGTAAAAAATGCAGAGGTGTATCCTATTTCTCCATATTCAATTACGCTTCCGTAAAGTATGCCTGACAACAAAAGCAGTATAACAAGGATTGCCAATATAAAAATACCTTTTATTTTCTTCATGAAAATCTCCTTTCTTTTATGCAAAACCCCTCAAAATAAGCTTTTGAGGGTGTTTTTTTACTGAAACAATGCCTTTGCAAAGCTTTCGGGGTCGAAATTCTGCAAATCGTCAATTCCCTCTCCCACTCCAACGAATTTGACGGGAATATCCAGTTTCTTTTTAATATTTATTACAATTCCGCCCTTTGCGGTGCCATCAAGCTTTGTTAAAACAATGCCCGTAATATCTGCAGTTTCCTTAAACATTTCTGCCTGATTTACAGCATTTTGCCCTGTGGTTGCATCAAGCACAAGCAAAACCTCAAGGCTGGATTCGGGAAGCTCACGTCTTATTACCCTATATATCTTCTCCAGCTCATCCATGAGATTTTTCTTGTTATGAAGTCTTCCTGCCGTATCGCAGATTAAGACATCAGCGCCTCTGCTCTTTGCCGCACGGCATGCATCAAATACTACAGAAGCAGGGTCCGAGCCCTCTTCGTGACGTATCATGGGTACGTTGCTTCTCTCTGCCCAGATGCCAAGCTGGTCAATAGCCGCCGCACGGAAAGTATCCGCTGCTGCAAGCAAAACATTTTTACCATTACTTTTAAGCATGGATGTTATTTTTCCGATAGATGTGGTTTTTCCTACTCCGTTTACACCGATAACCATAATTACGGAGGGTTTGCCCGACAAATTGAGAGAAGAATCTCCCTCTAATATTTCGCCGATTAAGGCATAAAGTTCATTTTTTGCCTCTTCCGGCTCGTTTATTCGCTTGGATTTCACTCTTTCACGAAGCTCATCGACAATTTCCATAGCGGTTTCTCCGCCTAAATCTGCCATTATCAAAGTTTCTTCAAGCTCATCATATAAATCGTCATCAATTTTACTGAAAGCCACAAAAACATTATCCACTGCACCTTTTAAGGTTTCCCTTGTTTTTCCGAGTCCCTCTTTCAGTTTTTCAAAAAAGCCCATAACCTACTCCTTTAATTTTCTTCAACGTCGCTTAATTTAAGGCTTAAAAGCTTTGTTACGCCCTTTTCCTGCATGGTTACGCCATAGAGCATATCCGCTGATTCCATAGTTCCTCTTCTGTGCGTTATAACAAGGAACTGGGTATCTTTATAGTTTCTTAAGAACGATGCAAATCTTATTACATTTCCTTCGTCAAGTGCCGCCTCTATCTCGTCCAGCACGCAGAAAGGCGTGGGACGCACAGAGAGCATGGCGAAAAACAGTGCGATAGCCGCAATAGCCTTTTCACCGCCTGACAAAAGCATGATGTTCTGAAGCTTCTTTCCCGGAGGCTGAAGCTCTATATCAATTCCGCTTTCCAGTATATCTGAGGGATCCTGAAGAGCAATATTCGCCATACCTCCGCCTGTTAAGGCAACGTAGGTTTCCTTGAAGCTTGCATTTATCTTTTCAAACTGCTGTGAAAACTGTACGGACATAATCTTTTGCATATCCTCTATTATCTTTTCCAGATTATCCTTGGTTTCAAGCATATCTTCTTTCTGTCCGTTCAAAAACTCATAACGTTCTGAAACATTTTTATAATCCTCTATAGCAGCTACGTTAATTGTTCCAAGGTCTTTAATGTCACGCTTAAGCTTACTTATTAAAGTAGCAGAGCTTGTCTTATTTCCCTTTGAATCCCTTTCTTTCACTGCTTCAGAGTATGTAAGTTCATATTCTTCCCAGAGCTTTCCGATATCTTCCCTTATGGCATTTTCGAGTGCCTCTGTTTTTCCACCCAATTTGGTAAGCTCCTGGGCAAGAGAAATAACTTTTCCGGAAATTTCCTTGTTTTCTTCACGAAGTCTCACAGTTTCAGCATCTTTCTTGCTGAACTCATCCTTCTTTTCTTCAAGCAATCTTCCTTTTTCTTCGTGCTTTTCCTTTAAGTTTTCAATATTTATGCCGATTAAACCTATCTCTTCCTCAACGGTTTTTATATCCTTGTTGAGATTTGCAATCTCCAAAGCCTTCGCCTCGGACAAAGCTCGTCTCGAATCGGCTCCTGCTCTTGCATTCTCCAGTGCATTAAAGTACATCTCAATATCTTTAGAGGCACTGGATATTTCCATGGTCTTATCTATTCTTGCCTGATTCAATTCTTCCAATTTTTCTCTTTTTTCCTCAAGCTTTAATGTAAGAGCTTTTAAATTTTCTCTTTCTTCTATGAGCTTATTTTCGTCGTTTTTGATAGATTCTTTCAAATCCTCTTTTGCTTTATCACGATTTTCAAGACCGTATATAAGCTGTTCTTTAGCCTGGGTTAAATCCTTAAGTCTTTCCTCTTTATTCTGGAGGATACTCTTCTTGATTTCAATTTTAGATAAAACATCAGCTGATTTTTCTTTGTTCTTTTCGATTTTTTCTGTAAGAGAAGAAGCATTCTCTCTCATTTTAGCTATTGCTTTTTCTGTCTTATCTATTTCTGTTTCAAGTGCACGGACTTTATCCTTTTGCTTATCAGAGGAAATTTTAAGCTTTTCTATTTCCTGCTTTCTTGACAAAAGACCCCTTACCTTACTCATACTACCGCCTGTTACGGCACCTCCGGAATTTATATATTCCCCTGTAAGTGTAACAATTTTTATTTTTCCGTTTTGTGCCTTAAAAAGGCTTACGGCATTATCAAAGGTATCGCAAAGTGCCACATTTCCCAAAAGATTAAGCACTGCAGGATAAATGTCCTTATCACACTCAACGAAATCGGACACTGCTCCCAAAAAACCTTTATGACTTATTTTATCAAGACTTCTGGGTTTAATTATATTAAGGGGTAAAAAAGTCGCTCTGCCCTTTCCCTTTGACTTGAGGTAGCTTATAGCCTCATTTGCATCCTTGTCTGTTACTGTAACCACATTCTGCATCGAACCGCCCAAAGATGCTTCAATTGCAGGAATGTATTTTTCTTCAACATGTATAAGCTCTGAAAGTACGCCCCTTATACCCTTTAAGTTTTTATTTTCAACAATACTTTTAACAGCACCTGAATATCCATCCATGTCTCGTTCAAGCTCTTCCAAAAATCGGAGTCTCGAAACATCTTCCTGCAAAGTGCCGCTTTCCTTGTTGTAGTCATTCTTTAATTCTTCGTCTTTATTTACAAGGAGAGCGAATTCTTCGTTCATTCTCTTCTTCTCAGCATCAAAACCTTCCTTCTCGGCAGTAAGATTTTCTTTCTCGGTTGAAAGATTTGAAAGTTCTTTTCTGTCAGCGTCAACCTCTCCCGACAAAACCTTTTCTTCAGAAGCCAAAGAATTAAGTCTCTGGCTTTGTTCATCTGCTATAACATCAAAGGATTCAAGTCTTCCCGTCTTTCCCTCTATCTGCACAGAAAGAACATCTATTTCCGATGCTTTTTTAGCCGTTTCTGCAGCCATGGCATCTACTTCACTTCGTAGGGGCATTATATCCATGGCATTTAATTCACGCATAAGTGCATCCTTGCGTTCCTTAGCTTTATAAACTGTTTCCTGCGCCTTTGCCACAGAATCTTCCCCGTTTTCTTCACGGAGTGAATCTATTTCAGAATTCAGTCTTTTAATATTTTCCCTGATGTTTAAGATGGTATTGTTCTTTAGGTTTATGTCAGATTCTCTTTTTGCTATTTCCACCAAGATTTCGGATGCTTCATTTTTAATTGCCTCTAAGCCTGAATCGAAAAGTTCCTTTTCCCTGTAATAGGCTTCAATGGTCTTTTCGTTTTCTTCAGACTTTTCCTTGGCAGTATTGAAAGCTTCCTCAACATCTTCATAATTTTTCTTGGTCTTTTCGTATGTTGCCTTATTTTTCTCTATTGAATTTACAAAGGCAGTAACTTCAAGCCCCTTTAATTCCTCGGATAAAACCAAAAACTTCTGCGCCTTCTCAGACTGCTCTTTTAAAGGCCCCACCTGAGTTTCAAGCTCCGCAACAATGTCCTTGATTCTTATTAAGTTTTCGTTGGTACGTTCAAGCTTTCTTGTAGCTTCAGCCTTTCTGTACTTATACTTGGAGATACCGGACGCTTCCTCGAACATGGAACGTCTGTCTTCAGGGTTGGCATACAAAATCTTATCGATTTTACCCTGACCGATAATGCTGTATCCGTCTCTTCCCATACCGGTATCCATGAGCATTTCATGAATATCTCTTAATCGGCAGGGTGTTTTATTTATAAAATATTCACCCTCTCCGCTTCTGTACACACGTCTTGTAAAAGCCACCTCATCATATTCCACCGGAAGAAGATGATTGGAATTATCCAATGTCAAAGTAACCTCAGCAAAGCCGCTGGGGTTTCTTTTAGGCGTTCCCGTAAATATAACATCCTCCATCTTGCTTCCTCGCAATGTCTTGGCGCTCTGTTCCCCCAAAACCCACAAGATAGCGTCGGAAATATTACTTTTTCCGCTTCCGTTGGGGCCTACGATGGCACACACATTTCCGTCTAATTCAATTTTAGTCTTATCTGCAAAGGACTTAAATCCCTGCATGGTGATACTTTTTAATATCATAGACATACATCCTTGATTTTAGTTTTCGGTATTTTCCTCTGTTCTATTTTCTTCCTCACGGCCTTCATAAACCGCCAGAAATTCTTCTCCGGTAAGAACTTCTCTTTCAATCAAAGCTTTTGCCACTGCTTCAAGCTTATCATTTTTCTCCGTAAGGATTCTTTTACATTCGCCGTAAGCTTCAGTAATAATCTTATCAACTTCCTGGTCAATAAGCGCGGCAGTCTCTTCTGAGTAATCTCTCGTATGTCCGTAATCTTTGCCTATAAATACTTCCCCGCTTCCGCCGAAGGTACGGGAGCCTAATTTTTCGCTCATTCCGTATTTTGTTATCATGTCCGTAGCAACCTTGGTTGCTCTCTGGATATCGCTTGATGCGCCGGTGTTGATTTCACCGAAAATCATTTCTTCCGCAACACGTCCGCCCATCATCATAACAATATCTTCAAACATTTCCTTTTTGGAAATATATGCCTTGTCATGGTCAGGAAGTGACATCGTAAATCCGCCTGCACGGCCTCTGGGGATAATGGAAACCTGATGAACCTTATCCTGAGTTTCTAAAGATGCTGCTGCAACAGCATGGCCTGCCTCGTGATAAGCAGTCTGCTTTTTATCCTTTTCCTGCATTTTCTTGGATTTCTTTTCAGGACCCATTACAACCTTTAACATTGCATCGTCCAAATTGCTCTGGGAAATTTCTTTTTTATTTTCTCTTGCCGCCAAAAGAGCCGCTTCGTTCAAAAGATTTTCAAGATCCGCTCCTGTAAATCCATAGGTGGTTTTTGCAACAACAGAAAGGTCAACATCTCTTCCGAGAGGCTTGTTTTTAGCGTGGACCTTTAATATTTCAAGTCGTCCCTTCTGGTCGGGATATCCAACATAAACCTGTCTGTCAAATCTGCCGGGACGCATTAATGCGGGGTCTAATATATCTGCACGGTTTGTTGCCGCCAAAACAATTGTACCCTCATTTATTCCAAATCCGTCCATTTCAACCAAAAGCTGATTTAATGTCTGCTCTCTTTCATCATGTCCTCCGCCGAGGCCTGCGCCACGGTGTCTTCCTACCGCATCAATTTCGTCAATGAATATAATTGAGGGCTGATTTTTCTTTGCTTGCTCAAATAAATCTCTTACTCTTGATGCTCCGACACCTACAAACATTTCCACAAAGTCAGAGCCGCTTATACTGAAGAATGGCGCATTTGCTTCGCCTGCTACAGCCTTTGCAAGCAGGGTTTTACCTGTTCCCGGAGGGCCCACCAAAAGAACGCCCTTGGGAATTCTTGCTCCAAGCTCCGTATATTTTTTAGGATTTTTCAAAAACTCAACGATTTCCGTAAGTTCTTCCTTTTCTTCCTCTACACCTGCAACATCTGCAAACGTAACCTTTTTATTCCCGGGAGTTACTGCTTTATTCTTTATTTTGCCAAAGCTTAAAGCTCCGTTTCCGCCCTGGGCATTTTTCATCATTACGCTCCAGATAACACCGATTATAATGATTATGAAGAAAGGTGACAAAAGCGAAATCCATGCATAAACAGAAGATTCCTCAAGATATGTCACAACCAGGGAGCCTTTTTCTATCTGTGCATCCATTTCTTCTTTAACCTGTTCATACAAAAGCTCTTTGGAGGGAATATCGTAAACAACTACCTTTTCCCTGCCGTCGGAACCTTTTTCCCTGAAAGTTGCCTTTGCCCTGGTGTCGCTTATTTCCAGGCGTGTAATTTCTCCGGAGTTTATATTTTTTATAAGATCCGAGTATATAATTTCGTCTTCGGGAACCTGCTGGTTTATAAAGAGCCATGCAAAGCTCATTATACAAAGCAAGAGGGCTATAAAGCCTATTCCCCTTATTCCTTTTTTCAAAAAATTACCCCCTAATTTTATTTACTGTAAATTTCTCTTTTCAGAACTCCCACAAAAGGAAGATTTCTGTACATTTCATCATAGTCAAGACCGTAGCCTACCACAAATTCATCGGGAATTGAAAATCCTACATAGTCTATATCTATCTCCACTTTTCTTCTGGAAGGCTTGCTTAAAAGGGTGCAGATTTTTACACTTTCTGCATGCCTGTCTGCTAAGAGCTGTTTTAAATACTTCATGGTATAGCCGCTGTCTATTATATCTTCAACTATAATTACATTTTTTCCTGAAAGTGTAGTCTCTATATCTTTTTTAAGAGTAACTACTCCTGATGTTTCACTTTCCTTACCGTAGCTGGAAACTGCCATAAATTCAATTTCCATAGGAATATTTATTTTCTTTATAAGTTCAGAAGCAAAGACAACACCGCCTTTTAATATACCTATTAAGAGAAGCTTTTTTCCTTTGAATTCTTCTGATATCGCATTTGCTATTTCAGTTGTTTTTTTATCAAGTTCTTCCTCGGATATAAGAACCTCTGCCAAATCGTTTATCATTTTATTTTTCCCCTTCTTCAATTATTATAGTATACACTTCTTTTGAATTTTCATCAGAAATAAATTCTTTTCCGCATCTTCCCAGTGCGAAAACCACTTTATCGGAAGATACAATCAAAGGATATTTATCCCTTTTATCCAAAGGAAGTTTTTCATCTATATATAATTTTTTAATTTTCTTTTTTCCGTCTGTACCCGATATTTCTATTATATCTCCCTCTTTTTTAGGCCTTGCAAAAATGGAGCCCGTCTTAGCTAAGTCAATACCCCTTTTGCTCTTTTCAAGTGTAACGGTATAGCCTGCTTCTTTTATATAATTTTTTCCTTTTTCGAGTTTTATATAATAATCTTCTTTTTCTTTTTTGGGAATAAATTTTATTTTGTCATACATTCTCACGGCTTCAAAACCGCCGGGAATATCCACTTTTTTACCTGAAGATAAATTCATGAGTGAAAGAACATCTTTAATGTTTTTTTCTGACATTTCCTTTATTCCAATACTGTATGCACTTTCCGAAACTATATAAAACAAAAGCGCTTCATGAAGTCCACTGAGGTTTTTTATATCTATAACTGAAGTTATATCTCCGTAGCTCTTTTTTGCCTCAGTTTTTATAAAATCTGCTGCTACATAAAGTCTTTGAACCGTTTTATTGATTCCCGAAAGATAACTCTCGTTTACCTTTGCCATTTCAGGAAGTATTTTATGCCTTATTTTATTTCTCGTGTATTCATCATCCGAATTTGTAGAGTCTGTAACAAAGGGAATATTATTTTCTTTAAGATATTTTTCTATTTCATCCCTTGAAATATCTAAAAGCGGTCTTATTACATTTCCGTTAACCTTTGGAATCCCCGTAAGTCCGAAAACAGAAGTTCCCCTTATAAGTCGCATAACCAATGTTTCAGCCACATCATTTTTATTGTGTGCTACTGCAATTTTTGCACCGTTATTTTCCCTTGAAAGCTCATTAAAGAAAGCATACCTTTCGCATCTTCCAGTTTCCTCTTCGCTTCTGCCTTTGGAAAGAGCAGGAATATCCCTGTACCTTAAATAAATAGGAACACCTAAAGTGTCGCAAAGGTCTTTTACAAAATCCTCGTCCCTTTTTGCCTCTTCTCCCCTTATTCCGTGATTTAAATGAGCCGCCTTTATAAAAAAGCCCATTTCAAAGGAAAGTGCATAAAGCACAGTTAAAAGGCAGACAGAATCTGCACCGCCGGAAAGAGCGATTATAACAGTATCGCCTTTTTGCAAAAGATTATCCTTTATTAAATTTTCTTTTACTTTTGATAGTAAGGATTTATCCTTTGTACATGTTTTCAAATCTTACAAATTCTCCTCTGTATACAAGTTCAATCTTGCCTGTTTCACCGTTTCTGTGCTTTGCAATAATACATTCTGCCACATTGTGCTTTTCACTTTCAGGATTGTAGTAAGAATCTCTGTATAAGAACATTACAATATCTGCATCCTGCTCTATAGCTCCCGATTCTCTAAGGTCTGAAAGCATGGGTCTTTTATCCTGTCTTGATTCTACCGCACGGGAAAGCTGAGATAATGCAAGCACCGGAACATTAAGCTCCTTTGCAAGGATTTTAAGAGAACGTGAAATTTCAGAAATTTCCTGCTGACGGCTCTCAGAACGCCTTCCCGCCTGCATAAGCTGGATATGGTCAATTACAATAAGCCCGAGACCTTTTTCTGACTGGGCAAGTCTTCTGCACTTAGCTCTTATTTCACTTATACCTATTCCTGCGGTGTCGTCAATATAAATTGGAGCGGAGGAAAGCGTTCCTATTGCCTGGGCAAGACGGGCACAGTCCTCAACGTTTAAATCTCCTACTCTGAATTTACTGTTTTCAACCAAGGCTTCACTGCATATCATACGGTTTACAATCTGCTCTTTGCTCATTTCCAGGTTGAATACCGCAACGGGAACCTTAGAATTTATCGCTATATGCTGAGCAATATTTAATGCAAATGCAGTTTTACCCATGGCGGGACGTGCCGCCAGAAGCACAAGGTCAGATTTCTGGAGCCCTGCTAAGATATTGTCAAGGTCAGAAAAGCCTGTGGGCACACCGGCAATTCTTCCTCCTGCCTCTCTTAACTTCTCAACATTTTCGATAGAGTCCATCAAAACATCTCTGATGTGGGAAAATCCCATGTTTCCTCGGTTTTCAGCAACGGAGAAAACCATCTGCTCCGCTCTGTCCAAAATAACCTCAGCATCTTCTTCATTGAGATAGCCCATTTCCGCTATTTCATTGGCAGACTCTATAAGTCTTCTTATACTGGAAGCGTCCTTTACAATTTTTATATACTGGGAAAGGTTTTGTGTTGTAACAATGGACATAGCAATTTTTGACAGGTACGAAAGACCTCCTGCCATTTCCACTTTATTGCCCAATTCCTCTGTTACAGTAATTAAATCCACGGGTTTTCCCGAGTCAAAAAGCATTTTTGCAGCTTCAAATATAAGGCGGTGTGCACCTGTATAAAAATCCTCCGCCTTTACTCCCGAAAACACTTCTGAAAGTGCTCCCGAATTTGTAAGCATACATCCGAGCACTGCCTGCTCGGCTCCCATGTTATAAGGGGCCTGTCTGGCTTCCATTAACCCCACCTCTTTCAATTAGTTTAATCCTTTTACATTTACCTTTATTGTGCTTGATATACCGGGGTAAATCTTAACCTCCACCTCGGTAACACCTGTGTGCTTTATGCCGTCTGACAGGTTGAATTTTTTCTTGTCAATTACAACATGATGCTGCATTTTAAGCCCCTCTGCCACATCGGCAGCGGTAATGGAGCCGAAAAGCTTTCCGTTTTCTCCTGCTTTTGCAGATAACTCAACGGTTACTCCCTTTATTTTTTCAGAAAGCTCTTTAGCATTTGCAATTTCAGTCTCTTTTCTAAAAGCCTCAGACTCTTTCTGACCCTTAAGGTCGTTAAGTGCATTGCTGGTCGCCTCTACTGCCAGTCCCTTGGGAAGTAAAAAGTTTCTTGCATAACCGTCACTTACAGTTATTACATCACCTTTTTTCCCCTGTGCTTTCACATCTTTAAGTAATACAACTTTCATTTTAATCTTCCTTTCAGCCGTAAATTAGTTTTGTTCTTTTCTTTGTGGCACTTTTTCTTCTTTTTTCGGAATGAACGAGCCTATAATTCCTGCTATTACATATAAAATTCCAAAGGAAACAACTCCTGCTATCAGGGTTAATAATACAGACACCGGAGTAGACGGCACCGCCTTTTTTATATTCCTGAATATAAATGCAAAGCCTGCATACATGTATATAACGTACATAAGATAATTAAGATTCATAAGTATCGGCAGGGCTTTTCCTTCTGTAAAAAACATAAGGATAAATAATAAAATCGCTCCCAGAGTAAAGGATATATCCATTTTAATATCTCTTAACCTTCTTATCCCACTAAATAAAGCAGGCATTTTCCTGAGCATGAATTTAGTTACAAGTATCGTCAGAATTACAAAGCCCAGGGAGGAAATCATAATTACAGCAGGAATAATCTCTCCTGTGAATTCTATAAAACGTTCTAAATACGCCAATGTCTCTTCTCCGTAGCCAAGCTCAGCAAAGCTTTCTGAAAATCCGGAAGCAACGCCTCCTGTCAAAAGCGCTTTAACAGTGGTAGACCCCATTATAGACAGTTCGTAATAATAAAGCCCCAGAAGAAGAAATCTGGCGAATGTTGCTGCCCCTATTATCATGCTTAAAGAAGCTTTTTTTCTTATCATAATTCCTATCATGATGCCGGGAACTATAAAGCCCAGGGATATTAAAAGCCCCATGGTAAAACTTTCTGTCATAAAGGCAAATATACCTATGCATAAAATAGCAGGAATAACGATTGCTCCTACAGGCATTCCTACCATTGAAGCAGCGAAAATAGCCGCCCCGATCACCATACTTAAGTCAGAACCAAACAAGGCTATTGCACCAAATAACAACACCATGGTTCCCACATAAGAAATCCAGTCTTTTCTCACAATTTAATCTCCAGTCAAAAAATTTTTACAATATGTGCATCGTATTCTAATATTGTATCACAAAAGTACCCTGATGTCAAAGAATAAATTGTATATAAAAGGTAAATTTTTATTATATTTTAAGTAAATTTCTTTTAAGCCAAGGGGAGCCTGTCCCCATAAGGCTTAAAATCATAAATTTAGTGCAATTTCAATGCGGAGAACGAAGTCAGGCTGACGCCTTTCAAGCTCGACAACGCAGAAAAAACGTGTTTTTTAAGGTTTTAGGCGGAGTTTGGATACTAACACATCTGCTTAAACACAAAAAAAGATGCAAAGAATCAACTTTGCATCTTTTTACTAAAGGATTACAGGTTTTTTCGTTTCGGCTGATTTTATTTCCGCCATAACTATTTTCATGGATTCTATTACGGATTCAGGGGCAACATTTTCAAAATCTTTTCCTGTTGCAACCATTTCAACAAAGGCTTCCATTTCCTTTTTGAACATATCTTCTCCCGTATCTTTCATTATAATAGGTTTTTTCCCTTCCACATAGATGGTTATGTCGCTTCCATCCGTAACTAAAGTTGCATTATCAAAGTTTATTATGCACTTTTCCGTAAAGGGAAAATTATCCGCCATGGACCAGTCCGCATTAGCCTGAACTAAAAGTCCTCCGTCATAAATATAATTAGTGAATATACTTTCTCTTTCCGCTTTATTGCTTGTTGCAACAGAATAAATTTCCTTTGGTTTTCCGAAAAGGAGATTTATCATATCCACATCATGAATATGCATATCCACTGCACAGCCGCCACTTAATTCAGGATTTAATATCCAGTTATTCCATGTCCATTTAGGGGTTGCTGAGTATCTTGTAAATTCAGCACGGTAAACATTACCGTAAACCTTCGAGTCAATTATTTCCTTTATTTTCAAAAACGCAGGTCTGAATCTTAAACACTGACCTATCATAAGTTTCCTGTCGTTTTCTTTTGCCGCCTTAAGCATATTTTCACATGCTCCAATTGTTTGGGCCATGGGTTTTTCAGAAAAAACATTAACCCCTTTTGAAAGCGCATAAACCGCCACTTCTTCATGAAGATATGTAGGAAGAGCAGACACAATAAAATCAGGCTTTTCCTTTTCTATAAGTTCCTTATAGTCTTCGTAAAAAGTACAGCTTTCTATATCAACACAAGATATATCGACAGCTCCTATATTAAGACCCACTTTTTTCTTAAAATCTTCTCTGCTGGCTCCGCAAAGACCGCAAAGCTTCATGTCTTTTCTTTTTTTCTCTATTTCGTCTAAGTTCACAAGATGTTTTTTACCCAATCCACCTAAGCCGATAACAGCATATTTAAGCATGGCAAACATTCCTTTCTTGACATATATTAAATTATCTGATATATTGATTTTATCATTTTAGATACCCTCAAGATATACCAAAAAAGGTATATTTTTTATGAATTTAGATACCGAAGGAGATGCTTTCAGTGATCAAAATCGAAAAAACCTTAAGTGTGGACTCGTTCTTTTCCGGGTTTGAGGCAACGTATAACAGTAAATTTATTCTTCCGGGCGAACGCAATAATTACTGGGAATTTTTATATGTATCTGACGGCTTTTTGGAGGTTTTCTCGGGAGATAAAACCTTTGAACTTTCTTCGGGAAAGCTCATATTTTTTCCCCCTTTAGCCTTCCACAGCATAAGATCCGCCAAGGGTTCATGCCCTCACGTCATCGTAATGACCTTTTCTTTATCCCAGGAGGAATTCCCCGCTCTAACAGATGGCTTTTTCAATATATCTTCTAAGGAAAAGGAAATTATATTAAGGGGACTTTCCGCCTATGAAGAGGGCGTCCGCTATGCCTTCCCCATTAAAAACCAGATAGCTGCACTGAAAATAGAAGAGCTAATTTTAACCCTTCTTGAAAATCAAATACCTCATACGGAGGAAATAAACCGTGTAGGAACTGCTAATTATAAGACGATACTCAAGGTTATTTCCGCCAATATAGAAGAAAAACTCACTATGGAGGAAATAGCCAAAAAATGCGGTCTTTCGGTATCCAATTTGAAAAAGACCTTTTATAAGTATGCCGGTGTCAGCATAATGAAATATTATAATACACAGAGAATGAAAAAAGCTATAGAGCTTATGAGCGATGGAAAGAACATGAATGAAATAAGCGAGCTATTAAATTTTTCAAGCCAGCATTATTTCACTACCGCTTTTAAAAACGAATACGGTATATCTCCCCTCTCATACAAAAAACAAATACTTAAAAAGGATTAAAAAACCCTTGCTCCGCAAGGGTTTTTTTAATCTAAAAGTCCGTATTTCATTTTTACTCTGTCTATCTTTTCAATCATGCTTCCTGATATAAACCAGAGGAAAAACCCCGTGGATATGCCATGCACCAGGTCAAAGCTGATTCCCGCCGCGTAGGATGCCAAAAGCATATTTACTGTAATTTTATCCTGCCACATAATAACAGATGCAGGATTCATTATCCCCCCATATACCAAAATTGCCACTGTAAATCCGAAAATACCCAAAGAGATTTTCGTCTTTTTAAGGATTTCCAAATCAAAGATAACCCCTGATAAAAATCCGGTTACCCCGAGGGCGAACATCTGCCACACGGTCCAGGGTCCCTGCCCGAAGAAAAAGTTTGATACAAAACCTGTTACTGCTCCCACCAAAAATCCGGTTTCTCCACCAAAGGATACTCCCGCTATTATGACAATAGCCAAAACCGGTTTAAATTGAGGTAGCATGAAAAAAGCTTCTCTTCCCACTACAGCCAGGGCACACAAAACACTTATTATAACAAGTTCCCTGGCTCTCGGTTTTCTCCCCTCAAATACCAACATAAACGGAATGAATGTTTCAAGCATTATTAAAAGACTTATAAAATAATACTTTCTGTCATGAAAAAGTTGTGTTCCCAAAAATATTGTAAGGGGCATAATAAAAAGTATCAAAAACCCTGCCAGAACAGTTCTTTTACTGATTTTTCTTTTTTCTTTCTTTCTGCCTTTTGGAATATCGTTTTCTTCTATTGACCTGTCTTCCTTTTTTTCTTTATCTTCGGGATATTTAATTTCTTCTTTTTCGAGAATTTTACCTCCCAATGCTAAAATTACATCCTCCGGTAAAACAGCTTCAGGCAGTATACTTCTTGCCATGCGGTTAGCCTCTGTAGTATAAAAGCTTTTACACTTAAAAAATTCCCGTCTTTTTTCCAAAGACACTATATTTCCGTTAAAGAAAAGACCGCACCTTTGTGCAAAAGCCGCACAGAATTCCACGTCATGAGATACCAGAACAATGGATTTTCCCTTTTCTTTAAGTAACTTTAATATATTACCGAAAATTTCTTTAAAATGTGCATCCATACCTTTGGTGGGTTCGTCAAGGAGTAAAATTTCGCTATCTCTTAAAAGCATCATGGCAAGGGCTGCCCTTTGCACTTCTCCACCTGACAAATCATAGGGATGGTGATTTAACAATCCTTCAATTTTGCATAACGAAGATATATTTTTAATTCTTTCTTCTTTTTCTTCTTCCGTTAGGCTGGTTTTCGAAAGAATATCCCAAAAATCAAGGTACAGAGCTTTTTTTGTAAATACACTTTTGGGATTCTGGGGAAGCATTCCGATAATTCCGTCATTTAATAAAGATGTATCCGATACCTTTTTTCCTTTTACCAAAACCTCTCCTCTGTAAGGCTTTAAAAGACCTGAAATCAATGAAAGTGCCGTGGTTTTTCCTGTTCCGTTTCCGCCTAAAATGGCGAAAATTTCACCTTTCATTATTTTTAACTCAAGACCTTTTACTACATCGGGAGCTTCTTTATCATACCTATAATATACTTCCTTGGTTTCTATAATATTTTCGCTCTTATTTTCGTTTTTATAAGGTTCATAGGTTATTTCTCTGTTTATATTTTTATCTTCCGAATACTTTAAAAGCCACTCTCTTCCCTCCTTAACCGTCAAAGGACATTCAAAGGGGTTTTCTACTGCCTGATGAATCTTAACAGGCGTTGGCAGAGCAAGACTCATGGGATGATTTTTCGCCCTTAGTAACTCTCCTACTTTTCCGGGTCTTTCATCTATAATTATTTCCCCTTCGTCCATAACCAAAATTCTGTCAGCAAGAGAAAATGCCTCAGATAAGCGATGTTCCGACAAAATAACCGTTACCGAAAGTTCTTTATTTATCTTCTCTATGGCTTTTAAAAATTCGCTTGCAGAAATGGGATCAAGCTGGCTTGTGGGTTCGTCCAGCAGGAGTACTGATGGCTGCATCACCATTACGGATGCCAGGTTTAAAATCTGTTTTTGTCCTCCCGAAAGCTCATCAGTATTTTTATAAAACCACTTTTCTATTCCGAAAAACGATGCCATTTCCGCAACCTTAGCCCTGATTTTCGTATTGTCTTCTCCCAGACTTTCAAGGCCGAAGGCCATTTCGTGCCAAACCTTATCTGTGACTATCTGATTGTCCGCATCCTGCATTACAAAACCGATTTTTCCTGCTTCTTCTCTTAAGTCCAGGGTATTTAATTCTTTCCCGTTAAAATATATTTTTCCCGAAGTTTCCCCAAAAGGAGCAATTGAATTTTTAAGCATCCTCAAAAGAGTGGTTTTCCCCGAACCTGATCTTCCCATGAGGGTTATAAATTCACCCTCTTTTACGGATAAATTTATAGAGGAAAGAGCTTTATTTTTCCTTTCAGGATATGTAAAGTTCAGATTTTCGACCTTAATAATTTCCATTTTCTCGCCTCCTTTAGTTCAATAATCAAAGGGAATGTGCAAATAAGAAAATATGCCAAAAACAGACTTATACTGAAAGGAGAAATTTCTGTTCCTTTAATTTCGGGGAAATATGAAAATTCCAAACCGCCTGAAATCCCACCGAAAACAACATAAACACCCAAGGCAAAAATAATTATAAGAGCCTTTAAATCTCTTTTATCGAAGGTATAAATTGAAAAAGCTGTTCGTCCCGAAAGACCGTAGCCTCTGGCTTTCATACTGTCAGATGTATCTATTGCATTTTCAAGCGCCCAGCTTATCATTATCCCTAAAATTAAAATTCCGTTTTTAGCCCTTTTTAATATGTTTCCCCGGCTTATATCTCTTCCCATGCACTTTTGGGCGTTTACCGTTACTTTAAGCTGTGATAAAAACCTCGGCACAAAACGGAGAGTCATTGAAAGCACCAGTGACAAAGCCGGAATCACTTTCCCGAAAAGATATATGAATTTGTCACTTGTCATAATGTGGTTGTAACAGGAAAACCAAAGGATTACGCTGACTAACATAACCGAGGCAAAAAGCCCGTAAATAATCGATTCTGCCGTCAGGGGATTTCCTGTAGGAAGATAGGTTATAACCGTAAGCCCTCTGTGATTAAAGGCAGGATTTATGACGGCAGTAAAGAGCATCATAGGAATTAAATATATTATTTTTTTCTTAGCTTCTTCCTTCCCCTTAATTACTGCCGAATATGTAAAGCTCGAGAAAAGGGATATAAAAAGACATACCGGGTGCATAAAAATGCATGAAAACCCGATTACAAAAAGAAAGTATAAAAAATTCACAATAGGGTGATATTTCTTAAATTCGTTCATATATCCCTTCTCTCCTTTCTTGACATTTATTTATTATTATAACATATCTTCCTTAAAAACACAAGTAGACGACTATATAAGTATACTTATAAACTGCATCTGTATATAAACTCAATTTCGTCGCCCTTTTGCACCATATACTCAGAGCAACCGTACATAAGCATTTCGCCGTTAACTGTATACGTCCACCCCGAGGTGCTTCCGCAGTCAAACTCATAGAGATTGCCAATACCTTCAATATATACAGAATTATACATGGGGCTTTTGACAAATTCCATATGTATACCGCTATTTTTCATTTCGCGGTGCAAAACGTCAAAAACATTCTCTCCGTCAGAAAAAGTCACGGCGGTTTTCGGGAAAATAAATCCGCTTTCAGGTAAAATTGCTTCTTTTCCCTCTTTAAGCCTATCCAGATGCGAAAATACATCATCACAACGCACTGTCAGGGTGCAAATATATTCACCAGCCTCAACCTTTGTTTCCGGAGCTTCTTCGGTTATAAGTACTTCGGCTGAAGCTTCTTCAGTTATTGATACAGATATTTCCCCATTTTTTTCTTTCTTTGGAATTATTTCTGTGTCCTCTGATGTCACTTCCGTAAAAGTGTCCGGCTCATAAGATTCTACAATTTGCGAGGTTGGTGAAATATTTATAGTTTCACCCTGCTCTCTAACCTTTACCGAAGAGCAGGAACTTACAAGGAGCAACAAAATTAATAAGGGTAAAACATGTATTCGTTGTCTTTTCATTTATTCACCACTTCTGCAAACCGCATCAGCATGGTTGCCACCTCTGCTCTGGTTGCTTTTTCTCCCGGACAGAGCATATTGTTATCATTTCCGCCCAAAATTCCGGCATAAACAGCGTAGCTCACCGCTTCTTTTGCATACTCAGACACACTGTCTTTATCTTTGAATGATATTTCTCCTGTTGTTTCCACTTCAATTCCCAGAAGCTTTGCGTAACGATACAAGGTAACTGCAATCTGCTCTCTTGTAATCTCCGAATTCGGAGCAAACTCATTTTCTGCAATTCCCATCACAACACCTTTGTCTGTCGCCCAGGCAACTCCGTCAGCATACCAAGCGTTTTTTTCTACATCGCCAAAAGAAATGTCTTCTGCTTTTGTTTCAGGTTTATCCAACCTGTAAAGCACAGTAACTATCATAGCTCTTGTCATAGTACCTTCAGGCTCAAACCCTCGGTCAGTGCCGCCGAACAAGCCTTTTTCATACACATATTCCACTGCCGGGATATACCACGCCTCGGGCTTGACATCCGTAAATATGTTTAAGATATTTACAGTTTTCTCTGTTTCGGGAGCTTTTTCCGGTTCAGGATTTTTCTCCTGTTCTACAGCCGTCTCTGTTTCGGGAGTTTTTACAGGCTCTGTAACTTCCTCTTTTTCAGGTTCCGTGGAAATAAATCCTCCTCCGCCTGAACCGCCCTGAGGCTTGCGTTTCAATGATATTTTAATTTTTAAGGGCTTATGATTTTCCGCATCTTCCGCACTTATGGTAAAGCTGCCTTCCATTTTCTTATATTCGGAGGCGGTAACCTCGTAAGTATACTCACCTTCAGAAAGGTCAAAAATCCGCTCGCTTGTTTTTCCTTCTCCTTCTATAGATATTTTAGCCCTGGAGGGTGAAACGTCAAATATAACCGGACAATACTCTATTACCGAAAGATTTGCTTCTTCCAAAGAATAATCCGAAAAGTCATACATCCTCTTCTCTTCTCCCATAAGAAGCCACGCTAGAAGTCCGCGAAAGCCCTGCTCTGTAGCAAAAGCGTTAGGAAAACCGTTAAATTCCTCATTCGCAACAGAAATAAGCCCGTCAATCAGACTTTTTCCCCCGCAAATTACCTCTGCTGAATCTACCCCTGCTGCGGACATGGCGCAAATTGCAAGTCCCGTAGAGGCAGATTCATAGCCGGGAAAACCGTCAATAAGACCGTCTTCCCTCTGTTCTCTTTTTAAGATTTCCACAGATTCTTCCATAGCAGTTCTCACTTCTTCTTTTCCCTCTGCGTAGGGCATTAACGCCAGAATCATCGGCGTTAATGCATCGGTACCGTCCTGAAGACTCTGCCAAGCGTCTTTACTCTCCAGTGCTTTAGTAATCAACATTTCCGCTTTTTCAGGTTCCGTATTGGAAAGAGCAATGATAACGTAAGGTAAAGTGTAAATATTCAAAACTGCCTCATCGCCGCTTTCTACTAAATACGATAATTTTTCCACAAGGTCGATATGTTCATACGACGCTGTAAAAATCCGTCGTGCATCAAATCCCAATGCCCTAAAGCCAAGAATGGCCTTCGCCAGATCCCCTGGGATTTCTGCCTCTTTAGCAAATTCTACCATAAGCTCTAAGGCTTCTTCGCGTTTTTCTTCGCTAAGACAGTTTTCACTTTCGGGGAAAAGTTCCTCATAAATCGCCATATCAGCCAAAATCCAGGGAAGATTGCCTCCTGCCTGAGCAAAATCACTTCCAGCATACATTCCGGCAATATTATGTATCAGTTTAAGCTCCGGCTCTATGACCTTAACAAGGCACACCGGTGCTGTAATGGCAGGAACAGTTTCTTCTTTAAGTATTTTAGTCTTTTTAGCAGAAACTATATAGCTGCCAGCCTCGGGAAAGCTTATGTTTACCTTTCCGTCCTCGTCAGTAAGAAGTTCTGTTTCTTCACCATTTATTAGAATAGTTGCCTCTTCGCAAGGAGAATATATTACATTCCACTCCTCGTCGTAGCCATTACTGTAAGTCAGTAAAAGAGAAATCTCCTGACCTTCCAAAAGTTCTTCTCTTTGAGTGTTAAATCTTGCATATCCTTCTGTATCAGGCCAAAAATTTTTGTAGATGCAAGCATCAATATAATCTCCGTCAGAAACAGGATGAGTAAGTCCATTTACTGTCTCCGTTCCCGCATTTACCTGATATCCAAACTTTTTGCTGGTATCGCCCCAAAGCATATCAACGGCAAATCCAAATTCCCCCTCGCTTGAAGCGTATCCCGCTTCCCTGTCAGAGTAATAAATCTGATGCGCTTTTTTTAAAACATCATCAAGATTATAGTTCTCCTTTCCCGAAAGTAACACCGGAACATATGCCATAGGCTCTCCATCACTGCTCTCTACAATGTCACCATAACGACTCAAAGAAAAATAAACGGTAATAACCTCTTCGTTCCCTATGGCTCCCACCGGTAGTACACAGCACAGCATAACTAATGTCATAACTACAGATAACAATCTTTTTTTCATAATCCAACCTTCTTTTTTATTTTTTATATATAAAAAAGCTGCGGCAATTTTCCATACGAAAAATTGCCGCAGCTGTGTTTTCCTGCGACTTATCACAATTTTCACGGGCACGGACAAAAAAGCCCTGATTATACAGTGCCTCGTAAAAAAACGCCACCCCTATGCATCTGCACCTACGGGATAACATCAAAGCAGGTCTTGTGACTTGTGCCATATAGATAAATCCGCATTTTTATGTCCTGCCTTCTCAGTTTCCCAATGACCGGCTTTCACCGACGGACATAAAAACTTCGGCACATACACCGACAGTTCCTCGTCAAGGATTCTCACCTTATTCCCTTTCCACCGACTATACCTTTTCGCAGTATAGCCGACACTCTGTGTGAATGTATTAAGTTTTTATTTTCAGAGGCATTATATCACAATTTGTAAAATAAATCAACCTCTTCATAAGAAAAAGCAGTGAAAAATTCACTGCTTTTTCATTAAAGTTCTTCTGCCAGGTCGAAAATAAGTTTTTCTGTTTTTTCCCAGCCAAGGCAAGGGTCTGTAATGGACTTCCCGTAGGTATTTTCCCCTATTTTCTGAGCACCGTCTTCTATATAGCTTTCAATCATAAGCCCCTTTACAAGCTTTTTAATATCAGAATTTTTGCTGCGGCTGTATACAACGTCTTTTGCAATTCTTATCTGCTCTAAATATTTCTTTCCCGAATTAGCATGGTTTGTATCAACTATTACCGAGGGATTTAAAAGCCCCTCTTTTTTATACGATTCATCAAGACGTGCCAGGTCCTCGTAGTGATAGTTGGGAATATTCCTTCCGTAGTTATCCATATATCCTCGCAAAATTGCATGAGCCAGGGGATTTCCTTTGCTCTCTACTTCCCAACCTCTGTATAAGAAGGTGTGACCATGCTGAGCTGCATTTATGGCATTTAGCATAATGGAAAAATCACCCTCTGTGGGATTTTTCATGCCTACCGGAACGTCAATTCCGCTGGAGGTTAAACGATGCTCCTGATTTTCAACAGATCTTGCACCAATTGCCACATATGCTAAAAGGTCAGATAAATAACGGTAATTTGCAGGATAGAGCATTTCATCAGCACATGTGAAGCCGTATTCTGCCAATGCAGAAAGATGAATATCCCTTATTGCAACTATGCCCTTTAACATGTCGGGCTTCTCTTCAGGATTGGGCTGATGGAGCATCCCTTTATATCCGCTACCTGTTGTTCTGGGCTTATTTGTATAAATTCTGGGGATTATTAAAATCTTATCCTCTACTTCTTCGCTTACTTTCTTAAGTCTTCCTATATAGTCTAAAACAGACTCTTTTTCATCTGCAGAGCAGGGACCTATTATAAGTATGAATTTATCAGACTCACCCAAAAACACTTTCTTTATTTCTTCTGCTCTTTCATCTCTTATATTTTCCATTTCCACGGTAAGGGGGTATTCGGCCTTGATATCCATTGGAATAGGCAATTTTCTTAAAAAATTCATATTATTCATGTTGATACGTCCTTTCTTTATGCTTTATCAAAAGTCTTTCTTCTCTGGGTGGAACAAATCATCATTTCTTTCATGCCCTCTAAATCATCTGTAACTATATAATTTCTCATTTTATCAAGTTCCTTCATAAAGGCATCTATTTCAGAGAGCAACGGCTCTTTATTTATCATAAAAAGCTCGCTCCACATATTTTCATTTATTTTAGCAATTCTCGTAAGGTCACGGAACGAGTCTCCGGTATATTCACAGAGCTTCGGGTTATCGTTGGTACACATAAGAGAAACTGCTATACAATGGGTGAGCTGTGATAAAAAGGCTATCATTTTGTCATGCTCCGCTACATTTAAGCTTGTAACTCTTTTAAATCCTAATTCCATTCCCAGATCCTTACAAAGCTCTATTGCATCAGGAGTATTGTCCTTGGTGGGCACAACTATAAAGTTAGCTTCCCTGAATATTGTATCTGTGGCATTTTCTACACCATACACCTCGCGTCCCGCCATAGGATGAGCTGCTATAAACTCAACATCTTCAGGCAGAACTTCATTTATTTCCTTTATGATTTTACTTTTTACGCCTGTTACGTCTGTTATATAAGCTCCTTTTTTTATAAGGTGTCCGTTTTCTTTTATCCACGATACAAATATATTGGGGTAAAGAGCAAAAATCAAAAGGTCAGCATTTTTCACTGCTTCTTCGCATACATAGGAAAATCCCTCGTCGATTATCCCGTTTTCTTTAGCAAAAGCTATGGATTTTTCATCCTTTGTTATGGCAAAAACTCTATATCCCTTTTTCTTTAATGCCATTGCATAGCTTCCGCCCATAAGACCCAATCCTATAATTAAAATATTAAGTTTTTTATTCATCTTCATAAAGTTTCACCTTTGCTCCAAGTGTCATAAGTTTGTCAAAAAAGTCAGGCATACTTTTATTTACCGCCATTGCGTCCTTTATCCTTCCGCCGTAAACTGTCGAAATTACAGAAAGTGCCATGGCAACTCTGTGGTCATTGTGGGAATAAAGTATTTGGCTCGGTGCGTGAAGTTCACTTTTTTCAACTTTTACTGAGTTTTCAAAAACTGAAATTTTTGCACCGAACTTTGAAAGCTCCTTTTCCATAACCTCTGCCCTGTCGCTTTCTTTCATTTTAAGCCTTTTGGTATCTGTAAATTCTGCTCCGTTTTTTAATGCAGCCATCGTAAATAAAATGGGTGCCAAATCGGGACAGTCAGCAAGTGATAAAGTTGGGCTGCCCGATTTTAATTCATTAAGATACTCCTCACAAATTTTATCACCCTGAAGGCTTTCATAAGAAAGACCCTCTACCGAAATATCATTTCCCAAAAGGCCGAGAGCTTTAAAAAATGCAGCGTTTGACCAGTCTCCCTCAACTATCCGGTCTTCTCCGCTATATTTTTGACTGCCCTTTATTTTAATAACGTTATCTTCTGTAATATGGGCCTCTACTCCGAAGGTTTCCATAGCAGATAAAGTCATCATCACATAGGATTTACTTTCAAAATTCCCTTTTATATGAATTTCACTTTCTCCTTCCAAAGTTGGAAGTGCCAATAAAAGACCCGATATAAACTGACTGCTTATATCACCGGGAATTTCAAAAATCCCACTTTTCAACTCTCCCTCAACCGTCAGAGAATCGTCGTTTTTAAGAAAGCTTATGTTCTGTTTTTTACATATATCCTCGTATACACTCAAAGGTCTTTCAAAGAGTCTTTTTGCTCCATAAAGCGTGAGTTTATCTCCTTTTAAGCAAAGGGGTATGAAAAACCTTAAAGTGCTTCCGCTTTCACCTACAAAAAGCGATGTCTCTTTTTCTTTTCGGGAGGATTTAATACATACTTCTCCGTTTTCATAAAAAGCTTCTTTATTAAGTACACTAAGGCAGCCAAGTGTAGCCTTAACATCCGCTGACAAGCTTATATTTTTAATTTTTATATCCTTATCAGAAAGTGCTGCACATATTAAAAGCCGGTGCGCCATGCTCTTTGACGGAGGAGCCTTAATAGTTCCCTTAAGGGAGCACTTTTCTATTTCTGCTATCATTAAATCATCTCTTTTCGCTTAAAACATCTATGGCCTCTATATATCCTGAAAATCCGTGTCCTTTGATGGTTTTTATGCAATAGTCACTTATAAAGCTTTTTTTTCTGAAATCTTCTCTTTCGTCAACGTCCGATATGTGTACTTCCACACAAGGTAAGCCCACAGCCTTTAAGGCATCTAAAATAGCAACACTTGTATGGGTGTATGCCCCAGGATTTATTACTATACCGTCAAACTTATTTAACGCCTTTTGTATTTTCGTAACAATAGCTCCCTCGTAATTTGACTGAAAGCACTTAACAGAAACACCTTTTTTCTTTGCATGATTTTTTATAAGCCCAATCAAATCCTTATATGTATTTTTTCCGTATATATCAGGCTCTCTTATGCCGAGCATGTTAAGATTTGGCCCGTTTATTACAAGAATTTTCATTACCATATCTCCTTAATGATTTTTTCCGCATTGGCTTTGGCATCATTTCCGATTTCCATTTCGATATCACAGCTTCTTCTATATATGGGAAGTCTTTCTTCAAATCTCTTTTTAAGAGCTTCACGGTCCTTAGAAAGAGGTCTGTCCGGGGTGGGGCTAATATCTTTTATATTACGGTTAAGAAATAAAACCCTTCCGTTTCTTTTAAGTGCTCGTATGTTTTCCTCCCTTAAGACGGCTCCTCCTCCGGTAGCAATAACACAGTTGTTTTTTGAAGAAAGTGATGAAATTATCTCTTTCTCTATTTCCCTGAATCTCTCTTCTCCCTCTGTTTTTATAATTTCTTCAGGGCTTTTTCCCATATTTTTTATTTCCTCATCTGTATCTATAAATGTTTTTCTGAGTTTTTCGGAAAGAATTTTGCCTATGGTGGTTTTTCCCACTCCCGGCATACCTGTTAAAACAATATTTTCCTTTTCTTTAACTATTTTATCAAAAATTTCCTTAGTCTTTCCCTTTTCGTACTCTTTACCCATAAACTTTTCAGATGCTAAAACTCCCTGGGCAACCAGCATATACAAACCACCGATTCCCTTTATTCCCATACTTTCGGCATCTAACACCAGATTTGTTCTTAAAGGGTTATAGATAGCATCAATTACCGCTTCCAACTTTTCAAATTCTTTTATAGAAAGAGGCGTTTTTAATATATCAGGATACATTCCTACGGGCGTTGTGTTTATTAAAATTTCAGCATCCTTATGTTTTTCAAGCAAAGTTTCATAAGTTACTGCATCTTCCTTTTCTTTTCTTGAAACTTTTATTATTTCTTTTGCTGAAAGATGCTTTGCAAGGGCACAGGCAGTTTTACTTGTTCCTCCTGTTCCCAGTATCACAACTTTTTTATCACAAAGGCTTATCCCGTTTTCTTCAAGCATCTTTTTCATTCCCAAAAAGTCCGTGTTAAATCCGTAAAGTACACCGTCTTTATTAACTACTGTATTAACGCTTCCTATTGAGAGAGCCTCCGCTGATACGTGGTCAAGATAAGGAATTACAATCTCTTTATAAGGTATTGTAACATTTATGGCTTTGTAATCCTTTTCCTTTATAAATTCAGGAACATTTTCTTTCTGAAGTTCTAAAAGTTCATATTTATAATCCGCTATTTTTTCGTGAATTTCTTTTGAAAAGCTGTGAGAAAGCTTTTCTCCTATACAGCCATACTCCATTTTGTCACTTCCCTTAATCTTTTAAGTAATCAGTTCCGTACCTTCCTATTAAAACATCCGCTAAAGTGATTGCTAAAAGCGAGTCTGCAACCACCTTTACCCTGTGTGCAATACATGGGTCGTGGCGTCCTTTAAGCTCAATTTCTGTGTTTTCTCTCTTTATGAAATCTACCGTCTCCTGCTTTTTATAAATTGATGGTGTGGGTTTTACCGAAAGTGAAAATATAAGGGGCATTCCGTTTGAAATTCCACCGTTAATTCCACCGTTATTATTGGTTTTTGTTATAATCTTTCCGTCTTTCATTCTTAATGAATCGTTAGCTTCGCTTCCTTTCATGTCGGAAAGTTCAAATCCCTTGCCGAAAGAAATGCCTTTGATTCCGCCTATTGAAAACATAGCATGTGAAATTCTGCTCTCCAGGCTGTCAAAAAACGGTTCTCCTAACCCTGCAGGAAGACCTAGAACCGCAGTTTCCAGAACTCCGCCGACGCTGTCCTTTTCTTCTCTGGCTTTTTCTATGTTATATATCATTTTTTCCGATGCTTCTTCCGAAAGCACGGGAAAACGCATATTGATGAGCTTTTTTACATCCTCTTCTAAATTTATAAATTCTCTGTCTTCTATACCTGCACACTTTTTAAGATGAGTTCCTATAAATATTCCTTTATTTTCAAGGGCGGGTATAAGTATCCCCCCTGCCGCAACCAATGCCGCTGTTATTCTTCCACTGAAATGCCCTCCGCCTCTGGGGTCTGAAAACCCGTGATATTTCATATATGCAGAATAATCAGCATGAGAAGGCCTTGCCAGATTTTTTATACTATCATAATCCCTACTCATTGTATTTTCATTGGGAATTATTATTGCTATGGGTGTTCCCGTTGTTCTTCCTTCGTAAACTCCGCTTTCTATCCTGAATTTATCAGCCTCAACCCTTTTTGTTGAAATAGTTCCTGCAGGACGCCTTAAAAAAAGCTTTCCGGCTATTTTTTCTTCGTCAACCAAGACTCCGGGAGAAATGCCGTCTATTACCACACCTATCGAGCTTCCGTGGCTTTCCCCGAACAACGTAACCGTTAAATTGTCACCGAATGTATTTTTCATATCAAATCTCCTTTAAGGGTTTCAATGTCTATTTTCCTCATTTGGTACTGTCCTATTTTGTCTACCAGTATAACCGTAACTTTATTTCCGTCAGCTTTTTTATCATGCTTTATTCTTTCTTCTATTTTTTCCTTATCATAGCTAAATTCCGTTGGAAGATTAAGCTTTTTTAAGACTTTTATTATTCTTTCCCTGGCTTCTCCCGAGGAAAACTTAACCATACCAAGAGCTACACATTCGCCGTGATAAAGTGTTCCTATCCCGTATTCTGACTCTATGGCATGACCTAGGGTGTGACCGAAGTTAAGAACCCTTCTTAAGCCTCCCTCTTTCACATCCGCTTGGACAATCTGTTTTTTTATTTTAAGGGACTTTATTATAATCTCTTCAAGGTTTTCCTTATAGGCACCTTCTTCAAAGAGTCTGAAAAGCTCTTCATCGCATGTCGCTGCCATTTTAACCGCTTCGGCAAGACCCGATACAATCTGTCTTTCATCTAAGGTTTTTGTCAATTCTGTATCTATCAAAACCTTACAAGGTTGATAAAATGCACCCACAATATTTTTGTATCCCGAAAAATCAATGGCTGTTTTACCTCCTATAGAAGAATCTATCTGTGATAAAGTGGTTGTGGGAATATTATAAAAGTCAATCCCCCTCATGTAAGTTGCGGCAGCAAAGCCTGCCATATCACCGGTAACTCCTCCCCCTACTGCAACAATTGTATCCGTCCTTGTAAAAGAATTTTCAGAAAGGCAGGAAATAATATCTTTATATGTTTCAAAGTTTTTATTTTCCTCGCCCGCCGGGAATTTAAAAATTATCCCCTCTTTTGACTGTGCCTTTATTTTTTCAGAATATAAGGAAGGAACACCCGAATCTGTTACAATCAAAACCTTTCTTTCAAGATTTAAATATTCCCCGGCCTTATCTATGGAGCCTTTTTCGATTATAATATCATAGCTTTCATTTCCCAGTTCCATGAAAAGTTTCATATATTATCATTCTCCCAACTTAATTTCATTTTCAAAAGTTCCTGCGATTTTTATTTCGTTGCAGATTAAAGAAAGCTCCGAAAGCATTTCTTTTCCCCTCTTGCCCGAAAGGTCTCCCTCTCCCTCTAAGTAAAAATAATAATCCCAGATGAGCTCTTTTGTTGGACGGCTTTTTAACGCTTTTAAGTTAAATCCATGCTTGCCTATTACGGAAATAGCTTTTCCCAATGCTCCAGCCTCATTTTTAACAGTGAAGAAAATTACAAAATGTCTGTTTTCTTCCTTTTCTTCCATAGCTCTTGTGAAAACTGCAAATCTTGTGGTATTTACGTTGCTCTGGTTTATGCTTTCCTCTATGACAGAAAGGTTATAAATTTCTGCGGCTTTTCTGCTTGCTATAGCAGCAACATCTTCGTCTTTTGATTCAGAAACAATTTTTGCCGCCAGGGCAGTATTGGTACATTCTACCTGAGTAAGGTTATTGTTTTCAATATAGGAAGCACACTGGCTAAGTGCCTGAGAATGACTGATAACTCTCGTTATTTCCCCTTTTTTAGTTCCCTTTTTGGCCAAAAGATTATGTGTTACAGAAAGCTCATATATCCCTTTTATATGAAGCTCACCGAAAAACGCCAGATCCATAACTCCTGTTACATCACCGGCAAAGCTGTTTTCAATAGGAAGTACCGCACACTCACATTCTCCCGACTCTACCGACCTATAGGCATCCTTAAAGCTTTTATAAGGAACTGTGGTGGCACCTTTAAATATTTTCTCTGCCGCAATATGTGCAAATGCTCCCGGAATTCCCGAATAAGCCACACGCATTCCCTCTAAAAGTCTTCTCTGATAGGCTTTTGATACATCCATATTGCTCTTTAAGAATTCCACATAATAATCCCTTATACCGTCATCCTCTATATAGGAAGAATTTTTTTCTATGAGATATTTCTCTCTTGCAGCATCAAAAACAGGAAGCCCGTTTTCTTTTTTATATTCTGCCACTTCCCTTGCCGCTTGCATCCTCTCCTCAAAAAGCTTTGCCATTTTTTCATCTATTTCATTTATAATTTTTCTTGCATCTTCGAGCTTTCCCATAATAAAACGACCTTTCTTAAAATATAAAAGCGTTTCCGCCGAAAAGCGAAAACGCTGAATGAAATCTCATTAAATAACAGCTGTTTTTACTTTTCGGCCAAATAACTTAATAAAGTAAAAGTAATAAAAAAGGTTGAAAAACGCAAAAAAAGACACTCCAAAAAAAGTGTCTTTCATTTCATTATTGCATAAAGATACCGTCAAATTTGCTTTTTTATTCATAAGTTTACTCATTTGCGGCATCTCCTTTCAATCTTTTTAATAATTATACAACATCACGTTCTTCCTTTCAATCGGCATTATTGCTAATTTTGATATATTTTGACCTTTTCTTTTGTGCATTTTTATCAATAGTTTTAATTTTTGAATCATTGACAAAAAATAAATGTAGTGATAAAATTTTATAATATAAGGAGGCTTTTTATGAATATTTATAAATCTGTAGAAGAACTGGCAGGCAATACTCCTTTACTGGAGCTTGCTTCCCTGGAAAAAGAATATAACCTAAAAGCAAAAATATTTGCAAAGCTTGAATCCTTTAACCCTGCCGGAAGTGCCAAGGATCGTGTTGCTATAGCCATGATAAAGGACGCAGAAGACAAAGGCTTATTAAAGGAAGGTTCTGTTATAATCGAACCTACCAGCGGAAACACCGGAATAGGTCTTGCCTGCTACGGCATAAAAAAAGGCTACCGTGTCATACTCACCATGCCTGACACCATGAGCATTGAAAGAAGAAATCTCTTAAAAGCCTATGGTGCCGAAATCATGCTTACCAATGGCGAAAGCGGAATGGCGGGTTCAATCAAAAAAGCAGAGGAACTGGCAAAGGACATAAAAGGAAGCTTTATTCCCTCTCAGTTTACCAATAAAGCAAATCCCAAAGCCCACTATCTTACAACAGGCCCTGAAATCTATAAAGATACAGATGGGTTAGTTGATATTTTCGTTGCAGGGGTTGGAACCGGAGGAACTTTGAGCGGAGCAGGAAAATTTTTAAAAGAGCAAAATCCTTTAGTTAAAGTTATTGCGGCAGAGCCTTTTGACTCTCCCCTTATTTCCGAGGGCAAATCAGGTCCTCACAAGCTTCAGGGAATCGGTGCCAATTTCATTCCTGAAACTTTAGATAAATCCATTATAGACGAGGTTATAAAGGTAACCACCGAAGATGCCTTCAAAATGGGCCGTCATCTGGCAAGACGCGAGGGTATTTTATCGGGAATTTCATCAGGAGCCGCTCTTTTTGCCGCTTTAACTGTTGCCACTAGAGAAGAAAATAAAGAAAAAAACATTGTTGTTATTTTGCCCGATACAGGAGAACGTTATCTTTCATCAGAAATGTTTATATAAACTTGACAAAATTTTCAATCGGTGATAAAATGTTTCCAATATTATTTTAGGAGGAATTTAAATGAAAAAGATTATTTCCATTGCCTTGGCATTGGTGCTTTTAGTAAGCTCAATGGTCCTTTTCGCAGGTTGCGGCAAGGATAAGGCAGCAATTACAATCGCAGTTCCCAATGATACCACAAACGAAGCCCGTGCTCTTCTTTTACTTGAACAGCTGGGCTACATAAAGCTCGCTGAGGGTGCGGGAATCACCGCTACCGTAAGAGACATTGCAGAAAATCCCTACGGAATCGAATTCAAAGAGGTTGAAGCAGCTCAGCTTCCCAATGTTCTTTCCAGTGTTGATTATGCAATCATCAATTCAAACTATGCTATTTCTGCGAATCTTAATCCCATGACCGACGCTCTTTCCATGGAAGGTGCATTTTCTGCTTACAGCAACATTTTAGCTGTAAAAGAAGGTAACGAAGAAAATCCCGAAATCAAGGCATTGATTGCAGCATTGGAAAGCCAGAAAGTAGCAGACTATATTACAGAAAAATATGCCGGTGCAGTTGTTTCCACCATCGAAAATCCCACAGACGGATTTGATGCAGCAATTGATTACGAAGCTCTTAAGGGTACAGAAATTTCTGTTGCAGCTTCTCCCACTCCTCACGCTGAAATACTTGCCGTTGCAAAGGAAATTTTAGCAGAAAAAGAAATCGAACTTAAGGTTATCGAATATACCGATTATGTACAGCCCAACAACGTTGTTGACAGTGGCGAAGTTACAGCAAACTATTTCCAGCACGTTCCTTACCTTGATGATTTCAACAAGGAAAACGGAACAAAGATTGTTTCTGTTTCCGCTCCTCACGTAGAGCCCATGGGTATCTACGGCGGAAAGCAGACAGCTCTTGATGCTATTACGGCTGAATAATAAAATTATTAAAATAAGCCGGCTTTGACCGGCTTATTTTTTAATCACCAGGAGATAACTATGATTAAGATTGAAAACCTGACTAAAACTTTCAAAACTATAGATGGAGAGGTAAATGCTTTAACCGACGTTAATTTATCCATTAACGACGGTGATATTTACGGAATTATTGGAATGAGCGGTGCAGGTAAAAGCACCTTGGTCCGCTGTATAAATATGCTCGAGCGTCCCTCCTTGGGCAGGGTTGTTATAAACGGAAACGATATGTCCTCCTTAACCCCCTCTGAGCTTCGCGCAATGCGAAGAAAAGTCACCATGATTTTCCAGAGCTTTAATCTTTTAATGCAAAGAACCTGTCTTAAGAATATCTGCTTTCCACTGGAACTTTCAGGTGTCAGCAAGGCAGATGCTAAAAAAAGAGCACTTGAGCTTTTGGAGATTGTAGGTCTTCCCGATAAGGCAAATGCCTATCCTGCTCAGCTTTCCGGCGGTCAGATGCAGCGAATTGCAATAGCAAGAGCTCTTGCCACAAACCCCGAGGTTTTACTTTGTGACGAAGCCACAAGCGCACTGGACCCCAATACAACACACTCTATTTTAGAGCTTATAAAGGATATAAACAAAAGACTCGGTATTACAGTTATCATTATAACACATCAGATGAGTGTTGTGGAAGAAATATGCAACCGTGTTGCCATTTTAGATGATGGCTTTGTTGTGGAAGAAGGTCTTGTTTCAGACGTTTTCTCAATGCCCAAATCCAGGGCTGCAAAGCGTCTTGTGTTCCCTGACGGTGCCGAAGCAATACTTCCGGAGCTTTTGGATCAAAGAAAGCTCCGTGTTATATTCAACGGCGCCAATGCAGCAGGCAAGCCTTTAATCACACAGATGGCAATTGAGTTAGGAATAGCTGCAAATATTTTAGGAGCCTCCACCAAGGCTATCGGCGAAAAGGCTTTCGGTTCAATCCTTTTGAGTATTCCCGAAAAGGATTTTGATAAGGCACTTACCTATCTCAATGGTCACGAAAATATACTTATAGAGGAGGTCTCGGAATGATGGCAGGTTTCTTGGAAAATGAAATTGTCAAAGATGCCCTCTGGGTTATCGTAAACGAAGTTCCTTTTGCTATCTGGGAAACCGTTTATGTAACTATTTTATCGTCCATCTTCTCGGTTATTTTAGGACTTCCTTTGGGCGTTCTTTTGGTTGTAGGTGAGAAAAACGGCATTATGCCCCTCCCTTCTTTTTTAATGAGCATTATAAACACGGTTATAAACCTTTTACGTTCCATTCCGTTTTTAATTCTTATGATTATGGCATTCCCTTTGACCGAACTTATTTTAGGAACACGCCTTGGTACTACCGCCATGATAGTTCCCCTGGTTATAGCAGCTTTCCCCTTTGTGGCAAGACTGGTAGAAAGCAGTCTTCGTGAAATCAATCCCAATATCATAGAGGCAGCCGAGAGTATGGGCGGAACACCTTTTCAGATTATCACAAAGGTTCTAATACCCGAAAGTGTACCGTCGCTTATTTCCAACTTTACAATCGCCGTTACTACCATCTTAGGCTACTCTGCCATGAGCGGAATCATCGGTGGTGGCGGTCTTGGTAAAATTGCAATCAACTACGGTTACTACCGTTATAAGGACGCCGAAATGTATGTGGCGGTTATCCTTTTGGTTTTACTTGTTATTCTTTTCCAGAATATAGGTAACTTCCTTTCAAAAAAGAGTGATAAAAGACTTAAAAACAAATAAAAAAAGAACCGCTTCGGCGGTTCTTTTTTTTATTTGTTTATTTTTCTTAATGTTTCCAAAACATTCAAAAAATCATCGGGCATGGGACATGAGTAAGTGACTTTCTCCTTGGTTTCAGGGTGTATAAATGAAATCTCCCCTGCATGAAGAAGTTGTCCTTCCAGATTGAATTTTTCATTTTTAATTCCATAAGTTTTATCGCCCACAATACTGTGACCTTTATATTTCATATGAACTCTTATCTGGTGAGTTCTTCCTGTTTCAAGTTTGCATTTTATAAAGGTATATCCTGAAAAACGCTCCAGCACAGTAAAGTGCGTAACGGCAAATCTTCCATCTTCCCTTATTGCCATTTCTTTTCTGTCCTTCGGGTTTCTTCCTATAGGGGCATTTATAACTCCATCATCTTCCTTTATATTGCCGTTTACAAGAGCATAGTAAACACGGGACAAGCTTCTGTCTGCTAGTTGCTCTGTCAGACTCTTATGAGCTTCGTCATTTTTTGCAATTACTAAAAGACCTGTTGTGTCCTTATCAATTCTGTGCACTATTCCGGGACGGAACTTTCCGTTTATTCCGGACAAACTTCCTTTGCAGTGAAAAAGGGCAGCATTTACCAGTGTTCCTTTTTCGTTTCCTGCCGCCGGATGAACCACCATTCCCCTTTCTTTGTTTACCACAAGAACATAATCATCTTCAAAAACAATCGAAAGAGGGATATCTTCAGGCTCCGCTTCTATGGGAGAAGGCTCTTCCTCGTAAAAAGTGATTTCATCGCCTTTTTTGGTTTTGTAATTACTTTTAACGGTTTTTCCAGATACTAAAACCTTTCCCCCATCTAAAAGTCTTTTTGCATATGAACGGGAAATGTCAGAGAAATTCTCTGACATTAAAACATCTATTCTTTTTTCTTCTTCGGCAACAAATTTAATTTCTTCCATTTTTCTTTCCTTTTATTTCTTCAATGAAAAAATAGATTATTGCTAAAACAGCACCAACTACAACAAAGCAGTCTGCTACATTGAAAATCGCAAAATTGATAAGGCAAAAATCAAAAAAGTCCACAACCTTACCTGTCATAATTCTATCTATAAGGTTTCCCATTCCACCGCCTATAATAAAAGCGGCTGCCAATAAGAACAACTTATTTCTTTCCTTGTTTTTAAGGATGTAATATAAAAGATAGGCAATCAGAGCCACTGTTATAACTACAAAAAACCATCGGCCCCCTTGCATCATTCCGAAAGATGCACCCTCATTTTTTACAAAGGTTAAATGAAAAACATTTTTCCACAAAGGAATTGACTGGCCAAGATGCATGTTTTTTAAGACAATCTGTTTTGTTATAAAGTCAAATATGACTATGGCTAAACTGATTAAGCCGAAAGGTAATAAATACATAAAAGCACCTTTATTCTTCAGTCTTGTTAAGATATTTAATCTGAGCCTCGAAAAGAGCGGACATTTTTGTAATAAATACATCAACCTCATTTTTTAAGGCTTCTTTTCTTCTTTCCATCTCTTCTTTTTCTTTTTCAGCATTACTTAAAATTTCCCTTGCATCAGCCTCGGCATTTTTAATTATAAACTCCGCTTCTTTCTGTGCAGTATTTTTAAGTTCCTCACTGCTTTTCTGCGCCGCAATAAGTACGTTATGCAATGATTCTTTCATTTCAACACTTTCGGCAAGTGCTGCTTCAAGCTCTCTTATTTTCTTTTTCATATCGGCGTTTTCTATGTAAAGTTCTTCATAGTCGTGTCTTAAAACACCAAAGGTTCTTTCCACATCTTCGGTGTCATAGCCGCCAAACACCTTTTTTTCAAATTCAATCTGCTGAAGCTCCAACGGTGAATACATAATAATCCCCCTTATTTATATTTCTTAATAAGAATAAACTGACGTCCTTTTTTGCTTAAATCTCCGAATGAAGAAATTTCAGCCTTTCCCTTTCCTCTTAAGGAAAGGACGTCCCCTTCTATTATCTTTTTGTCCTGAGAGTCTAAAATTCTGTAATTTAAGGTCACAAGTCCTCTTTTAATAGCCTCCTGGGAGTCGCTCCTCGAAATGTTGAAAACTGTGGCCACCACAGCGTCAGCCCTCGGTGATGCTACACTTTTTTTAATCTCTTCAAATTCTCTTTCTATTAAAATCTCATCCGGCGTTAAAATCTTGTTTGCAACAAAAATTCTGCCTACCGAAGTCAGATTTTCAGAGATATAGTCTGCCATTTTGGAAAGAACATAAATATAGGAAACTTCCTCTTTTTTAATGATATCTCCTATATTTTCCCTTGTTATTCCAAGTCCCATAAGGCTTCCCAAAAAATCCCTGTGGGTAAGATTAGAAAAATCTCCTCTTGACTCTATTAACGAGACAGCGTCTGAAAAATTATCTTCGGAAAATCCCATGATGGTTCTCTCTGCCTCGTGATATCCTCCGTAAAAATAAACATTTTCTCCCTTAAAGGCACGTTCCGCCAAAGATTTTTCCAGAGGTGATAAAAAAGATGAGCATTTTGAAAATCCGCTTTTTTTATAAAAGCAATAATTATCATAGGCTTTGGCAAGAAAAAGCTTTTCTTCTTCTGTTGCCCCGTTCTTTAAAACAGCCTCGCGAGATATGAAAGACATCTTTCAACTACTCCTATTATTAAAATGGCAAGTATCGGAGTGAAATCAAACATTCCGTTGCCTATTGAGCTTTTGCTTAAAAGTCTTCTTAAAGGTGACAAAAAAGGCTCTGTAATTTTTGAAAGCAGTCCGTAAAATTCATTATACGGAAAGAAAGACATAATACATCTTACTAAAATAACAAGTTCCAAAAGCTCTAAAATCCTGTATGCAATAAAAAATATCAGTCCCATAATCAATAGCTCCAGGGGAAAATACCCTTATTCTTAAGCTCGTCCTTAAAGTCTCCTAAAATACCAACGTTATAGGGAGTTACAAGGAAAATCATATTTGAAATTTTCTGAATATCTCCGCCAAGAGCATAGGAAGCACCGGATACAAAGTCAACCATGCGGCGAGCCTGCTCCTTTTCAATCTTTTCAAGGTTTACAATAACGGGTTTGTTTGATTTTAAGTTGTCTGCAATTTCTCTTGCTTCTTCAAAGGTTTCGGGCTGAATAACAACAACCTTGAACTGTGTGGTTGAAGTGATGTTTACAACCTTTCCTTTTTTGACATTCTTTGAATAATCGTCTTCTTTTTTTGTCTCTTCACGGGGTGCAAAAAAATCCTTCTTTTCTTCTTTTTTATAGGATTCTTCTCCTATAACCTCATCCTCGTATTCTTCGGGACCGAAAATCATATCACTGATTTTATTTAGTATGTTTCCCATGTTGGCACTTCCTTTACTTATTATAATTTCTTGCTCCGAATATTTTTGTTCCGACTCTCACAATCGTTGCGCCCTCTTCTACCGCCACTTCAAAATCTCCGCTCATTCCCATGGAAAGATGAGTCAGTGTGGGTACTATAAGTTTTGATTCTTCAAAGCATTCTTTCATTTTTTTGAAGATTTCCCTGTTGTCTTCGGCATTTTCAACGAATGGGGCAACGGTCATAAGCCCCTTTATTTCAATATTCTGAAACTTTTCCATTTCTTTTATTATATATGGAGTCCCGGAAAAAGTCAAACCAAATTTATTTTCTTCATCACCGGAATTAACCTCTATGAGACAGGATACTTTCATTTCTCTTTTTTTCGCCTCGGAATCTATTTTTTCTGCCAGTTCAAGAGAATCTACCGAGTGTATCATTTTTGCTCTCGGCACTACATATTTCACCTTATTTTTCTGAAGATGACCTATAAAATGCCAGGGAAGTTCGGGAGCACGGTCGAACTTGTCCTTAAATTCCTGAACGTAATTTTCTCCTAAAAGAACATTACAATCAGCAGCTTCAATTGCCTCTTCCAGAGTCTTGGTTTTTGACACAGCCATCAAAAGCACATCATCGGGCTTTCTTCCGCCCCTTATTGCCGCCTCTTTTATTTTTTCCTTAATTTCCTTTATGTTTTCACTAATAGTAGAACTCACTTAAATCCCCCTCTATCAAAACATTATCATAAAGCTTAAGTTCTGTACGTCCGCTTGGATTTACAACAGAGTATTCTTCATCGCTATATATAATTTCTGTTTCCTTGAAGACCAAGGAATTTCCCTTATTTACAAATACTCCGTACTTGTTCTCATAAAGATGAAAAGCCTTGGAGGGAATCACATAGCCCGAATATTCCGAGAACACAATTTTCACATCCAGAAATCTTTCGCTTCCTATTCCCTTAAAATCTCTGTCTGATGATATGGTTACCATGCAGTCTCCGTCATAAGGTGCCGAAATATATACTATTTGTCCTTTTATTTCTTCCCCTGCTTTTGTTATCATTTTAACGTTTTTACCTTCTGTTGCCCCTACCATGTAGTCAGAGGGAATTTTACACATTATGAGCCATGAGTAGTTATCTACAATTTTACATTTTTTCAGGTTATTTTCCTTGACTTGTCCCATGAGTTCGTTAAATTCCAATACGGTAATATTTTTTGCTTTTTTAAAATCCACTGCTCCCTCAAATCCGTCAGTGCTTTTAACAAATATTCCGCTTCCTTCCGCTTTTATATCATATTTTGCAGAAGAGAGTCTTGCCTCAAGTGCCGTTCTTTCTTTTATAAGCTCTTTTTCTTCCGTCTTTTCATTGCTCTTTCCCGAATGCTTTATATTAAAAAGAGTATTCAGTCTGCTGCCTGTAAGATAAGCGTCTGACAAATTTCCTTCGTAGATTTTTCTTTCAAGAGAATCTATATCCTCGTCTATGTAGGACTCAATTTTTACCACGTCATTTCGGGTGAGACTTACATATTCGTCACTTAAGTTTTTGATTTTTTCATCTATAGCGTAAATCTCAGACAAGATATTTCCGTCAGATTCCTTATCGTAAACCGAAGCCACAAAAGAGCCACCTGCAACTCTTTCTCCCTCGTCGGCATAGAATCTTACAAAAGCTCCTCCGGATAAATCTATAACATTTTCGTTCTTTACTATATAGCCTTTGGTTTCAAAGGCTTCTGATACGGTCTGCACGGTTACGATTACGTTTTTCCCTGCATCATAATTCAAAAATGAATATACCGATAGAAAAATCAATGTCCCTAAAACTATTAAAATCACACTCAAAGTAATTTTATTTCTCACCGCGAGACCTCCTTTCCAAAAACTCTTCAATCATTTTTTCTGCCGCTTTTTCTTTATCAATTCTGCAGTCTATAGCTTTGACTTTTTCATTCCTTCTAAACCAAGTCATTTGTCTCTTTGCATAGTGTCTTGTATCTTTTTTAAGGTTTTCGATGGCTTCTTCAAGAGATATTTCCCCCTTGAAATAGGGAAAGAATTCCTTATAGCCTATTGCCTGAAGAGAAGTTTCTGTTCCGTCGGAATTTTTATAAAGCCATAAAGCTTCATCTAAAAGACCGTTTTTCATCATCAGGTCAACCCTCTTATTTATCCTTTCATAGAGCACTTCTCTGTCATGTTCAAGATAAAGATACAAAACATCGTAGGGCGAGTCTTTTTCCTCATTTTTTCCTACGCTTTCATCCAGACTCTTTTTTGTTGTTTTAATTATTTCAATGGCTCTTATAACTCTTTTTAAATTATTTTTGTGTATATTCTCTGCCGCCTTCGTATCCAGCTCTTTAAGAATGTTATGAACCGCTTCGTTTCCCTCTTTTTCAGAAAGAAGTGTAAGTTCACGTCTTAATTCTTCGTTTTCTCCATTATGAGCAAAGTCACTTTCGTTTATAAGAGAGTCTATGTAAAGACCCGTTCCCCCTGCAACTACGGGGATTTTTCCCCTTTCGTTTATATCATCTATGATGGGCTTTGCTCTTTTTACATAGTCTGCCACAGAAAACTTTTCTTTGATATCCAAAAAATCTATCATGTGGTGAGGAACTTCCAAAAGTTCTTCTTTTGTAGGCTTTGCCGTTCCCACATCAAGATTTCTATAAATCTGCATAGAGTCGGCAGACACTATTTCGCCGCCGAATTTTAACGCTGTATTTATAGCAAGGTCACTTTTACCTGATGCTGTTGGCCCCGCAATAACAATAAGGGGAATTTTCATGTTCTTTTAAATTCCTTTTCGATTTTTTCTTTGGAAAGCTTAATGCAAATAGGTCTTCCGTGAGGGCAGGTATTTATTCCCTTTAAGTTTAAGACTTTCAAAACCAAATCTTTCTGTTCCTCGAAAGACAATACCTTATTGGCTTTTATTGCGCTTTTACAGGAAACCGAATACATGGCACGCTCTTCCAAAAAGGTTCTTACCTCATGGCCCTTGGACCCTAAAATATCAAGCATTTCTATAATAATGTCTGAAAGATTAGCATCTTCTGTTCCTGAAGGAACACTTCTTATAAAAATTTCTTTATCTCCCATACGGTCCGTTTCAAAACCTATGGAATCAAAAAAATCTTTATTATCCTGCCATATAACCATTTCCTCAGGATTTAATGAGACCATCTCCGGGATTAAAAGCATCTGGCTTTCTTTTATATTCTCTTCCCTTTTTCTCTTAAGTTCTTCAAAATTAAGTCTTTCGTGAGCGGCATGCTGATCGATTATCAGCATATTCCCCTCAGACTCAGCCAGTATGTAAGTTTCAAAGACCTGACCAACTATCCTTACGTCGGCTTCCATTTGACTTTCTATTTCCTGCTGCATTTTAGTTGCATCAATTATTTCTTCTTTTACTTCTTCCTTTTTAACATCGCTGTTATAAGGAACAACCGGTTCTCTAACGAAAGACACTTCTTCCTTTTTAATTAAAGGCGTGAAAGAAGGTACCTTTTCTGCCTTTTTAATTTCTGTAAATTTAGCTATGGGAGTAAAGGGAATTTCTTTCTTTTCTTCCGAAGCTTTTTCTCTCACTTCTTCAATTTTCGCCGGTGCAATTTTTACTTCTGCCGTTCTTTCATCCGCCGCCGTCACAGAAGGTACGTAGGGCTTTTCGTAAAGAGTATTTTTAAGTCCCCAATAAACTGCATCATAAAGCTCTTTTTCGTCTATAAACTTAACTTCGGTTTTAGATGGATGAACATTTACATCAACCTTATCCGGGCTTATTTCCACGTTTAATACCGCCGCAGGGAACTTTCCCACCGTAAGCTGATTTTTATAACCCTCAGCAAGAGCAAAGCTCATAATCTTACTTTGAACACTTCTTCCGTTAACAAAGAAAATCTGCATATTTCTGTTTGGGCGGGAAACCTTGGCATTTCCAACAAAACCACTAACTCCTACTCCCTCGTTTTCGTAATTTAACGGAAGCATATTCTCTGCAAAATCCTTTCCGAAAACAGCGTAAATGGCATTTAATAACTTGCCGTCACCGGGAGTAAAGAAAACTTCTTTTCCTGAAGATATATACTTAAAAGAAACATCTGGTCTTGAAAGAGCTGCCTTTTGCACCACATCGGTAACCGAAGCTGCCTCCGCCGAGTCTTTTTTGAGAAATTTAAATCTGGCAGGGGTGTTATAAAAGAGATTTCTAACCGTTATGGTTGTTCCGCACTTTGCCCCCACCATCTGGCTTTCACCATATTCTCCTCCCGAAACAGTAATCTTAATACCCATTTCGGCATCTTTTGTCTTTGTAATAAGTTCAGTTTCAGAAACAGCGGCAATACTTGCCAGAGCCTCGCCTCTGAATCCGTAAGTGCCGATTGCATAAAGGTCTTCCTCTGAGGAAATTTTACTTGTAGCATGAGGCATAAAAGCAACCAAAATATCGTCTTCCTCTATACCAAAGCCGTCGTCAGAAACCCTTATAAAGCTTATTCCGCCGTTTTTTATTTCCACGCTTATGGCTTTCGCTCCGGCGTCCAGTGAGTTTTCAATAAGCTCCTTGACTGCCGATGAAGGGCGTGCAACCACCTCTCCTGCAGCAATTTTATTGGATACTGATTTATCAAGTACATGAATCTTTCCCATAAGAAACATCCTTCTCTTTCTTAAGTTTCCTTTGCTCTTTGAATCAAATCATTCAAAATATTGAGAGCCTCGATAGGCGAAATTGTTGTTATATCAATCATGTTGATTCTGTCAATTATAGAATCCTTTGTCATCTGGCTTATATCCATCTGCTCATCATCTTTTGTAACTTTCGTTCTGCTTTTTTCAGATGGGTTGTCGCTTTCTATGTTCTTAAGGATTTCCTTTGCTCTTTTTATTATAGATTCTTTTATTCCAGCCAGGCGTGCCACCTCGATACCGTAGCTTTCATCCGCCCCGCCTCTTATGATTTTACGGAGGAAAATTATATCGTCGCCACGTTTTTTAACAGCGATACAATAGTTTTTAGTGCCGGGAAGTATATTTTCAAGCTCGGTGAGTTCGTGGTAATGTGTGGCAAAAAGTGTCCTTGCCTTAATTTTTTCCGCGCAGTATTCAACTATCGCCCACGCCATGGAAAGACCGTCAAAGGTACTGGTTCCCCTTCCTATTTCATCCAATATAATAAGGCTTTTCTTTGTGGCGGAATTTACAATTTCAGCAACCTCGCTCATTTCCACCATATACGTACTTCTGCCGGAGGACAAATCATCCGATGCTCCCACTCGTGTGAAAATTTTATCCGCTACGCCTATTCTGCAAAAAGTTGCCGGAACAAAAGAGCCCATTTGAGCCATAATAGTAATTAAGGCAACCTGTCGCATATAAGTGGATTTACCTGCCATATTGGGCCCTGTTATTATTGCCATGGAATCTTCTTTTCCGGAAAGATAAGTATCATTGGGAACAAAAAGTTCGCTTTCAAGTAATCTTTCCACAACAGGATGTCTGCCATCTTTAATCTCTAAACATTCGCTTTCATCAACAACGGGCATTACATAAGAGTTTTTAACTGCCACATGAGCCAGAGAGCAGATTACATCTATAACACCAATAGCATGAGAGGTTTTCTGGATACTCCCTATTTTCTCAGCTATTTTCGATACCACCAGCATGAAAGCTTCGTATTCAAGGCGAACCACCTTTTCAGAGGCACTTAAGACATCTTTTTCAACCTCTTTGAGTTCCTCTGTTATAAATCTTTCTCCGCCTGTTAAAGTCTGTTTTCTTATATAGTCAGCGGGGACTTTATCCAAGTTTACATTTGAAACCTCTATATAGTAACCGAAGACCTTGTTGTATCCTACCTTGAGCTTGGGAATACCGGTTCTTTCTCGCTCTCTTTGTTCTATTCCGGTTAAAATTCCCTTACTGTTTTTCATTAAATTATTGTAATAGTCGATTTCCTCGGAAAAGCCCTCTTTTATTATTTTTCCTTCACGGGTTGTAAGAGGAATATCCTTATCAACTATTGCCATATCAATAAGGCTTGTTAAATCATCCAGTATTTCAATATTCTCCGTCTGCTTTCTCATAAAGTCTGAGGTGAATTTTTCACATTCTTTTTTAAGACCTGGTAAAAGCATGAGTGAATTTTTAAGAGCCACAATATCCCTGGGATTTACCGTTCCCAAGGATACACGGCTTACAATTCTTTCGATATCAAGAATTGAAGACATTATTTCCCTTATATTTTCTCTTTGTAAAAGCTTTTCTGCCGCTTCTCCCACGGCATCTTGCCTGCTTTTTATTTTAAGAGTATCTATCAGGGGTCGCAAAATCCAGCTTTTAATGGTTCTTTTACCCATGGTTGTGCAGGTTTTATCAAGAATGCTCAAAAGCGTTCCTCTCTTTGATTTATCCTGCATATTTTCCACAAGCTCGAGATTCTTCTGAGCTACGCTTCCAAGCTCCATAAAGCGGTTATTTGTAAAATATTCAATTTCTTTCATGTGAGTAAGCGGAACCTTCTGAGTTTCCATTACGTAGGATAAAAGAGCACAGAGGGCACCTGAAAGTACTTCCTTAGAAAGAACCTTGTCCGCTTCTTTTCCAAACTGTTCACGAATAATTTCCTTTGCATTATTATAGTCAAAATAGCTTTCATCACAGGTAAAACAAAGTGCCTTTGTTTTATTGTTTATGTATGATGCCAGCTTTTCATCGGATATAGCACCGCTTCCTAAAATAATCTCAACGGGAGAAAAACGGTCGATTTCACCAAAAAGCTCCGAATTATATTCATCATTCAAAAACTCAGTAACTAAAGTTTCACCGGTGGATACGTCGGAAATTGCAAGTGCTGTCACTCCATCTTTTTTCTCTATGGCGCACATATAGTTTGTGGGCCGTGAGTCAAGCACCGTCTCATCTGTTATTGTTCCCGGTGTTACAACCCTTATGACATCTCTTTTAACAAGACCTTTTGCTTCCTTGGGGTCTTCAACCTGCTCACATATCGCCACCTTGAACCCTTTTGACACAAGTCTTGCAATATAGTTATCTGCCGCATGAAAAGGTACACCGCACATAGGAGCTCTTTCAGGAAGTCCGCAGTCTTTTCCCGTAAGCACCAGATCAAGTGCAGCCGATGCAGTTTTGGCATCGTCAAAAAACATTTCATAAAAGTCACCTACACGGTACATAAGTATCGCATCGGGATATTCATCTTTAGTGGCAAGATACTGCCTCATCATGGCTGAAAGTTTATTTCTGTCAACTAACATAAAACCAAGCCTTTCTTTAGCTTATATTAACTCTCCTTTAAGCGTCCATGTATTTACATCGTCAATTTTTACTTTTACAATCTGACCTTTAAGGTCTTTATCGCTTTCAAAGTGCACTAATTTTCCACCCTCGGACCTGCCGCTTTGTCTGCCCTTGTCTGTTTTGCTTTCGCCCTCAACCAAAACACTCTGTATACTTCCTATAAGGGCTCTGTTTTTCTCTAATGATATGTCATTTTGAAGCTTTAACATTTTATCAAAGTTTATGTGCTTTTCTTCTTCCGTTAAAACATCAGGGAATTCTGCGGCGGGAGTTCCGCGTCTTTTTGAATAGATAAATGAGAAAATACTGTCATATCTCACATTTTTAAGGATTTCCATCGTAAGATTAAAATCCTCGTTGGTTTCACCCGGAAATCCCACGATTATATCTGTTGTAAGAGTAACATCGGGGATTTTTGTTTTAACCTCATCAATTATCTTTAAGTATTTTTCAGTTGTATAACGGCGGTTCATAAGTTCTAAAATCCTGTCGCTTCCGGACTGAATAGGAAGATGAAGCTGATTGCATATATTTTTACGTTCTTTCATTATGTCAATTAAATCACTGCCTATATCCTTAGGATGCGATGACATAAAGCGTATTCTCTCTATACCGTTAATCTCACTTACCTTTCCTAAAAGTTCGGAAAAGGAAAGTCCGCCAGAGTATGAATTTACATTCTGACCTAAGAGCATAATTTCCTTTATGCCCGAATCCGCAATGCTCTTTGCTTCATCGAGAACATCATTATATTTTCTGCTTCGCTCTCTACCTCTTACATAGGGAACTACGCAGTAACTGCAAAAATTGTTACAGCCATACATAACAGAAAGATAAGCCTTTACATCATTTTTCCTTAATATCGGAATTCCCTCAGTTACCTCCCCGTCAATATCAACTATATCCCTTACCTGCATTTTTTCTTCCATGGTTTTATACAAAATTTCGGGGAAACGGTATAGTGAATGAGTTCCGAAAACCATATCCACATATTTATAATAGCGACGAAAACGCTCGTCCATCCCCTTTTGCTGTACCATACAGCCTGAAACACCGATAATTAAATCAGGCTTTATCTCTTTTAAGGGCTTTAGTGCACCTATTCTTCCGAAAAGCTTTTTCTCGGCATTTTCTCTTACGGCACAGGTATTATACAATATCAAATCAGCATCGGAAAAATCCTCTGTTTCTGAATAACCCATGGCATCAAGCATGCCCCAGAGCTTTTCAGAATCGCTTTCGTTTTGCTGACAACCCAAAGTTATAAGACAGCATTTTTTATTCTCTTTATTTATTTTTCTAACCTTTGCCATATATTCTTTTTGCAAAAGAATTTCTTTTTCATCAGTTATCACTAAGTTCGCCATCTTCTGTTCCTTTCACGGTTTCCCTTTTTCTTCTGTACTTAAGGCGTTTTATTTTATCTTCGGGCAAAACACTTGAAATAAAGTTCTCAAAGCCTTCTCCAGTACATCTTTTAGGCATTATAAACTGTCCGTTCGGGACTGTCATAATCCAGAGATTTTTGGTTTCTTTTACTTTTTTGACATACTTCCACTCTAAATTACCCTTTATTTTACCAAGTGAAATTTTTAAGATTTCTTCATCCAATACATATGAAGCGGCTGTTTTATCAAGTCCCGATTTTTTGAATGCCAGAGAAAGTCCTGCACTGGATGCAATGAGCAAAAACACCATTATTCCCACGCACCACCAAAGAGGCGTTATGGAAGATTTCAATTCTTCATTTCCCATACATATTATAATAAAAACTACTGCCAAACCGATGAAAAATGAAAGAGCCATCTTAATCGGTCTTGCAAAAGTGGACTCTGCATATTCAGAAAATTCGCTAAAACTTAACTTATCAACTTTTATTTTCATCATATCGCTCCTCGATACAATTATACCAGTTTACTATAAAAATAATTATATCATAAAAACGAAATTAAAACAAGCAAAAAAGCAAAAAAATATCCGCTAAAAGCGGATATTTTTTCTGTTATTTTTTCTTGTTGTAGGTTGCCTCGCAGGTTAAGTTCATTCCCAGTTTTTTGAACATATTTTCATCCACCTGGGAAAGGATCACTGTAGAATGTGCCTGGGCACCCTTTAGCTCACTTACCACATCCAGAGCTTGCTTGGCAAGAGGGTCGCTGGCAGCACAGATTGCAAGGGCAATCAAGGTCTCATCCATGTGTATTCTGGGGTTTTTGGCACCCAGATGATTGATTTTAAGGTCCTGCAGGGGCTCTATTACCTCTGGTGAAATAAGATGTACTTCATCACCAATTCCAGCTATTTCCTTTAAGGCATTAAGAAGTGCGGCACTTGAAGCTCCCAAAAGAGAGCTTGTCTTACCCGTAACGATTTTTCCCGACGGTAATTCGATGGCACAAACGGTACTCTTTGTAGCTTCCGCCTTAGAAAGGGCAGCATTTACAACAGGTCTTTCATCTGTAGTAACTTCTGCCTGCTTCATCAAAAGTTCCATTTTTCTTATTACCTTATCGTCGCACTTTCCGTTTGTTCTGTCCTTAAGTACCCCATAATATCTTCTTATAATTTCATCCTTGGAGGCTTTTATAACAGCCTCTTCATCAATAATGCAGTTTCCCGCCATATTAACACCCATATCAGTAGGTGATTTATAAGGGTTTTCTCCCAGTATCTTTTCAAACATTACGTTAAGAACAGGGAAAACCTCGATATCACGGTTGTAGTTTACAGCAGTATATCCGTAAGCATCAAGATGGAAGGGATCAATCATATTAACATCATTAAGGTCGATAGTTGCAGCTTCGTATGCAAGGTTTACCATATGCTTTAAGGGAAGGTTCCACACCGGGAAAGTTTCAAACTTTGCATAACCTGCCTTTATCCCCCTTTTATTTTCGTGGTAAAGCTGAGAGAGGCACGTTGCCATTTTTCCGCTTCCGGGGCCCGGTGCGGTAACAACCACAATGGGCATTTCGGTTTCTATATAATCGTTTCTGCCGAAACCGTCCTCGCTCACGATATATTCAACGTTGGAGGGATAGCCATCTATGGGATAATGCAGGAATACTTTTATCCCCATATTCTCAAGTCGCTTTTTGAAAACATCGGCAGCCGCCTGATGGCTGTATTTTGTAATTACAACACTTCCCACCTTAAGTCCAAGCTCACGGAAAGCGTCAATGAGTCTTAATGTGTCCAAATCGTAGGTGATGTTATAGTCGCTTCTTACTTTGTTTTTAACAATGTCAATGGCACTTATGGCAATTACTATCTCGATTTTATCCGCCATTTCCAAAAGCATTTTCATTTTACTGTCGGGCAAAAAGCCGGGAAGCACACGGGATGCATGGTAGTCGTCAAAAAGCTTGCCGCCAAGCTCTAAATAAAGCTTATCGCCAAACTTTGCCACACGCTGCCTTATGTGTTCTGACTGCATTTTTATATATTTTTCGTTGTCAAAACCGATTTTCCCCATGTTCCCCGCCTCACTTTTTCATAAGTTCAAAATCTTAATAATTATACCACAAATAAAAAAGCAAGTCAATGGCTGAAAGGTAAAAACACCTGACAAATTAAAAAAAGGTGTAGCTTTCTGCTACACCTTTTTAATCAATATTCTGCGTTGCCAACTGTTCTGGGATAGGGAATTACGTCACGGATATTGGAAACACCCGTTAAGTACATAATAATTCTCTCAAAGCCAAGGCCATAGCCTGAATGCTTTGTTCCGCCGTAGCGACGAAGATTTACATACCACCAGTAATCCTCTTCCTTTAAGCCAAGTTCAGCCATTCTGGAAAGGAGAACGTCAAGTCTTTCCTCTCTCTGGCTTCCGCCGATGATTTCGCCGACACCGGGAACCAGCATATCCATAGCTGCAACTGTCTTTCCGTCGTCGTTAATTCTCATATAGAAAGATTTGATTTCCTTGGGATAGTCAATTACGAACACGGGGCTTTTGAAAATCTGCTCCGTTAAATATCTTTCATGCTCAGTCTGAAGGTCGCAGCCCCATTCTACAGGGTAGTTAAACTTCTCGCCGCTCTTTTTCAGAAGCTCAACGGCATCTGTATAGGTAACCTTCTGGTATGAGCTCTTTGCAAGATTATTAAGTCTTTCAAGAAGACCCTTATCCACGAAGCTATTGAAGAATTCAAGTTCCTGTTTGCAGTTTTTAAGAACGTGGTTTATGATATACTGAATCATATCCCAGGCAAGCTGCATATTATCATCTAAATCCGCAAAAGCGATTTCAGGCTCTATCATCCAGAATTCTGCAGCATGACGGGCAGTGTTAGAGTTTTCGGAACGGAATGTAGGACCGAAGGTATAAATCTTTCCGTATGCCTGAGCAAAGGTTTCACCCTCAAGCTGACCTGATACAGTCAAATTTGTGCTTCTGCCGAAAAAGTCCTTGGACCAGTCGATTTTTCCGTCTTCCGTTCTGGGAGGATTTTCCATGTCCATAGTTGTAACACGGAACATTTCACCTGCACCCTCACAGTCAGAGCCTGTAATCAAGGGAGTGTGAACGTAAACAAAGCCTCTTTCGTGGAAGAATGAATGAATTGCAAAGGCAACCTCACTTCTAACTCTGAATACCGCAGAGAAAAGGTTTGTTCTGGGACGAAGATATGCCTGTTCTCTCAAAAATTCTAAAGTATGTCTCTTATTCTGAATGGGATAGTCGGGAGTTGAAAGACCCTCAATCAAAACTTCTTCCGCTTTGATTTCAAGAGGCTGTTTCATTCCGGGGGTAAGTGCAACCTTTCCCTTTACAACCACCGCCGCACCAACGTTAAGAGCTGCTATTTCGTCATAGTTATCTATGATTTTTCTTTCGAAAACTATCTGTATGTTCTTAAAACAGCTTCCGTCGTTTAAGTCGATGAAGCCAAACTCCTTACTGTCACGAATGTTACGAACCCAACCTCCTAAATCTACAACCTTTCCGTCGTAGCTTTCGGGACTTTCATATATGTCTCTTGCAAAATCTCTTTTCATTTATGTCAAATCCTTTCTTATTTGCTCTTACCAAGATAAGCTTCTTTTATGCTTTCATCAGCTAAAAGAACTGACCCTATTCCAGCCTTGGTGATTATGCCGGTTTCCAAAACATAGGCATAGTCTGCAGTCTGCAGTGCCATGTTTGCATTCTGTTCAATTAAAAGAACAGTTATTCCCTGCTCATTTATGGTTTTTATAATTTCAAAAATGCTCTTTACAACCAAAGGTGCAAGACCCAGTGAGGGTTCATCCATCATAATGAGCTTGGGATGGCTCATAAGTGCACGACCAACCGCCAGCATCTGCTGTTCACCGCCGGAAAGTGTTCCCCCTGCCTGCCATTCTCTTTCCTTGAGTCTTGGAAAAAGGCTATATACATATTCAAAGTCAGAGTCCAAGTTATCCTTTCTTAAATATGCACCGATTTTTAAGTTTTCCTTTACTGTAAGGTCAGGGAAAATTTTTCTTCCCTCGGGAACGAGTGTAATATGCTTAGATACAATTCTCGTAGGATCTTCTCCCGTTATATCCTCTCCTTCAAAGAATATTTTCCCCTCTTTAGGCTTAACTAAACCTGCGATACTTTTTAGAGTTGTACTTTTTCCTGCTCCGTTTGCACCGATTAAAGTTACTATCGAGCCTTCACGCACTGAAAGGTCTATGCCTTTTACCGCTTCAATTCCGCCGTAATTTACTTTAAGCCCCTCTATTCTAAGAATTTCATTCATCCTCGCTCACCCCCAGATATGCATCTATAACCTTGCTGTTTCTCTGTACTTCAGAAGGTGTTCCCTCGGCAATAAGCTTACCGAAGTCAATTACATAAATTCTGTCTGAAATATCCATAACAAGATTCATGTGATGCTCTATAAGTAAAATCGAAAGATTGTACTTTGCACGGATGGTTTCTATGAACTTTGTAAGCTCCTCGGTTTCCTGAGGATTCATGCCTGCGGCAGGTTCATCTAAAAGTAAAAGACGGGGCTCTGTAGCAAGTGCTCTTGCAATTTCGAGACGTCGCTGAAGACCGTAAGGCAGGCTTGTTGCTTTCTCGTCACGGAATTCCCAGAGTCCCTGCTCCTTTAAAAGTTCTTCAGTTTCCTTTCTCATTCTCTCGTCTTCTTTGGCAGAAAGCCTGAATGTAGCGGAAAATACATTGTGTTTCGCTCTCATATGCTTTGCGGTCAGAACATTTTCAAAAACCGTCATGGTTTTCCAAAGACGGATGTTCTGGAAAGTTCTTGCAATACCAAGTTTTGTTATTTCATCGGGAGTTTTAACGATTTTTCTCTGATATAACCCCTTATTCTCCCCTGCATAAAGCTTTTTCATTTTGCCCTGAGGCTTGTTTTCAAGCATGGTTTCACCGTAAAAATCCACACTTCCGTTTGTTGCCTCATAAACACCGGTAATTACGTTGAAAACTGTTGTCTTTCCTGCTCCGTTAGGACCGATTAGAGAAACAATTTCATGTTCCTTTACTGAAAGAGAAAGATTGTTTACCGCAACAACGCCGCCAAACTGCATTGTTATATCCTTAAGCTTTAATACTTCGGTACTCATTTTACTTCCTCCTTACTTCTCTTTTTCTTGAATAAATCAGGAAGTTCCTTTGAACCCATGATTCCACGGCTGAAGAAAAGAACAACTATCATGATTATGATTGAGAAAACAACCATTCTGAATCCGTTTTTAAGAAGTGGAACCTTAAATCCTCCGATAAAAGTTTCGTTATCCAAAAATCTTAAAAGCCATTCGCTGCAAGCCACAAAGAGGAATGATGAAATACAGCTTCCTGATACAGAGCCTATTCCGCCGATAACCACGATTAAAAGAAATTCATAGGTCATTGCTGAGGTGAATACTCTTGCCTGAGCGTTGTTTGTGAACATGGCAAAAAGTGCGCCGCCAACACCTGCGAAAAAGGAAGAAATGCAAAATGAAAGCATTTTGTGCTTTGCAAGATTTATTCCCATGGCCTCTGCCGCAATTTCGTCATCACGGATTGCCTTAAAGCTTCTTCCGTAGGAAGAATTGATTAAGAGCACCAGTATCCATATACAAATTATTGCTATAAGCACAGGCACAAAGCTCGAAAGGTATAAAACCACCTTTCCCCCATCTTTCACATTGAAGTTTGAAAATGTAGGAAAGCTCTTAATCATATTGGCTCCGTTTGTTATGGGGCCTAATTTCTGCCACTGGAAAACAGCCTTGATAATTTCAGCAAAACCAAGTGTTGCGATTGCCAGATAGTCGCTTTTAAGTCTTAAAACCGGAAGTCCTATTAAGTATGCAAATAAGGCTGCAACCAGCCCTGCTAAAATTATCGCGGTAAGTACGCCTAAAATAAGGCTTACTGTTCCGCCGAAACCGGTTGTTCCGAATAATTTCCCAAACAATTCTGTAATTGAAAATTTAATGGCAGAACCGCCGTAAAGATAATAAACTGTATCCTTTATGTCTGTAGGAACCATGAACATTGCATAGGTATATGCACCAAGGAGCATAAAGCCCGCCTGACCCAAAGAGAAAAGTCCCGTAAATCCATTTAAAAGGTTCATGGATACTGCAACCAGAGAATACACTGCACCCTTTTTAATAATGGTGAAAAGAATGTGTGTGGGCGGAATAATTTTTGAGTTTTCCAAAGCAACAGTAACCAGCAGAATTACAAAACAAAAGATTAAAGCATAAAGCGAGCTTTTATTTACTTTTTTTCTCATATTCACCCTCCTCACACTTTATCAGTTGCCTTTTCGCCAAAAAGACCTGTGGGCTTTGCCACAAGAATTATTATTAAAAGAGCAAAGGTAAAAGCATCAACGAAATTTGTTGCTCCTTCAAAGGGAAGCACTTTTATGATGTTTTCGCAGATACCTATTAAAAATGCGCCAATAACTGCACCTGGGATAGAACCGATACCACCGAATACCGCAGCAACAAAGGCTTTAAGACCGGGCATAGCTCCCGCAGTGGGAGTTATGTATGTATAGTTACTGAAGTATAAAAGTGAGCCTACTGCAGCCAGGAAAGTTCCTATAACGAAGGTCATGGAAATTACACTGTTGATTTTTATACCCATAAGCTGGCTGGTTTCAAAGTCCTTGGACATGGCTCGCATCGCCATACCCACTTTTGTGTGGTTTATAAGCATTACCAGAGCGAGTACCAGAATAACAACCAATATGGGCGTTGCCACGGTAACAACACTTGTTGTTGCACCGCCTATTTTAATCATTTTAGAAAGGCCAGGAAGTGCAGGATAGTTCATGGGCTGACCGCCTGTCACGTATGTTGCCACGTTCTGCAAAAGATAGCTTACACCGATCGCAGATATCATAACGGACATTCTTGGTGCGCTCCTAAGTGGCTTATATGCAACACGTTCTATCAAGAATCCCATAATGACGATGGAAATAAATACTATGGGAAGTGCGATATACCAGGGAACTATCGTTGAGAAATAAATCATCACCAAACCTGCAACCATGAATACATCACCATGAGCAAAGTTTATAAGTCTCAAAATTCCGTATACCATTGTATAACCTATAGCAATAAGTGCATACTGTCCTCCCACGGAAATTCCCGAAAGCAGTACTGAAATAGCAAATTCCACTTACTTTACCTCCTAAAAATGAGTAAACGGCAAGGCCGTCTCAAAAGCGTTTTTTTAAGAAAAACCGCTTTTGAGGCAGTCTTTCCAAAAAAGCCATATGGCGGGGGTTTAATCCCCCGCCGGCTTTATTAAATTTCAATTATTCAGCTACTGTCTGAACTGTTTCAAGTTCCCATGCGCCGTTTGCATTGTCACTTGTCTTTATGTAAGCTGTATCTCTCTTTGCATCGCCGATTTCGTCGAATGCGATTGCACCGGATACACCCTCATAAGTTACTGCACCAAGTGCAGCCTTGATAGCAGCAGGATCTGCAGAGTTTGCAGCCTTAATAGCTTCAAGTGCTACATAGTAGGAATCGTAACCCATTGCTGTTACAGCAGAGATTGTATCGTCACCGCCGTTAGCAGTCTTTGCATCAGCATTGGTGTTGATGTATTCTTTGATACCTGCGTCAAATTCGGGAGAACCGCCTTCCTGATAGAAGGTAGAAACATAAAGCTTTATGTCTGTACCCTTTGCAGCTTCCAATACCTTGTTATCGTCAAGAGTGTCGGAGCCGAGGAAAGGAATTTCAATACCGAGCTTTGCAGCCTGGCTTACTATCTGTGTAGCGTAAGCAATTGAAACGGGAGTAAAGATAACTTCTGCACCCTCGTTCTTTGCCTTGTTCAAGTAAGATGTAAAGTCAGAGTTATCCTTGGGGAAAGAGTCAGTCATAACTTCTCCGCCTGCTTTTTCAAAAGCCTGCTTGAAGAAAGCGATAAGACCCTGGTCATATTCATTACCCTGTTCACCTAAAAGATATGCCTTCTTAGCCTGGAACTTGTCAACTGCAAAGTTAGCAAGAACAGAGCCCTGGAAGGGATCAAGGAAACAAATTCTGTAATAATAGTCATTGCCTGCTGTTACGTTGGGGTTTGTGCAAGTGATACCGAGAGCAGCGAGACCTGCATCACCGAAGATGGGGCCTGCAGCCATGGATACACCGCTGCCGTAGGAACCTAAAATCATAGCAACGCCTTCGCTTACAAGCTGAGAAGCTGCTGTAGGAGCCTTTGATGCATCAGAACCGTTGTCACCGTATACAAGCTGAACCTTGTAGGTTTCCCCATTGATTTCAACAGTGGGAGTCTTGGACTGAGCATACTGGATTCCGAGCATTTCCTTTTTACCGCCGGAAGCAGAGTCACCTGTTGCAGGTTCGAAAACGCCAAGCTTTATAACCTTTTCGCCATCGCCTGCTGTTTCGCCGCCACAAGCTGCAAACAATGTGCAAACCATGAGGCATGCAAGAATGAGTGCTAACAATTTTTTCATACTTTTACCTCCAAATTTTCGGGATTTTATTAAATCCCCCAAAGTATAGTACATGCATGTTTTCAGCCCCATCAATCCACCAGTCGTGTACCAATGTAGCATCAACACATACACCAATTTTAATATTACCACGTTAAGGAAATTTTGTCAATATTTTTTGAAGGCTTTTGACAAATACATAACAATATTTCATTAACAGGAATAATTAAAAAAAACACTGCATAGCAATATAGAAACTACACTTTGAAAAAGGCGTGCGGAAAGCCATGCCTTTAGAAAGGAATGATTTTTTTGGAAAACATTTATTCTGACATCGCTCTTCGCACACAAGGTGACATCTACATAGGGGTTGTAGGTCCTGTGCGCACGGGAAAATCCACCTTCATAAAGAAGTTTATGGATTATTTCGTCTTGCCAAAAATAGACAATCCTTACAAAAGAGAGAGAACCGCCGATGAAATGCCTCAGAGCGCTGACGGTCGCACCATAATGACAACTGAGCCTAAATTCATTCCTAACGAGGCTGTTAAAATCAATCTGGACCAGAACAACACCTCCTTTAACGTAAGGCTTATAGACTGCGTAGGATATATCGTTCCCGGGGCTATCGGCCATATGGAGGAGGAGAACCCAAGAATGGTTAAAACCCCCTGGTCAGATGAACCTATCCCCTTTAACGATGCTGCTGAATTCGGCACAAAAAAAGTTATAAACGAACATTCCACTATAGGACTTGTTATAACCACAGACGGAAGTATAACCGATATTGATAGAAGCGATTATATCGAAGCAGAGGGCCGTGTAATAACGGAACTTAAAAATATTGGCAAGCCTTTTATAGTTTTAGTAAACAGTGCTTATCCCGAAAGCGAAAGGGCAAAAAATGTTGCAGATGAGATATGTGAAAAATACGATGTTTCCGTAAGAAGAATAAATTGTGAAGAAATTAAAGAAGAAGACATTTTGTCCATTTTGGAATCTTTATTATATGAATTTCCTATTGCGGAAATCGGTCTTTCCATTCCCGGCTGGATTGAAGCTCTCGATAAAGAACATAGCCTGAAAAACAAAATATATAAGAAAATCCGCCAGACGGTATATGACTTAGGAAGAATAAGCCAGATAAACCGCCTTACAGATTCACTGGCTGAAGAGGATTTCATCACCCAGGCATTTATAGACAGTGTGGATTTAGGTACAGGAAAGGTCCATGCAAAGATAACAGTAGAAGATTCACTTTTCTTTGATACCATAAAGGAGCTTACGGGCTTTGAAATTGACAGTGAAGAAAAACTTATGCGCCTTTTAATAAATCTTTCAGAAACCGAAAAGGAATACAGCCGCATTAAATACGCTCTTCATCAGGTAAGAGAAACAGGCTACGGCATAGTAAACCCCGATACTGACGAGCTAACTTTAGAAGAACCAGAAATAATCCGACAGGGCGGAAAATACGGTGTTCGTCTCCGTGCCTCTGCCCCATCCATACATATGATGAGGGCAGATATCGAAACGGAAATCGCTCCTATTGTGGGAACAGAGCGAGAATCCGAAGATCTGGTCCGCTATCTTTTAGAAGAATTCCAGTCAGACCCCATAAAGCTCTGGGAATCGAAGCTTTTTGGAAAGTCACTGCATGAGCTTGTGACAGAAGAGCTTAATAACAAACTTTCCAGAATGCCCGATGATGCAAGAGACAAGATAAGGGGAACTCTCCAGCGCATAATAAACGAAGGCTCAGGCGGACTTATCTGTATTATACTTTGATAATTGACAAAAATCTCTCCTTATGTTATCCTAAACAGAGGGAGGGATTTTTTTGAATATTACGGTTTCAGCAAATGCAAAAGTAAATCTTTTTTTGGATATTTTAGATAAGCGTCCCGATGGTTATCACAACATTTCTTCGGTTATGCACTCTCTTGATTTACACGACAGCATAGACCTTTCTTTTAATGACAAAAAAACTATCGAAATCACATCAACAAATCCCTTTATTCCCAAAGATGAGAGAAACATTGCATATAAGACGGCAAAAAAATTTTTGGAAGAAGTAAATGAAGAACGTGGAATTTCAATAAATATACGAAAACGAATTCCCATAGGTGGCGGTCTTGGAGGGTCAAGCACCGACGGCGGGGCTGTTCTTTCGGGGCTTAATTATCTTTTCGGCAAGCCTTTTTCAGAAGAAAAGCTCATCTCTATCGCAGCATCTTTAAGTGCAGATATGCCTTTCTGTATAAAAAAGGGTGCAGCTTTGTGCGAGGGAATCGGTGAGATTTTAACCCCTCTTCCCACCCTTTCTTGTGCTTTTGCAGTAATTATAAGCCCAAAATTTTCCCTCAACACAAAGATGATGTATGAGATTTTCGATAAAGAAGAACACAAAGAAACTCACGAATGCGAAAACATAATCAATGCTTTAAGGGCAAATTCAGTACATAATGTTTCAAAGGCGTTATATAATGCCTTTGAGTCCCCCGCAATAAATTTAAGGCAAGAAATTTCTCTCCTTAAAGAAAAACTTCTTAAAACAGGTGCCTTAGGTGTCTTAATGAGCGGAAGCGGCTCCTGCGTATACGGGCTTTTCGACAAGATGGATAAAGCTGATGATGTAACAGAGAGGCTGAACTTTGAAAATTTACGGGCAATACGAGCAAGACTTATATAAAAAACGGTTATCGTTTGAAACGATAACCGTTTTTCTTTAGCTTAAACTGTATTTTGTCTTATAAGCTTCGTACTGTTCGAAGAATTCGTTTTCTCCGTCTTTCTTAACGTGGCTTAAATATTCATGAGTATCAAGGGCTCCCTCAGCGATTTCCAGAAGGCAAACCGCAATGTTTGAACAATGGTCTGCAATTCTTTCGTAGTTTGTTAAAAGGTCTGATAACACAAAGCCGTATTCAACGGTGCAGTTACCCTCTTTAAGACGCTTTATATGATTGTTCTTTATATGACGCTTAAGACCATCTATTACTTGCTCCAAAGGCTCAACCTTTTTTGCAATTTCAAGACTGTTCTGCATGAGAGCCTGAACTGCAAGAATAAGAATCTCGTTGGTAGCATTTGAGATAACATCCATATCTTTCTTTGCCGCTTCTGAAAATTCCATTTCCTTTTCGTGCATTTCCGTTGCAGCCTCGGCAATATTTAATGCATGGTCGGATATTCTTTCAATATCTCCGATACAATGAAGAAGCTCTGTTACCTCACGGCTGTCCTTGGTGGAAAGATTAGCACCCGAAACCTTTACAAGATATGAGCTGATTTTATCTTCATATCTGTCAACTTCTTTTTCTTTTTTCTCTATTTCTTCGTTTAATTTCTTGTCGTAGTTTTTGGTAAGAGCCATCGCATCTTCAAAAGCTCTCTGGGCTAAAAGTGCCATGTCACAAACCAAATGGCGGCTGTTATCAATAGCAAAGGAAGGTATTGATAAAAATCTTTCGTCCAGTGGTGCAAAAGTTTCGTCCTTTTCCTCTTTCTGCTTTTTGCCTTTTATTACATTCATTGCAACTTTTTCTATAGCCTTTACAAAGGGAATCAAAACCACAGTACTTAAGATATTGAATCCGGTGTGAATAATAGCTATCCACATAGGATCAATCATTTCATCCATGAAAGCAAAATCTAAAAATGCATTCATTATATAGAATATGGGAGTTACTATAATTACACCCAGGAATTTGATGAATACGCAGGAAAATGCCACTCTTTTGGAGTCTTTATTTCCAGATATTGCAGATAAAACCGGGGTAATTGTTGTTCCTATATTCTGTCCTAAAATAATGGGAATTGCCGTAGCAAAAGGAATTGTACCCGTTATAGAAAGTGCCTGAAGGATACCGACAGATGCAGAGGATGACTGGATAACAGCTGTAAGTAAGGTTCCTACAATTATACCCATAACGGGATTTTCGAACATAATGAGCATATGCTTAAATGAATCGCTGTTCTTAAGTCCCGATACAGCTCCGCTCATAGCTTCCATACCGAACATTAAAACCGCAAAGCCCAGAAGGATTGCTGCCACATTTTTCTTTTTGTCGGACTTAGAAAACATTATTAAAACAACACCGATAATTGCAAGAACAGGAGTAAAAGATGAAGGCTTTAAAAATTCAAGAAAGCCTGTACCCTTTATTCCGGTTGTACTTAAGAGCCATGCGGTAACTGTAGTTCCCACATTAGAGCCCATTATAATGCCTATAGTCTGACCAAGGGTCATTATTCCCGAATTAACAAAACCTACAAGCATAACCGTTGTGGCCGACGAAGACTGAATTATAGCAGTAACACCAAAGCCAAGTAAAAATCCTTTTAAGGGATTTGATGTAAGCTTTCTTAAAATGCTTTCAAGCTTTCCGCCTGCCAGCTTTTTAAGTCCGTCTCCCATTACATCCATTCCGTAAAGGAACAGAGCAAGGCCTCCCAGTAATGCAAGTACATTAAAAATCGTCATTCTTTATTCTCCTTTTCTCATAATAATTCATTTTAATCATACATTACGACAAAGATTATAACATATCAAATTCAGTTTGACAATAAATTTATGGCAAATTCTGCATTTTCCTCTGCTCTCTTTCTCAAAAGAGCATTGGTTTTGTGCAGTTTTACTTTTCGCTCTTCCCTGCCCTCTACTATGGTGTCAATAACCTCTTTTGCATGTTCTAAAGTTATATTTTCAACATCAATCCAGTCGGGCTGGCTCAAAGACTCCATAAACGCACTTATTTTGGGATCATATACCAGAGCCATTACTGGAATTTCAAGAGTTGTTGCATAAATCAGCGAATGAAGTCTCATTCCTATAATAAGTTCAGATTCCGAAAGTACAGAAAACATCTCAGGAACTGAAAGCTCTCGGTTTATTATGAAAGATGTGTTTTTCATTTCTTTCATTATAGCCTGTGAAATAAGTGTATCATGAGGATACTGCATAGGTACAAACAAAGGGTAAATGCTGTATTTTTCCACCATATAATCGCACAACGAAGCCATTATTTTCACAAAATCAGGTGCTGACGATTTCCATTCCCTTATTGATACCACCGCAACGCGGGCTTCTTTCGGGACCCCTGCCCTTTGCTTGAAGTAATCCCCGGAAAGAGAAAGATCTGTATCTATGGTAAAGGCGGGGTCTGCCGTGATTTCTATCTTAGGCTTAATGACAGAAAGTTTTTTAAGTTCCTCGTCTGATTTATCATCCCTTAAAGTAATTACATCAACCTTATTTAATATTTTAGATGCTAAAATTCTGTTTCCTCTTCTTTCGATAGGACCTATTCCATTGGCATAAAGCATGGTTTTTATTTTGCACCTTTTGGCAAGAGCAATAATCCCCAAATAATATTTAAGGCTTTTACTGCTTGTAACGTCCTGCAAAAGACTTCCTCCTCCGAAAAGAAGCATCTTTGAATTTTTCATCTCTTTTTTTATCTTAAAAAAGTTGTATCTGTTTATGGATTTGACCCCGTAAACTCTTGCGGTTTCTTCGGGGATTTTTGAAAGCACCGTTACTTCTATATCCGGCTTTTTCTTTCGGAGCGTTGTAAGTATTGCATATAAAAGAGCCTCGTCTCCGCTGTTTGCAAATCCATGATACCCAGAAATTACAATATCCGTCATCACTTTATCTCCGTATCTTTTAAAAATCCCAATTTTTCGTGCAAACGATATTTTTCAGTAAGCAGCCTGTAAATTCTCACCAGTGCCAGATTTGCCACAAATACGAAAACAGACACTATGAATCCAATTAAAAGTCCGTTTACCACTCTCATATACATAACGGAAACATCGGTAAAAACGTGACAGAATGTATTTGTAACAGATGCCGCAAGAATTGATGCTCCAATGGCGAAAATCCACCTAAATAGATCTATCTTTGTATTTTTAGTATAGTAGCAGAAAAGAGCTAAACAAGGATAGCCAATTAAAAATTCCTTTGTTCTGGGGCGGGCGGGAAACGCCTCTGTTATGGCATTTCTCATAGCAAGCTCAAGGGAGCTTATGGAATTTACATTTCCGCTTCTTATGATGTAGTAAAGACCCACTGCCCCTATAATTCCTCCCAAAATAACCCAATATACCTTTATATTGGCATTAAGCATTTTTCCGAAATCGGTAAATATGCTCTTTTTATCTTCCTTTATGAATATAAAGTAGTAAACTATCGCCGTATATAAAAGCGGAAGCATCAAAGTAAGTTTTATTCCTCTGAAAATCAGGTTATTAACATAGTAATCCAGTCCCGAAAGAAGTGAGCACATTCCAAGAACACCTATAGAGAGTACCGCTACCATAAGTAAAAGTGTCACTATAGTTCCCAAAATGGTATTTATACGTGAGGCACAGTCTTTAACAAATCTCATTACCAGTGTCATGGTAAAGCAGGACACCGCCACACAGAAAACCGTGGGATAGAGACTTCTTAAAGCATCCGGGATGATATAGGTTCCAAAAAATGCAAGAACCGATAAAACCAGGGCTGCAATGAATAAGCCAAAGCTTGTCTTTTTTCTTATAAGAGATAGAGCAAGATACATGAGTATAATAATTATAGCTGCAGAAATTCCCCCATTGAATTTAGAATTCACCTTATAGTCAAAAACACTATCTTCACCGTTTACTTTAAAGCCCAGGGATTTTATGTCATCAATATATTTTTTCGCTGCCTTTAATGTATAGTCAACTCCGTCATCATAGGTTATACCAAGGGGTGCTATCTGGGTTATAGTTATAAAGCGTATGTTTCTGTCAACGGTAGAATTGAAGAACTGATTTGCCCTGTATAAGTAATAGGTATCATCTGCCTGGGAATCGTCATAGGTTTCATAGGAACGCATAACTTTTCCATTGCCGTCTTTGATCACATTGTTATAAACATAATCGTAACCGAAGCCCTTATGGTTTGAAAGCTGAGTTACGTTTTCCGTAAGTACCAAGGTCATATCAAGCTCTTTTATAAGATTTGCAATTTCCTTATAGTTTTCTTCCTTTATTTTTTCATCTTTCTTATCTCTTTTTGCCGCTTCTTTTAGGTTAAAATATTTTACGTCATATTCCTTTGCAATTCTTTTTATATCTTCAAGATAGGAAAGATTTTCATAGTTTTTCATTTTGAAACTTAGAACTATTTCAAAGCCTTTTTCGTGAAGTTCTTTTATAACCGTCTCGTCAAAGCCAAGGGCAATATTCCATAAGTCCTCTCTTCCGTCAAGAAAAGCATAAATGTCCATTTCGTCTATTCCGCGGATTTTAACGTAATCCTCTTTGCTGAATTTTTGAGGGATCATATTCCCTACCTTTTCCCTTGCTTCAGGCTTTTTTACCATAACGAGATAGGAGTCGTATGCCACCTCAGGGTGGTTTTCCTTTATTATGTTTGCAATTTCCATACTTTCGTCGTCATACTTATGGCAAAGCACGTTGTATTTTATACAGGTAACCTCGCCTCTTGAAACAAGAGCGTTTACGTCATCTTCCATGATGGTCACTTTATTTACGCCGATTTTTTTATATTCCTCCAGGGCTTTTTCAAGCTTTTTTGCCGAAACCTTATTCCTTATATCGTTATACAATAAAGATATGGAAACATTTTTATTCGCCTCTTCATTTTTCACTCTGGTAACAACCGAGGGAATGAGTGATATGAATAAAACAGCAACCAAAATCCAAGGCAAGATTTTTTCAAAAAACTTTTTCATTGTTTTTCCTCCTTCTCCCTCTTAAGCAGATGACCTAAAACACCAGTCAACAAAAGAGACACTAAATATACTGCTCCGCAAAGTGCCAGCGGAATTATAAACGAAATATAACCGTGGGCAAAACCTTTATTCCATGTATTTATAATGGCATATACTATAAATGCAAAAAAGCCCGATACTCCTATTTTAAGAAGGTCTTTTAAAAGCTCTTTATTAAAATAATTTCCCACTACCTTATTTATACCGAAAGCAACCAAAACTGCATATAAAGTAAGCAGAACTGTTGTTGAAAGTGCCGTAAGCAAAGGTTTCGGATAATTATCAGGAAGAAACTGAACTCCGTAATTTATAAAAGCATTGGAAATAACTACAATAACAGTTCCCGTAACCGTATACTTATATTTTCCTGCAAGATATAAAACTTTATTAAAAAGTTCCTGAGCCACATACCCCAAAACACCAAAGCTGTATACCAAAAACATTCGTGATACCGCCCTGGTAGACTCTTCTGTAAAAGCCCCTCTTTCATAAACCAGCCTTATAACATCTTCACCAAATAAGGAAACAACCAGTAAGTAAGGCAGGAAAATTGCCGCCATAATGGTGATTATATATCTTACAAGTTCGTTTACATAATAAACCTTTCCCTCTTCATAGTTTTTGGAAATCGCAGGGAAAACCACCGTTGACATAGCAACCACAAATACGCTTGAAATTGTTATAAAAAGATTTGATGCATAATTAAATGTTGATGCCGTTCCCACAAATGCTCTGTCCACATATACACAAAGTTGAAACATCATATTGGATATGAAAATCCAGAGTATTTCGGGATTTTTCCCCTTGTCGGAAATGCTTTCTCCCCCTTTTTCCAAAAAGGAATAGCCTTTCTTATAAAACGAGGGAAGCTGAATTACAATGTGTAAGAACCAGCCTATTGTCGTAACAATCGCAACCGTCATAATGGATACATTTTCCATAAAGAGTGAAAGTATAATAGCCACATTAAAAGGCAGGCTCATTATGGAAGTAACGAAGTATACCCTTTTATTCTGCAAAAGTCCCGATATTATATATGCCGCCACCACAAAAATCAAAGACGGTGCCATCACATACATCATCTTTACTGCCAGGGAAAAATCTTCTCCCGAAAGGTCGGGCAAAATGATAGATACCAAAGGCTTTGCAAGTATCACTACCATTACCGATGCCAAGAACAGCCAGAGGATACTCTTTCGTAAGAAAGAAGCTGCATAAGCTTTTTCTCTGTTCTTATTTTCAGCCTTATTAAGATTTTTTATAACTAAAGTGGATAATGCCACTCCCACTCCCGTAAAAATGAGATTTACAAGACCGAATACCTGGGAATAAATATCCGCATGAATGCCTGTCCCGAAAGCTCCTGCGAAAACCATATCTCTGAAAAAGCCAAGCCCCTTGGCAAGTAGTATTCCGGCAACCACCATTATATACGAAGTTCCCAGCAAGGTCATCATTCCTTTCTTCAAAATATACCTATTATATTTTATACCATAAAGAAAAAATAGTCAATCATTTCCTTTATTTTTTTATTGCAAATAAGCCTTATATATATTAAAATATAATTATACTGATAGAAAGGATTTATTGCCATGAAAAAACTCCTGACTTTAATAATTTCACTTGCTCTACTGCCCTTTAATATATTGGCAAGCGAGATTTATACATATGAAGAAATAATACCGATAGCAGAGGGCGTAACCCTTACCAAGGTAGAAAGCTTTCATTCTGACCATAATTTAAGCTACTCTTATATCACTGTGGATTTGACAAATGACAAGGTGGGTCTTTCTTTATTAAAGTCCCAAAAAGGATTGGATTATTCCGATACCACATTAAATCTTGCAAAGGGCGAAGAAAATGTAGTTGCCGCACTTAACGGAGACTTTTTTTCGAGTACAAAAGGCGGTAAAACTATTTCCCTCGGCATAGAAGTAAAAGACGGAAACTTGCTCCAGTCCCCCATATACCCTGATACCATGGCAACTTTTTCTTCCACTGATAAGGAAATTTTTTTGGATTATCTCTCTTTTACCGTGGCAGTGGTTGCCCCCAACTGGGAATTTGCTCCCATAAGGCACATAAACAAGCACACCGAATATTTCGGTGAAATCCTTATGTATCAGGGGGATTTTAACGGTGGCTTTTCTCCCGCTCCCGGAGGACCGGTGGTGGAAATTTTAGTTGAAGACGGAATTTTAACAGAATTCAGGCGTGATATGCCACCCTGCCCCATTCCTGAAAACGGATATATTCTATCTGTATCAGAGGGCGTTTCCATGTTCTTTGCAAACAACTTCCAAGTTGGAGACCCTGTAAAGATAGATTATTATATAACTCCCGACATAAGTAATTCAGATGTTGCCTTAGGCGGCGGTGCTCTTTTGGTTTCAGAAGGTAAAGCGCCGGAGTCCTTTTCTCATGTTGTTTCCGGATACAATCCCAGAAGTGCCATCGGCATTTCCGAAGATGGAAACACCCTCTATCTTGTGGCGGTAAACGGAAGACAGGAAAAGAGTCGGGGCATGTCCATGGCAGAGCTTGCGGATTTAATGGTTGATTTAGGCTGCTATAAGGCTCTGAATTTAGACGGAGGAGGTTCCACCTATATGGCGGCATCCACCCCCTGGGTACCTGAAATACATAAAGTAAATTCCCCCAGCGAAACAAGGGCTGTTATAAACGCTTTAGGCATCACCTTTGATGCAGAAGAAGAAAAAGAAAAGGGCATTTTACTGGAAAGCGATAAAAGTACCGTATTCATAGGCGAAGAAGTGAAATTGTCTTCCGCTCTATATGATAAAAATTTGAGACCCAAGGAAGGAACCATTACCTATAGTTCAAGTAAGGGTGATATTAAAGAAGGTATTTTCACCGCTAAAGAAGGCGGAATTGCCAAAATAAAAGCAAAATCAGGCTCTGTAACATCAGAAATCGAAGTTTTTGTAGTGGATAAAATCACAGGTATAGATGCCCCCGACACATTGAAATTAAAGGTCGGAGAAAGCCAAAAACTCTCTTTTAACGTTTTCGACAAAGAGGGGCATTTTGTTTCAGTTGAGAATATAAAACCTTTCACCATTACATCAAGTAACCCCTCCGTTATATCCGTAAAAGACGGAGTTGTTACATCTCTTAAAAACGGTGCAGCCTTAATTTCCATAAAGAAAGATAATGCCGAATCCTATATTTCCGTGGTTTCGGGGGAAGATGAAATCCCTTATACACTGGACTTTACAAAAGATAACGGTTCCTTTTCCTCCTATCCCGCTTATGTAGGTGGTGATTATTCCGTAAACGACGGGACAGGCGTTCTTTCCTTTGATTTTTCCCAGGACACAGAGGAAGATAAGGCAGCATATTTCGTATTGGAAGAGCCCATAACCCTTTCTTCTTCCTCAAGGGAAATTAAATTAGACCTTAAAACCGAATCATTTGTGGGGCATGAATTAAAGGCTCTTTTTACCGATGCAGACGGAAAGGAATTAAGAATTTCTCTTGGCAGGGACTTTTCCGAAGATGCTGATTTAACCCTTTCAGGAATTATCCCAGAGAGTGTAAAAGCTCCCCTTACACTAAAAAGAATTTATATCCTTGCAACGGGCAACGAAGATAAAGACGAAGGCGTAATTTATCTTGATAATCTCTCGGTTACAACATCTTCTCCTATTCCCTTTATGGCAAAGAGTGAAAATATATACGACGATATTACCACCCCTTCAAAAAACGGAGAGAAAATAAATATAGGAGCACTTTCAGGGTCAAGTGATACTCTTATAAAAATCCTTACGGACGGCAAAATGAATGAAACCCTTTCTTCATCAAAATATTTTTATACCCTTGGAACCAATTCTTCTTTCAGAACCGAAGAAAGCGACAAAGTACTTTTCATAGCCCTTGATACAAAGGCGGGCGGAATAAGAAAAACCGATAAAAAGAACTGGGTTTTACTTAAAAACGCTATAGATAAAAGCTCAAAACCGTTTGTTTTCATACTGTCTGACAATTCCCTGTTCGGCAGTGACGGCTTTGAAAACAAGGTACTAAAGGATTATCTTGCATCAATAGATAAAAAAGTTACCGTAGTGACAAAATCAGACTATAATACCTTAAAAATCATAGACGGTGTAAGATATTTCACTTTGGCTGATATTTCAGGCGATGCTCCTCTTTTATCAAGAATTGAAAATTTAAGCTATCTGGAATTCACCCTGGGTGAAGATTTATCCTACGAAATTAAAAAAATAATAAAATAAAAAAGCCGCAAAGCGGCTTTTTTATTTTATTTTTGGTTTTCTTAATACAGATGCGATAAGTCCAGCTATTATGGCAGCTGAAATACCTGCGGCACCTGAAGTAAAGCCTCCTGTCAGAACCCCTAAAAGACCATCTTTGGCAACAGCTTCCACTACACCTTTATACATGTTGTAGCCAAAACCTAAAAGAGGAACTGTCGCACCTGCTCCTCCAAAATCAACCAACGGCTTATAAAGTCCTAAAAATCCCAGAACAACACCTATGCACACAAGGGAAGTTAAAATTCTCGCAGGGGTGAGCTTAGTCTTATCAATTAAAACCTGACATATTGCGCAAATTATACCGCCCACCAAAAAGGCTTTAAGAACCATTAAAAAATCAAATTCCATTACTCCGCCTCCCGCTTTTTAAAAAGTTCAATAAGTCCGAATACCAAAAGGAAAACGCCGAACATTTTTCTCAAAATATCACCCTCCGTAAAATTAGCAGTTATGCTTCCTAATATAGCTCCGGGAATTCCCGATAAAACCAAAATCCATGCTTTTTTAAGTTCTATGTTTTTATTTTTAATATGGATAATCACCGCACAAAGAGCTGTGGGAATAAAAAAAATCAAATTGGTGCTCTGGGCAACGTGCTGACTCACATTGGCAAAAATGGTGAGTGCCGGAATTAAAAGTGCCCCTCCGCCTATTCCCATTCCACCTGCAATTCCTGCAATAAGTGCCGATATAATTACTATCCACATAACATTCTCCATGAAGATAAAAGCATCAGTATTCCGAAAATCTTCCCTACATATTTGGTGGGAATTTTTTTAAGTAGCCAGGCTCCCAGAAAACCTCCCACCGCTCCTGCGATACCGGAAATCAATGATAAATTAAAATCAATATTGTCCTTAAAGCCATAGGTAAATATACTTACTATTGAAAAAGCAAGGATTACTATAACCGTTGTGGCATGAGCTTTTTTCTTTTCGGTTTTCAAAAAATACGTCAGTGCAAGAACAGAGATAACTCCTCCCCCTGCCCCGAAAAGTCCGTTTACAAAGCCTGAAACTATACCTGTTAAAATAAGCATGAACATTTTTATCACCAGTTTTAATATTCCTTTTTAAAAGAAAAATATACAAAAAAAACAGACGGCCCCAAGTCCGCCTGAAAAAACAAAAAAAGTGGAAAAATTCCACTTTTATTTGTTTTCAAGATTAAATTTCTTCTTAAATCTTTCTACACGACCGCCTGTATCAACAAGCTTCTGCTTTCCGGTGTAGAAGGGATGGCACTTGGAACAAATTTCCACAGAAATGTTCTCCTTAGTAGAACCTGTTTCGATTATTTCGCCGCAAGCACACTTAATTGTTGTCTGCTTATAATCAGGATGAATTCCCTGCTTCATTATATTCACCTCTCGTTCATTTACGCCCGTCGGATTTTGCCGACAGCCTATTACTGGATAAGTATATCACAAACTTTCAAATAATGCAAGCATTTTTTTTAGAAACTTGAAATTTTTTATTCGATAACCTGAATCCAGCCCTTGGGTGCTTCTATTCTGCCCATCTGGATGCCTGTTAATGTATCGTAAAGCTTCTTTGTGATTTCGCCCATTTCACTCATGCCGCTGGGGAAGCAGATTTCCTTGCCGTGGTCGACAATTTTGCCAACGGGAGAAATAACTGCTGCGGTTCCGCAAAGACCGCACTCTGCGAAATCTTTAACTTCTTCTAAAGTAATTTCTCTCTCCTCTGCCTCAAGTCCAAGATATTCCTTGGCAACAACCATTAAGGAACGTCTTGTGATAGAAGGAAGAATGCTGTTTGATTTGGGTGTTACAACCTTTTTGTCCTTTGTTACGAAAATGAAGTTTGCGCCGCCTGTTTCCTCAACAGTTGTATGAGTTCTTGCATCAAGATACATATTTTCGTCAAAACCTTCATTGTGTGCAGTTACGATTGCATGAAGGCTCATAGCATAGTTAAGACCAGCCTTAACATTTCCTGTTCCGTTGGGAGCAGCTCTGTCAAAGTCAGCAACCTTTAATGTAAGAGGCTTAACTCCGCCCTTGAAGTAGGGACCTACGGGAGTTGCAAAAATTCTGAACTGATATTCTGTAGCAGGCTTAACACCGATAACGGGGTTTGAGCCGAACATAAATGGTCTTAAATAAAGTGTTGCACCTGAACCGTAAGGAGGAACATAAGCTGCATTTGCCTTTACTGTCTTTATAACAGCTTCAACGAACTTGTCCTCAGGAAATACGGGCATTTCTAAACGTGCAGCAGAATCTGCCATTCTCTTTGCATTTAAGTCAGGACGGAAAGTAACAATTTTTCCGTCTTCTGTTGTATATGCCTTAAGACCTTCAAAGCATGTCTGCGCATACTGAAGCACGCCGGCACATTCACTTATTACTACCTGATCCTGATCAGTAAGACAGCCCTCGTCCCAAGCACCGTCTTTAAAGTTAGAAACAAAGCGGTAATCTGTCTTTAAGTAACCAAAACCAAGGTTCTGCCAATCGATATTCTTTTTTTCCATAACTTTCGCCTCTTTTTCAAAATTTTATGTATAGTATTATATCACTTATATTTTAATTTTTCAACACTATTTTTATTTTTTTCTCAATTCCCAGAAAGCAATAGATGCGGCATTTCCCACATTCAGGGAATCCACCCCTCTTTGCATTGGTATTTTTACGGTTATATCCGATTTTTCTATGGTCTCTTTTTTAAGACCTGTTCCCTCTGTTCCAAGGATTATCGCAAGCTTATCTTCCTTTTTTAATCTTTCATCATCTATACTCATTGTATCTTCTGAAAGAGCCATGGAAACCGTTGTAAATCCATTTTTCGATAAAAGCTCCAGCCCCTTTTCCGGCCAGAAGGAAGCATCTTCCGATATATATGCAAAAGGAATCTGAAACACCGTTCCCATGCTTACTCTTATACATCTTCTGTTGAAGGGGTCGGCTGAAGATGGTGAAAGTATAATCCCATCAATACCTAAAGCCGCCGCAGATCGGAAAATTGCTCCCACATTGGTGGTATCCACAATATCCTCCAATACCGCAATTCTTTTTGCGTTTTCAATTACATCAAGAGGATTTTTACCATCGGGTCTTTCCATTGCACAGAGTATTCCCCGGGTCAGAGGGTATCCCACTATTTCTTTTAAGATTTCATCATCCGCCGTATAGACGGGGATATCAGAAACCCTATCAATTATGCTTTTTCCCTGGGTATTTATTCTTTTTCTTTCCATCAAAAGTGATATTGGTTTATAGCCCATATCAAGAGCTGTATTTATAACATTTGGGCTTTCAGCAATAAAAATCCCTTTTTCTTTGTCCTTTTTCATTCTGAGCTCAGTTTCCGTAAGACGGGCAAAAACATCAAGCTCTTTTAACGATATATCCTCAACTTCAATTATTTCAGCCATTTAATTTGTCCTTACTGCCATATAAAAAGGCATATATTTTTTTATAAAGTGAAATCTTTTTAATATAATCTGTGGTTTCGGGGAAAGGCGTGGTTTCAAGAGTTTTTCCGTCAGGAGAATATTTCCCGTCACATAGCCACTCATCCACATTTCCTGCTCCTGCATTATATGCCGCCAGAGCCAATGTTTCATCTCCCCCGTATCTTTCTTTAAGATAATCGAGATAAAAACACCCTATTTTTATATTTATATCAGGGACCTTTATATCTGCCGCCAGAGTTTCATCTCCCAACTTCTCGGCACACCAAAGGGCTGTATCCGGAGTTATCTGCATAAGACCCATTGCCCCTTTTTCACTTTCTGCCTGGGGATTAAATCTGCTTTCGGTGAAAATTAAGGCATAGAGCATATTTTCATCAAGATCGTAAAGCTTGGCACACTCATCTATCTTATCTTTATATTTGACTTCTATTATTCCTATGGCGTAAGACATCAGTAATGACAGTATAAAAATCATTACAAATAGTCTTAAAATTTTCTTCATACCTTATTTAATCCCTTTCTAAGATGCTTTTTATATAATCATCCACTTCTTTTTTAGTCCTTTCAAAATCGCCGTCATTTTCAATCACAACATCTGCTTTTTTCATAATCTCATCAAGCTCTCTTGCTTTTATTCTCATTTCGGCGTCCTCTTTTGATAGGTTGTCTCGTTCCATAATTCTTTCTATGCGGATGCTGTCTTTCGCTGTAACAAACATAACCTTGTCACAGAGTTCATCTTCATTTGCCTCATATAATAACGGGGCATCAAGAACTATAAGACCGTCATGGGAATTTATCATATCTTCCGTAAGCTTTTTAATGTATTTATGAGTTATTTCATTTAAGATTTTTAATTTTTCTCCGTCGGCAAAAACAATTTTCCCCAAGGCTTTTCTGTCTAAAAACCCATCATTTACCACCCCGGGGAAAGACTTCGTTATCTCCGGCAGAGCAACGCCATTTTCCTTTGTTATCTCACGGCTTAATTTATCAGCATCAATTATATATGCTCCTTTTTTTTCAAGGTATGAACTTATTAAACTTTTTCCGGCTCCGGTTGGGCCGGTTAAACCCAAAACATATTTCATTTCGCATCATACCAGGAAAATCCACGGTTTCCGTCAGCAACTAAAGGCACGCTGAGCTTTGCCGCATTTTCCATTTCCCTTATTAAAATTTCTTCTGCCAGTTCTGCCTCTTCCTTATTTACTGACACAATAAGCTCATCGTGTACCTGCAAAAGAAGATGAGCACTTTTTGTTTCTTTTAAGAGTGCCTTATAAACCTTGACCATGGCTATCTTTATAATATCTGCCGCCGTTCCCTGCACCGGGGCGTTCATTGCCGCACGCTCTCCGAAAGAACGCTGAACGAAATTACTTGCCAGTATTTCAGGAATATATCTTCTTCTGCCGAACATAGTTGTTACAAATCCTGTTTTTTTAGTAGCATCTACAGTTCTATCCATAAATTCTTTTATTTTGGGATAGGTATTAAAATAAGCCTCCATGTATCTTTTAGCTTCAGCCCTTGTCACATGAATATCCTTTGCAAGGCCGAATTCGCTTATTCCGTATACTATTCCAAAATTAACGGCTTTTGCACTTCTTCGCATGCTTTCCGTTACCTCTTCCTCGCTTACACCAAATATCTCCGATGCACACATACGGTGAATGTCCTTTGAGTCATTAAATGCTTTTTGCATAGCCTCGTCACCTGAAAGATGAGCTAAAACCCTTAATTCAATCTGGGAATAGTCTGCATCAAGCAAAATTCTCTCTTCGTTTTCTGCCTTGAACATTTTGCGAAGTTTTCTTCCCTCGTCCATTCTTACGGGAATGTTTTGTAAATTAGGCTCTGTTGAGCTTATTCTTCCTGTTGCTGTTACTGTCTGGTTAAAGGTCGAGTGAATTTTTCCCTCATCATCTATTAAAGGAAGCATGCCGTCAACATAGGTTCCCTTAAGTTTAGATAACTGGCGGTATTCAAGAATCGCTTCCACGATGGGATATTTGTCTGAAAGTTCCCCTAAAACTTCCGCATCCGTGGAATATCCCGTTTTGGTTTTCTTTATAACTGGAAGACTTAAATGCTCAAAAAGCACAATACCCATCTGCTTGGGAGAATTTATATTAAACTCTTCCCCTGCCATAAAATATATGCTGTCTTCCAGGGATTTAATTCTTATATCAAGTTCTTCCCCGTAGTGCTTAAGTTCTTCTTTGTCCACATAAAATCCGCGGATTTCCATGTCCGAGAGAACCTCTATCAAAGGAATCTCAACTTCATTCAATAAAAATTCCTGGTTGTTTTCTTCTATTTTTTGTAAAATTACATTTTTAAGGTCGGCTATATTTTTTATAACCTCTCCTGCCACCTTTAATTTATCCTCGGCTTCTTTTATGAAATAGCCTTTCTTTGAATCTTCAATTTCTTCTGAGAGTCTTGATAAATACGAAAGGCAAAGGCGTGACAGTTTATAGTCTGATGCCGTAGGGTCTAAGATATATCCTCCGATTTCCGGGTCAAAAGTGTAGTTTTTTATTAAAATATTCTTTTTTGACAAAAGCACAAAATCTTCCTTTATTCCGTGGGAGATTTTTTCTATATTTTCATTTTCAAAAATCTCTTTGAAAAGAGAAATATCTTCCTCGGTATAGTAGACTTTATCCTTTCCCTGAAATGCTATGGCATCAATATTTTTTTCAGAAGAGAAAATGTAATATATAAAATGAGAAAGTCCAGAAAGCGCTTCTTTTATCTCTTTTTCGCCTGTTAAAAGATTGGCACATTCACATTCTTCATTTTCGTTTTTTTCCACCTTTAATCTTTCTATAAAGCTTTTGAATTCAAGTCGGGTGAAAATGTCTTTAAGCTTAGAGTTGTCATATTCCTTTACTTCGCAATCCTCTAAAGTTTCGCTTACGGGAGATTCCAAATCAATAGTTGCAAGCTCCTTGCTTAAATACGCCATATCACGCCCCTCTAAAAGCTTGTTTTTTGCAGAAGGACCGATTTTTGCCGTCTCCAGATTTTCATAGACTCCGTCAATACTCTTATACTGATTTATTAAGGAAAATGCGGTTTTCTCCCCTATTCCGCTGACACCGGGAATATTGTCAGAGGAGTCCCCCATAAGCCCTTTTACATCAATAAATTCCTTTGGCGTTACACCGTATTTATCAAAAACCGCATCTTCATCAAAGACATCAGTGGTGGTCGTTCCTTTAGATGTTACCGTAAGATATATCTTTGTGGTTTTTGTTGCCAGCTGCAAATCGTCCTTGTCTCCTGTCACTATGTCACATTCAATTCCCGAATCATTACATCTTTTTGCGATTGTTCCGATAATGTCATCCGCCTCATAGCCGGGAAGCTCCAAAATTTTAACGTTCATCGCAGATAAAACCTCTTTGATTATGGGCATCTGCAAAAAAAGTTCCTCGGGCATTCCTTTTCTCTGGGCCTTGTATTCTGAGTAGCGCTTATGTCTGAAAGTAGGTTCTCTTAAGTCAAATGCCACCGCCACATAGTCCGGATTTAAGGCATCAAAATTTTTAAAGAAAATATTCAGAAATCCGTAAACTGCATTTGTATATGTTCCTTCAGAATTTGTAAGTAGTTTTATGCCGTAGAATGCACGGTTCATAATACTGTTTCCGTCAATTATAAGAAATTTTTTCATAATCTATCCTCTTTCGGGCTTTATTTTAATGAGTCTATCCTGTCAGATGGCTTCGAGCCGTACTTTTTCATATAAGCTCTGTAAAAAGCTGAATAATCTCTAAATCCACAGATTGTCGCCGCCTCAACGCTCCCAATTCCGCTTAAGATACGACTCCTCGCCAGCATGAGTCTTTTGGCTGTTATATATTCCCACACCGAAGTACCCGTTGCCTCTTTGAAGTTTCTGTTAAGCTGAGTTCTGCTGATAAAGAATTTGGTGCATATTTTTTCTATCGACAAAGGCTCGGTAAGGTGCAAATTTATATATTCCACTATCTTCATAGTCTGTTTGTTTCTTACCGTTGTATCTTCGTAAAGCTTTGCATCAAAAAGGGATGTAAGCTCAATAAGAATTGAAAACAAGAGAGCCTTTACCTTGACGCCATTGTCGTAGTTGTCTCCCCTGCAGTCATCCATTCTCTTAAAAAGCTCGTATATAACTGTATTTGCCACATTTAACCTGCTATATACGTTATTTTTTCCCAGAGGTCTTTCAAAAAATGGTCTTAAAAGCTTTCTTTCGGGGTCAAAGGAATCCACCAGGCTTGGAAGAAAATGTATTACAAAGCTCTCATAATTTTCATCCTCTTCTATATGTGCCTTATGAAATTCACCCGGGCGCATCAAAATTACTTTTCCTTTTTCAAGCTTATGTTCCGAACCTTCAATTATATATCTTCCGTTTCCCTTAAAGACACAGTAAAGTTCACACATTTCATGGGTGTGTAAACTGTTTACTTCAAATGGCGGTCCTATAATACCGTGACCGAAAGCTATATCATCTATATAACAATGACCGAATTTTTTTATAAGCATTTTAATTTCTCCTTCCCAAAGAAACTACCATTAAACCTTTATTATCCCCGTAATCTATAAGTCAGATTGGTCCCGGGGAAGTTTTTTCAAAAACTGTAGTACAAGGGGTGCTGAAATGAAAAACGTAATAACGTCTGCTATCGCCTGAGATGACTGAATTCCAAAAAGTCCAAAGGCTTTTGTCAGTATAAGCAAAATAGGAATAAACAATATACCGCTTCTAAGCATTGACAAAAAGGTTGCCTTTTTATTTTCCCCTATACTCTGGAAAAGCATATTCGAACAGATTGTCATAGGATGGAAAAAGAGGGACAAAAGCTGTAATTTAAGGCTTAGCGTGCCTATCTCTATAACCAATGGGTCATCTCGGAAAAGCTCTATCAAGTGATTTGAAAACATCAGCCCGATTATAACAAATGCCCCAAGAAGCACCTCTCCTGCTCCAAAGGTAAAGAAAAATGCTTTTTTAACTCTCGAATATATCCTTGCTCCATAGTTAAATGATGCCACAGGCTGAAAGCCCTGTCCGATACCAAGTCCCACTGCAAAGATGAAGAATGTAATTCTGTTTACAATAGACATTGCAGCAATTGCCGGATCTCCTCCGATTTCTCCCGCCAAATTATTAAGAGTCATAGTTGCCATACTGGTTAATCCCTGACGGCAAAGGCTTGGAAATCCCGTTGCCATAATCTTGAATATCCCCTTTGGATTCTCCTTTGCAAGCTTCACACTAAGCTTGCTTAAAGTTTTTCCTCTATAGAACATAGAAAGCAAAATCAAAAATCCCACAAGCTGTGAAAGTGCAGTTGAAAGCCCTGCCCCCGCAATCCCCATATCAAAACCAAATATAAGTATCGGGTCGAATATTATATTCAAAACTCCTCCTATAGTAAGTCCAATCATGGCAAAAAATGCTTTTCCCTCGTATCTTAAAATGTTATTGAGTGCAAAGCTTGTCATGGTAACCGGACAGGCAAGAAGAATATATATTCCGTATTCCTTTGCATAAGGAAGAATTGTTTCGGTACTGCCAAGTATCCGCATGAGTGGCTCAATGAATATAAGACCGAAAACGCTGATCATCGTGCCCACCATAAGGCACGCCAGAACGCTTAAAGATGCAAAAACACTTGCACTTTGCGCATCCTTTTCTCCAAGTTTTCTTGCAATCAAGCTCCCTGCTCCATGGCCGAACATAAATCCAAAAGCCTGAATGATTGCCATCAGTCCGAACACAACTCCCACCGCACCGCTGGCACTGTTTCCAAGTTCACTTACAAAGTAAGTATCTGCCATATTATAAATGTTTGTAACCAGCATGCTGATTGTTGTGGGAATACCAAGTGTAATTACCAACTTAGGTATAGGCCATGTGGTCATTTTTTTATATTGATTTATTTCTTTGGTGTTTGTCATTTTTCCATCTCTTTTCGCAGTTATCAGGCATTTATCCCATATCTACTTAATACCAAAATAATTTATTTATTCCGCTATTACACTAAATAAGGCACGGATTACATTCACTGATATATCATATCACAAAATGGCACAATTTGCAATATAAAAAAAGAAACAATTTGCTATTGACTTAAAAAAAACAATAGTGTAATATACACTTGTATTCCACAAATACACAAGGAGGTAGTATAATGCAAATAGGTGCACAGCTTTACACTTTATGCAGTAATATGCAAACACTCGAAGGCTTTGAAACATCCCTTAAAAAAGTGGCTGAAATGGGCTACAAAACAGTTCAGGTTTCAGGCACCTGCGCCTACGAACCCGAGTGGCTTCGTGACAAGCTCCAGGAAAACAACTTAAAGTGTGTTCTTACACACATCAATCCCCAGAGGATTGCTGATGAAACCGAAAAGGTTGTAGAGGAAAACAAAATTTTCGGCTGCAATCACATTGGTATCGGCGGCATGCCTAATGAAATGAGAGGAACATTGGAAGGCTATAAAGAATTTAAGAAAATCTTCCTCCCCGCCGCTCTCAAAATGCGTGATATGGGTGTAAAGCTCATGTATCACAACCATTGGTTCGAATTTGAAAAGCTTGACGGTCTCGATGTTTTAGAGCGTCTGGCAGAAGACTTTCCCGAAGATGCTTTGGGATTCACATTGGACTTAGGTTGGGCAGCTTTCGGTGAAAAAGACGTGGTTAAGGTTATTCACGACTTAAAAGGCCGTCTTCCCATTATACACTTAAAAGACTACAAGCCTTTGCCCGAGGACGGAAGATTCAATAATGTTCCTGTTTATCTTCGCCCCATATACGAGGGCATGCTGGACTATGACGCATACATAAAAGCTCTTTATGAGGTTGGCTGCGAATACGCCCTGGTTGAGCAGGACTACACCTACGACGAAGACGCATTCGACTGCTTAAAAAGAAGCTATGACAATGTAACAAAGAAATTCCCCGAAATGAAATAAGAAAAGGAGCATTTTTATGAAAGTAATTAAATTAGGTATCCTTGGTATAGGCCGAATCGGCTGGCCTATGGCAAAAGATGAAATCGACAAATTCTATTCAGATAAATATAAAATTGTTGCAGCCTGCGACCTTATTGAAGAACGTCGTGACAGAATGGCTAACACCTTCGGTTGTAAGACATATTCCGATTACGAAGAAATGCTTAAGCAGGAAGATATTGATATAATTTATGTTGCAACACGCTCCTGCGACCACCACAAGCATACACTCATGGCTCTTAACGCAGGAAAGGATGTTCTTCTTGAAAAGCCCGCAACAGTTTCCTATGAAGAAATTCTTGATTTATATAAGTATGCAAATAAGGAAGGAACTCCCAGACTTTTCGTGCATCAGCAGAGACGTTTTGAAGATGCATTTATGAAAATTATGGATATAGTAAATTCCGGTAAGCTTGGTAAGATTTATGAAATCAATACCGAGCAGAATGACTTCCAGCACAGAGATGACTGGCAGACAATTTCTGAATTCGGTGGCGGACAGCTTCTTAACTGGGGTCCCCACATCATTGACCAGTCACTCAAGCTTTTAGGAACATCTTCATTTGAAATGCAGAGCTACCTGCATCAGGTAACCGCAGGCGGTGATTGCGAAGACCATTTACGCATACGTTTTATCGGCGATAACGACCGAGTTGTTAATATGTGCATCAGCGGTGGCAAAGCATTAAAACGAGGCAGAAATTATGAGGTATTCGGTGACAGAGGCTCTGCCGTATTCGAAGACGGTAAAATCAAGCTTCGTTACATAGATCCCGCTCAGGAGGTTCCCGAAATAATCTCCAGTCCCGATACTCCAGGTGCAACTTTCGGAAAAACAGGTACTTATGAATCTGCCTTCAAAATCAATTGGGTTGAAGAAGAGATGGAGGCTGTTGCAGGCGGAACTACCGTTGCAAACTTCTGGCAGTACCTTTACGATTCTTACGTAAACGGAGCAGAATTCCCCATTACTGATACTGACATTTTAGCTATCATGCAGACAATCAGCATGGTTAAGGCACAGAACAAGCACATAATGAGATACGGCAAATAAAATAAAAAAGTTGGGCGTTGCCCAACTTTTTTATTTTAATAATTTTCAGCGTGGATTTCAAAATAGCTCTTGGGGTGAGCACAGGTGGGGCACATTTCGGGAGCTTTTGTTCCCACAATGATATGACCGCAGTTTCTGCATTCCCACACCTTAACTTCGCTCTTTTCAAAAACTTCTGCTGTTTCTACATTTTTAAGGAGCGCACGGTATCTTTCTTCGTGATGCTTTTCAATGGCTGCAACAAGACGGAATTTAGCCGCAAGGTCTAAAAAGCCTTCTTCCTCCGCATCCTTTGCAAAGCCCTCGTACATATCTGTCCATTCATAATTCTCGCCCTCGGCAGCGTGAAGAAGATTTTCTTTTGTATCTCCTATTCCGCTGAGCTCTTTAAGCCACAGTTTAGCATGTTCCTTTTCGTTGTCAGCAGTTTTTAAGAAGAGTGCCGCAATCTGCTCAAAGCCTTCTTTCTTCGCCTTTGAAGCAAAATATGTATACTTGTTTCTTGCCATAGACTCCCCGGCAAAAGCTGCCTCCAGATTCTTTTCTGTTTTAGTGCCCTTGTACTTATTCATACTAATCCTCCTTTAATCTAAAAGCTCCAAAACCTTTTCCTTAGGCATATAGCCAAGGGCAGATTTTAAGACTTTTTTATCTTTTAATACCACAAGATAAGGAATGCTCGTTACGTTAAATGCCGATGCCAGTTCTCCTTCTTCATCAACGTTTACCTTACCTACTATATATTCACCATTGGATTCTTCCGCAATTTCAGATATAATGGGAGAAATCATCTGACATGGACCGCACCAACTTGCCCAGAAATCAATTAAAACTTTCTTATCCTGATTTAATATTTCTTCAAAATTATCTTTTGTTATTTTAATTTCGCTCATGATTTTTCTCCTTTAATCTTTAGATTTATAGTAGAGCATACAGTGGCAAAAACCCTCAAAATCCGGGTCCTTTATTTTTTCTCTGAATTCCTTGCACATACATTTAGTATCTTCACTTTTTTCAAGTATGCAGGGGCAATATCCACCTTTTTTGGAAAGGCCCTCTTTTATAACCCTTACAACTTCTTTATCGGGATTGAGCTTTAGCGCCATCTTTATCCTCCAGTGTAATATTTTTCTTATTTATATAATAAATCATTAAAAATATTTTGTCAATAACAATCCTTTTTTCCTTAAAAACTTTATTCTTTTTAACATTATCCTCTTGACAAATTCCCGAAAATATGGTATCCTATTTCTTGTGGTAAGCCCGAGTGGCGGAACTGGCAGACGCACAGGACTTAAAATCCTGCGACCGTTAAAAGTCGTACCGGTTCGATTCCGGTCTCGGGCACCAGAAAAAAGCAAGTCGAAAGACTTGCTTTTTTTGTTTTTTATCTCTTGCAAATATAAAAAGTCACTTCTCTGAAGTGACTTTTTATTTATTTTAGCCTTTAATTCCGACCTTATCCATACTTTCAATAAAGAACTTCTGTGCAACTGTGAATACTAAAAGCAACGGGAACATTACAAGCATACATGCTGCATTGAGCACGTAGTTTGTATTCAAATCCACTTCTCCTCTGAGCTGATTTCCCACCTTATCCCACTCTGCCATAAGAGTAAGAGTAAGGGGTCTTGGCTTATTGGCAACCGTGTACATCATTGAAGTTGTGAAGTAGTCATTCCAATGCCATACTAAAGAGAACAAAAATACTACAAGTCCTGAAGACAAAGCATTGGGAACCATTATCTTTAAGAATGTCTTAAAAGGACCACAGCCGTCGATATAAGCAGCTTCTTCAAGCTCTTTACTCATACCTCTGAAGAACTGTCTGAAAATGTATATGAAGAGACCGCCTCTTAATCCTACACCCAAAATAGCAGGAATCCACATTGTCCAGGCAGTACCTATTAAGTTAATGCTTTGGTCTTTTCCTACAATGAGAGAAACGAGATCCAAAATTCCAAAGAAGTCAAACTTTCTATAGGTCATGAACATGGAAATAAGATAAGTCTGAGGAGGAACTATCATAGTTAAAATAACCAGTGCAAACAAAACTCCTCTTCCCTTGAACTTAAACCTTGCAAATCCATAACCGGTAATAGCCGCAGATACAACCTGCAAAAGAGCACTTCCCAAAGATACCTTAACGCTGGCCCAGAAGCTCTCTGCATATTTTAAGAACTTATATGCATATTCAACGTTAAGAAGACCGAAGTTGTTGGGAATCCAGATTGTAGTTGCAGATTTTATATAGTCTGCGCTGAATGCATTACTCAGCATTTTGAATACAGGATATAACACCAGGTAAGAAAGTCCGATTATAAGGAAAGCACGAAACAGTGTATAAAGGAAATGGAACATCTGTTTCTTAAAGTATGCAGAGCCGAAACGCTTTAAGCCTATACTGTTTTCCTTGCCGCTGGTTTTCATTTCCTCTTCACGGCGTTTCATTTCGTCCTTAAACTCTTTTTTGTTAAGTCTTGATAACTCAGGTTTCATTCCGGCACCTCCTTACTCTTCTGTATATACAGTCTTAGCGAAGACGAACTTCACAATGAGCAGAAGTATTACCGCAATAATAACGAAATATGTCCAGGACATAGCAGATGCTATACCTGCATTTCCTGTTGCGATACCGTTCTGGTCAATAAGCTGCATAACTTCATTCTGATAATATGTGAAGGAGTCGATGATTGTATATACAACACAAACCAAAGTCATGGGTGATAAAAGAGGAAATGTAATTTTCCAATATTCTTCCCATGCAGTTGCACCTTCCATTGAAGAAACTTCGTAATATGACTTAGGAATACCCTGAAGTGCAGAAAGGTATAAGAGAATCTGAATACCGCTCTTCCAGGTTATATCAAAGATATTACTTACAAGACTTTTTAAATAGCCAATAATCGTAGGGCTTAAGCCACTCTGGTTCAAAACCTTAAGAATTACCGACTCTTCCTGGAACGTGAACACGTTGGATGTTTCTCCAAGAGAAACGTTTGTGCTCATACCTGTAAGAGAAAGTATCTCCAGAATAACACCAGATGCGATAATTACAGGAAGAAAGAACATTACTCTCGCAAAAGTTCTTCCCACGAACTTCTGGTTCAGTATCTGTGCGATAAACATACTGAAGAACGCTATAATCGGCACCTGATAGAGCATATCCTTGAGTGAATTTAAAAGGGCAGGTAAGAAAGTTTCGCTCTTTCTAAAAATGTAGATATAGTTATCTATTCCGGTAAAATCAAGCTTGATACCGCCTGCTCTTACATTTACTTCGCTGAAGGAGTATATAAGAGATGTGATAACAGGAACCAGGAACAAATATATAACGCCTATTACCCAGGGAAGAACGAACCAATATCCGGCTCTCGCCTGTTTTGTGCTTAAGGCAGATGCTGCTTTTCTCTTTTGCTTAGCACGCTTTGCAGCTTCTTTTGCAGCTTTAATTTCTTCCTTTGTAGGCTTTTTTTCGCTGTCCAATACTACTTCTTCTACCTCGGCAGAAATTGTCTTTTCCTTATCTGTCATCATCACTCACCCCTTTCTGCTATATATCCGTTAGCTTTTACCAATGTACCCGAAGGCAACTGATAATCACTATCATTATAGTTTACATAAACTGAAACCCCGTTGTCATAGGTTGTTTTATAAACACCCTCTTCTACCTTTTCGTGGTTTTCAATATCGGCACCCTTGATTTCATCCATTACAGAAGAATATTCATTGTAGGTTTCGATGATATCATCTTTCCACTGTGAATAGTTACAGCTGTATAAATATTTAAGGTATGTTTCCTTGAGGTCCGTGGTTTCACCTGCAACCAAGTTGTATAAAAGGCTTGAGCCCGATTCCACCGCATTTAATATTATTTTATGATAATTGCTGGACATATTTACAGGTTCTGTTGTATATGTTTTATATCCTCTTACAGCAATCTGATAGAAAGGAACTGCTTCGTCAGCAATTTCAACATATGTATCCTTTGAGGGAATATCCATAAGGATGTCAGAATTGATTACAGCATATTCACTGGGCTCGGTTGTCAGAACCTTGATTCCTTTTTCCTTATATGCCGAAATTATATCTGAGAAGTAGTTCACACATTCGCCTCTTGTGTGACCGCCTTTGTTGGATCCGTCGGAATAAACGGTTCCGCCGATATTTTCAATGGAGATAGAATCAATGTTATATTTTGCACACTTTTCTGCGAAGTTAAGAGCCGCTTCCTTAACCAGATAACCTTTAAGAAGGCTCCATCTGGAACCCATGTTTACGTGGGCGGTTATACCGCTTGACTGATAAGCAGGAGCCTGATTGGGATACTTAACTGCATCTGAAAGTCTGTTATATCCGTTGCCTGATTCCGAGTAGTTAATAAAGTCAATATTAAGGTAAAAGCTCATGTTTTTACCGTCAAGGTATTCCTTGGTCTTTAAGTATCCTTTCTTTCCCCCTATAGATCCTTCAAAGTTGGGGGCTGTCTGGATTTTCTTTCTGCCTGATTTCTTTGTCCAGTCATTATACTTAAACACCACATTATCGATACCGTTTTCTGTCATGTCATCAGCAATATCTCTTATATCCTTGTAGGTTGTCATTACCTCGAATTTATTCCAGGGAATACCAAGTATGCTTGTCTTCTTTTCTACGCCTGCATACATATCAAGGAAAAGCGCACCGTCTTTAAGATCGTCAGACTTTGTCATCCCCTGTTCTTCAACAAGGTATTTTCTGTAACGCTTTGCCATACCTACATAAGAAGCATCTTCTCCGCTTAAGCAGTAATACTTAACGGTGAAGTTCTTTTCGGGGTCTGCCAGCTCCTTACTCATGGGCTGTGCATTACCTTCCTTGTCCGAACCCTTTATTATCTTATGGAGATAAGAAGGATAAACCTTGTTATAAGCAGTTTCATATCCGCTTACTTCAGCATTTACATAACCAACTGAAGCGTTGTCCTTAATTACACCCATTAAGGCATGACCATCATTTTTAACAGTTCCGAATACAGGAAGCATAAATCTATCAGGAGCCTTGCTGTAATCTTCTGACTTACTGTCTGTGTAATTTCCGTACACAGGAGCTGAATAGGGCTGAGAAATGTTTTTCTTTCCGTTGTTCATGTTGATTAAGGCACCTGAACCGTCGGGTATGAAAAGATATCCGTCCTCGTTAAAGCTTGTGGCACCGAATGCGGGAAGAAGCTTAACTTCCATTATATTAAACTCAATTTCCTGTTCGATAACTTCACCGAGAGCTCCGGCATTTACCTTACCGATAATTTCATAAGAAAATTTAGCATCTTCATCGTTCAGAAGGATTTCTGCCAAGAGAGCATCACCATCTAAGCTGTATCTTACAGGAATAACAAAATCAACATCTCTGAATTTATATACAAACTTAACAGAGTTATCCTCTACAAAAATGTCTATCTTATCAGACATAACACTTTCATAGTGAGAGTTTGTATCGAAGAAGTTATATCCTTGAGCGTAGGAAATAACAAGCTGAGATTTCGTTCTGTAATAAGCATGACCTGAAGCCTGACCCAGTATATCTTCTTCGCTTCCTAAAGGATTGCTTCTCCAAACGTAGCCTTCTTTTTTGTCTAAAAGAGCCAATTCTCCCGCTCTGCCACTTGCCTTGTCGGCAACTGCATAAAGAGCAAGGTTTTCATTTTCAGTTATAAGGCTGAAAATACTGTCGATACTGCTGTTGTCCGGTGTTTTGGCTTTCACCTTTCCCATAAATTCTTCTATAATCTGGGGATTTAACGCCGAAACATTTGTTGCTTCTGCTGCCTCTCCTTCAGGTTCTGCACTTATAAGAGCGCCCGTCATTAAAGATACAAGGAGAGTAAGGACTAATACATAAGAAATATATTTTTTCATGTTTAAACTCCCCTTTCTTATATTGAGAACTTATAGAACAATTCGTAGCTTACTGTTGTAATAAAGGTGGATACCTGGCTGTATAATACAACCAAAAGCATAAGCAGGAATACTATTACAAGCATACCTACTGCAGTAAGCAAGGTCATTAAAATTGCCTTTTTAGTGGTGAACTGATGTACCGTAATCATGCCCATGAACATCAGCATAGCTGTCCATGCATAGGCTACGATTAAAATAGTATTAATGAAAACTGCTTCGTTCTGTACCATGAACTGGCTGAGAACCGTAACAATGAGGTTTGCTATTGTTGTGGGTATAAGAGCATAAGATGCATAAATAAATATGTTCTTGAATGTACCTTTACCTTCAACAAGAGTTGTAATTGCCCAGTTAGCAATACATCCGACCATCAAAATTCCGATGGTTGTTGCCAGAATCATGAAAATATTTATATTGTTTGTGTTTGTATTGTTGAAGATATAATCTTCGTACTGTCTCATAATAACGACAGATGCATACCAAAGGAAAGTAGATAACAAAGCATATGGTAAGAATTCCTTTTTGTTATATCTCATTTCACTCATACCAACGCTGGGATGCAAAAGGTTATAGAAGGGATATTTCCACCTAGCCATTCCTGCATAGCCGGTTTCAGCAAGAGTCTTATATCCGATTTTAGCTAAAAGCTTCTTTTTATTCTTTCCGTAAATAACTAAAATAGCTGCTATTGCAATTATCGCTGCCATGAACCAGGCGAAGTTTTCCATGATAAATTTACCTCTGTACTTTTCTCTCGCCTCGGAATAACCGTCCCTATCGTATGCAGCCCTGTAATGCTCCATAGCTTCAAGGTAGTCACCCTTTAAATATTCAGCTCTCGCGATACCTTTATAAGCAAGCTCCGAATTGGTGTTGAGCTTAAGCACTTCGTACCAGGGCTCGATTGCCTTTTCGTACATACCGTGCTCATACATATAAGAGCCGAGCATTATCTGTTCACCATAATATGTGGGTTCAAAAACAGTTATGTTGTTTTTGCTTCCATCCATAATTAAAATTGTATCGCCGATAGATTCGATTGCAACAGGATTTATAAAATGCCCTAATTTCTTATTGTCGCCACCGAATATCATAAGAAGTTCGTTGTCCTGATTATATACGAACACCTTACAGAAGTTTTTATCAAGAGCATAGAAAAATCCTTTTTCACTTACATTTACATCTATAAAGGAAGCCTGCTCAAATCCGCCACCGCCGACACCGCCGATATAAGCTTCACCGTAATAGTTATCGGAAAAAAGATTCTTTCCTGCAGGATTTACCTTTCTTATCTGGTCCTTGTCTCTCAAATACACAGTAGCTGTATACAAGAAGTCTCCCTGAAGATACATATTGTCAAAGGGAACGGGCTGAATTGACATCATTTTCTTTATCTGCTCTTCGCTCATGAAAGTTTTATAGAACATGATTTTCAACACATCAGCCGTTACGTTTACGGCGTCTGTTGCAAAAAATCCGCCGAATTCACCGTTTTCTGCAATAATCATAGCACCGTCAACTATGTTATCTGCAAGGATATACATATCACCGGTTGCTGTAACTTCAATCTTTTTAGGACGGAAAACCAGGTCAGCTGATACCAGGTCAGTAACAGGTTTCAAATAAGTTCTTTTTATAACACCGTCCTGATCTGTAACAACAACTCTGTTGTTGTCTGTATCACAGATATAGATTTCTCCGTCGGGAGTTACGCAGATACCAAGAGGGTTTTTAAGAGGAGATGCTATTCCGTCTTGTGTGAAATTGTCAATAACCTTTATAACATTAAGCTCGGAATCGGTTTTAACTATACGTCCGTTTCCGGTATCAAGAATGTAAAGATTATCCTCAGCATCCACATACATGTCTGCAGGATTTTTTAAATATCCTATTCCCCATTCGTTTCCGTTAAAGGCTGATACAGGAATATATCCGTTGGGAGAAGGTGCTTCACCGTAATAGTTATAGTTATATCCCATATAGGGATCTTCTGCATGAATGAGCATAGTGCCCATTAACATACTTACCACCAATAAGAGGCAGGAAAAAATCTTAAGTAAATTTGTGATTCTGAATTTCATATTTTCCCCTCCTATCAGTCTTTCATTCCTGAGAATGCCATAGTTTCGATGACATTACTCTGTGTTATAACAAAGAATATAATCGGCGGAATCATCAAAATGAGTGCAACCGCAGCTGCCGCACCCTGACGGGCAACGTTACCTACACCTGTAGCTGCATCGGCAGCATAAATCTGGTTGAGTGCGGTGGGAAGCATTTTAAGTTCTTCCGAATATATAAAGTTATTACCTGTGTTGTTCCAGATACCCTGGAAAGAGAAAATTGAAAGTGTAAGCCATGCAGGCTTAACGTTTGGCATAACCAGTTTCCAGAAAATCGTAAATTCGTTGGCACCGTCGATTTTCGCTGCTTCAAGCATGGAATCTGGAATACCTCTCATAAACTGCTTCATAAGGAAAAGACCAAGGCTTGAACCTATAGCGGGCAAAATAAGTGCCCAGTAAGTATTAACAAAGCCCAAAAGAGCCATTACAACGTACTGAGGAACCGCCATTGTTCCGCCTGTGAAAAGAAGTGTAATCTGTACAAGCTGGAACATCCACTTAGAGCCAGGGAATTTGGCTTTTTCAAGAGGATAAGCTGCCATTGACGCCAGAATAACGTGACCAACAGTTGAAGTTACACTTACAAAAATACTGTTGAATACGTAACGCGAGAAAGGCACCCACAAATCAGACGCCAGGTCAAATACCTGCTTAAAGTTTGAAAGTGTAGGCTGTACCACATAAAATCTGGGCGGGAAAATGAAAAGCTCGTTCAAGGGCTTAAATGCACATACTATTGAATAGTAAAGAGGAACTCCCATGAAAGCCGCCATCAGAATGATGAAGAATACAACCATAGTGTCACCGCCTGCCGAACGGTTAACTCTCTTTTTTCTTGCCTTCAATTTTTTAGGAGGAACATGTTCACGTAATTCTTCGGGAAGTTCATTTACATTAACTTCTGTATTGCCTGATGACATTATTGTAGTGTTTGACATTTTCGTTCCTCCTTCCTTAATCATCTACCCTGATAAGCTTAGCCATCAGGTTTCTTGTTACAATCATCATTATGCAAAGGAAAAATGCAATAGCCGATGCATAACCCATTTCATAACGTGTCTGACCGTAGTCGTAAATATGTGTGGTTATGGTTCTTAATGAGTAGTCCGTACTGGGGAAACCACCCAAGGTTCTACAGATAGGTCCAACGCTGAAAGAAGATGAAATCTGCATTACAGCACCGAACATCATCTGAGGTCTCATTTCAGGAATTGTTATATAGATAAGTTCCTGGAAACGGTTTTTGATACCGTCGATAGCACCGGCTTCAAAATAGCTCTTATCAAGTGACTGGAAACCTGCAATGAATGAAAGGAAGCTGGTACCCAAGCTAAGCCACAACTGAATTACTATAATAATTGTTACGTTGTAAGTTGTATCCGTAAAGAACTGAATTGGTGTATTTATCCAACCAAGCTTTAAAAGGTATGAATTTACAAGACCGTTGGCATCACCGCTGAAAATAAAGAGCCAGATAGTGTAAACCGAAGAGCAGATTGAAGGAGCATAGAATAAAAGTGTCATAAACGCTCTGATTTTCGGGGGCAATTCATTTACCAGCCACGCAAAAAGGAAACAAAGTACATAGCTTGTAGGACCCAAGATAAATGCGAACATCAAAGTGTTCTTAAGACCAATCATGAAAATATCGTCTTCAAGGAAAAGTCTCTGATAGTTAAGCCAGCCTCTCCATTCGGGAATTTCCAAAAGGTTAAAATATGTAAAGCTCAAAACCATTGATGATATTACGGGGATAACCGTAAACACCAGGAATATTATCATGTACGGAGCTAAAAGAAGGTAATTGGATTTATTCTTCTTTATTTCGAGCCACGTATTTTTTACGTTTTCGTTAGGAAGACTATCTTCCTTTTTCTTTTTAGTAAACAAAATCCATCCCTCCTATCAATATAATCCGAACTCTGCATATTTTCTTGTGATTTCCTCATTTAAGTCCTCTGTTCTTTCTGCCAGAGCCTTATAGGGGTTTTCATATTCGATATATGCATCGTTGAACGCCAGTGTAATGGTTCTTGCTGTAAGATAGCTTCCGGGAACCTCAGGTACACCCACAAGCTGTTCCATCTGTTCGGTAAGAAGCTTAGTCTGCTCTCTTGTCCATGCGAGAGATTTGAAAGCCTCTAAGTTAGCTGCCGCATAACGGCCTGCCGCACCCATTACAGATTCAAGCTCCTCGCCGTAACGGGTCTGCATATCGTCTCTTGTGTACCATTCCATAAATGCCCAGGCAGCATCCTTATCCTTTGTTTTATTGAACATGATACATCCTGCAGCTGTTACGATCTGGCTATAGTCCATTCTTCCGTCTTCCCTTATTGTTCCGGGAACCTTTGTCATTTCCCAAAGACCCTGAATTTCAGGAGCTGCAGCATTTACTCTGTTGTACTGAGTATAAGGCTGTATCGATATGGGCATTTCACCGCTTCTGAATCTTGTATAGAAGTCGAATGAAATGGGGAAATCATATTTTACGAAACAGTCTGATACCTTTATGAAAGCCTCCTCAGCTTCGGGAGTGGTAAATCCTGATGCATGCCTATCTTCAGTATAGTAAGCTCCGTCATACTGATAGAGCAGTATCTGATACATTGTAGCAGCAGGAACACCAATCTGAAGGTTATTTCTTCTTATTACAGGCAAAAGTGCAAAGAAGTCATCCCATGTTTCGGGAACACCGAGGCCCAACTGAGCTAATATATCCTTACGGTAGAACATCATGTTAAAGGTCTGAGTTTCGGGAATTGCATAATAAGCATAATATTTCTTGTAGTTACATGTTGTGCAGATGCCCTGATTGTTTTCAGTTCCACACACTTCACAAACCCATACTTCTCCTTCGTTTGCCGCTTCTTCATCTTTATGTTCATTCATCTGGAACGCAAATGCTTCAAAGTTCTGATGCTGGAATCTGCCAAATACATCAGCAAAGGACCTTACTTCATTGACTCCGTCACCGTCCAAGTCCATTTCTCCGAACTTTGAAAGGTCAACAAGCGCATTTCTTATAGCATAGTTTACAGGCTGGTCGGACGCAATCATAAGTGCAACGTCAGGTCCTTTACCTGCAAGTGTTGCTTCAATCATGTTACCCTGAACAAGTTCAAGCTGCACGTTTACTCCTGTCTTGGGAGTAAATTCGTCATTTATCATGTTGTTGATAATATTGATCTGGTCACGGCCGGTATTTATCCATACCTTAACTTTTCTGCCCTCACCATCTATTGCTCCGATAACATCATAGTCTTCATAGAAAGATGCGAAGAAGCTCTTGGTTCCTGCCCAGAGACTCTTGAAGAATCCTGCCTTAGCTCCTTCAAGCTCCATATCGTCTCCACCCAGAACAAAATAGTCAATCTTTATAGGCTGATTTTTATTATCAATAATCCACTGGCTGATGGAAGCTATATTATTCTTGAAAGTCTCAAGTTTCTTGCTGAAGCTTTCAGGTTTCTCTATAAGTGAATCAAGCTGAAGAACAAAAGTTTCCAAGGTAGCAGTCTGGTTACTTCCTGTTCCTGTTATATCCAAAATTTCCTGCTTGATGCTGGCAAGCTCTTCTCTCGCCCATCTTAAATCACCATCCAAAGTCGGGATATTCTTTGCATAGTAATAATCTCTGTACTGGTCGGGAGTGGTTGATGCAAGCATTACCACGTCACTGTATACTTTGTTAAGTCTGTATACAACTGTTGTGAGTCTGTCAACAATGGACGCCATTTCACCAAGGCTCACTGTCATCTGCATTGTGTGCTCGCCCTTTTCCAGATATATGTAATAGGGGTTTCCTTCTGCATCGGAAGGAACTAAAAACTGCCAGTCAGAATCATATCCGAAACGGAGATACTTCATTTCCTGGAAGGGAAATTCCCCGTCAATTTTAAGGCTTCTTGTGGCAAACATACCAACATAGTCGCTCTGCTCGAACTTTATAGCCAGTTTGTAAAGTCCCGATTCAGGAGCATTGAAGGTCCATTTAAGCCAGCTTCTTGCACTTCCCCAGTTAGAACCGCCGGCAGCGTTGATTCTTGTCTTACTTGTGTGGTTGGGCTCCATCTGAGGATTATTTCTCTCAGATAAGGGATAAAGGGACGAATGAGAAAACTCGTTTGCTGTTTCACCCTGTATCTTTATCTGGGTATTTACGGGCTTATAACCTTTAGCCTCATATTCAGCCAGAACCTCTTTATAAGGCTTAGGTTCAACAAACTGTGTAATCTTTATGTCAGCCAGATAGAAAGGTTCACCCACAGTTTCAAAGGTTATGGTGTTTACACCTTCGTTAAAGTAGAAAAGCAAAGGAGCTTCAATAAGTCCCTCAGCATCGGTAATCCATTCAGTTCTCCACTTAATATCCTTAACCTGTCTGGGTCTCAAATCATTTCCTCTGTCCTGCAAAAACTCAGCCGTAAGATTTCCGTTTTCATCAGATTCGATACTAAAATCCTCTTCTCTGTTCTTGAATCCTCTGAAGGATCTTATAGCCATAGATTCATTGTACTGATATTCGTCATTTATCATAACACCGAACTCAATATCGTTCTTAATCTTCTCATGGCTTCTTACGGAATAGGAAATATTATATAAGCCGGCTTCGGGTATATTTACCTCGTACACCGCCCTCTGCACTTCCTCCATAAATTCTGCAACGTTGTCAACTCCGTCAAAGTTTTCGATTGCAATAACACCCGCAGAGCTCTTTGCGCTATTAAACGCAGAGCCTAAAACCGAAACCTCCGCCTCGGGTCTTTCAGCATCGGGGTGCTTTTCCAGAAAATAAGCATATACGTTGTTTCTGTCATAGTCAAATTCCAGAGCGTTAAACGTAGTGCTTGCACTGGCGTAAGCATCATTTTGCACCATTGCGGTAAATCCCGTTACCACCATGAGCATCGCAAGTAATACTGCCGTAACTTTTCTTGCCGTCATTTTAAAACCTCCTGTAAGTTAAGTACTTTTGCCGTATCTTATCGTAATTTCTGCCAATAATTGGAAAAATTAAGCATATTTTACAATGGCAAAAAGACATGTACTTTATTATACACCACTTTGCACAAAAAATCAATAGAAATTTTAGCGAATTTTATTTTTTTTTGGTTGTTTAGTATAAAATACTTATATAGCCTTTGAACATAATACACAAAAAAAGCTATATGTTCCGAAAAATTTATGTTTTTTTCGTCATTTACCAAATAAACCTTGAAAAAATCACGTTTTTTTGATATAATAAATTCAGTCAAACGGCTTATTACTTAATGAAAGGAAATGACTATGGAAAATAAAAAAACCTCAATAGGCGGTTCTGCCTTAATTGAAGGAATCATGATGAGAGGGCCTTCAAAAATGGGTATCGCCGTAAGAAAAAGCGATGGAGAAATCGAACTTAAGGTTTCTGACATAGAGATAAACAAGAGTATATGGAACAAAATCCCCGTTGTAAGAGGAATGATTGCTTTCTTCGTCTCCATGGTTACAAGTATGAAGGCTCTTTTATGGAGTGCTGAATTTGTGGATATAGAGGAAGATGAATCAGAATCAAAATTCGAGGCATGGCTTTCAGAAAAATTCGGGGACAACCTTAAAAATATAGTGATTTACTTTTCTGTTGTCCTTGCAATTTTAATGAGCATCGGTCTTTTCTTCCTTCTCCCCATGCTAATCGGAGAAGGTATTGCTTTTGTTTTCAAGAATTCTACTCCGGAAACAATCGCAGTTATAAGAAGCGTTGCAGAAAGCGTATCCAGAATTGTAATCTTTCTGGGATATATTCTTTTATGTACTATGCAAAAAGATGTAAAAAGAGTATTTATGTATCACGGTGCTGAGCACAAGACAATATATTGTTATGAGGCGGGACTTCCTTTGACCGTAGAAAACTGCCGTGCTCAAAGTCGGTTGCATCCCAGATGCGGAACCAGTTTTTTAGTTTTCGTTCTTTTAATAAGCATTCTGGTTTTCGCCTTTGTTAAGGTGGACACTTTGTGGCTCAGAATCATAATCAAGCTTTTATGTCTCCCCTTTATTGCAGGAATTTCCTACGAAATAATAAAGTGGGCGGGCAGAAGTGACAGTAAGTTAGTTTCCCTTTTAAGCAAGCCCGGTCTTTATTTGCAGAAAATCACCACAAAAGAGCCTGATGATGACATGATTGAAATTGCCATCGCTGCCATGACACCAGTTTTACCAAAAGAAGGAGAAAACGACAAATGGTAATTTATGAAGCCTTGCGCTTCGGAACTTCTTTCTTAAAGGATGTAAGCGACACTGCTTCTTTAGACTCTTCCCTCCTTTTAGAAAAGGTTTTAGGATGCGACAGGCTTTTTCTCATAAAAAACAGGGATGAAATTTTAGATGACGAGGCACTGTCACTTTTCAAGTCTCATCTCGAAAGAAGAAAAAACACAGAACCCATTGCCTATATACTGGGAGAAAAAGAATTTATGGGTCTTAGTTTCTCTGTGAAAGAAGGGGTGCTAATACCCCGTCCTGATACAGAAACTTTAGTTGAATACGCCATAGAAAACTGCCGGGGCTCTGTTCTTGATATAGGTACCGGCTCAGGCGCAATAGCAGTATCTTTGGCAAAATTCGGTAAGGATTTGGAAGTTTCAGCTGTAGATATAAGCGAAACAGCCTTGGAAACTGCAAAGCTTAACGCTGAAAATAACGGTGTAAATATTAATTTTTCAAAGCTTGATATATTAAATGACGAAATCTCCGGGAAATTCGATGCTATCATCTCAAATCCCCCTTATATAAGAACTGATGTTTTGAAAACCCTTGATTCAGATGTCAGGGATTTTGAACCCAAACTGGCTCTCGACGGAGGGGACGATGGTCTTATTTTTTACAGGGTTATTGCAAAAAAAGCAACAGAGGCTCTCAATGAAAAGGGGCTTATCATTTTTGAAATAGGCTTTGATCAGGCAAAAGAAGTTTCAGAAATTTTAGATGCAGATTTTTGTGATATTAAAGTCCTTTATGACCTTGGAAAAAATCCAAGAGTAGTTACAGGAATGAAAAAATGACATTCGCCAATGGCGAATGTCATTTTTTTATATTACTTTTATTTTTCCGTCAACTATTCCAATATTGCAGGTATCGCCCGCCTTTAAATTGCCTCTTATGATGGCTTCTGCCACAGAATCTGTCAGGTCGTTGGTAATAAGATGTCTCATGGGTCTTGCTCCGTTTTTGTCATCACAGCCCTTAGATGCAATATATTCCTTAGCTTCTTCTGTCACCAAAAGCTTTATTCCCTTTTCTGAAAGCATAAATTCAATATCTGAAAGAAGTATATCCACAATCTTTAAGGCATCCTCCTTTTTGATGCGGTCAAATACCACAACCTCATCAACCCTGTTTAAAAATTCAGGACGGAAAACATCCTTAAGTGCTCTTTTGACCTTCTCTGCATCAGCCCTGTCTTCATCGGGAGTAAAGCCAAGTCCCGATCCTTTCCAGTCGGAGCCTGCATTAGAGGTCATTATGATAACGGCGTGTTCAAAGCTCACCACTTTACCGTGACTGTCGGTTAATCTTCCGTCGTCTAAAATCTGCAGAAGAATATTATGGATATCCGGATGTGCCTTTTCTATTTCATCAAGCAAGATAACCGAATAGGGTCTTCTTCTTATTTTCTCCGTGAGCTGACCTGCATCGTCATATCCCACATATCCCGGAGGTGAACCTATAATTTTCGCAACAGAATGCTTTTCCATATATTCAGTCATATCCATACGGATAATATAGTCCTCGCTGTCAAACATAGCCTCAGCAAGTGCCTTGGCAAGCTCGGTCTTACCTACACCAGTAGGCCCTACAAAAATGAAGGATGCCGGTCTTAATTTTTTAGAAAGTCCTGCACGGTTTCTCCTTATGGCTCTTGCCACGGCCGATACTGCCTTATCCTGTCCGATTACCCTTTTATGCAAAATATCTTCGAGAGACAAAAGCTTATCTGTTTCAAGCTCGGTTATTTTCTGCACGGGAATTTTTGTCATATTCTCTATAACAGAAGCAATGTGCTCAACGGTTAAAGTGGTGTAATCGCTGGCTTTTTCAAGCTCTTCAATTTCTTTTATAAGCCTTTCTTCCTTGGTCTTATACTCTGACATCTTTTTGTAATACTCAATGGAATCGTCATTTTCAACGGCTTCCTTTTCGCTTGTCATAGTATTAAGCTCTCTTTTAAGCACAGTAAGACGTGCCAGGGCTTCGTTCTGAAGATTAGCCTTTGAGCCCGCCTCATCTATTACGTCAATTGCTTTATCCGGAAGGAATTTTTCATTAAGGTAGCGTTCTGACAAAACCGCCGCCGCCTTTAAACATTCATCTGAAATTATTACATGGTGATAATTTTCATAGTAGGGTCTTATTCCCTTCAATATTTCAACCGTTTCATCAAGTGTTGGCTCGTCAACTACTATTGTCTGGAATCTTCTGGCAAGGGCGGTATCTTTTTCAATGTGCTTACGGTATTCAGTCAGAGTTGTGGCTCCGATAATCTGCACAGCTCCACGGGCCAAGGCGGGCTTTAAGATGTTTGCGGCGTTCATTGCTCCCTCCGCATCTCCCGCTCCCATAATATTATGGATTTCGTCAATAACCAAAATTATATTGCCGACCTTTTTAGCTTCTTCGATAATCCCCTTAAGCCTTGCCTCAAACTGGCCCCTGAACTGTGTTCCTGCCACAATGGCAGTAAAATCAAGGGCGTAGATTTCTTTGTCCAGAAGCTTTTCGGGAACCTTTTTTTCAATTATCCTCACGGCAAGACCCTCGGCAATGGCTGTTTTACCAACGCCGGGCTCACCTAAAAGACAGGGGTTATTTTTCTGTCGGCGGTTCAATATTTCAATGAGGCGTTCAATTTCCTTATCTCTGCCTATAACCCTGTCAACCTTTCCCTCTTTTGCTCTTTCGTTTAAATTTGTTCCGTAGGTTTCAAGCATTTTTCTCTTATTCTGCTTTTTACCCTGTTTTTCTGCCTTTTTGTTTCCGTAAGCATTCACTTCCTCTGTGTCCTCTTCTTCACCGAATGCCATGCCTGGAAAAGAGGGCATTTCTCCCCCGAAAAGGTCGGAAAGCTGACCTGTTACATTCTCTATATCTTCATCTGTAAGACTTTCAATATCCCCCATATTAGGCATAATTTTATCCACAGCAGGAATTCCCAGCTCTTTAGCGCACTTAAGACAAAGACCTTCGTTCTTTGTCTGTCCGTTTTCAAGCTTTGTTACAAATACGACTGCCACATTTTTCCGGCATCTCGTACACATCATCATCCAATTTCAATCCTTTCAAAAAGCCATACTTTACTTAGCTATCATTCCCAGTAAAACCTTGTAGTATCTATTATAATTGCCCTCTTTTCTTCGTCCCAGTCAACGTGGAAATCAACACCCATACCGATTTGCCTTATGGTAGTGTAGTTATTTCCTCCGATGTTGTAAACGTCATTTCCCACAACGGCTCCCCTGTCATATAAAATAAGGGTATTCACTCTCTTAGCTGTGGAATGAGGAACTTCGTTTATTGTAAGCTCTCCACCTGAAGGAATATACTCTCTGTTTCCTCTGGTTGACACCATTCCACCCGGCACATCATATTTACCATCACCTTTCCTTATCACATAAAAGGAGTTAGGTTTATAATCAACGGCAAATTCCGAAGCTGTTCCTTTAAGAGCCATTGCCACATCACGAAGCTTAAAATAAGTATATCCGTTTATATTATAGCCCTCCATAAACACTTCTTTTCCGTCTATTATAATTTTTGCGTCGCTCCTTATGGCAGGAACCGTAACTTCCTCCACATATTGATGATACATAGAATAGTCAAAGGCAAGAACACCTTCCCATTCTTTGTCTAAGGTAGATATGGAAATTGCAAACATATACCACTTCCCCTCATAGAGCACCCCTATATGCCAATTTTTTGCATAGCTCACAGTTCCGTCAGCCTTGTGAAATTCCCAGGTGAGTCCTTTTTCCCAGCCCTCTGAAAGTCTTTTTGTGGGATAGGCTGTTATGCCGAAATCCTTTAAGGTGCGGTAGGTGCGAGAGTATGCGGTCGAATTGAAAACATTATCCGTCAAGCCTAAATTATCAGTCATTGTAATATCCCACCCTGCTTCGGAAGGACCTGAAAAATATACAAATTCCGCTCCGTCAACAAAGGATTGCATTAAAAGTCCTTCATTTGCTTTTATCATATACATTTCGTAGGGTTTTCCGTCCTCGGCTGTTCCCTCACCCAAAGAACTTATACTGTCTATATAATAAAAGCCTACGGGGCCAAACTTTCTTGGCTTTTTTAAGTGGGGCACATCATATCCCTCTGCACTGCAAATAGAAGACAGTGATAAAATCATACAAATTATAAGTACCAAAGATAAAAACTTTTTCATTTTATCCCCTCTTTTTTAATGCTTTTTCTTTGCATAAAAGTATACAAAGCTAAATTATTTTATCACAATTTCTTTGATTTTTCAATACATTATATAAATATTTTTGTTCCTCTTATTCCTCCTTTGCATATAATGTTACGGGAGGTGATATTCATGACTTGTATAAATTGTGGTCAAAGAACCTGTTGCACAACCTTAGCTGTTGTTGCAAGCCTAATTATAGGTATAATAACAGCATTTTTAAGATTCAGTGCAATAATTACACTTACACCCGCATTTTTGTGGGTAGTATTCGGCATCGCCATAGTTTACTTAGGCATAACTGCCGTTGTTAGTGCCATTGCAGGTTCTTCAGGAATAAGAAATTGCGTGTGTCAGACTCTGACTTCTTTGGTTTTAGGTGTTTTGGGAACAATTCTGTTTTCCCTGATACTTTTAGGTATTACCTTTGCTGCAACAAGCGTAATCGGAGCAATTTTCTCAGGACTTCTGCTTGGCTTTTTCTCACTTTTTATAACTTCCTCAGCCTGCATAATAAAATGTCTTTCCGGCTGCAACGAATAAAATTTCCAAAAAAAAGCGGAGCAAAAGCTCCGTTTTTTTTATTTGGAATAAATATTTATATAAGCGGAAAAATAAACAAGAAAGGATTGATTTTTTTGAGTGATATTAAAAGTAAAGACTATATTCGCCTTGCGGATTCCCTGGCTAAAAAATCCCCCATATTCAAAAATACTTTTTTCGCTTTTATTACGGGCGGTTTTATTTGCGCTTTAGGACAAGTTTTTTTCGAAATTTTCTCCCTTTACGGTTTATCCCAGAAAGAATCGGGGCCTTATGTTACTGTAATTTTAATCGTGTTTTCTGCGATTTTGACAGCTTTAAATCTATATGAAAAAATCGCAAAATTTGGCGGAGCAGGAACTTTAGTCCCCGTGACAGGCTTTGCAAATTCCATCGTTTCCCCTGCCATGGAGTTTGTGCCGGAAGGCTATATTTTAGGAGTCGGTGTTAAAATTTTCTCCATCGCAGGGCCGGTTTTAACCTATGGCGGTCTTACATCGGTTATCTGCGGACTTATATACTATCTGATGAAATGAGGCGATTTTTTGATTAAACATATAGGAGAGCGAAGTGTTTCCTTTTTAAGATATCCCTATATTTTAGGGTACTCATCAATCGCAGGAAAAAAAGAAAGCGAGGGACCCTTGGGTTCATACTTTGATGAAATTGAACCTGACGAATATTTCGGCAAGGACAGTTTTGAAGCCGGCGAATCAGAAATGCTCAAAAGATGCATAGAGTCTGCTTTTTCAAAAGTTTCAAAAAAGCCTTCCGAGGCTGACACTCTTTTTTCGGGTGATTTACTTAATCAGTGTGTCAGCAGTATATATGCCATAAGGGATTTAGACGTTCCTTATATCGGCATATACGGAGCCTGCTCCACCATGGCAGAAGGTCTTATGCTATCTGCCCTTTCAGTTTCATCCGGCTTTTCAAGACTTTCCGCCAATGCCACAAGCTCACACTTTTGCACCGCAGAAAGGCAGTTCCGTTTTCCCCTCGAATACGGCTCTCAGAGAACTCCCACCGCCCAGTGGACAGCCACCGCATCAGGCTGCATAATTTTATCTTTAGAGGAAACAAAACTTCGTATAACCCACGCTACGGTAGGAAAAATTGTGGATAAAAAAATCACCGATGCCGCAAATATGGGTGCCGCCATGGCTCCTGCCTTTGCAGATACAGTGAAGACCCATTTGAATGATTTATCCCTTACCCCCGAAGATTATGACTTAATTATATCAGGAGACTTAGGAACATTAGGAAGCACTCTTGCCGACGAACTTCTTTTAATGGATAATATTGATATACGCAAAAATCATTTCGACTGCGGATGCGAGATATATGACCTTAAAAAGCAGGATGTTCATGCAGGAGGAAGCGGTTGCGGTTGCAGTGCTTCCGTGCTTTGCGGTTATCTTCTTCCGAAGCTTGAATCAGGCGAGCTTAAAAAAATCCTCTTCGCCGCTACAGGTGCTCTCATGAGCCCTGACCTTTCAAAGCAGGGCGAAAGTATCCCCGGTATTTCACACGCTGTAACTATAGAAAGAATATAAAAAAGGATTGCAAAGCAATCCTTTTTTATATAAGCAAATCCGTGGGGGCCATATTAAATGCCCGTCCGTAATATTCATTTTTTCTTGTAGCTTTTGTATATGCTTCCTTCAGCATATTTTTTCTTTCGTTTATTCCGTGCATGTCGCTTCCTGCCAGAACCAAAAGATTTTTATCCATTAGCTTTTTTATAAATCTGCTCTCCTTACGACTTAAAAACCCCTCTGCATTAACCTGATATATAAGACCCTCCATGTTAAGAAGTTTTTCTATATTTTCCTTAAAGGGCAGATATCTTTCCACATGGGCTATAATGGGTATTATACCGTTTTCCTTTAAGGAATAAAGTCTTCCGATGGCGAAGCTGTCCCAATGGGAAAAGGGCATTTCGCAAAGCATTAAATCAGTTTCCTCCAAACAGGCATCTTTGAAGTTTTCAAAAAAAGTTATATCCTTATCTAAGTAAACTTCAAATCCCAATTTAAGTAAGGGAATGTTAATCCCTCTTTTATCTGCTTCCTCCAAAACAAGGTTATACGCTTCGTTTCTTTTTTCTATTGCAGTTATGAACTCCTCATCAGAATAAACCTTAAGATGAGGTGTTGCATAAACTTCTGTTATGCCTTTTTGGTATGCATCATTAAGCATTAAAAGAGATTCTTCCAAATCACTTGCTCCGTCGTCAATTCCCGGCAGGCAATGAGTGTGAATATCAATCATAACTACTCCCTGTCACGGATCGCAACGGTGGTTGTAACCACCGAAATTGCACCCGCCCTTTTTAAAATTTTTGAGCATTCATCCATGGTTGCTCCCGTGGTGAAAACGTCATCAACCAATAATATTTTCTTTCCTTTAACGGGATAACTCACTTCATATGTTCCCCGTACATTTATAATTCTCTGCTTTGCGGTAAGCTCCTTTTGCTTTTTGGTTTCCCTTATCTTTGTAATGATTTCCTTGTGGTCAATATTAAGCTTCTTTCCCAACGCTTTAGACAAAACTCTCGGGATTGATATGCCCTTTTTTCTCTCTTCTTTTTTCGTTTCGGGAATAAAGGTTATAAAATCAAAGCTTTCTTTTTGTATTTCTATTTTTTTAGCCAAAAGTCCTGCCACATCCACCAGGGATGCATAGCTTTTATATTTTACATTTAAAAGTGTCTCTTTCCCATGACCTTTATATTCTATAAGAGGGATGTTTTTATCAAAGCTGAAATTTCTCTCCCTGCACCTTCCGCATATATCCGATGGAAATTCAAAGGAAAGGGAAATCCCACACTTTTTACAAACCTTTCCGTATACAAAAGGGATTTCGGGAAAACATTCTCTGCAGAAAATGTTATTACTTTCGCAAACATCTCCGCAGCAAGCACATCTTTGCGGAAAGAAAAACTGTTTGAGTTTTTTAAGTATCTTCACCTTATCCCTCCCTATTTTACGTTTATTTTATTTCTTTGTCAAGTTCTATGAATTTATTTTTTCCACCTTAAATTTGTCATTTCATACGTTCCGTCCAAAGCCACTCCGTCGTATATTTTCCTGCCGTCTACAGAAACAAATGCATTTCCTATATATGACCAATGACTTTCATTAACAAGCCATGTTATATTCATTACATAATAGGCTTTATCACCAACTAAAATTCCTCCCATACATCTGTAAGAAATGGGAAATCCGTTTTCTTCTGCCTTGTCTCCCAAAACGGTGTAACAAAGATTTTCCGCTTCCTTTGCTGTCAACCCGTTTTTATTTTTTGCCTCTTTTTCAAATTCTTCTATTGGAAATTCTGTTATTTCACTGCTTTCTGATATTTCTTCTTTTGAATCCTTTTTTATACATGCAGTAAATGCCACCAAAATCAAGGCTATACATAAAACAGAAATAAATATCTTTTTCACACTCGCTCTTCCTTTCCTAAACTTATAAGATAATCTTCTGACTCTTCTCTTTTATGAAATTTTATAATTGCTTTTTTCATGCTTTAACTTCTGTCACGGTTTACGTATGAAGGAATTAAGCAAAAGCGACACAAAGGTTAGGGAAAGAAGCATGATGAAGGTAGTTTCGTATCCGCCTGTTAATTCCAAAACCTTATTTGACAAGGTTGCAACCAGAGAGCCTACCATTACAGTAAATGTCATGAGTGCCATATTATTTGAAAAATGCTTCATCCCAAAGAATGAGGATGTAAATGCCGCAGTAATTGTGGGGCAGGAGCCGTAAGACATTCCGGTAAGGAACAAGCCCACTATACAAAGGGGCAGCGAATTAAATATCACCGATAAAAGAGTTACCAGAGCCGCGAAAATGGTGAGGATGTTAGCAAGTATCATGGTCTTTTTCTGCCCCAGGGCATCAAAAACCGCTCCTGTTAAAATGCGACCAATTCCGTTACATACGGAAAGGACACCCACCAGTGATACCGCCAGAGCCTCAGGTGCATTGACAGAAAGAGCCATGTCCTTGGCAAAGCTTATAACGGAGCTTCCAACGGCTGCCAGGAAAGAAATTGAGATAAATGCCATAAAGAAAGACGGGCGGCAAAGCATCTCACCTGACGTAAAATCCTTTCGTTCAGCCTCTTCCCCCTCCCTTTTCTTTGACTTCTTCGCCTCGGGGAAAATCACCTTATCAGAAGGCATTTTAAGCAAAAAACCTGCCAAGGTCAGAACTATAAATAGGGCGATACCCAAAATCACATATGTAAATCTCCAGCCCAAATCACTTTTAAACAAAAAATCGGCTATATTACCGAGAACTAAAGCAGAAGCACCAAAGCCCATCATAAGGCAACCGGAACACAAACCTTTCTTATCAGGGAACCAGGTGCTTACTGTTGCTATAATCACATTGTATGAAATTCCAATACCAAGCCCTGCAAGAACACCGTAAGTTACGTAAAGTGCCAGAACAGATGTATCTTTTAAAAGAGCAGTGAAGGCAAAGCCCGCAAGGGAAAGAATTCCTGCCAGAATAAGTGCAAATTTATGTCCCTTTAATCCTGATATACGGGCGCCAAGAAGACCTCCGATGCAAAAGAATGTCATTGCAAGGGTGAAGTTTAAGGCAAGGTCTGCCTGTCCCCAGCCAAATTCTTCTGTAAGGGGGGATTTTAATATGGACCAGGCATAAAGAACCCCTGAAAAGAGCATTGAAATAACGCCGATTACCATATATGTCCATCTTTCGGAAATGTTATTAGTTTCTTTATTCATACATGAATCTCCTGTCATATGAAATATATGGTTATATTTTAACATAACGCTTATTACATGTCAAATAAAAAGATTGACGACAGAAGGTCGTCAATCTTTTTATTCGTAAATTCTGGGCACTCTTTTTCCTATATCACATACAACCTCGTAATTGATTGTTCCTGTAAGGTGTGCTATTTCATCGGCAGTTATCTCATCATTTCCGCTTTTTCCCATTAAAACAACTTCGTCATCTACATTGACGTTTTTCCCTGTTACATCAACCATGAACTGATCCATACAAACCCTGCCTACTATAGGACAGCTTTCGCCGTTTATAAGAACACGGCCTTTATTCGACAAAAGTCTGGGGTATCCGTCTCCATAGCCTGCAGAAATGGTTGCAACCTTCATATCAGAATCAGCTATGAATGTGTGACCGTAGCTTATTCCCTCTCCCTTTTTCACGTCTTTTACAAACGAAACCCTGCTTAGCCACGTAAGTGCGGGAATTAAACTCAGTGCTTTTTTATTGACCTCATCCGAGGGATAAAGCCCGTAGAGGACAACGCCTGCCCTTACTGCCGATCCCGGCTGAATTTCTTTTTCCATTATAGCGGCACTGTTTGAAGAATGTTCCTTTAATTTGAGTCCTTTTTCTCTTAAAATGGCACAAAAATCCTCAAAAATTCTGCTCTGACGATTCAAGGTAGTTTTATCACTTTCATCCGCCTTGGCAAAGTGAGTGAAAACTCCTTCCAAGGCTATATTGGGAAGAGCCGCTATTTTCAATATTTCATTTAAAGAATCCTCCGTTGGCGTAAAGCCGATTCGATTCATTCCCGAATCTATCGCTACGTGGATTTTTGCCTTTTCACCCATTTTAACAGCTTTTTTAGATATTTCTTCAGCCATGGACAAATCTGACACCGTCATTGTAATATTACCTTTTATCAAGGGTTCTGTATCTTCAAAAGGTACAGGAGCCAAAATCAAAATGTCTTTTTCTACCCCGAAGGAGCGAAGCTCAAGCGCTTCATCTCCCGTGGCAACTGCAAAAAAGCTTGCCACATCTGAAAACACCTTTGCCGCCTCTTTTGCTCCGTGACCGTAGGCATCTGCCTTTATAACGGCAATTACTTCTTTTCCGCCAGCTTTCTTTGCCACTTCATCTATATTGTTTTTAAGTGCAGAAAGACTTACTTTTGCGCAAATTCTCTTTGTCATAATTACCTTACTCCGTTTTTTCGTAATTTTGATAGTCTCCAAGGGATGCAGCTTCTTTTTTAACCGCCTTTAATACAAAGTGAGTTTCAGTTGAACCCACACCCTCCATACACTTTATCTGTCTGTGTATACGTTCCAAGCTCTCGGATGAATCCGTTATTATTTTAAGCAGAAAATCGTGCTTTCCTGTAAGATAATAGCAGGACTGAATGCTTTCAATTTCAGATACAGCTTTCACAAATCCGTCATAATATTTGGGGTGCTCTAAACTTACGTCCATCAAAGCGGTCAGGTCATTTCCTAAAATCTTCTGATTGAGCATTATGGTATAAGACTCTATAACCCCTGCACTTTCCATTTTCTTAATTCTCTCAATTACGGCAGATACTGAAAGATTTATTTCTTTCGCAATGTCTGAGGCTTTCATTCTTGCATTCTTTTTAAGACATGTTAAAATCAAATAATCTGTTTTGTCCAGTATTTTTTCCACGATCAACCCCTCTTCCTGATGCATATTTTACCTAAATTATACTATATCCCCTTTATTTAGTCAAGAAAAAGGCATGGAAAACCATGCCTTATGTTTATCATTCTTTTCCTATTAAGTTTCTCTTTATCTTGTTTGAGGAATTTTTAATAAATTCCTTATCTCTTATCTTGACATCTGCCATCTGCTTATACTTCGGGAAGGATGCTAAAGCAGTGTCAATATCATTCATGATATATTTCTTCATGTCATCAGTTTCTATTGCCTTTGCAAGTTCTTCATCTAAAAATACCTCTGCCATCAATGAAGCTTCCTGCCCGTTTTCGTCCTTTATGGAATAAACAACAACTTCCTTTATGTAGGGGATATTTCCAATCTTTTCTTCCAGTTCCTCAGGATAGATATTTTTACCGTTGGTTAAAACAATCATGTTCTTTTTACGTCCGGTAATCTTAAGTCTGCCTTCGGGGTCAAGCATACCATAGTCACCTGTTGCAAACCATCCGTCCTTTAATGCCTCTTCTGTAAGATCGGGACGCTTATAGTAGCCCAACATTACGTTATCGCCCTTAACACAGATTTCACCGATACCCTCGTCTGTTACATCCAGAAGTTTCATCTCCAAGCACGGAAGCACAAATCCAACAGTTGTGCAGTCATTATGCTCTCTTCTGTTAACAGCGATTAAGGGAGAACATTCGGAAATACCGTAGCCGTTCATAAGGAAAATTCCGATGCTGTCGAAAAATTTTCCAAGCTCCGGACGAACAGGAGCACCGCCACAGATAAGCTTAAAAAGATTTCCGCCGAAGGACTGGTGAATTGATTTAAAGAGCTTCCTTCTAAGGTCAATGCCGAATTTTCTTAAGAAATTACTTACCTTAATGAGAACTTTAAGCGCCTTATCCTTGCCGCCTTCTTTAGCTGCTGCCCAAATTTTCTTATAGAAAAGCTCCGCAAAAGCAGGAACTATATACATATAGTCAGGCTTGAATTCCTGCATGTTTTTAAGTACCTGGGTAAGCTTCGCATTTATGCACATGGTTGCATGACCATGGATACCAACTAATATTCCGGGAACCGCCTCATATGTATGATGGAAAGGAAGAACCGCAAGCTCAACAGTAGAAATACTGGAAACCTGCATTCCGTAATAAATCATTGAGCAAAGGTTGTGCTCGGAAAGCATAACACCCTTGGGGTCTCCTGTGGTGCCTGATGTATAGATAAGCATCTTAAGCACATTCTGATCGCCCTGCATAGAGGTATAGCTTCTGTCCCCTTCTTCATAGAGCTTTTTGCCCTTTTCAAGGAACTTTTTATAGGATAAGAATTTACCCTCATCCTCTTCCCTTTCAAAGCCGATGAAATATTTGATGTTTGTAAATTCTGCTTCCTTTTCGTGGAAAATTTCCTCGAACCTGGGAGCGTAGAAAATAACCTCACTGTCAGAATTATTTACAACTCTTACCATATCGTCAATGGGCATTTCCTTGTCAATGGGAACAAATACACCCTCGGACATGAGCATTGCAAGGTATGTACAAATCCAGTCGTAGCTGTTTTCGCCTGTGGTTGCAACGTGCTTTGTTGCCATACCGATAGAAGACAATGCAGTACCTAAATAATCAACTGTTTTGCGGAACTCATTATATGAAACACTCTTTATGTCTTTTCCGTCTCTCCACTTATATAAGGGCTTATCTCCACAAGCGGCAACCGCCTTGTTAAGCATGTCTTTAATTGAGTCAAATTTTTCAACTTCGTTAAGCTTTAAATTTATTTTTCCCATATAAAAACCTCCAACATAATAACTGCTATTATTATACATCATTTCCAATACTATGTCAATAGATTTGAAGAAAAATGAGCTTTTACGGTGATACACTTTCCTTGACAATAATTTCCTGATATTATATAATTATACTTGACAAAATTAAATTAACGGAGCGTGATTTTGTGAAAAAAATTATATCTTTATTTATGGTATCTGTGATACTTTTATCACTTGCCGTACTGCCTGCAAATGCGGCTTATGTGTTCATCTCAAAAGATACCTACAAAAATCAGTTTTCTGATGTTTCTGAAAGCGACTGGTTTTTTGAATACGTCAAAGCTTCCTTTGAGTTCGGGCTCATGAAAGGCAGCTCTGACACCACTTTTTCTCCCGCTTCAAATTTAACCTTGGCTGAGGCAATTACAATTGCCTCAAGAATCCGCAGTTTATATACAACCGGGAATGAGCTTTCCGTATATACTGTCGGCGACGAAGCCTGGTATATTCCCTATGTTCGCTATGCTATAGATAACGGAATGATTGGATCTGAAAAGCAGGATTATAATGCACTGGCAAAACGAAGCGACGTAGCAAAGCTTTTTGCAAGAGCTCTTCCGCAAGAAGCTTACAGTGTAACAGCGGAATATCCCGATAATTCAATTCCCGATGTTCCCATGACCGCAAGCTATTCAGGCGAGGTTTATAAGCTCTACCGTGCAGGAATTCTTTCGGGAAGTGACCAGGCAGGAACCTTTAATCCCGAAAGTCCTATAACCAGAAGCGAAATTGCAACTATCTGTGTAAGAATTGCAAATCCCGAAAAACGTATACATAAATCCATCGTTAAGGCCCCCGAGGCTGTTCCCGAGAAAAAGGAACTTACTGCAGAGGAAATATCAGAAAAATGCGCAGAGGCAGTATTTTATATAGAAACCTACTACCGTAACGGGAAAATAAAAGGCAGCGGTTCCGGCTTTTTCATTTCAGAAGACGGCTATGCCCTTACCAATCACCATGTAGTGGCTGATACAGGATATATCGAAATCACTCTCTTAAACGGCAAAAAATATCACGGCGCTACCGTTGGTTACTTAAACAAAAACAACTTAAAGCTTGTGGATTTCGATGCCGACAGAGATCTGGCTCTTTTAAAAATTGACGATGGTACATTCCCCTATATAGAAATCGGCGATTCTAAAAATATAAAACAGGGTCAGAAGGCTTACGCCCTTGGAAGTCCTATGGGTCTTCAGAATACATTAAGCCAGGGAATTATTTCCCAACCCAAACTTACGGATGTTTATCCTGTTCCCCTTATACAGATTTCCGTTCCCATCGCACACGGCAGCAGCGGCGGTGTTCTTTTGAATTCTTATGGTCAGGCTATCGGTGTAACAACCGGTGGTATAGGATCTGCAGCTGCCGATTTAAACTGGGCAGTTCCCATACACGAAGCAGAAAGTCTCAGAAAAACAGTATTTAATCCTAAAACGGAAAAGCTGGATTCCTTCGGTATAAGTCATCATTATGTTGGTCCCTGTGATTATGCCACCTACCCCTATGCCAAAGTTCCTGATTTCGGAGAATTCTCAGGAGTCAAGCTTGTGGACAGCGGTACGGATCTCACACGCGGATTATATAAGTATGATTATTTCGATTTTCACGATGCTTTTGAGTATGATGCCGGAACAAACTACTCTCTCACGATTTTGCAATATCCCCAGGCTCTTAAATTATACGGTTTTGAGCTCGTAGACAAAGAGGATAACGACGATGAGCGTTATAAGGAATACCATTATACCAACGGCTACTTGGATTTGGAATTTTTGGTATATTACAACCGCGACAGTGATCTGGATGTAGGTATTTACGTGTATTATGAATACCATACTGTTTACTACGAAGAGAAGGATTATCCTGAGATTATGGACTTCGGCTGGTTTGCGGAAATGGATTTCAAGTGGGATCCTGAACCCGCGACCTCCAATAACAACAACTATCTGTTCTTCTATTACGACACCGAAGGTTGCAGCGATTCTTACCTCATGTACTGTCTCAATGAATATATGGACTATTTAGGTTCCATAGGCTATAATTATATGGTTCCGAAAAACGGAAATGCCTCCCCCCATATTACATCAGTAAAGGATACTGAATTGCGAAAATTTGAAAATCGTAAAGACGGCTCGGCTGTTGGAATATGTCTTGAAAAGAAAGACGGTTATATAGCAATAATTCTTCAAGAAATATAAAAAAGATACCGCCCGATGGGCGGTATCTTTTTATATGGCTTTTGATTTTTTAAGGGCGGTGTAGATAAATGGAATTACAGCCGCGGTTATGATTATTTCGGGAATCATATAAAGTCCGTTATAGATTACAGAATAGATAAATGCTAAAAGATTGCCGGAAAAGGCATTTAATATTTTCTCGCCGAAAGCATAAAATCCCTCCTGAGAGAAAAACCACTCAGCATAGCTTCCCCAGAGAATATATCCTGATAATATATGAGCAAGGTATCTTAATGCAGTGGTAAATAAAGCGCCCAGGGATGCTGCCGCACTTTTGTTTTTAAGCTTTTTCATAAAAATCCCCGAAAATCCCAAAACAGTATAGGCCAATGTGTAATCAAGGAAACACATTAAAATTGCTTTTCCCAAAACCATCTGGTCTTCACCGGGCAAAAATGCAGCACTTATGGTGGAAGCCCCCAAAAACATTTGAAGAACACTGAAAGCGAAAGCTGAAATAAGACCTTCCTTGGTTCCGTATATAACGGCAATAAGGCAAATGGGCATCATTGATGCCAGGGTTATTCCTCCGCCAAAGGGCAGTGCAAAGGGCTGGATTACCGAAAGCACCGTTCCTAAAGCTATCAGCATGGCACACACAACAATTTTTTTAGTTTTCATTTTAATCCTTCTTTCTTTTTTTGCAAAAGGCATTGAAAGATTTTATAGTAGCTTTCATTTTGCCGGGCCCTGACAAAATAAAAAGCTGCATCCCAAAAGGATACAGCCAAAAAGCTAAGCTATTATCCCTTCGTTGGCATTACCCAAATCAGGTTATACGGGTCTAAGCGGCAATACGCTTACTCTCAGCTCGTATGCACGAGCTCCCCCTTTTGCTAAGACCATTATACTACAAAAAATTCCTTTGTCAAGTATTTTTCATTTTTCTTCTCATTCTGTTTAAATGCCTTTCAAAATCTCCGCTTTTGATAAACTCCGCTAAAATCTGCTGATCTAAAACAGGAACGGTGCAGGAAAAGTCGCCCAAAAGCTCATCGTAATTTTTTGAAAGACTACGGGGCAGAATCATATATCCCATTCGCATAGAGGGAGAAAGGCTTTTTGAAAAGGTGTTTATGTAAATAACGTTTTTTCCTCCCTCTAATGAATAAAGAGTTTTTGCACCTTGCCCTTTTTTGAAAAACTCGCTGTTAAAATCGTCCTCAATAATATAACCACCGCCCTTTGACCACTTAAGGTATTCGTATCGCTTTTGAAGAGAGGTAGTAACTCCCGTAGGATAGCTTGAAAATGGTGTTACGTGAAGAACGTCCATATCGGAGTTTTTAAGGGCTTCGCTTTCAATTCCATCAGAGCCCATTTTGAGCTTTCTTATTTTTACACCCATGCCCTCGTACACCTTTTCAATTCGGTGATAAGAAGGATTTTCAATCCCGTAAATTTTATCCCTGCCCAATATTTTAACTGCCGTTTCATAAAGCTGTTCCGCACCTGATCCTATTATTATATCACAAGGCTGGGCAACCATTTCCCTGTATCTCAAAAGATAGTCAGAAATGGCGTTTCTTAAAACCGCACACCCTTTTGAGGGAGATTTATAAAAAAGCTTTTCCCCCTTTTCGGAAATCAGCTTTCTTACGGTTTTGAACCACAGGGAATATTCAAAGTCCATATCCTTTTTTTCCTCTTCTTCAGAAAGATAATTTATCATTATCCTTTCACTTATATTAGTGTGGGGCAAAATGTCTATATCCGCTACAAAGTATCCTCTTTTTTCCCTTGACACTATATACCCCTCGTCGATTAAAAGAGAGTATGCCGCCTCAACGGTGATGACACTGACACCCTCCCTATCCGCCACAACTCTTTTAGATGGCATCTTGTCTCCGCTTTTATATTCTCCCTGTATTATTTTTTCTTTCACTTTATTGTAAAGCTCTAAATACTTTTTCATCTGGTTATATATTTTTCTCCTTTTTTGGGTATTTACATATTATCAGTTACGAATTATACTACAAAAAAACAAAGTTGTAAAGGAGTATTTTCATGAGCTATAAAAGATTACTTACAGTTCAGGATATATCATGCGTGGGTCAGTGTTCCCTGACAGTGGCACTTCCCATTATTTCCGCCTGCGGAATTGAAACAGCCGTTCTCCCATCTGCTGTGCTTTCAACACATACAGCAGGATTTTCCGGCTTTACTTTCCGCGACCTTACAGATGACATTCCCAAAATCCGCGAGCATTGGGAAAAGGAAAAAATCACTTTCGATGCCATATACACAGGTTATTTGGGAAGTATAAAGCAGATTGACTATGTAACAGATATTTTTTCCTCCCGTGCCAAGGAAAATGCAGTAAAAATTGTTGATCCTGCCATGGCTGACGGTGGAAAGCTTTACTCCATTTTTGACGATGCCTATGCAAAGAAAATGCTTACTCTTTGCGTAAAGGCAGACTATGTTCTTCCCAACATCACAGAAGCTTGCTTTATGACAGACACAGAGTATAAAACTACATACGACAGAGAATATATAGACCTTCTTATCGGAAGACTTGTTGACGCAGGCTGTAAAAACATAATACTTACCGGCGTTTCCTATAAAGAAGGCACAACCGGAGTAGTTGTTTTCGAAAACGGCAAGTATTCTTATTATGAGCATTCACTTCTTCCGAATAGCTGCCACGGAACAGGCGACATCTTTGCATCTGCCTTTTCAGGGGCTCTCCTTAACGGAAAGGACGCATATACCGCTTCAAAAATTGCGGCAGATTATACCGTCCTTTGCATAGAAAGAACCCAAAAGGAAGACAATCACTGGTATGGTGCGGCATTTGAGCCTGTACTTTATAAGCTCTGTGAAATGCTTAAATAAAAAACAATATAAAAAAGATGTAAAGCAAAATTTGCTTTACATCTTTTGTTTTTAGAATTTAAAGTATTCCTTTGCATTATAGTAGCTTACGCCTTCTATAATTTTCTTTAAGGATTCCTTATCGTTGGGGTATTCCCCATCTTCTACCCACTGACCTACTAAATTACAGAGTATTCTTCTGAAGTATTCGTGTCTGGGATAGGAAACGAAACTTCTGGAGTCTGTGAGCATACCTATAAATCTTCCGAAAAGACCCAGGTTTCCAAGGGCTGTCATTTGTGCAACCATACCGTCTCTGTTATCGTTGAACCACCATCCTGAACCGAACTGGATTTTTCCGGGTGTGGGTGACTTCTGGAAGTTACCCAGCATTGTTCCTAAAACATAGTTATCCTTGGGATTTAAGGTATATAAAATTGTTTTGGGAAGTACATCTTCATATTCCAAATTATTCAAGAACTGAGAAAGCTTTTCTGCTATACAAAGGTCGTTGATGGAGTCAAAGCCTGTATCCGCGCCTAACTTTTCATACATCTTTCTGTTGTTGTTACGAAGTGCACCGATATGAAGCTGCATACACCAGTCACGCTTTGCATATTCAGCGGCACAGTGCTTTAATACAGCAGTCTTATAAATGCTTATTTCCTCTTCGGTAAGTTCTCCACCGTTAACTCTCTTTTCAAACACAGCCTTGGCATCGCCCAGTCCGAAAGGCACATATTCAAGGCCATGGTCAGAAAGGCGGCAGCCTACGGAGTGGAAGAATTCTATCTTTTCGCTTAAGAAAGAAAGAACTTCCTCATAGGTCTTTACATTAGCCTGCTCCAGATAAGGCATGAAAGTATCTTTTCCTATTTCCACAATTTTATCGGGGCGGAATGTAGGAAGAATTTTTGTAGAAAAACCGCTTAAAGCCTTGTGATATTCAAGAGAATCTACCGGGTCATCTGTCGTGCATATGATTTCAACATTGGATTTCTTTATAAGTGACTGGGCAGAAAAATCATCTCTTTCCAAAAAAGAGTTACACTTTTCCCAGATCTTCTTCGCATTTTTTTCTGTGAGTGGCTCATCAACATCAAAATATCTCTTAAGCTCTAAATGTGTCCAGTGATATAAGGGATTTCCTATTAAAAGAGGCATAGTGGATGCCCATTTAACCCACTTTTCATAATCTGAACTTTCTCCTGTTATATCGTCTTCCGCTACACCGTTGGAGCGCATCTGACGCCACTTATAATGGTCTCCTCCCAAAAACAACTCATATGTACTTTTAAATTTGTAATCCTCCGCTATCATCTTGGGAACAAGATGACAATGGTAGTCAATTATAGGTAAATCCTTGGCAAATTCCTCATAAAGACGTAATCCCGTCTTATTTTTAATCATAAAGTCTCTTTTGATAAAACTCATAGTGTTACACCGTCCTTAAATATTGAGATTTCTCTGTATCCGTTAATTTCATTTTTTGTTTCTTTACCTTCTGCCACTGAAATTATATACTCTGTAAGTTCTTCTGTCAAGTCCTTGCCCTCTAAAACAGGGCTTGCATCAAAGTCAATCCAGTTATTCTTTTTTATGGCAAGATTTTTGTTAGTAGAAATTTTTACCGTAGGAACAGCCGAGCCAACGGGCGTTCCTCTGCCCGTGGTAAAGAGAATTATATGAACTCCCGCCGCCATAAGATTTGTTATGGCAACAATGTCATTACCGGGGCCGTTTAATAAGGAAAGTCCCTTCTTAGTTACAGCGTCACCATAGGTAAGTACGTCAACAACCTTGGAAAGTCCGCCCTTTTGCACGCAGCCTAAGGATTTTTCCTCAAGAGTTGTTATTCCCCCTGCCTTATTTCCCGGTGAGGGGTTTTCATATATCACCTGATTGTGACGGGTGAAATAATCCTTAAAGTCATTTATCAAGCTTACGGTTTTATTAAATACCTCAACATTTTCAGCTCTTTCCATTAAAAGATGCTCAGCTCCGAACATTTCGGGAACCTCAGTAAGCACACAGCTTGCACCCATACCGATGAGCTTGTCTGACACTCTTCCGACCAGGGGATTTGCGGTAATTCCCGAATAGCCGTCGCTTCCGCCGCACTTTAAGCCTACCTTAAGCTTCGAAATGCTTAAAGGCACTCTCTTAAAGGAAGATGCATATTCTTTTAAAGACCTGACTATTTCGATGCCGTCTGTAACTTCATCCTCTGAATCCTGGGCATTTAAGAATTTAACTCTTCTGTCATCCCATGTGCCCAAAACCTTTTTCATTTCGGCAATGTTGTTGTTTTCACAGCCCAAGCCCAGAACAAGAACTCCAGCCGCATTGGGGTGATTAATCATTCCCTTTAATATAAGCTGAGTTGTATTCTGGTCATCACCAAGCTGGGAGCAACCAAAGGGATGCGGAAAGAAAAATGCACCTGTTTTTTGGGCGATAGCTTCCGCCACCTTGTTTACACATCCCACCGTGGAAACAATCCATACGTCGTTTCTTATGCCCACATCCCCGTTTTCACGGACATAGCCCATAAAGGTTTTATCTTCCTCTTTCGGGATTCCGTAAAACACGGGATTATATTCGTATGTTAAATTGTCCTTAAGATTTGTCTTTACATTGTGAGTGTGAACGTGCTCTCCCTTTTTTATATCCTCTGTTGCATGGCCTATGGGACAGCCGTACTTTATGATGTTTTCACCTTTTTTAATATCACAATCGGCATATTTGTGACCGTCATCAAGATTTACAAAGACATTGTCCAATTCATTAATCTTCATTTTCTTATTCCTTTATATGTACTTTTTAACCTCTTCCGAAAGGAAGGATAAATTCTCTCCCCAAAGAGCTTTATTTTTAAGAATTTCATCTACGGAAGAATTTTTCATAAATTTCATTACTTCCTCATCATCGTTGGGCATATCGGTTTTATAAAATTCTATAAGTCTTGCAAAAGAGAATAAAAGCTTTTCGGGCATTTTATTATATCTCTTTATATATTCTAAGATTGAAGGAAGCACCCTTACCTTAAATTTACTTACGGAGTTTAAAGAAATTGATGCACAGAAATGTCTGATATAGGGATTTGAAAAACGCTCAAACACACTTTCAGCATAGGATAAAAGCTCCTCCTTGGGCAAATCCAATGTGGGAATTATCTCGTCGAAAACACAGGTCTTGTCAAAGGCGGAAAGTTTTTCATTTTCCATACAGTCTCCCACTGTTTCAACTCCCTCTAAAAGGGCATAGGGAATCATAGCAGTATGTGCACCGTTTAAGATTCTTACCTTTCTTGTACGGTACTTAGTCATATCGTCGGTAACAATAACATTAAGATTTGTTTTATGGAAAGGAATTTCCAAAACCTTGTCCTTAGGGCCTTCAATTACCCAGAGATGGAAATATTCAGAAGTGTTTAACATATTGTCTTCATAGCCTAAGCCCAAATCCTCACCCTTGGGGAAACCTGTGTTTATTCTGTCAACCAAGGTATTGCAGAAAATATTTTCATTTTCAACGAAGGCTTTAAAGTCATCTCCCAAATTCCACTCGTCTGCATATCTTAAAACTATTTCCTTAAGTGTAGTTCCGTTTTTATCAATAAGCTCGCAGGGCAGGAATATGAAGCCATTAAGCTTTAAGTCAAATCTTCTTTTCAAAAGCGCCGTAACCTTACCGGGAAATGACTTCTGGGGACGGTCGGTAAGCTTGTCTTCTGCATAGTAGCTTATACCTGCTTCCGTGGTATTGGATATGACAAAACGGAAATCAGGATTTTCAGCAAGCTTAAGATATTCGTCATAATCCATATAGGGGTTAACACATCTTGAAATAACGTCGATTACCTTTTTTTCTACTCCCTCAACGCCTCTTATAACATGAGTATACATACAGTCCTGGGCGGCAAGCATATCACAAAGCCCCTTTTCGATGGGCTGCACAACTGCAACGCTTCCGTTCCAGTCGGTTTCTTCATTTACAATCTGCATCATCCAGTCGCAAAAGCCTCTTAAAAATCCGCCTTCACCAAACTGAATAACTCTTTCGGGTCTTTTCTTCTTTTCCATTCCTGCAAACATAATCCCTCTCCTTTATTCCAATTTTTTAATCTAATGGTATTATACAACAATTTTAATGCGATTTCCTTTAAAAAAATGCTCTTTTTTCGATTTTTTCTTGATTTTTTTGTCATTTATGATATACTTAAGCTATACGATACTTAAGTGCGGGGGTGATTTTATTGTCTTCCACTAAGAAAAACCTAAGACCCGTTACCGCCACAGAGGATTTGAGACCTTTTACCGTGCCGGTGATGTTTAAGGATAATAAGTTTTACTACGACTGGTTCCATCACGACGGGTCGGAGATAATGACCTTTGGTCATTATCACAATATGTACGAAATATATTTTTTGACAAAGGGAATCTGCCGCTACTTTATAGAAAACAAGCTCTTTGATGTAAAGGCAGGCGATCTGGTTTTAATTCCCAAGGGGGTTATTCACAAAACCCTTTATCTGGGAGAAAGCGCTGACAGGCATCTTATAAACTTTTCAAAATCCTACATTCCCCCTTCCCTTGCCATTGACTTAAAAGGACTTTTCAGCAATAACATTTACAGGCCTGACGAGGAACTTATCCCTAAAATCAGACTGATTTTTGAAAAAATCGCAGAGGAAAGTCAAAACTACGACAACTATTCCAGCCTTTTGATTTCAGGCTATATGACAGAGCTTTTTACAATAATCTTAAGAAATCCCTCATACAAAGAGCCTACGTCACTTGGCAACATTCCTATTGAAAGCGCAACCACCTATATTTCTGCCAACTATAAAAGTAATATAACCTTAGAGGATATGGCAAATATGATTGGTCTTTCCCCCAGCTATTTTTCAAGACTCTTCAAAAATACCACGGGCTTTGGCTTCAAGGAATATTTAACCATTGTAAGATTGAAAGAATCCCAGTCCAAGCTTATTCATACAGATAAATCCATTTGTGAAATTGCTTACGAATGCGGATTTAACGACAGTAACTATTTTTCTTCCGTATTCAAGGATTTAAACGGCCTTTCTCCAATTAAATACAGAAAGCAAAACCGTATAAAAGCCGAGCTTAAAGGATAAAAGACGATGCTTCGCAAAAAAGCGAAGCATCGTCTTTTTAAACTTCCTTACCCACATCCTTTATGTGAATAAATCTTACGTCACTGAAATTATAGCTGTCCAAGGGCCTGCAACCGGCATCATTTGTATGTGCCGCTATAAGTATTCCTGAGGGTGTTGGCGGATAATCTGTCTTTACCACTATAAGTGAATGGGCAAATCTGCCTTCCTCAAAGGATAGCTGAATTAAATCCCCCACCTTTATATTTTCTATGTCTGTAACCTCACCTCTCGGACCTAAAGAGCGGTTTTTCACTAAAAAATCGTATAAAAACTCCACTCCCGTCCAGGAGGGCGAACGGTCATCTATACTGTAATAATACCAGGCAGGATAATTCATAACTCCACTGCCTGCAAAAAGACATTGAGAAGCGAAATTTGTGCAATCTCCGCCGATATTCTGAAAATCATAATAGCGGGGATTTCTTCTGTACGCCCATTTCTCGGCATATTCTCTTGCCAGAAATCTGTTGTACTCTGAAGATACTATCATATTCCTCCTTCCTTTCCTTTTACAGAATATGCAGAAAATGAAAATAAGTCACAAAGAAAGAGTGTGTGAAAAGAAAGCTTTCACACACTCTTTTTAATTTGGATAAAAATGTTCAAAACGGATATTTTCAATAAATTTCTTTCCACTGTGCTATATTATCTTTATCAAACCGGAAGGGCTCTCCAAGCATAACTTCAGTTCCGCCGTCATTTGCTTCTGTAATCTGCATAGTTCCAAGGTCTCCTGCGGCAAAAACATTTCCTGCCTTTCCCTCTATTTCCCCTTTAACCAAAGCATTCATTGTATAACCTGCAAGATATCCTATATCCAGAGGATTCCAGAGGTACATCCAAGGGCAAGTACCGTCTTCAATAAAAGGTGCCATTTCCGATGGAAGGCCAAGTCCTGTTAAAAGAACGCTTGACTTTTTATCCTGAAGAACCTTTCCTGCTGCAAGCATGCCTACTGTTGTAGGGGCAATAATAACTTTTACAGAGGGGTCTGTTAAAATTGCAAGGGTTTCAGATGTGGATTTTGTTGGGTCGTCATCACCATATGCCACTTTTACCAGTGGTGTGCTTTTATATTTGTCCTTATTATCTTCAAGTTCCTTTTTCATATAGCTTATCCAGAGATTCTGATTTGTAGCCTGAGCAGTAGCGGATAAGACCGCAATACCGCCATTTCCCTCAGTCATATCGTAAGCGGCTTCAATAAGGCCTCTGCCTATTTTTTCAGGGTCCGCCTGCTGAATATGAGTCTGTCTTGCATCAGGACTTACGGAGCTGTCTAAAGATATAACCTTGATTCCTGCATCCATAGCCTCACGAAGTGCCGGAGTTAAGGCGTCCGCATCATTGGCTGCAATAGCAATTCCTGCTACATTCTGGGCTATAAGCTGATTGATTATTTCAATCTGTTTTTCGGGCGCTGCAGTTTCAGGTCCCTTATATAATGGGGTCATTCCTGCTTCTGTGCACGCTTTTTTAAATCCTTCATAAACCTTTTGCATATAGGGGTTTTGTACGTCTTTGGCAATAAAAGCAAGGGTTTTACCTGCATTCCCTCCACCGTTGCTTCCCTCTCCGCCTCCTGTACAGCCGATTAAACAGCTAATTAAGGTCAATGCCAAAAATACACATATGATTTTTTTCATAATCTTAATCCTTCCTTTTTATAAATTTATTGAGGCTGGTAAGCCCATCTTTGAAATTGGGTATTGCTACTGCAAAAATCAAAAGTGCTCCCACTATTATCATAATTATCTGACTGGTGGTATTAAGGAGTCCTAAGCCAAATCTTAAATATCCTATCACCTGAATTGATAATACCGCACCTAATATTCTTCCCTTTCCGCCTGAAGAGGATATTCCTCCGAATACCGCCATGGCAATTATATCAAGCTCATAGCCCCTTGCGATATCAGGTCTTACGCTGGACATTTTGGATGAAAGGTATATGGCTGCTACGGCGGATAAAATTCCAACCAGAGTGAAAACTATAAGCTTTATTTTTTTTGTTTTTATTCCCGAAAAATAGGCAACGGTTTCAGAGTTACCCATGGCAATTGCACTTCTTCCAAATTTAGTTCCGTGAAGTAAATATGCAAAAAATAACGCTTCAACTAAGACGAAAATCAAAGTATAAGGAATTAAGCCTCCTATTTTTCCCGAAGCTATTTTTATAAACCACTGAGGAAATCCTCCAACTGAATTTGTTTCCAAAATTATCTGAGCTATGCCCCTATATATTATCTGGGTTGAAAGAGTTACAATCATGCTTGAAAGCTCCGGGAATTTAATTAAAATAAACCCGTTTATAAATCCGCATAAAGCTCCCACCAAAACTCCTATCAAAAGGGCGTATATCATTGGTATTCCTGTACTATAAGCAACTCCCATAAGTGTTGCCGAAAGGGCCATTATTGAAGCTACACTTATATCTATTTCCCCAAGCATTAAGACAAGTGACATGGGAAAAACCACTATTGCCTTATCTAAAAAGTCTCTTGTGGCATTTAATATAATTCTTATATTTCCGTAATTGGGTGATGCTAAAATATTAAATAAATTCACTAAAATGAGCATTCCGAAAAGAAGCCATTCCCACTGAAGAAAAAAGCGTTTAAAGGAAAATCCTCTTTCTGTGGAAATAATTCTTGTTCCGTCGCTCTCCATTTTTTGCTTGTCGAATTTTTCCGCCATTAAATCTTCCTCCTTCTTAATGCTTTCATTTCCACATTTCTCTGCACTACTGAATTTATTATTATAGAGAAAAGAATAATAAGGCCTCTTATAGCCTCCTGCCAGAATGAAGAAATTCTTATAAGAGGCATTGCATTGTTGAGCATACCTAAAAGCAGAGCTCCTAGCAAAACTCCTTTTACCTTTCCTGTTCCGCCTGTTATGCTTACTCCTCCCAAAACGCAGGAAGCTATGACATTCATTTCATATCCAACCAGGCTTTCACCCTGAGCTACACCGTATTTACATACATATAAAATTCCGCCAAGACCTGCAATAGCTCCCAAGATAACATAAACCAAAATTAAAATTCTGTCGGCTTTTATACCTGAAACCACCGCACTTTCTTTGCTGTTTCCCACGGCATATATGTTTCTTCCGGTCCTTGTAAGATTTAAGAAAAAACCAAAAATTATATATACTCCCGCGGCAATTAAAATAAGATTGTTGATTCCAAATAAACTCCCTGTCGCCAGGGATAAAAATTCAGGTCCCATGTCCTGCTGCATAACCCAGCTTCCCCCTGAAACCAGATAAGTCAGCCCTCTTAATACGTTCATCGTGCCTAAGGTTGCTATAATGGGTATGATTTTTACTTTTGCCACCAAAAACCCGTTTACAAAGCCTGATAAAATCCCTATAATAACTGAAATTATAATAACACCAAGGGGAAAAAGTCCTGTATTTTTTAAGACCGTTGACCCTACCATTGCAGAAAGTGCCATTATAGCTCCCACAGAAAGGTCTATTCCTCCTGTTAATATTACCGCCATCATGCCGAGAGCTGTAATGCCTAAAACGGCAGTTTCTGTCAGCATATCAGAAATATTCTCTGCCCTTAAAAAATTACCGCCGCTTCTCACTTCAACGAATAAAGCCAGTAAAATTATTACCAAAATCAAGCTTATTTCTCTTATGTTGGCGGAAAAATATTTTTTCACCTTATTCATAATTCACCTCATACATCAAGAGCGTACTCTAAAATTGTTTCCTGGGTAAGGCCTTTCACATCATCGAAAATTTTTGAAATCCGTCCTTCTTTCATGACGGCTATTCTGTCTGCCATGCCTAAAACCTCGGGCATTTCCGAAGATACCATAATGACTCCAAAGCCCTCTTTTGCCAAAAGGGACATAATTTCATATATCTGTGCTTTTGCTCCCACATCTACACCCTTTGTAGGCTCATCTAAGATGATAACCTTAAGATCCAGATTTAATACCTTGGCAAAAAGAACTTTCTGCTGATTTCCGCCTGACAGATTTTTTACTTTGTCGAAAACCGAAAGTGCTTTGGTTTTAACTCGCTCCAAAAGCTCTTTGGATTTTTTTCTTTCCTCTTTCTTTTGAATTATGGTTCCTTTAACAAAATTTTTAAGACTTGATAAAGTTACATTTTCAGAAAGGCTCCAGTCTAAAATAAGTCCCTGCTTTTGTCTGTCCTCAGGGAGATATCCAATTCCCTCTTCAATGGCTTTCATGGGGTGATTGATCTTTACTCTTTTTCCGTATATCCATATATTACCGGAATCAGGTACATCTATTCCCACGATTCCCTGGCACACTTCTGTTCTTCCCGCTCCCACCAGACCTGTTATGGCAAGAATTTCTCCCTCATGCACAGAAAAGCTTATATCTTTATAAAAACCTGTTTTTGATAAATGCTCAACTCTTAAAATTTCCTTTCCTCGTTTTACGGGTATTTTGGGATATATATCCTTTATCTCTCTTCCTACCATTTTAGATATTAAAACTTCATTTGAAATTTCGTCTACATTCCATGTTCCTATATACTCAGAGTCCCTGAATACAGTCACCCTTGTAGCCAGACGGTACATATCCTCAAAGCGGTGGGATATAAATATGACCGAGCATCCCTCGTCTCTTAATTTTTCTGTTATGGTATATAGCTGTTCGCACTCCCTTTTGGAAAGAGCTGCAGTGGGTTCATCCATTATTAAAATTTTTGCATTTATGGAAATCGCCTTTGCTATTTCTACGATTTGCTGTTCGGCAACAGTTAAATTTCCCATTGTTGCCTTGGGGTCAATTTTACTGCCTATTTTGTTAAGTAAAACTTCCGCCTCCTTATGCATCGCTCTCCAATCCACGGTACCTACTTTAGTCATTTTTTCATGACCTATAAAAATGTTTTCAGTTACCGTAAGATGCGGATATGCCGTGCCGTGCTGATAGATTGCTGCTATACTTAAGTTCTGTGCATCTTTAGGATTTTTTATATATACTTTTTTTCCGTTTATAAAAATTTCACCCTCTTCAGGCTGATGTACTCCTGTTATAACCTTAATAAAAGTGGATTTCCCTGCTCCGTTTTCCCCCATAAGTGCATGAATTTCTCCTTTTTTAAGTCTGAATTCCACATTGTTAAGAGCTTTTATACCAGGGAAAATCTTGGTTATCCCCTTTAATTCCAGAACAAACTCTGACATTTAATCCAACCCTTTCAATAATCACTTTGTTAGACTTAAATTGTCCGTTATCAGAATTTTTATGCAAAAAAGACGCTAAACTTTTGGTTTAGCGTCTTTTTTTATTTGATTTCAGCCGTCTCTTTTTCTACACTGTCTATTGATGATGAAACACTGTGCTTTATTTCTTTCCAGCGAACCTTTGTGAAAAGAGCTGTAATTGATATAGGAATGTATGTAAGCATGAAAATCGGGAATGTGAAAAATGACCATATTTTTCTGGCAGTTGAACACTGTATATTTTTCCACTCAAATATACCGCTGATTACACCCACAATCCATAAGGTCAGATATATGAATATTGCGGTAAGCAGGATTTCTCCCATAACCAGCTTTAAGTAACTCTTATCAAATAAAAGAGCATATATAAATGCACCTGAGTTTATAACTATACTTAAAACAGAAGTTACAAAAGACGGAGCTATGGTCATAAACATATCATAGCAGGAAAATCCTCTTTTTTTGAAAATCCCTTTAAAAAGCTTAAATCCGTAATTTTTAAATATCTGCAAAAAGCCTTTTGACCATCTTAATCTCTGATTCCAGGACTGTGCGAAGGTTTCTGGCTGCTCGTCATAGAAAACAGCCTGATCACAATAGGCAATTTTTTCACCGTTTATAACACTGTCAACAGTGAATTCTATATCCTCGGTAAGAAGAAAATGCTTCCATCCGTTTTGCTTTTTAATTATACTGCTTCCGATTAAAAAGCCCGTTCCTGAGACGGCACAGCTTGTACCTAAGATATTTCTTACGTTATTTAAAAATCTGGCTTCTCTCAAAAACCAAAGAGAATATCCCGATGTAATCCAGTTCGTTCCGTAATTTTTGGAATTTCTGTAACTGGTAATAATATTATTTCCGGCAGAAAAACACTTATCCATTTCTCTTATATATCTTGAATTAAGAAGATTATCTGCGTCGAAAATAAAATATCCGTCGTAGTATTCTATTCCCTTTTCTCTCTCTATGATACCGAAAAGGTACTGAAGCGCATAGCCCTTTCCCACAAATTCCTTGTTGAATCTTTCGTAAGCAATTGCCCCGTGAGCTATAGCTGTATATTTTGTTCTGTCTGTGCAGTTATCCGCCAGAACATAGATGTCTAAAAGTTCTTTCGGGTAGTCCTGCTTTCTTATTGAATCAACCAGCTGACCTATTACCGCTTCTTCATTTCTGGCCGGGATTAAAACAGCATAGCGATGAGTCATTTCAACATCTTCATAAACCTTAGGCTTTTTTATAAAACCGTAAATTATATAGAAAAACTGATAGGCATAGCAAAGGAGAAAAATTCCTGCTATAGTACAATTTATAATATGTAACCAATTCATTTTTTAATATTCCACCTCAAATTAAAACTTGCCAAGAATAGAAAGACTGCGTCTTATAAATTCCTGTAAATCCTCTGATGATAAGGGTTCCGATTCCAGTCTTGCAAGGTCATAAACCTGAGATGTCACTATCTTTCTCTTTTCCTCGTCCATTTCTGTGATACTCAAAATAAGGGGGTTATTCAAATTAACCACCAGTTTCTTTTTATCAGGAAATTCCATTCCTCCCATAGCTGCTGACATCATGCGCATTCTTCTGGCGTATTCGTCTATCATAATCATAGCAGGAATTCCCTCTTCCTTTAATGCAACGGTTTCTATTTCCGTTTCTTTTGGAAGATTTTCAGTAAAGATTTTCTTAACCACGTCTTTATCTGCTTTTCCATCTTCTGTCTTGAATGAATCGGGAGTTACCGAGTCTATGCTTCTGAATGTAATTCCTTCATTTTTGCTTTCCAAAAACTGAACAAAGGTTGCATCAATAAGTCCCGGCATAAGCATTACAGCAAGCCCCTGATCAGAAAACATATTTATATAGTTTTTCTGATATTCTGAACTTGTGGCATAATATACTTCTTTTTTATCTTCACCTAAATATTCACTTAGCGTTTCATATTTGCCCATGGTCGTCTTATAAATAAGACAGTCTTTAATTTTATCATAAAATCTGGGGTCGCTCATACAGCCGAACTTTATAAAGCCTGAGATATCTTCCCAGTATTTTTCATAGCTTTCTCTGTCTGACTTAAACATAGCAGAGAGCTTATCTGCTATTTTCTTTACAATATGATCGGCAATTTTTGTAACCGTTCTGTCATTCTGCAAAAAGCTTCTTGATACATTTAAAGGCACATCTGGGCAGTCAATAACACCTTTTAACATAAGTAAAAATTCAGGAATTATCTCCTTTATGTTATCCGCCACGAAAACCTGATTGTTATAAAGCTTTACTGGACCGCCAGTAAGGTTGGGGCCCTTTTCTATAACGGGGAAATACAAAATTCCCTTTAAGTTAAAAGGATAGTCTGTATTTAAATGTATCCAGAACAAAGGCTCATCATATCTTTTAAAAAGCTTCTGGTAAAAAGCTTTATACTCGTCATCCGTACACTGTCCAGGTGCTTTCATCCAGAGGGGAAGTGTTTCATTTATCATTGTTCCCTTGTCTTCTCCTGCCTGATAGCAGTAGATGGGAACAGGTAAAAAGGCACAGTATTTATCTAAAATTTCCCTTATTTTGGATATAGATAAATATTCTTCATCCTCCTCTGTTATATGTAAAATTACATCAGTGCCCCGTTTTTCTCTATGGCCCTGATTCATTTCATATTCAATTCCGCCGTCACATACCCAGTGGGCGCTTTTAGCACCATCTGCAAAGGAAAGACTTTCTATTTCTACCTTGTCTGATACCATAAAAGATGAGAAAAATCCCAGACCGAAATGTCCTATAATATGGTTTTCGGGAGATTTATCTTCATATTTTTTAAGAAAATCCTCTGCTCCTGAAAAAGCCACCTGAGTAATATACTTCTCAATTTCCGTTTCCGTCATTCCTATTCCGTTATCAGAAACCGTAATTGTCTTATTGGGTTTATCTACCACAACATGAACTTCATATTCTTCATCAGAAGGAAGTGTAACGCCTAAATCCTTTACCTTTTTAAGCTTTGTAATTGCGTCACATCCGTTAGAAACAATTTCTCTTAAGAATATGTCCTTATCTGAATAAAGCCATTTTTTTATTACCGGGAAAATATTTTGCGTATGTACGGTAATATTACCTCTCATTATTTTTTTCCTCCACTATATAGCTATCAAAAAGTTTTTTGTAAAATTCTATCTCTTCAGGGCTCTCCTTACTGCTCAAAAAAGTAACATCGCCCTTTTTTAAGCTTTCATTTAAAAGGCTCTTTTCTTCAATTCTTCTTTTTGTTTCCTTTGCTGTCCCATAGCCTCCGTCAAAAATTCTGACAGAGTCTCCCAAAACCTTTTTTATGGTGTTTTTGATAAAGGGATAGTGAGTACATCCAAGAACAACTGAATCTATTTTTTCATTTTCATAAGGAGAAAAAAGCTCTTTAATATAGCCTTCAAGCTCTTCTCCCTCTAAAATGCCTTTTTCTATCATTCCTGCCAGTAAAGGTGCAGGCATGGGAATAATTTCTGCCTTTTCCTTAAAGGAATTCATAAGGTCATAAAACTTTTTTTCCTTTAATGTAACAGGAGTTGCCAAAACCACTACCCTTGAATTTTCTTTTGCCAAAACCGCAGGCTTTAATGCCGGCTCAACACCTATTATTGGGAAATCCTTGTATTTTTCTCTCAGGTAAGCTGCCGCTACACTGGTTGCAGTGTTGCAGGCAATAACGCAGGCTTTTGCGCCAAGAGACATGAGTTTTTCTACATTCTTTACTGTGAGCTTTTTTATCTCATCCACGCTCTTACTTCCGTAAGGAGCATTAAGAGAATCCCCTAAATATATGTAGTTTTCATTTCCCATAAGAGCATGAAGCTCCTTAAGTACAGTTATTCCGCCTACTCCCGAATCAAAAACCCCGATAGGTCTTTTATCGCTCATTCTTCCTCTTCCTCACACTCGGAAATTTTGTATGCCAAAGTCATTAAACTGTCACTTAAATGCACAGTTTCCAAAGGAAGAGAACTTTTAACCTCCACATGAGAAAAGTTCCACAATCCTTTTACGCCGAGAGCTTCAAGCTTTTTGGCGACTTCTGCTGTTCCGCCCTTAGGAATAGCAAGGGCCCCGATTTCAGGTTTTTCTTCCTCGCAGAAAACTTCAAGTTCGTCCATGCCTTTTATAACCAAATCCCCCGCTTTTTTGCCGATGAGCTCGGGATTGTGGTCAAAGATTCCGATAAATCGGAAACCTCTTCTTGAAAATCCGGGATAGTTAAGTATTGCATGGCCCAAGTTCCCTGCTCCTATAATAACAATTTTATAGCATTTGTCAAGACCCAAAATTTTGCTGATTTCTTCTTTAAGTATTTTAACATTATAACCATAGCCCTGCTGACCGAATCCTCCGAAGCAGTTTAAATCCTGTCTCACCTGAGATGCGGTAAAGCCAAGCTTTTTACTTAAAACCTGAGATGACACTCTTTCTATACCCATTTCCTCTAAGTCGGTTAAATATCTGTAATATCTGGGAAGTCTTCTTACCACTACTAAGGGTACATTCTTTTCTTCCATTATTCTTCCTCCTTTATAGGTGCATATCTTTCATCGAACAACTCTATCAAAGCCTGTCCGTTAGTAGCTTCGGTTAATTTCTTTTCGAAACTCTCTGCTTTTTCAGATAAAACCGAAACCGAGAAAGATACGTCTTCATCATAAATCAAATCCTCGGGATTTAAATTTAATTTTCTTATTTCATATTCCACTTTTCCCCAAAGGGGGTAGGAAACCTTTACCCTGAAAACCTTTGAGTAACACATTTTAACGGGCAAAGCTTCGTCAAGCGCCATGGAAGAAGTCCCCGAATAGGCACGAACAAGTCCGCCTCCTCCCAGTAAAATTCCTCCGAAATATCTGGTAACAACCACCGCAACATCAGTTAAATTCCGCTTTAATATTGAATCTAAAACAGGCATTCCCGCAGTTCCCTGTGGTTCTCCGTCATCTGAATATCTTTGCACATTTCTGTCTCTTACCACATAAGCATAGACATTATGTCTTGCATCAGGATGCTTTCTTTTTATGGTATTTATAAATTCTATTGCTTCTTCCTCCGTTTTTACAGGACAGGCATATCCCAAAAAGCGAGACTTTTTTTCTACAAATTCCACACTGCTTTGAGTCATTACAGTTTTATATCCGTTCATACTTTTTGTACCTCGCTTTTGTAATGGCATCAAGCATGGCTGTAACCTTTGTTCCCTCTTCTAAATATTCTGTTTCTATTATCATTTCGTTTTCATGAAGCTCTGATAAAACAGAACCGTCTGTATAGGGAATCAAAAGCACGGCTTTAGTTTTTTTATCAGGAAGTGCCTCCTCAATGGTTTCCATGAGTTTATCCAAATTTTCTCCCTTTTTAGCCGAGATTTCGACCTTATAGGTAAAACCGTAATCTCCCAAAAGAGGTTCACTTCGTAAATCAATTTTATTAAAAACCCCAATAATCGGTTTATCAGAGCAGCCAAGCTCATCCAAAAGCTTTCTTACAACCTTAATGTGATTTTCCATTTCCTCACTGGATGAATCTATCACATGAATTAAAATATCTGAAGATACCGCTTCCTCCAGTGTGGATTTAAAAGCCTCAATAAACTGATGGGGCAATCTTCTTATAAAACCTACGGTATCTACCAGTCTTACAGACCTTGAATCAGAAAGTTCAAGGGCTCTCCCTGTCAAATCAAGGGTTTCAAAAAGTCTGTCCCTCGCCGTAACCTCGGAGCCTGTAAGAGTGTTAAGTAAAGTGGACTTTCCCGCATTTGTATATCCTACAATAGCAGCAACTTTAACTCCGTCTTTTTTTCTTCTCTGTCTTGCTATGTCACGTCTTTTTTTGATTTCTGAAAGCTCATCTGAAAGGGCACTGACCCTTCTCATTATATGTCTTCTGTCACTTTCCAGCTTTGTTTCACCGGGGCCTCTTGTTCCTATTCCTCCGCCCTGTCTTGACAAAACCTTTCCCATTCCTATAAGGCGTGGCAGCATATATTTAAGCTGAGCCAGTTCAACCTGAATTTTACCCTCTGCGCTTTGTGCTCTCTGGGCGAAAATATCCAAAATAAGGGTGTTTCTGTCAATTACGGTTATTCCAGTGGCATCGGCTATATTTCTTATCTGGCTTCCTGTTAAGGCGTCATCCACCACAATCATATCCGCTTCTAATGTTTCTGCTGCGTTTTTAAGTTCTAAAAGTTTTCCCTCGCCAAAATATGTCCCCGTTTCAATTACCTGGCGGTTTTGTACCATTTCTCCTACTACAATTCCACCGGCGGTTTCAACCAACTCCGAAAGCTCCCGCATGGATTCTTCCGTAGTGTCCATAAGGCTGTTTAAATCCCCGGTGTGCACACCTGAAATTATCACTCTGTCTTTTTCTTTTAATGTTTCCTCCATGCCAAAGCCTCCTTTTTTATTTTTTTATTTTCTTAGGTTCATCAGCCATACCCAAAATAACTGCCGCCCCCAAAACCAGAACTATTCCTATAATCTGATAAGAAGATAATGTCTGATTAAATATAATAAGGCTGTATAATGTGGCGGCCAGGGGCTCTATGACCCCTAAGCAGGCTGCCACACCGGCAGGCAATGCTTTAAGCCCCAAAGTATATAAGAAATACGGCAAGGCAAAGGTCATAACGCCAAGACCAATCATCATAAATGTTACTTCAATGGAATTTTCAGTTGCCACTTTAATTATGTTAAGAGGCTTTGAAAACAAAAGCCCGAAAAAACTCATGGCTCCGTAGCAGTAAAAAGAAGCGGAAATGGGATTTACCTTTTTATTCATTTCAACCTTGGTTACTATGTTATAAGATGCATAGGTAAGTCCTGCTGCTATACCCATAATTATTCCTAAAAAGTCATATTTCATTCCGCCTATTATTCCCGAAACCAAAGCACAGCCGATAAACACTGCTATACCACAGAAAATCTTGGTTTTTGTGAGCTTTTCGCCAAGATTAAATGCTGCATATACCAATACAAAGATAGGTGCTGTATACATAAGCATCACGCTGGTAGCAACCGATGTCCTCTGCATGGATAAATAATATGTAGCCGATGCTAAAAACATCATAAGTCCTGCTGTAATAAATAATGGAATATGGTTTTTCTCAACCCTGAAAAGTTGTCTTTTGAAAAGAGCCATATATACGAAAAATATTAAAAAAGATACAAGTCCTCTTATGGCTGTCATCTGAAGTGCCGTTACACCATAGCCTGTTAAGTAGGGTGCAAAAATTCCCGATGTACCCCACATAAGCCCTGAAATCACGACACAAAGTACCGCCCTTACTTTTCCTATGTTCATTTTGTCAATCCTCCTTATTAAATTTCAACGCCCAGGAACTTCTTTGCAATTATTCCCACAACAAAGGAAACAACTGCAACGCCAATGCTTATTAAGGACATTTCCAAAAATCTCGGTTTGAACTTTTCGCCCTTTGCAACGGAAATATAATAAGTAAAGCCCGCGATAATCAAAACCACAACCGCGATCATGGTAAAGAGTGCTGCCATATAATTTTCGTTATCAAAAATAAGATAAGGAAGTATTAAAAGTGCAACAGTTATAAGATAGGCTATTCCTGTGTAGCTGCAGGATTTAAGGGCGTCATTTCTACCCTCGCTTTTCGCTGCTAAAAACTCAGAAGAGGCCATGGAAAATGTAGCTGAAATTCCCATAATAAGACCCGAAAGAGCTATAAGACGAGTGTTTTGCATGGCGAAAGTAAAGCCTGCAAGTGAGCCTGTAAGTTCCACAAGTGCATCGTTCATACCTAAAACCATGCTTCCCACATACTTGAGTCTTTCTTCATCAAGCATAGCCAAAAGGGAAGCTTCATGTTCCTCTTCCTGAGCCTTTATTTTTGCGCTTTCCTCTACTTCTTCTTTTAATATTTCATATTCCTTCTGAGAAGCTTCCTCTCCATTTTCCATAAGCTTTACTGCAAAGGTAAAACCTAAAATAAAGGCAATAGCCTTATATTTTAATATCTTTCCCTTCTGTGGCTTCATCTCTATTCCAGTATAGCTTTTCCATATTTCATAATGGGCTTTTTCTTCGTCAGCAAGACGCAGAAGTGTTTTTTTATTTTCTTCGCCATTGGCAAATTTTGAAATTTCTTTATATATTTCGCTTTCTGTCAATTCGTTTTGCTGCATTTTCTTTATAATTCCCATTGCTTTTAAGGAA
>JBGVKY010000027.1:0-28452 GCA_045123995.1 Clostridia bacterium
TTATCCTCCTTTATTTTTCTTTTTAAGTCAAAGGTGTCGACTCCCTATGACTTAGTTTCAAGCTTAAAGCGGCCGCATTTAACCTTGCAGTTTATATTATAACCTATACAGTTACAAAAGTCAAGGATTATTTTTGCTTTATGAGTTATTTTCGCCTTTTCGTTAATTTTTTCTTTGAACTGCATTTATACAAAGCTCCTGACATTCTCTTTATTATCGCAATTATATACTCTAGCATTGTGGATATCGTTAGATGTCTCTGCGATACCAACAAATACGGACTAAAAAGTTTATAAAATGAGCAGAAATATCGTTGAATATCGTTTATATACCTACCACAATAAAAAGAGCCTTGAACCCGTAGGCTCAAAGCTCCGTATGTATTTTCAATTATTTTTACTTTTTCTTACGAATACCAAACCCAATTGCAAAAGCAATTACAAATATTACTGCAACTCCACCTACAACCCAACCTGTATAATTCTTTTTAGGTACAGCAGGAACTTCTAATGGGTCATCAGTAGGTAATCCCTCTGGTGCTATTATTTTCTTTTGAACTTCATTAGGAAGAAGTGAATACAGTTTTGATAAATCTTCTGTTTTCATTTCATAATCCTTATTCATAAATCTGCTCATAAATAACCCATAGTGGTCCACTTCACCAAATCTCGATACTGCACCATAATAAACACATTTATCATTTGCATCTAACAATTCAACATAGAGAACTGTTTTATAAGCATCAGTTATACTTGAATGTGGCTTTGTATCTTGAAGAATGTCATTCTTTACATTTGTAATCATTATATCTTCTGCAACCTCAAAGAATTTATCTTTATCAATTACACAAACATCATCCTGAATACGTAAAGATACCTTTTCAACACCTGAACTTGATAATGAAGGCTTTTTATATAAGAACTCTGCAAAACTTATCTGATTACCTATTGTTGAACGTTCTTGCTCTGCCATAGCAAAGGCACCGTCATTTAAATAATCTTCCAAACGTTGAATTATATCATATTTATCAGAATTAACTAATTTTATGTTTTTATCATCTCTTGATTTTATTTCATAAGCATAGAAATTATTTTCATCAATATACCCAAATAAATATTCTTTACCTTTTTCCAACATTAAAACACTATCATATCTTGTATAGGTTTCTTTCTTGCCAATTTCTACTTCGCCTTTTATTTTTACAGTAGGTATTACATCCACAGTATCTATCTCTGCCTGTGAAGATAAAGTAATATCGCCTTTAAGTTTGACATTTTCCACTCTGCCAATAAAAACTTTTGCACCATCTTCACCTAACAGACTTTCAGGCACATCTCCCGCAAATACTGTTACTGACATTGTAAGCAAAATGGCTATTACACCTAATAATCTAACTAACTTTTTCATTGTTTAATCCCCCTTGTTTGGAATAATTTATATCTATATTATAACATATATCCCTATAAAAGTAAACAAACACGAGCCAAAATTAATCTTCTGGACATAAAAGTAATTCAAAACCCCACAATCTCAATATAAAGTTCAACGATAATTTTCAAAAATCAGAAAAACTGTCCACACATTTTCAACAATATTTTACTAAATACATGGTGAAAAAGAGAGTTCCCTGCCCTGTATCACGGGAAGGAACTCGATATCCTATCATCTAGAGTATATATTTTATATTGACTAAAAAGCAGTTTTAGTATAGAATAGATACATTAAAGGTTTTGAAAGGATGTTTCAGATGAACAAAACTTACATTCCCGAGGGTTACCGCCCTCTTTTGGACAAGTACGATACTCAGCTTGCCATTTCCTACATAAAGAAAACTTTCCAGTCGGAGTTTGCCTCTGCCCTCAACTTAAAGCGAGTTTCCGCTCCTTTGTTCGTAACAGAGGGTTCGGGTCTTAACGATAACCTGTCGGGTGTAGAACGCCCCGTTTCTTTCGATATTCCTGCGGCAGGCGTTGATGCCCAGATAGTGCACTCACTGGCTAAATGGAAACGTCTTGCATTAAAGAGATATGATTTCAGAGTCGGCGAAGGCTTATATACCGACATGAATGCAATCCGCCGTGATGAAGATTTAGACAATCTTCACTCCATATATGTAGACCAGTGGGACTGGGAGAAAATAATAACTGAAGAAACCCGTACCATTGACTATTTAAAGCTCATGGTCCGTGCTATTGTAAACGCCATCTGCAACACCAACGAGCGTCTTTTGGCACACTTCCCTCAGCTTGGTGCAAATCTTTCAAGAGATGTGGCTTTTATTACAAGCCAGGAGCTTGAGGACATGTATCCCGACAAGACCCCCAAGGAAAGAGAAAACTTGTTCGTAAAGAAAAACAGAACTGCTTTTATCATGCAGATAGGCGGCGCATTAAAGAGCGGAAAGCCCCATGATAACAGAGCTCCTGACTATGACGACTGGGCATTAAACGGTGACATTTTCTTCTGGAACGATACATTAAATCAGGCAGTTGAAATTTCCTCTATGGGAATAAGAGTAAACCCCGAATCCTTAGACAGACAGCTTTCCATATCAGGCCACAACGAAAGAAGAGAGCTTTCTTTCCATAAAATGTTACTTGCCGGCGAGCTTCCCTTAACCGTTGGTGGTGGTATCGGTCAGTCAAGACTCTGTATGCTTATGATGGGCTGTGCCCACATAGGCGAGGTTCAGTCCAGCATCTGGGATGAGGAAACCTTGAAAATCTGTAAGGAAGCAGGGATTCCTATTCTCTGATAAAGTGGGGTGATTTCATGAACAAAGTAAAAAAAATTGATATTCACGCCCATGTAAAGCCTTCTTTTGCAACAAGCGGAGAAGCTTGTCCTACTCCTTTAACCCTCATGTCTATTTATGATGAACTTAATATCGAAAAAGGTGTTATTCTCCCTTTTATGCCTTCCGGTGAAGGAAAAGGCAGTCTTACCAATGAAAATGCAAAAATCACTGCAGATGAATATCCCGAAAACTTTTCGTGGTTTACCACAGTTGATTTGGAGAGCTTTGATTTTGAAAACAAAAGTCTTTTTGATTTTCTCAAAAATCAGAAAGAAAAAGGAGCAAAGGGAATTGGAGAAGTAACTTCCAATATCTCAATTTCAGACCCCAGGGTGGAAAAGCTTTTTGAATGTGCCAATGCTCTCTCTATGCCCCTTTTATTCCATCTTAACTATGAATACGGCAAAAATTACGGAATTGTTGACACTATCGGTCTTTCAGGGCTTGACACTCTCCTTTCCCGGTATCCCGACCTTAAATTTATCGGCCATTCGGAGGTTTTCTGGATTGAAATTTCAAGAAGCTCTGCCGTCCCCGTAGAAAAAGGAACAAAGGGGAATCTTTCTTCCCTTTTAAGAAAACATAACAATCTATACTGCGATTTATCAGCCGGAAGCGGAGCAGATGCAATGATGAAAGACCCATTATATGCCGCAGCATTTATGGAGGAATTTTCCGACCGCATCTTCTACGGCTGTGATATAACATCTCCCTCCAACACTCACCAATACAAATTATGTGCTTTTTTTGATGAGCTTTATGATGAAGGTAAAATTTCAGAAAAAGTATACAGAAAAATCGCACGGGAAAATGCAGTAAATATTCTTAAGATATAAAAAAATAACCGCCTAACGGCGGTTATTTTTTTATCCTTTATTCACGGATAATATGGGTTTGGCTTGAACAGCAAAACAACGAGGTCAATGATAACCCCAACGCCAAGCACCCCCCGGTTAAAATATAGACGATTCCCAAAAGAATTCTTCCTTCGTAAAATTTATGGATACCTAAATATCCGAAAAACAAACACAAAAGGAATGATACCCACTTTGACTTTGCCATTCATCTCCACTCCTTTTAATCACTAAAATAAAACTCTGCTATATATCTTCCCACAGAATCACCCACTTCGTTGTAGGCACTCTGGTGGTAATGGAACTCATCCCTCATTTTGTCTTTATACGAAAGAAATGACCCTGCTATATGTATATTTTCATTTTCAAGAGCTAAAGAGTCCTGAGCTTTGTGGACTTTCATGTATGCTTCATCACGGATTTTTACATCTTCAAGGCCGTTGAAATGCCCGGTCTTTACAACAAAAATGTCATTTACCCCAACTTCTTTCATATACTCAAAGACCTGTAACGTACTTTTTTTATAATCTTCTATATTATGGTCCCCTCTGTAAATCCTGTCAGCATCGCTTTCTCCCTGGCACCATACCATAAATATTTTATTTATGGTATAACAGTTATCCAGAAGATACTTTTTTGCCATAAGAAGTCTTTGCTGAGATTCGTTTTTTCTCAAATCGTCAGTCCAGTAAGAAGTGTCTGTTCCTCCACAGGAACAAGCCACCCCGACTATGGGTCTTTTAGTTTTTTCATAATAGCTTTCCATAAGGGAAGATACCATGTCTCCGCTTCTTATAGTATCGTTTACAGCATCATTATTTTCCATTTTACCAAAAGGTTCTTCTATTTTGAACAGTCTGTCGGGGGAAGTTACCGCCCTGTATTCAAACCCATGTCCTTCTTCGCATACTGTTGCATCTTTGGCGTCACCTCTGCCTGCCATATTTGACTGTCCCATAAATATCGCCAGGTCTACTTCTTTTAACTTCACATAAAAAGCCCCTTTACTTAAATTCTGCACACAAAGGATAGTGGTCTGAAAGATATATTCCCGAGTCCACATCTTCCCAGGCTTTTACTCCCATAAATCTGTCCTTGAGCTCATCGCTTACATATATGTAGTCGATTTTTGTTCCTCGTTCCCTTCCAAAATCGTGGAAAGTCACTTCAAAATCCTTTGTAAGGTCTGTTATATTTTTATTTTCTTCCATTAAAGCTACAGCTTCTCCGCCAGGTTCTGAATTGAAATCACCCAATATTACATAAGGAAGATATAATTCGCTGTTGTACTTTTCTACGAAATCTAAAATCACCTTTAACTGGTCACGTCTTACCTCTTCTGTCTTTTCGTCAAGATGAACATTGAAAATCCTCATAAGCTTTCCGTCTTCTTTGCATCTTACTTTTGTTACGTTGAGTGTCCTGGGGCAAACGCTCTGGTCAGGAAATCTTGATTCGGGCACAAAAGGAGTGGGGCTGAGCCACATCGTATTGTTTTCTATTATTTGCATGGTCGACTTTTTAACCGCGGTGAACACACCTTCAGAATTATAGGTATTTGTTCTTCCGTGACCTGTTATTGTGTATTCCGGGAAAAGCCTTTCAAGAAATTCCTGCATTTCGGGAATAAGCTCCTGAAATGCAATTATGTCCGGCATTTCCTTTAATATTTTTTCGTAAATCATGCCTGCCCTGTGAATAAATCCGTTTATTCCGTCAACCCTCCAGGCACAACGGATATTAAAAGTAGTAATTTTCATAAGCGTAACTCCTTTCAATATATATTCTCCGGCATAACACCGTTTTGTTCCGGAAAAATAAGTTTTTTAAGCTCCTGTTGGCTCATTTTTAAACATCATAAAAGCCAAATTGTGTTTTAGTTTATCCTTTCCACCTAATTCTATTTTCCTGTTTTCAATATAGTCCAAACATTTCACGTAAAATAGCTATAAACAAAACCATCGAAGTCATTATAGCACAAGCTTTTATATATAGCAACCTTTTACGGAGTTTTTTAAAAAAACAAAATTTTATTAAAAATTCGTGTCAAGCCCCATCCTCTAAAATGTAAAGATTTGCCATACAATTTCAAAAGCAAAAAAAGGGCATATAATCAAGGCTTTTTCGAGTTTTCCACAACCATTACTCTAAATGACTTTTAGATGTGGAAAAAGTGGATAAATCTGTTGAAAACTGATTTATACGGCCTTTTTCAGTGGATAATTCCCCCTTAAAAATATATTTAGATTATTTTTTTAGGTACTTTTTTGTCATAAAAAATCTCATTTTAACAAAAAAAAGACTTTTTCATATAATAGCTATGACAACTTTTTCGGGAGGCCAATAATGAAATTAGTATTATTAACAGCCTTAGGCGTCGGTGGTGCTACCATCATAGGTGCCGTACTGGGTTTTATTTTTAAGAAAATAACAAAAAAAGCAAACGATTTTTTTCTCGCCTTTGCAGCAGGGGTTATGCTTTCATCATCCTTTTTCGGACTTATATTACCGGCTCTGGAACTTGATGCCCCTTATCCACTTTTAACCTCAATTACGGGAATTTTCCTTGGAGCACTTTTAATAAACCTTTTAGATAAGCTTACTCCCCACCTGAATAAACTCACGGGGGTTGATAACCCGTCTTCCTTTGATATAAAAGGAGATAATAAGGTTATACTTTTTGTTTTAGCCATGGCCATACATAACATACCCGAAGGAATTGCCGCGGGCGTTGGATTCGGTACAGGAAATACGAAAGAAGCCCTCACCATTGCTTTCGGTATTGCCCTTCAGAATCTCCCCGAGGGCATGGTAATTATTGCACCTATGCTCTCCATTGGCATGAGTAAAACAAGAACACTTATAAGTGCCTTTGCCACAGGCGCCGTTGAAATCATTGGTACGGTATTAGGATATCTTGCTGTAAGTATATCCGAAGTAATTTTGCCTTTCGCACTTTCCTTTGCAGGGGGAACCATGGTTTATGTAATCGTTTCCGAAATGATACCAAAAACCCATTCGGGAGAAAACAACTTATCTTCAAGCTATGCCTTTTTAATAGGCTTTTCCCTGATGATTGCCATGAATTTTTTAATATGAAACCTTGCTTTTTCTGATTTTTGGTGATATAATAAATTGATTACAAAAGAAAGGATTGTTTCCTTTGATTTATCTGGATAACAGTGCAACTACGAAGCCATCTCCCTCTGTGGTTTCTTCTATGATGAATGTCCTCTCTGAGGACTTTGGCAACCCCTCTTCCAGACACTCTCTGGGTCTTTCTTCCGAAAGGCTATTAAATAAAGCCAGAGAAAATGTCGCCTTATCCTTACACGCCTCCCCTAAAAACATTATTTTCACATCAGGCGGTACGGAAAGCGACAATCTGGCAATAATAGGTGGTGCCAATATAAAGGCAGGACGACGAATTGTAACCACAACCGTAGAGCATGATGCTGTTACAAATGCCTTTTTATACTTGGAATCCTTAGGTTTTGAAGTGGTTTTCGTAAAACCTGAAAAATCGGGTTGTGTGAGTGCCGAAAAGATACTTGGTGCTGTAAATGATTCCACATCACTTGTAAGTGTTATGCACGTAAACAACGAAGTGGGTGCCATTATGCCTATAGAGAATTTAGGTCCTATGATAAAAAGAAAAGCACCAAGGGCTCTTTTTCACGTGGATGCTGTTCAGTCCTACGGTAAAATTGACCTTTTCCCCCAAAGATGGGGCATTGACCTTTTGTCCGTAAGTGCTCACAAAGTTCACGGTCCCAAGGGCGTAGGTGCTCTTTATAAAGGTGATAAAGTCAATATGAAATCTTTGCTGAAAGGTGGCGGTCAGGAGGGCAATTTCCGCTCAGGCACAGAAAATCTTCCGGGAATTGTCGGCTTTGGAGCGGCGGCTGAGGAAATAAATCCAAAAGAGCATTATGAAAGAATTAAATCTTTAAGAAATGAATTTGCAAAAAAACTTTTAGCTCTCCCCGATGTTTATTTAAACGGCGATTTGGATTCTTCCATTCCTTATATACTGAATGTATCTTTTAAGGGCATACGCTCTGAAATAATGCTTAATGCCCTGTCCGAAGAGGGAATTTATGTAAGCTCGGGCTCCGCCTGTGCAAGGGGAGCAAAAAAAAGTTCCACATTATCTTCCATGGAAGCAGTTTATCCCGATAATGCCATAAGATTCAGCTTTTCAAAAAATACAAAAGAAGAAGATTTATTAAAAACCTATGAAACAATTTTAAAGAAACTGGAGATACTAAGATGAGAGAAATGATTCTTGCCAAAACAGGCGAACTTATATTAAAGGGCGGAAACCGTCGTCGCTTTCAGGATATATTAAAAGGAAATATGACCCGTTCATTAAAAAGTGTTGGGAATTTTTCCATTTATGACCAGCAGGCAACAGTATATGTTTATCCCGAAAATGCTTCTGACATAGATACCATGGTAGAACGTTTGTCAAAGGTTTTTGGCATTGTTAATATTGCCAAGGCTGGAATTACAGAAAAGGACATGGAGAAAATCTTGAATTTCGCTCCCTTATATCTTAAGAATACCTTAATGGCGGCATCAACCTTTAAGGTTGAGTCAAAAAGAGCGGACAAGTCATTCCCCTATAAATCCCCTGAAATTTCCGCCATGGTGGGCGGTGCTCTTCTTTCCGCATTCCCCCATCTTAAGGTTGACGTTCTTTCTCCCGATGTTATTGTAAGGGTTGAAATCCGTGATACCGATGCCTTTGTTCATGCAGAAAAAATCAAAGGTGCAGGCGGTATGCCCACGGGCACCAACGGAAAAGCCATGCTCTTGCTTTCAGGGGGTATCGACAGTCCCGTTGCCGGTCACATGATTGCAAAGCGAGGAGTATATCTTGAGGGTATTCACTTTTTCAGCTATCCCTATACAGGAGAAAAGGCTAAAGAAAAGGTTCTCGCACTGGCAGACAAGCTGGCTGATTTTACAGGAAGTATGCCCATTCATATTGTTCCTTTTACCGAGGCACAGCTTGCAATAAGGGATAACTGTCCTGAGGAGCACATGACTCTTATAATGAGAAGACTCATGATGAAAATTGCGGATGAGCTTGCTAAAAGGCGCGATTGTCAGGGACTTATCACCGGCGAATCCATAGGTCAGGTAGCCAGCCAGACTGTGTGGGCATTGGGTGTTACGGACTCTGTTACAACCATCCCCGTTTTCCGCCCCTGTATCGGTATGGATAAAGATGAAATTGTAACAATCGCCAGAAAAATAGATACCTTTGAAACATCAATTCTCCCATATGAGGATTGCTGTACAGTGTTCACCCCTAAACATCCTACCACAAGACCCAACATAGAAAACATATTAAAAAGCGAAAGCCATATTCCCTTTGACTCTCTGGTCGCTGATGCTATAGCAGGAATCGAAACCATAAACATAAAAAAATACTAATTCCGGAAGGATGACTTTAATGAAAGCAGAAATAATCTCCGTTGGAACAGAACTTTTAATGGGGCAGATTGCCAATACGGATGCTCAGTTTATCACCGCCAGATTATCAGAACTTGGAATAGATGTTCACTATCATACAGTTGTGGGCGACAATGAAAAAAGGCTTAAGGAAATCTTAAGCCTTGCTTTTTCAAGAAGCGATGCGGTTATAATTACAGGTGGTCTCGGCCCTACCATGGACGATCTTACCAAGGAAACCGTGGCATCTTATTTTAATCTCCCCTTAAAGGAAGATAAGACTGCATTAGACTCTATACGGGATTATTTTAAAAAAATGAAAAGGGAAATGACCGAGTCTAATAAAAAGCAGGCTTTAATCCCCGAGGGTGCCATGCCTTTATATAATAACTTCGGCACAGCCCCTGGCTGCCTTATAGATAAAGACGGTAAAATTGCCGCCATGCTCCCTGGTCCTCCCAGGGAATTACAGCCAATGTTCACGGAATATTTAATCCCCTATTTTAATAAAATCAGCGGATTTCACTTGGAATCCTTATATTTAAGGATTTTCGGAATCGGCGAAGCGGAAGCGGAAAGCAGAATAAAGCATTTAACCGCTTCTTCCAACCCTACCGTTGCTCCTTATGTAAATCCCGGGGAGCTTACTTTGAGAATAAGCGCCAAGGCAGATACAAAAGAAGCTGCCCTTTCAATGATTGCCCCCGTAAAGACAGAACTATTTGAAATCTTTTCAGATAAAATCTACGGAGAGGGGCTTTCCTACTCCCTGCCCCAGGCGGTTTTGGACCTTTTATGCGAAAGAAACCTAACCTTTTCCTCTGCAGAATCCTGCACCGGCGGCATGATTGCTTCCGCCATTACCGACCTTTCAGGCTCATCCAAGGTATTTTTATACGGTGCGGTAACCTATGCAAATTCCGCAAAAGAACAGGCTCTGGGGGTTTCTCCTGAAACACTCGAAAAACACGGGGCGGTTTCAGAAGAAACAGTTTTAGAAATGGCACGCGGGGTAAGACTTCGCTCTTCTTCCGATATAGGAGTGGCAACCAGCGGAATTGCAGGCCCCACCGGAGGAACCGAAGAAAAACCCGTGGGAACTGTTTATATTGCCATATCAACAAAAAAATACGAAAAGGCCATAAGGCTTTTCATTCCCGGTATGCGTGACAGAGTGAGGAATTCAGCCATGCTCAACGTATTTGACCTTATAAGAAGAACAGTACTGGAGGATTTGGTATGATTACTCTTTGGGAAGATGGAAAAATTCCTTTTTACAACGAAAACTCAGACCAAATACCGCATATAGACTCCTATTTAATTGAAAGTGACAAGCCTCTTGGTGCTGTTATCATCTTCCCCGGTGGCGGCTATCGTCATTTAGCTATGGATCACGAGGGGAAAAAGACGGCGGAGTTTTATAACGCCCAGGGCTTTAACGCATTTGTGATAACTTATCGACTGGCTCCCGATTACGCTCATCCTGCTATGCTAACAGATGCTCTTCGTGCCATAAGATATGTAAGATACCACGCCAAAGAATTTAACATAAATCCCGACCAGATTGCAATTTTAGGCTATAGCGCAGGAGGCCATCTGGCTGGAAGCTTACTTACTCATTACGATTTCCCCATAGATAAAAATGACGAAATTGATTTGGTATCTGCAAGACCTGATGCTGCCATTTTATGCTACGGCGTTATTTCCTTAGAAGATAAAATCACTCATATGGGATCTAAAACAAGCCTCCTTGCTCCTTACAAAGGAGAAGAATATGAATTCTTAGCTGAATTTCTTTCTTCAGAAAAGCAGATTTCATGTGATACGCCTCCCACCTTTTTGTGGCACACTGCAGATGATGGTGCTGTCCCCGTAGCAAACAGTATAAACATGGCAAAGGCTCTTTCAGAAAAGAAAGTACCCTTTGAACTACATATATATCCTCACGGTCCTCACGGTCTTGGAATTGACCCGACAGTTCCCCATGTAAAAAGCTGGGCGCCTTTAAGCGCGGCATGGCTTCGTGACGAAATAAAATTTAGTTTTAAATAAGAAATCCTTCAAGTTCTCTCGCAGTTTTTTGAAGTCTTCCGTAGTCAAGGCTTCCCGAGAGGACTTTTTCTTTTTCACTTTCAAGATATAAAACTCTTTTAAGATGCATCTTTGCTTTTAAAATTTCTTCGTTATAGCTTCTTTTTATTTCCGTAAGCTCCTTATAAAATTTTTCATCTGTATCCTTTTTAACCGCCATTTCGTAAACGTCAAATACCTCATCTCCGCTTCTTTCAGGTTTCTTTTCATGAGGATTTGTTGCATCAAATGCCGAAAATCCCATTTCCCTTATTACTATCATATCAAGGCTCACGGGGTCAAAACTGCAGTAATAGCTTTCCACGGAAAAGCCTCTTATCAAAGCCTCTTTTCGTATTTTTTTCAAAATGGTGGATTTTCCCGTGCCGGGGCGACCGTTAATTAAAATACGTCTGTTTGTTCCCGAAGTTAAGTTCTCTATGTAGTTTATGTTCCCTTCGGGAAGCATGCTTCCGAAAAATCCACGTTCCGATTTCCCCGTACTGCTCTTTACCGATTTTCCGCTGAAAAGGCCCAAGATAAGGGAATCTGTACGTTTTTCAAGAATATCAAAGTCCATATTTTCTATATAAATTTTCTCCCAGTCATCATGGATTTTCTTTGCCTGGGAAAGATGATAAAATATACTTTCCTTTTCTTCCTTTTCTTTTTTTATAAATTCTTCTTTCTTATCTTCAGGCAAAAAATCACCATAGCAGTCTGAAAAATCCAGGACTTCCCCCTTGACCTTTCCCTTGAGACATTTATCCTTTACAAAAAGAATATTTCCCGTTTTTATGGCGTCAATGTATTTTTCATGTGCGCATCCCAAGAGAATTTTATGCCCCACTTTATTTTTATCTAAAATATTTTCAATTTCACCGAAAATCAAATCCGATGCTCTTTTGGTTAAATTTTTTAATATTATAATTTTCTTTGAAGACAGCGTATAATCATCCATATAGCTTACATGCCCCATGGAGCTATATGCATCGTGAAAAAACCTATATTTACTACTCAAAAAAATCACCTCTTTTTATTATATGACTCACTTTTTGATATAATCCTCCTTGACGAAAAATTCCTTTGATAGTATACTTAATAATATAAATTAAAATTTTTTTAAAAAACTATTGACAAAACATATGTTCGCATTTATAATATAGAAAAAGGCGAATATTTGTTCTTATTGTAGGAGGTTATATAAATGAAAAAATCACAGTCACCCAAATGCGACAATCAGTCAAAGGCAGATGCTTTGAAAAGTGCTCTTGCACAAATAGAGAAAGATTACGGTAAAGGAACCATAATGAAGCTTGGCGAATCCGGTAATTTAGAGGTTGAAGCTCTCTCCACCGGTATTTTAAGCCTTGATATCGCTTTGGGAATCGGCGGTATTCCCAAGGGAAGAATTGTCGAAGTATACGGCCCCGAATCTTCAGGTAAAACCACATTGACCCTTTTGCTTGCGGCACAGTGCCAGAGAGAGGACGGAATTGTTGCTTTCGTTGATGCAGAGCATGCTTTGGACCCCGAATATGCCAAGACTCTGGGCGTTGACATTGACGAGCTTTTGGTTTCCCAGCCAGATACCGGTGAGCAGGCTCTTGCCATTGTGGAATCATTGGTAAGAAGCAGTGCGGTGGACCTTGTTATAGTAGACTCCGTTGCAGCATTGGTTCCCAAGGCTGAAATCGACGGTGAAATGGAGGACCAGCAGGTTGGTCTTCAGGCGAGACTTATGTCCAAGGCTCTCCGTAAGCTTGCAGGTATAATAAATAAGACAAATACCATCGTTATCTTTATAAATCAGCTTCGTGAAAAAGTTGGAGTTATGTTCGGTAATCCCGAAACCACCACAGGCGGTATGGCTCTTAAGTTCTATTCCTCCGTTAGAATGGATATCCGTAAGGGTGAGCCCATTAAAGAAGGAGCAAATATCATTGGCACAAAAACCAAGGTTAAAATCGTTAAGAACAAGGTTGCTCCTCCCTTCAAGAAAGCGGAATTTGATATGCTCTACGGTAAGGGCTTCGCTCCCGAGGGTGTGGTTTTAGACATGGCAGTTGAGCTTGACATCATAAACAAAGCAGGTGCCTGGATTTCCTATAATGGCGAGCGTATTGCCCAGGGCAGAGAAAATGCAAAGCAGTACTTAATGGAGCATCCTGAAATCTTTGCCGAAGTAAAGGAAAAGGTTTTAGCTCACTATAAGGGTGAGGTTAAACTTTCCGCTAATAATGACTCTCTCCTCTCTGATGAATTTTTAGAGGGCGACGAAGAATAAGTTCATCTTTTCTTTTTTGCAATGATAGATTATATAATAAGCCCCGAAGAAAAATTTCTTCGGGGCTTATTATATAAAAAAGTCCGTGGCATACGCCACGGACTTATGTATTATTCTAAGTTGGGTTTCTTAAGGAAAACAGGAATGTCGGGATAGCTGTCATCGCCACCGTCAATATTAAGTGCGCCGAAGATAGAGTCGCCCTTTTTCTTTTCTTTTCCTTCAAAGCCTGTTGCTATAATTGTAATAGAAACATCGTCACCCATAGATTCGTCTGTAATCATGCCCATTTTGAAGAATACGTTGGGGTCAGCATAGCTCTGAACAAGCTCTGCAGCTTCGTTAACTTCAAACAGGGAAAGATCGTCGTTTCCTGTGATGCACATAAGTATGCCTGTTGCACCTTCGATGTTTGTTTCAAGTAAGGGAGCTTCGATAGCAGCCTTTGCAGCAAGTTCAGCTCTGTTCTCACCTGATGCTCTTCCGATACCGAAATGAGCACATCCTGCATCCTTCATGACGCTTGTTACGTCAGCAAAGTCAGCGTTCATGAAACCAACATTACCGATAAGCTCTGTGATTCCCTGTACGCCCTGACGAAGAGCTTCGTCAGCCATTACGAATGCATCACGGAGTGTGGTTTTTGCACTTCCGATTGTAAGAAGCTTGTCATTGGGGATTACAACGATTGTATCAACATTCTCTTTAAGAGCTTCGATACCCTCTAAAGCCTTGTCCATTCTTCTCTTACCTTCAAACTGGAAGGGCTTTGTAACGATACCAACTGTAAGAATTCCCTTTTTCTTGGCAATGCCTGCGATAACGGGAGCTGCACCTGTACCTGTTCCGCCACCCATACCTGCAGCGATAAATACCATGTCTGCTTCTTCCATAATCTTTTCAAGTTCAGCTACAGATTCTTCAGCAGCTTTCTTACCAACCTCGGGGTCGGAACCTGCGCCCTGTCCCTTTGTAACCTTGTCGCCGATCTGAAGAGTTCTGTCAGCCTTGGAACAAGCCAAAGCCTGAGCATCTGTGTTTACTGCAATAAATTCAACGTGTTTAACACCGGCAGCCACCATTCGGTTAATAGCGTTGTTTCCGCCGCCGCCTACACCAATAACTTTAATAATCTGAGTTTCTTTCATTTCAAACATTTTATCCTCCGGCATATTTTTTGCCTCCTTATCCAATTTTACTATTATATATTATAACATTTTTGCAACTTTGTCAATGATTAAAAATCATTTATTGTGAATTTTCTTCTGTTTTTTCAGAAACTTCTCCTTCCTCCATAGGCTTTTCTTCCTCAACATCCTCCCTTTCTGCTTCTTCCGTTCGGTAGGACACTCCCGACTCTATATTGGTGGCGTCAATCACACCCGATACATTCCGGGGAAGATTTGCCATAACCTCTTTTATATATGCCATTTTATAGGAAAATTCATCTTCGGTTCCAAGTGAGCCTATTTTTACCTTAAGCCCTCTTCCTACTACCATATAGATATCTTTAGTATCTTCTATGTCAATAAGGCTGACATTTTCAATGTCATAATCTACTATATATCTTAAGCATCGCTCAAAGATTTCTCTCTTACTTTTATCGAGAAAATCCACATATTCGCCCAGCTTGAAAGTACCCTCTTCAATTCCACGTACTGTGAGAATATTTTCTGCTTCCTCATCCGTTAACTCCTTTATGGATTTACCGAATTTATCAAAGGCAATTTTTTTATCCATAAACTGAAGAACCCCGAAAACGTCTTCCTCTACCACCTCTATAACAATTTCAGACGGGTATTTCTTTTTTACTTCAACCTTGCTTATATAAGGTAATTTTATTATCTGCCTTTCTATAAACGAAGCCGTATGGTTAAATATATTATCTCCCAGATTGGTCCCCGATGAAGAGACTATATCTTCATAGGACACCAGGTTGTTTCCCGAAACGGTTATTACATCCACCTCAAAAAGCGGTGTTTTTATAAATATCAAAAGGGACGAAAGAACTAAAAGGATCAAAAACAAGGCTGTAAATATTTTTCTCTGACGCTTTCTTCTTATTCGCCGCCCTTTAGCCTCTGCCAATCTCTTTGCTTCCGCTTTATCATATTCTTCTTTATTAAGCTCATAATTTTTTCTTTTATCTTTTGAGTCAGCCAAGTTATCACTTCCTTCTTATGTCAGCTCCCATTGACATCAAATTATCTTCAAATCTTTCATAGCCTCTGTCTATGTATTTAACATTATCAACTGTGCTTTCTCCCTCTGCAGAAAGAGCAGCTATGGTAAGGGCAGCTCCACCTCTCAAATCCCATGCCTTTACATTGGCTCCGGTAAGCCTTTCAACCCCTCTTACTATCGCAACGTTTCCGTCTGTTATTATATCTGCTCCCATTCGTCTTAATCCGTCCACATGTCGGAATCTGTCATGAAAGATATTTTCGGCTATAATTCCCGTTCCCTCAGCCTTTGCCATAAGACTCATGAATACAGACTGCATATCAGTCGGAAATCCGGGATAAGGGTATGTTCTTATATGTCTTACCGCCTCAAGCCTTTTTTTATACCTTACAAATATGGAGTTATCATTAACATCAAAGTCTGCTCCGCTTTCCTTAAGTGCCGATAAAAAAGCCTCCATATGGTCTTTCCTTATATTAGTTACTTCTCCTTTGCCCTCAGTAAGCAAAATAGCAGAAATATAAGTTGCCGCTTCAATACGGTCGGGAATTACCGTGTGCTCAGAGTTTTCGCACCCTTTCCCTCCCTCTATGTAAATTTTATCAGTTCCTGCTCCCGACACCTTAAATCCCGATTTATTGAGATAATCTTCCAAATCCATAATTTCAGGCTCTTTTGCTGCATTGCTTATTACAGTAGTTCCCTTTGCCGAGAGCGCTGCCAGCATAATATTTTCAGTAGCTCCCACGCTTGGGAAATCCAGATGGATTTCTGCACTTTTTATATTACTGCCGTCACAGCTTATAATCCCGCCTGAATCCTCAATCACTATGCCCATCTGTCTTAGTGCCTTAAGATGTAAATCTATAGGTCTGGGTCCTATTTCACAGCCGCCCGGGAGTGTAATTTTGGCACTTTTACACCTGGCAATCAAGGCCCCCAGAAATATCACCGAAGATCTCATTTTGAGCATTAGATGTTCGGGAACTTCGTTTTTTAAGAGGCTTTCAGAATTTATAATTACACTTTCTCCTTCCCTTTTTGCGCTGCAACCTAAGAATTTTAATATTTCAAGAGATTCCGTAACATCGCTAAGGTCGGGACAGTCGTGAATTATACTTTCCTTTCCGCTTATAACACTTGCTGCCAAAATGGGCAATACTGCATTTTTTGCTCCGTGAATTTTCACCTTACCGTCCAATTTGTTTTTGCCGTTTATTATGTACTTACTCACCTAAGGCACCCCCCTTTAGCACATTTTATGCCAAAGGTGATTTTTTGTTAATTTTTTCCCGTAAGTTTTTTTGCTGCGGTGTATATTTTATCCGTAGCATCATAAATTGCCGCAGTTTTAGCCTTTATGCCCATTTCTTCAAGACGTTTTTTATCATTCACCAGCGTAAGTATTTCCGCATTCAGTTTTACACCGGTAAGCTCATTATCATGTATTAAAATAGCAGCCCCTCTGTCAGATAAGTACTTCGCATTATATTCCTGATGATTGTGTGCCACATTGGGACTGGGCACAACAACAGAGGGTTTTCCTGATGCTGCCAGTTCGCTTACGGTAACAGCTCCCGTACGGCATACAATAATATCCGCCGCCGCAAAGGCTACATCTGTGTTATATATATAAGGCTGAATATTTATGTTTTTGGGAATATCCGAAACCTCTTTTTTAATTTCTTCCATTACATAATCAAAGTTTCTTTCCCCCGTTGAAGCAATTACGTTATAGTCTTCAGCCATATTTTTCGTTACAATATCAATAAGCGCATCATTTATGCTCTTTGCTCCAAGGCTTCCGCCCATAAATAAAACTGTGGGTTTTTCGTCTAAATCAAATTTAATCCTTGCTTCAAAGCGTGTAACTTTAAGCAAATCCGCACGCACAGGATTTCCTGTAAGAACTATCTTTTTATGCTTTTTAAGATAATTTTTTGTTGTATCAAAGCTCGTTGCCACAACATCCACTACGTTAGACAGCATCTTTACCGTGAGGCCGGGAATAACATTCTGCTCGTGAATAATCGTGGGAATTCCCATTTTGGATGCGGCATAAAGAAGAGGGCCGCAAACATAACCTCCTGTACCTATTACAACGTCGGGCTTAAATTCCTTGAGTATCTTTTTCCCGTCCTTAATCCCCTTAAAAGCTTTTGCGAGAATGTATATGTTTTTAGGTGAAAGACTTCTCTTAAATCCGTAAACATCAATGTATTTAATGGGAATATCCTGAGCAGGCACCAGTTTTTTCTCAAGTCCGTTTTTCGTGCCCACATAAAGAATTTCCGATTCCGGTTCAACTTCTTTTATGTACTTAGCGATAGCTATAGCCGGATTGATGTGACCACCGGTTCCGCCTCCTGATACAATTACTCTCATAAAATTCTCCATTCTTTATTTTACTTTATGGATAACGCCTGCTCCTTTTTTCTGATATCGGGATATATTTAAAACTATTCCCGTAGCGGCAAGTATAATTATCAAAGATGTACCGCCTGAACTGAAGAAAGGAAGCTGCATTCCCGTTGAGGGAATGAGATTTGTCACAACGGCTATATTTATTGCCGCCTGGAGTCCTATCATAACAGATACTCCGAAGGCAATAAGGCAGCCGAACATTTCCCTTGCACTTAAGGCAATTTTTATTCCTCGCCACACAAAAAGTCCGAAAAGCACAATTATTGCCATACCTCCCAAAATTCCCATTTCTTCGCATATAATGGCAAAAATATAGTCGTTTGAAGCCTCGGGAAGCCAGTTATATTTTTGGCGGGACTGACCGAAGCCTATACCGAAAAATCCACCGGAGCAAATGGCATAAAGGGACTGAAGTATCTGCCAGCCGTTTCCCAGGGGGTCGGCTTCAGGGTTCCATGAGCCTAAAATTCTCTCCAGTCTGTAAGGTTCAAAAATAGCCAAGGCACCAACGCCCAAAACACCTAAAATTCCAATACCCCATATTTTACTTTTAGGCATTCCATATACAAAAAACATGGTAAAACCGATACCGCATATTATTATGGCTCCTGAAAGATGGCTTTGTGCTACCGCACCCAAAGCCGGGATTAAAATGAGAATTTCTATTCTGAATTCATATATTATCCTCTGGAATAAATTCATGTTTTTAGTATCCCGTTTCTTATCTTCAGAAAGGACATTTGCAAGATGCAAAATAAGTGCAATTTTCATTATTTCAGAAGGCTGAAAGCTTAAGGGTCCAAGCTGTATCCATCTTGTAGCACCAAGTCTTTCTACCCCTATAAAAGGAGTAAGATACATAAGAATAACACATAAACAATAAACAGGAAGTGTTAAATTTCTGTATTTTATGTAATCATCGGCCCTTGCCACAATTATCATAACAGTAAAGCCTATGATGGCAACGATACAGTTTTTCAGAATTCCGCCGTAAGGGCTTTTTGTTCCTATAGATGTAGGGGTACTTGCACTTATCAGCATCAAAAGACCTGCACACACCAGAGCACAAAGCAAAATGAGATAAACTCCGTCCATCTCCCCTTTTTTTGTGCTGGCCTGCTTATTTATCTTTTTTGCCGCTTTCAGTGCCGTCATTTATATTTGCCTCCTAAATTAAACTATTAAAAATGCACTTATAACTCCCATTACGGCAGTTATCAAAGATGCCACAACCACAATTTTCACCTCAGACCATCCTTTTTTCTCAAAATGATGATGTATGGGTGTCATTAAGAAAATTCTCTTCCCTTTTGTTATCTTAAAATATGTAACCTGCATAATTACAGATAAGGTTTCAATAAAGAAAACCAGCCCTACAAGTATGAGTAAAAACTGAACTTTTAAAGAAAGAGCAGCTACTCCTATAAGTCCTCCCAGAAACAATGAGCCTGTATCTCCCATGAAGACCTTGGCAGGATGGCGGTTATAAAATAAAAATCCAAGTATTCCGCCCATAGATGCGATAAGCAGAGCAAAAAGGGCATTTTCACCCTTTATTAATGCTGCAAAAGCAAAAAATCCTATCGCAAGAAAGCTTGTGCTTCCTGCCAGTGCGTCAACCCCGTCAGTTAAATTAACCGCATTACTTATGGCAAGCATAACAAAAATGTTAAAAGGTATTATGAAATATGAAAAGTCGTAGGTCCCCGCAAAAAGGAAAACCTCACCGCCCTTTACATAATAAAGCAAAAGGGAAAATGCCGCACTTACTATAAGTTGAGATGCAAATTTAGCTTTGGCACTTAATCCTAAATTTCTTTTCTTTATAACCTTTATGTAGTCATCCGTATATCCTATAAGACCGAAAAGGCAGGCTGTTAAAAACACCAAAAGAAAGGTCAGATTAAATTCCTTAGAAAGCAGAAGTACCAAAAGGACCGATGGAACAAGACCTATAAAAAATATAAATCCTCCCATTGTAGGAGTCCCGCTTTTCGCCTTGTGCCAGCTGGGGCCTTCCTCTCTTATTTCCTGACCGTATTTAGCCTCGTGAAGCTTTTTTATGATATAGGGACCCACTATAAGGGATATTAAAAGTGCTGTCAAGAAAGCAACCAATCCCCATACAAAGTAATCCATTTAATCACCCTTTTCTAAGTATGTCTTTTACGATTTCCCTTTCGTCATAGTGGATTTTTTCTCCACCAATATCCTGATAGGTTTCGTGTCCTTTACCGGCTAAGAGCACTACATCCCCCTCTTTCGCAATGGAAAGAGCATATTTTATAGCCTCTGTTCTATCGGTTATGGCCTTATATTTTTCTTCAAATCCAGAAAGTCCGGGAAGAATATCAGAAATTATAGCATCCGGGTCTTCCGTTCTCGGATTATCGCTGGTTACAACGCAGAAATCCGCTTTGGATACGGCTGATTTTCCCATTTTGGGACGTTTATCTCTGTCACGGTCCCCTCCGCAGCCAAATACAATAATTATTTTTCCTTTCACAAAGCCTTTCACGGCATCTAATATATTTTCTATGCCGTCAGGAGTGTGAGCATAGTCTATCATAACCGTAAAATTCTCGTTTACGGGCACAACCTCTGCCCTTCCCTTCACCGTTCTTACCAATAAAAGACCCTTTAAGATATCTTCATCGGTTAACCCCAATGCCGCACCTGCTCCTATACCTGCCAGCGCGTTGTAGACCGAGAATTTACCGGGAATTGCCATTCTCATGCGCTCTTTGGATGCGCCGAATTTCCAGTCGAAGCTCACGCCTCTTTCTGAATATTCAATATTTTCACCAATCATGTCAGGATTTTTTGTTATTCCGTAAGTAATGACTCTTTTTGCATTTTTCTTCATTACTTTGAAGTAAGGGTCATCGGAATTAAGTACCGCAATCTTGCTCATGGAAAAGAGCTTCGCCTTCGCCTCTGCATAGCTTTCCATATCCTTGTGATAATTTAAGTGATCCTGTGTCAAATTTGTAAAAACTCCCACTTCAAAATTAAGTCCCAGACATCTATCCAGATCAAGGGCATGGCTCGATGTTTCCATTATTACATATTCTGTTCCTTCATCTGCCATTTTCTTAAATATCCCGTGAAGCTCCATAGCCTCCGGAGTTGTTCCCGTGGAAGGAAGTTCCTTATTCCCCAAAAGATAGTGATTTGTACCAATTAAACCCGTCTTTACTCCTTTTAAGTCCAGTATCTGCTTTATTATGTGTGTAACTGTAGTTTTTCCGTTGGTCCCCGTCACTCCTATAAGCTTCATTTTATCTGCCGGATGTCCGTAAAAAGCGGCAGATGCGTAAGCCAAAAGACTTCTTGAATTTTCGCACATAATCAATGTTTTGCCAAAAGTATCACATTCTCTTTCGGCAACAACGGCTGAAGCTCCGTTTTCTATTGCCTTTTGAATGTAATTATGCCCGTCGGCGCCAAGACCTGTAAGAGCGAAAAACACATCTCCCTTTTCTATTTTCCTTGAGTCTATCTCTATTTTGTTTATTTCCAAATCTAAAGTGCCTTTTGCCAGTTTATATTCTGTATTTTCCAAGATTTTGCTCAAATTCATTTGCGTCAACCCTTTCTCGGCCTTAATTTAATGTCAGTCTACGTCCTGTAATACAAATTTTACATATACGACGGTTCCCATGCTTGCGATTTCTCCTGCTTTGGGACTCTGTTCTACCGCTATAGCTCCGCCCATGGAGGATGCTCCCATGTCGGAAGGTCTGAAATTAAGCTTCGCTTCTCTTATAACCGCCTGAGCGTTGGAACTGCTCATTCCCGACACATCAGGGACGGTTACAAGCTGTCCTTTCGCATCTCCCTCTGTATAAATAATTACAGATGAACCCTCGGAAAGCATTATTCCGCTTTTAGGCATCTGATCTGATACCTTTTCTCCCATGCCTACCAATGTCACATTGAATCCGTTTTTCTTTAATTCTTCCTCAGCTTCTTTAGGTGATAATCCTGTAACATCAGGTACATACTGTCCCTTTGAAAGTATCTCACTTTCACTGTACTGAGGTTCTATACCCATATATCTTAATATGTCGTTAATTACAAGTCCTGCAGTGGGTGCGGCAATCTGTCCGCCGCCTGCGTTGATATTTCCCTCTCCTACACCTGGGGTAGGTTCATCCAGCATTACAAGTACCACAAATTCTGGGTCGTTGGCAGGAGCAAATCCGCAGAAAGATGCGATTTTTCTACCATCACGGGGTTGTTTTTCACTGGTTCCTGTTTTTCCGCCCACTCTCTGACCTGAAATCTTAGCTCCACCGCCAGTACCGTTTTTAACCACACCTTCAAGATAACCTTTCATAAGCTCGCTGGTTTCCTTTGATATTACACGTCTTACAACTTCTTTTTCAAAGGATTTTACCACCTTGCCGTTTTCGTCCTTAAAGGCCTTTACAATTCTGGGTTTTAAAAGCTCTCCCCCGTTTATTACAGATGAAACTGCCGTTATCATCTGAAGGGGTGTAACGTTTATATTCTGCCCGAAAGCAGCGGTTGCCACATCTATATCCTGATATGTTGTTCTTACTATAGGTTCAGATTCGCCGGGGAGGTCGATACCGGTTTTTTCCTCAAAGCCAAAGGCTTTTACATATTTCCTGAACTTTTCGCCACCTAATTTAAGTCCTAAATTCATAAATACACAGTTGCAGGAGTTTGCAAGTCCCTCTTCCAGATTCTGTATTCCGTGGGGATTATAATATCTCCAGCAATTTATGTTCCAGCCTGCCACGTGCATATAGCCCGGGCAGTTGAACTGTGTATGTGTATCAACTATTCCCTCTTCCAAGCACGCCGCCGCAGTGATTATCTTAAATACCGAGCCCGGCTCGTATGTATCTGAAATGCCTTTGTTTCTCCACTGTTTATATTGCGCTGCCTTTTTTGCTTCAGATTTTTCTTCCTCCGAAAGGGCTTCCACTTTCCCTTTCATTCCCTCGTTATAAATTTCAAAGGGCTCATTGGGGTCATATCCGGGAGTTGCTGCCATACCCAAAACTTCCCCTGTATCGGGGTCCATAACTATGAGACAGCCTTCCTTTTTTACTCCGTATTTTTCTATCGCCTCAGTAAGTCTCATTTCGGCAATATGCTGAATGGTCTCATCTATGGTTAAAACCAGACTTTCTCCGTTTTCGGGATCAACATATTTTTCGTAGGCATAGGGAAGCTCAAGTCCCCCGTTTGCTACAGCTACACTTTTTCTTCCGTTTTTTCCCGAAAGAACTGAATTATATACACTTTCAATTCCGTCAAGTCCCTGGTTGTCATAACCTGTAAAGCCTAAAATATTTGAAGCCAAAGAGCCATATACATAATTTCTCTTGGTATCTTCTTCAAGAATGATACCGCGTCTGTCTTTAAGCTCCTTAATTCTTTTGGACTCCTCCAAACTTATTCTCTTTTTAAGTATTTCATAGCTACTTTTTTTCTGTGTCACATTATATACGGTCTCATATTCCATGCCCAGAATCTGAGAAAGATTTTGTGCGGTCTTTTCCGCAAGGTCGTATTTTCTTATTACCGTTGGGTCAAGTATAACCGTATCCGCAGAAACACTTACTGCCAGCTGTTTTCCGTTTCTGTCATATATAGCTCCCCTTTTTGCAGCTACTGTTATATCCTTTGTCTGCTGCTCTTTCGCCGCCTCTTTGTAACGGGCACCCAAAGCTATATTCTGATAGATAAGCCATACTATTAAAAACGCTAAAATTCCCACAAAAATGAAGGACAGAATTTTCATTCTTTTTTTCACAGAAAGCGCGCTCATCACATAAACTCCTTAATTTTACCAATTTTGACAAACTCTTAATAAACGGAAAAATGCCGCATTCATAAAACGGCCTTTAGTCATTTTATCAATATGCAGCATATTTATTATTATGATTAACCGACCGATGAATTCATACTTTCAGAATACCCACCGAAGAGAGAAGATGTGTTCACTTTCACGTTGTCTTTTTTGGACACACTTATATAAATAATCTGATCCTTATTGGGTGTTATCATTCCGTATGACTCTGTCGCAATTTCTTCCACATGAGATAAATCTATTATTCTGTCACGTTCTATACATAGGTTAGTACATTCGGTTTTGGCATCATCCAAAACCTTCTTTGTTCTCTGTATTTCAGAATTGAGCACTGAAATTTGAGCATAGCGAAGTATAACAACCATAGCCACCGACATTATAAGAAGCATGGTAGCAATGATTTGCTTTTTCCTTAATTTTACAAAAGCTTCGTATCTGGGATTGTCTCGTCTTTCAAGTCTCTGCTCTTCCCGTTCCTGAATTCTTATTCTGTACGCATTACTTCCGCTTATACGTTCCATTTTTCAATCCCTTTCTCAAATTTTTTCAGCTATTCTTAATTTCGCACTTTTGGCACGAGAGTTGATTTCAAGTTCCTTTTCTCCGGGCAATATGGGTTTTTTAGTTATTATCTTCACTGAAGGCTTCTTTCCGCATACACATATAGGAAAGCTTGGAGGGCAAGTACAGCCTTTTGCCAGAGTCTGAAAAGCCTGCTTTACAATTCTGTCTTCTAAACTGTGGAATGTGATAATCCCGAGTCTCCCGCCTTTTTTCAAAAGAGAAACCGCCTTTTCTATTGCCTCATTCACAGAATCAAGTTCTCCGTTTACTTCAATTCTTATGGCCTGAAAAGTTCTTTTTGCAGGATGACCTCCTTTTTCCCTTGCTCCCTGAGGGACCGCAGCCTTTATAATATCCACCAGTTCAAAGGTAGTATTAACAGGTCTTTTTTTAACTATAAACTCGGCAATTCTTTTTGCCCAGCGTTCTTCTCCATATGTCCCGATTATTCTCGTCAATTCTTCTTCGGAATAACCGTTTACCACATCGTAAGCGGAAAAATCGCTTTCTGTATTCATTCTCATATCAAGGGGCGCATCGTGCATATAGGAAAATCCGCGTTCTGCATCGTCTATCTGGGGGCTTGAAACTCCCAGATCTGCCATTATCCCGTCAAAAAGCTCAATGCCGTTTTCCTCTGCCGCTATATCTATTTCCTTGAAGTCTCCATGATGAAGATGTACTCTTTCCGAAAACTCCTCTAATCTTTCTTTCGCCACCGAAAGAGCCAGAGGGTCTTTATCTATTCCTACAAGCACTGCTCCTTTAGTTTTTTCCAAAAGAGCCTTACTGTGTCCGGCACCTCCCAATGTCATATCGCAATAGATGCCGTTTTTGTCGGTTATAATTCCATCGGTAAGCTCATCCTTTAATACCGAAATGTGAAAAAACTCAATAGCCATTGTTTGCCTTTTCCACTTCCTCGGCTGAAGTTACCATGGTGTTCTCTTCGTCGTTTATATACTTACGCCATGCTTCCTTATCCCAGATTTCCACCTTGTTAACAGAACCGATAATGCTTACCTCTTTATCTATACCCGCATATTCACGGAGAAGCGGAGGAATGAGCATTCTTCCCTGCTTATCAATATTTATATCCACACCGCCTGATGAAAGATTACGGTTTAATCTTCTGTGATGTCCGTTGGTTTCATGTTCGAGATTTTTCATCATCTTCTCAAGGCACTCTTCCCAACCCTTGTCATCGTATATGGAAAGGCAGTTGTCATATCCTCTTGTTATATGGCAATGGTCTCCCAAAAGCTCTCTGAATTTAGCAGGAAGTATAACTCTGCCCTTTTCATCCAACGAGTGCTCATATTCGCCGTAAAAAATAACTTTATCCATACTACCTGCCTCCTTTCTTTGAGTTTTCCACCACTTTTTCCCACATTTCCACCATCAACTTACTACTATGTCACTATTATAAACCACTTTTCACAAAATTTCAATAGTTTTTTTCATTTTTTTCAAAATTTTTTTGACTTTTTTTATTAAGGCTTCTATAATTATAGTAAGAACTCTTAATCTGAGGAGATTTTTATGAAAAGAACAACCCTTTACAAGGCTATTTCCCTCATTTTAGCCCTTCTACTTATGTTTATGATTTTTTCCCTTTCAGCTGAGAATGCTAAGGTTTCCACCGGCACAAGCCGTTCGGTTACATCGAAGATTCTTTTGTTCTTTTACGATGGCTTTGAGTATCTCACAAAATCTCAGCAGACAAGGCTTATATCAACGGTGGATAAAACCGTAAGAACTCTCGCCCACTTCACGGAATATGCCCTTTTATCCTTCCTCTTTTTAATTAACATATCTTTTTATAAGTTTACCAAAATAAAAAAAGCACTCCTTTCTTTATCAGGATGCTTTATTTTCTCAGTATTTGATGAAATCCACCAGTATTTTGTGCCGGGAAGAAGCTTTCAGGTTAAAGATTTGTTTTTTGATTTTTTAGGAGCTCTTGCGGGGCTTTTGGTTTTTCATTTGATTTCAATTTTTTTCTCAAAAAGAAAAAAGCGGAGACGTTAAATGCCGATGTCTGCCGGAATCAAATCGTATGAAATCCACAATTCAGGTTGCAAATATTCTTCTTTAAGATAATACACAAAAAGCCGACATACAAACGGCGGTACTCCTTAGGGAGAAGTGCCACCGAAGTATGTCGGCTTTTTTATTATTAAGGAAAAAATGAAATATAAAACGTATTATGAGTGTTTACCTGTTTTAGTACATTAACGACAGATTCAATTTTGTAATTTTTTATTATGGTATTAATTCCGAAATCAGGATAATATGGAAATGAATCTAACAAAGAATTCCAAGGATGCATTTTTCTGAAACATAAATGGGACGGTTCTGTCGTGCGACAGCTGAACACAGGAGAACCGTCCCCTTGTGTTTAAATGGGACGGTTCTGTCGTGCGACAGCTGAACACAGGAGAACCGTCCCCTTGTGTTTACTTGCGACAGCTGAACACAGGAGAACCGTCCCCTTGTGTTTACTTGTGTTTTACTGCTTCAATCTATTATGCTTTTTTACTTTTATAAAACGGACAAGCAAGGCTATTCCCCAAGCAAGAAAAAGCAATATGTAGTTATATACAAAAAAACATTTCAAGATAAAAATTCCTACGTTGTCTACCTGTCCCACGGCAAAGTAAAGCAATGCTTCAAATCCCCAACACATGCTTAAGCCTGAAATAGAAAAAACAAAAGCATTTTTAAGGGAATTTTTGAAATAACGGTAATTTATAAAAAAATAATACAGTCCGCTCACAAAAAACAATATGTTCCCTATCTCCATAACTCCGGTAAACATCCATCCGAACATTTTTTCTGCAGCATAAGGCAGCACATTATGAAAATGAGAAAGACATGTAATCAAAGGGATAAAAAACAATAACAAATATGTCTTTTTATTCATTTTAATCTCCTTTCACCATATCTCTGAAAAAATCTATTACGCTTTCTACATCATAAGTCGTGTTTGGTCTTATAAGACTAAGTATATTTATTCCTCCTTCCTTGAAAATTTCTGTAACTACCTGATCACAATTGTTTGTTAAAACATTATATTCACCCATTGATTCAGTCATTTCAATCGCCTTACTGAACATTTTATATCCATCTTCTGCCGAGATATTATAATCCGTTTTTCTTCCGTACTTTTCTTTAAGCAAATTTCCGGCATTAGATATAACAAAAACTTCCTTTCCTTTTATGAGTTCTCCCACCCCAGATGAACTATATATTCCTATATTCATCCTTGGCGGTCCATCAAAAATATCACCAGTAGCTGCTCCATAGCTAAATAGCGCTCCTTCTCCCTGCTTGTTAACTAGCAATATTGCAGCATGACCCTGTCTCCAAGCCCCTCCTTCATCATTTAAATAATATGCTCGCTCAATAGTAGTGTCATCAAAAATTCTTAAATTTATTGACATAGCAGATAAATTTCTCTTATTTTCATCTGTTGCCGCTCCACAAGCCTCATCAAAAACTGTCAGCAATTTATACTTTGCTGAATCCTCACCATAGTTATCTGCATCGGGGTCTTCACTCCATTCTCCCTTTGCATTGTAGCCCGGCTTTATTATGCCTGATTCTTTTATTTCGCTTGCCTCGGGGTTTAAGCCTCCTGCCCCGGAATTCATAAAATATAAATCCTCAGTTTCAGGTGCTTTGGCAGAAAACATATAATCTTCTTTTTCGCCGTCATACAAGTAGTTGTCAGACTCATTATTCTTTGGATATGGTTTGAAATCGTCCCACGGAAAAGCGGGATTATTACCCTCGTTTTTTATGCCTTTAATATCTCCCGGTATTTCCCACGGAGAATTTCTCTTATATTCCGGAATATAAGAAACCTCAGCATTTGCTCCGTCATAGGTTTTATTTCTTTTAGTTTTTTCTTCCTCAAACCAAAAATTGTCATCCTTTTTCTTTCTGCCTGCCA
>JBGVKY010000028.1:0-5159 GCA_045123995.1 Clostridia bacterium
CATTTTAGAAGATGTCAACACATTATTTACCAAAATGCGAACAGCATTTTGTTTTTTCAATAAAGAAAAATTTTTACCGAAGTTGACTCTTCGTTAAAAATGCGAATAGCATTTTAGAAGATGTCAACACATTATTTACCAAAATGCGAACAGCATTTTGTTTTTTTCAATAAAGAAAAATTTTTACCGAAGTTGACTCTTCGTTAAAAAATGCGAATAGCATTTTAGAAGTGTCAATCAGATATTTAGTTTTTTATTTATCATTTTCTTTAACTAACTTCTTGGAGTAAAGATAAATCCCTGCACTCCAACCCATCATGGGTGGTGTCTTATATTCCTTGGTAGCAGAAACACTGCCGTCAATGGAATTGTACTTTTCCCAGAGCTGTCCTGTTGCTTCAAAGTTCATATCAGCAACTTCAATGTATTTTTTAGCAAGTCGTATGGCATCCTCGGTATATCCGTAACGCATAAAGCCTTTCATTAACAAAAGCTGCAGGGGAGGCCATCCGTGAGGGAAGTCCCACTGAAGATTCATTAAATCGTCTCTCTTTTCACAAGCGGCAACTGCATATCTTCCTTCAAGGCGGGGAAGTAACTTCATGGTCTTTTCAGCCTGTTCTGCTGTAGCAAGTCCAACGAACAAAGGATAGAACATGGCAAGTGATACCAAGTCCCCTTTCTTTTTATTAACAAAATCATAGTCGCAGAACGCTCCGATTTCTTCGTCCCACATAAGCTCATTCATAAGGGCGGCTCTCTTTTCCGCTCTCTCTTCCCAGATGTTTTCTTCACCCAGGCCAAGCTCCTTTGAGAAGTAAGCCATATTGGTCTCAAGACCGTAAAGCATGGAGTTTAAGCACACAAAGTTAAAGTGATGATTGTAAACTCCCGCACGGGTAGAAAAGTCCCATCCGCTTTCTGCTCCTGACTGGAAGCTTAAGCTGTATTCTAAAATTTCTTCTTCGGATGTTGGCATCTCCCTATGTATTCTTCCACAGTACTCCCTGGCACATTTTTCATGCTTAGGGTCTGCGCCTAAGTATCTGTTAAGGCCGCTTTCGGTCATTCTATTTTCCTGCCAGAACTTATATTCCTTGGTTAAAGCGTCATAGGCTGTTTTAAGCCATTCTTTATTGGGAAGAGCCTTGTAAACCTCAAGTACCATCATTGACAAAAAGGGAGGTTGGCTTCTTGTTTCAAACATGTGTCTGTTTGCATTGGGTACATATCCAAAACGGTTTACCATGTAAATCATATTGTCAACATTATCCCTTGCGCTTTCTTCCCTACCGCTTAAAAGCAGACCGAAGTTTGTGAAAAATGTACCCCAGTAGTAAATTTCGTTAAACATTGCACCGACACCCGCAACAGTGTAAGGTCTGGGCAGTCCTATAAATCCTGTGGGGCCCTCTGTATCCTCTGTTTTGAAGCGGTAGTTACTATCCCAGGTAGCTTCAATGTATTTTTCAACTTTATTCATAAAATAACCTCCTTGATATGACTTCAAGAAAATTATACACTATTTTAAATTATTTTTGAATGCACTAAACGCTTAAAAAAATTGTACTTTTAGCTACTTTTAGAATTATCCTTACTATCATTTCATTTTTTATCCATGTATCTAAGCTGCTGCACTTTTGTGTTTCTCTCCCAGAAAACACCGTCTGAATAACCCTGAATAGTTTTATCTTTATCTGCCATTTCAAGCCTTTTTTCACATATGGCGGCGTAGTCTTCGTTTTTCTCTATTCCAATAAAATGTCTTTTAAGTTTTTTTGCCACAACCGATGTGGTTCCCGAGCCTAAAAAGGGGTCAAAAATCACATCCCCCTCATTTGAGCTTGCCAAGATGAGCTTTGCAAGAAGCTTTTCGGGCTTTTGAGTGGGATGGGGCGTGTTTTCCGCCATGGACCAGTAGGGAACGGATAAATCGTCCCAGAAATTGGACGGATAGGTGTTTCTGAAATTTCCGTCTTTTGTTTCTTCCCAGTCCTTGGGTTCTCCGTCTTTTTTGTAAGGTGCCATTACCCTTCTCCGCATCTTAACATCATCAACGTTGAAAGTATAATCCTTGCCAAAAGTAGCAAACCATATATCTTCCATGCCGTTTTTCCAGTTGCCTTTGGCCCCTCTGCCCTTTTCCCTTTGCCAGGTGATACGGTTTTTTATATTAAAATGCCTTTTCAATACATTGCCTATAACCATCCCCGACTCCCAGTCGCAGCATACGTAGATGGACGCATTTTCCTTGAGTAAAGGCTTTGCCTTTTCTATCCACTTTTCGGTGTATTCTTCGTATTCCTCTTCGGTGGTTTTCTTAAATTTATTTCCCCCGAAGTTTTTTTCCATATTATAAGGAGGATCTACAATAAGCAGGTCCACAAAAGCTTTTGGAAGAAAATCCATTATCTTTAAGGTGTCGCCCAACAGAGTTTTATCTAAAACTTCAGGTAAGGAAATCTCTTTTTCTATTTTTAAGCACCGCGCAAGATAAAGCTTTTTTTCTTCTTCCGTAAGCCTTATGGTCTTATTTCTCTCTGTCAAAGCTCCCACCTCCCCAAAGTACAATTACTTATCATATATTGTACTTTAGGTTAAAAGAAAAGTCAAGAAAAAAAGCACCGCCAAAGGCGGTGCTTTTCAGGGGCAAATCACTTAAAAAGCAGTTTTATACTAAGAAACTTATAATCTTCCGATCAAAAATGACTGTAACAAAAAGCGGGCGTCGCCTTTTGTCTGCCGTCACCACTTTACTTCTTCCTGATTTCATAGTCGAAGCTGATCATTCTTACGCCGAAAAGCTCTTCTGCCTGGTCGTTATATATAATTTGGCTTTGACTATGTCCGTAATCATCTATATAAGAAACATCTACACCATTCGGGTCATGGGGTGGATTATCTCCCCAACCGATATCCATATAAAAATTCGCATTTCCGGCATAGTAATAGATTCGAGTGGCATTATGCCCAAAAAGATCTGTAGTCTCTACGTCGGAAAGATCAAGTAAATTGAAGGAAAGATGCGCATCTGCGTCTTCTTTTGTTTCCTTACCTGGGATGTATATGGTATATACCTTTTCAATCCCCGGCACTGAATAAAATGTGAACTTATGGCGGTCAAACTCACAAACAGCAGTATCGGAAATGGTGATGACCTCTCCGTTTATGGAATACTTTAAGGTGAAATCTATTTCTTTTTTTCTTTCAGGAATGTTTTCCCAAATAACGCTTCCTATACCAATCAGATAAGGGAAAGCAAGCAAAAATACTGCTATGGCGATAAGAATAGTATCTCTTTTTTTCATAAAAATCTCCTTTTATTTCACTTCTTTAAGAGCAGAAATTACGGATTTAATTCCGTGATTTTTTATTCTGGTATTAATTCCGAAATCAGGATAATATGGAAATGAATCTAACAAAGAATTCCAGGGATGCATTTTTCTGAAACATAAATGGGACGGTTCTGTCGTGCGACAGCTGAACACAGGAGAACCGTCCCCTTGTGTTAGGAGAACCGTCCCCTTGTGTTAAAAAATTTTTCTTATCATTTACCCGTGCTCCTCTATATTTTTATGTCTTCCGCAGGTGTTTATTTGCTGTTTCCTTCTACCTCTCAACAGGAAAACTCCGCTCCATAAAAAGCAAGTCAAAAAGTATTCGTACAGTATAACAATACAAATAATATGTTTTTCTATGGATATCGGTAAAAATGGAATCAGCAAATAAGGGATAAGTAATATACCCATTTCAAGAAGAGGGAAAAGATAAAGTTTTTTCTTTTCCCGATAGCTTAAAACCACCAGATAAATCGGATGAACTATCGGTAAAATGTAGCCATAGGCAAGAATGAAATTCAAAATAGCAATCCATACACCGGTTATATTCAATTCACTCCAAACACTTTCTACAACTGCCCAAATGAGCATATATATGCTTGGAAGGTATTTCCATAACCTATTTTTGTAGGTGGTTACATCTTTCTCGATGGAATCGTAGTTTTCTCCACCAGATTTACTTATTTTAATTTGACGGATTATGCTTTGCAAAAATCTTACAACCCCAAAACACAAAAGGAATGATAAAAAGTGATAGCTTGCAACTAATCCTAAAATACCGCATCCCAGATCATCAATCATGGCGTAGGAAAAATAAGTAATCCACTCAGCTATATGATATAGTGCCAGTCCACAAATTCCTATGAAGAATGCAAAAGACATCTTCTTCCCGAACAAAAGTAAATTTAATGCGGCATAATATATTCCGCCAAAATAAGTAAAGGCAGAATAATATTCGTACATACAGGAAAAAATTTTTTTATGCAATTCATAAGAAATCGGTTTGTATATATGTATAATGCTCAACGTAAGAGGTAACAGGCCGAGTACAATTGCCACTGCTATCCTTACTATTGCAAGTATCACTTTTTTCATTATGATCCTCCCTCTTTTTCAAGATATGTTTTCAAAAGTATCGTTCGGTATTAAATGGTGTTCTATATTTATCCCTCCGGCAGCAAGTGCTTCTATAACCATCTGATTACAATTATTCCACAGTACGGCATATTTTTCTAAATTTACTGATGCATCTATAGCATTTTCCAGTATTTTATATCCGTTTTCTGAAGAAACTTTAAAATCTTGCCATCTGTCATATTTCTCTAAAAGCCAATCTCCATCTTCATTCAAAACAAAGCTATGTTGATTATTTAAGAGCCACTCTACACCATTTTTCTCATAAACTCCAACATACATTCTTGCATCTCCATATATAATATCTTTTGTTGATGCCGCACCATAGCTGAAAAGCATACCGTTTCCTTCTTTGTCAACCAAAAGCAATCCAATATGCCCATTTTTGTTTGCCCCGTCTGAATCATTCAGATAATAAGCCTTACATATTGAGTCCGTATCAAAATCTCTGAAATCTTCAGCAAAAATTGCTATATTGTTTTTATTCTGACCGGAGGCCTTTTCACACATACCATTAAGCTTTGAAATCATTTTATACTCTACTGACTCTTTGCCATAGTTATCTGCATCGGGGTCTTCACTCCATTCTCCCTTTGCATTGTAGCCCGGCTTTATTACACCTGATTCTTTCGTAGCTTCAGCTTGTTCTTCTTCGGTAAAACTTGTTTCGTTTTCTGATGGATAAGG